>CAMLJM010000014.1 GCA_946480475.1 uncultured Alphaproteobacteria bacterium
ATTGTACGGCGCAATGACTGTGCGCCCGTTTGCGGGATCGTAACCGCAGCGATATGCGGCGTCACATGAATCTTCGGGTGGTTCCAGAATGGGTGATCGACGGGCAGCGGCTCCTTGCGGAAGACATCCAATGCGGCATATTGCAGATGGCCGCTATCCAGCAGGCTGATCAGGTCTTCATCAACGACTTCCTTGCCGCGTGCGGGGTTGATCAGGCAAGCCCCTTGCGGCAGGGTCGATAAGGTATCGCGGTTCAGGATATTCTCAGTGTCTTTGGTAAGGGGTAGTAAGCAAACCAGTATTTCGCATTTACTCAGGAAAGGTTTGAGCTGTTCCGGGCCGTAGAAAGTTTCTATACCGGGTATGGTCTTGGCACTGCGGCTCCAGCCGCGTATCTGGAAACCAAAGGGTTTCAACATATCGATGCAGCTTTGTGCCAAATTACCCAGACCCAGGAAGCCAATCGTCCTCTGGTGCGCCATTTTCGGGATATCATGCTGCCAGTTCTTCTGTGTCTGTTCGTGTTGCCAGCGATCATGTTCGCGGTGGAAACGCAAAACAAAGCTTGCGACATATTCCGCCATGCCTTGGTTAAGGCCCGGTTCAATCATGCGGACGAGCTTGGCATGTTGCGGAAAGTCAGGATGGCCGATAAAGCGATCAACGCCTGTGCTTAAGGGCAGAACGGCTTTCAGGTTTGGCCATCCTGTTTTGTCGCCTTCAAATAATTTCCATCCCACCAGATAATGAATGTCAGCCGGGTTGCCCACATCAGGGGCGATGCGGAAATCGAAATCAGCCAGTTCTTTTTTAAGGGCAGGTAGCCAGTCGCGTTCGTCGTAATCAAAGACAGGGCGAAACAGGATAGCCATGGTTATTCTTCTTCCTTCACCGGGCGCTCATAGAACGCGTATCCCAATGGTAACACTGTGAAGATCACCATCATAGTGAACCAGAAAATCGCATATTGCAGATGATTGTTATGGGGCAGAACGCGTGTAGCCATCATCTGCGGCCAGGGTCCCTCCAGGGGCGGGTCTTGTGTTTCCGCATAAAAAACGACGTCAGGGAAGCCCGGCATGTTAACGGCTAATCCGATATCCTGCGGATTGACGCTATACCAGGTGTGGCTGGTAGGGTCGTTCGCCGGGGTGAAAGGATTGGGCCTGTCCGGCAAACGCGCCATGCCTGTCAGTGTCACCATACCCTCTGTCTGGCCTTCAAACCGTGTGGTGGGGTCAGCTTTATCAAGCGGCACCCAGCCACGATTGACGAGTACACGGCCATTCCCGCCAGCAATCGATAGCGGCGTGATGATGTGATAGCCGGGTTTGCCATCCTGCGTGCGGGGACCGATCAGAATTTCCAGGTCATGATGAAATTGGCCGCGTACGCTGCCATATTCCATGGCGGGATCTTTTGATGCTACGGCCTTCAGGCTTTCGCTATCAAACGGGTTTTCCAGCGGGTCGCGTGTGTATTCCTTATTATAGGTGGCGATCAGTGTTTCTTTCCACTGCAGGCGTTTTACCTGCCAGATGCCGAGGCTGCCCAGCAATACGATACAGGCCAGCAGAAATAATATGCCGCCAAAAGGAATGGGTCTTTGTATTCTCATTGCCAGTCCCGCTTATTTCCAGTCATTGGGCCGGTGTTTCCATTGCAGTGAAATGATATAGGCCTTGAGTGGTTTTAAGGAACCGAGTGTAGATCCCAGTGCTACCGCACCCCAGAGCACGGCATGAATCCATAGGGGTGGGTGCACCAGATACTCGAACAGCAAAGCTGCCGGTACCAGCAGGAAGCCCAGTATGAAAATCAGGAAGACAGCCGGGCCATCAGCGGCATCGATCTTTGTGTAATCCAGCCCGCATTCGGGACAGGCATCACGCAGGTCCATATTCATGAAGCCTTGCTTGTATAAAGGCCCCTTGCCGCAGCGCGGGCATTTGCAGGCAAAAGCCTGCCGGATGCTGTTTGTATCCGGCAGGGGTGTTGATGAGTTCATGGAAAAGCCTCTTGGCTTAGTAAGGGCCTAGTGTGGCAGCGGTGTACCCGTACCTATTGTTCCGCCCCACCAGTAAACGGCGATAAACAGGAACAGCCATACAACGTCAACGAAGTGCCAGTACCATGCTGCCGCTTCGAAACCGAAGTGACGGTCTTGCGTGAAGTGACCCTTAATGGCACGGCGCCAACAAACGAACAGGAAGATTGTTCCTACGAAGACGTGGAAACCGTGGAAACCTGTCGCCATAAAAAATGTCGATGGGAATACGCCTTCGGTGAAACCGAAATGCGCGTGCGCATATTCGTATACCTGGAAGCACAGGAACGAGAAGCCCAGGAATACAGTGATACCGAGCGCCTTGATCGCGTTCTTGTTATCACCTTCCAGAATGGCATGGTGCGCCCATGTCACGGTGCAGCCGGAGAGGAGCAGGATCATGGTCATCATGAACGGCAGATCAAATGGCGGCACAACATGGATTTGCGGCGGCGGCCATACGCCGTGTGTGTATTCCAGACGCGCCGGCATGTTTTCCTGGCCGGCATACAGGCTGGCATCGAAGAATGCCCAGAAAAAAGCGACGAAGAACATCACTTCAGAGGCGATGAACAGGGCCATGCCGTAACGCAGGCCGATCTCGGCGATCTTGGTGTGAACGCGTTCTACGACAGATTCATGGATGATATCTTTCCACCAGAAGAACATGACTGCCAGAACAGCCAGCAGGCCGATGACAATACCGGTGAAGTGTACAGGAATGCCCCCGATCGAAACTTTGTGCATGTACATGACAGCGCCGACGGCCAGCATCGCGCCTGCGGCAGAGCCTACCAGCGGCCAGATACTCGGGCGGACGATATGATAGGGGTGGGGTTTGCCCGTAGTGCCGTATTCGATCTTGTCAGACATGATATTCCTTACTCAAAACAAAGGATTAGTTAGATGTTGCCGGTGATTGTTTAGCAGAATCTGGTTGATTGTAAAAGGCTTCCATTGCGCGTTCAAGCGCGGTGCTGTCCAAAGAGTAAAAAGTATAGGACAGGGTGATGGTCGTAACGTCCTGCATATCTTCGTCTTCGGCAAAAGCAGGATCAATGAAGAATAAAACCGGCATATGGACAGTCTTGCCAGCCTCGATAATCTGTTCCTGGAAACAAAAACATTCAATCTTACGGAAATATTTTCCTGCCTTAGGCGGCGTCACATTAAATACGGCGGTGCCACCGGTAGTCTGGTTGGACCAGTTGCGAGCCGTATAGGTGACGAGCGATTGCTGCCCCACCTTTGTTTTTACATATTTTTCCCCGGATTTAAATTCCCAGGGCAGATCTGCATGTGTGTTTGTATTGAAACGGATCGTCAGGTCACGGTCGATAATAACATCCGGGGCTTTTTCAGCCGTCATGGTAGTGCCGCCAAAGCCTGTGACCTTGCAGAAAAGATTATAGAGGGGGACGGATGCGAACGACAAGCCGATCATGGCGACGACAGCAACCAGCACGATTATTCCCGTGCGTCGATTGCGGGCTTTCAGGTCACCGGGACTGTTCATGATAGCGCCTATTGTACTTTATTGCCGCTATCAGCCATCGGACATCCCTTAGAAAGATATTTCTGGCGTGCGGTTTGCATGTCGGCCTGATGCTTTGCGGCGGCTGATTTATACTCAGCATCTTTGGCTTTGGAATCGGCCATGTATTTCTCGCCAGCCGATTTATATTTGTTCGCTGTATCGTTGCTGGCGGTTTTGTATTCTTCGGCATCAGCTTTGTATTCAGCGGCGGTTTGCGTGGATTTCGCTTTGTAAGTTTCCGCATCCTTTTGCAACTTAGCGCTGGAATCCTTGAATTCCTGGCTATATTCAGCACGATCAGCGCCATAGAGCGTCACAGGGCTTGCCATGCAGGGTGTTGATGTTGTCGCTTCTTCAGCGCGCGCAGGCTGTAACGCCACGATCAGCAGTAGCAGGAGAACAAGGGGGATAAGATAAGGAAGTGTAATACGCATCTGATTATTCAAGTTTATGGTTATCATCAGTTGCCTCCCATTTTGACCATGGCGATTGCCGCGATCATCAGTGACCATCCCAGTACCAGTGCGAGAATCATCAGATTCTTCTTACGCTTCTTTTTATGTAGTTCATCAAGCGGCATCGATCATCAAAGCCAGAAAAATTGCAAACAGGTAGAAGACCGAATAACCAAACATCAGGCGCGCGCTTTTCAATGTTTTATCCTGTAGCACGCGGATTGCCGTGAAGACAAAAAAGCCACTGAGGATGAAAGCTGAAATGCCGTAGATCCAGCCGGTCAAACCCAGCATAGAGGGGGCCACCGTGACAGGCAAGAGAATGAGGGTGTAAAGCAGCATTTGCCATTTGGTGGTTTTTTCACCGGCAACGGCGGGCAGCATCGGCACACCGGCCTTTTTATAATCCTCACAGGCAAATAACGAGAGCGCCCAGAAATGCGGCGGTGTCCACAGGAAGATCAATGCGAACAATAAAAGGGGCAGCAGGGTCACATCACCGGTGATGCAGGCCCAGCCGATCATCGGCGGGAAGGCACCGGCAGCGCCACCAATAACAATATTCTGTGGGGTGCTGCGTTTCAGCCATATCGTGTAAATGACGGCATAGAAGAATGTCGCAAAAGCCAGAATGCCGGCGGCCACCCAGTTCAGGGCTATACCCATGGTCAGGACGGCGGCTACGGTCATGAACAGGGCAAAGGTTAAGGCTTCGCTGGGTTCCACGCGCCCGGCAGGCACAGGGCGGTTTTTAGTACGTTTCATAACCTGATCGATGTCGCGGTCATACCACATATTAATAGCACCAGCGGCACCCGCCCCCAAGGCGAGTGTTATTATGGCAACTAATATTAAAAACGGGTGCGTATCCCGGAAGCCAGGGGCCACCCACATACCGGCAAAACCGCTGAAAACCACAAGACTCATGACCCGGGGCTTGAGCAAAGCCCAATAATCGCCAATCCGGCTTTCATAAGCTGTGGCAGGTGGGTTCGCAATATCGTACGTGGGGGTGAAGTCAGTCATACAAAATCCTTGAGGCTGTTTTAGTGGATTTCTTTCGCGGCTGCAAATTTTTGATGTTTTGACAAACGCCCCGGCTGTGCTAAGGCTTTTCATAAGCAATAACAATTTTAACAGGGAATATGAGCATGTCAGATGCGCGCAGCATTACCGACCAATTTTTCTTTGCCAATACGGGAATGGACCCGGATCGCGTCACCAAGCTTGTCACCAGAGCCTTATCCAAGGCTGATGGCGGTGAATTATTCCTGCAGCGCCTGATGGGGAAATCAGCCTCATTTTCCGATGGTCGCCTTGTCGCCAGCACGCCGCCCTCGCTGGATCAGGGATTTGGCTTCCGCTATATCTCGGGGGCATCCGCATCTTATGCGCATTCATCGGATTTAAGCGAAGCCAACATTAAGAAACTGGCGGCGGCAACTAAAGCCATTCGCAACTATTCGCCTTCCACCGGGCGCGTACTGATTCCTTCTGATATGGCGGGGTCACGCCTTTATACTCTGGACAATCCTCTGGATGATGTTTCCGATGTCGATCGCATCAAGATCCTTGAAGAAGTCGATGCTTACGCCCGCGCCGCCGATCCGCGCGTTATACAGGTATCTGCCAATATTGCGACCGGATGGAATGTGATGACCATCATTCGTCATGATGGCAAACGCTTTGATGATGTGCGCCCGATGTCGCAATTCTCTGTCAATTTGATTGTGAAAGAGGGCGACCGCAAGGAACAAGGTTTTGCTTCGGTGGGCAAGCGCATGATTCTCAGCGATATATTTGCCGGTCACTCCTGGAAAAGTTGTGTCGATGATGCGCTTCATCAAGCCACTACAAACCTTCGCGCTATGCCTGCGCCATCGGGTGATGATTTGCCTGTCGTACTGGGTAACGGATGGGCCGCCGTGATGCTGCACGAATCAGTCGGCCATGGCCTTGAGGGCGATGCCGCTCGCAAGGGCGCATCCGTTTATGCAGGCATGGTCGGGCAGAAAGTGGCATCCGACATCGTGACAATTATCGATCAAGGCAATATAGCCGATGAGCGCGGTAGCTTGCATTTCGATGATGAAGGTGTGCCGACGCAGAAAACAATCCTGATCGAGAACGGCACGCTGAAAGGCTTTATGCAAGATTCTGTCAGTGCCCGCATTATGGGTGTGGCGCCAACCGGTAACGGGCGTCGTGAAAAATATGATTGCCAGCCAATGACACGTATGACCACGACATATATGGCTTCCGGAAAATCCGACCCTGCCGAAATTATTTCCTCCGTGAAAGACGGTATTTACGCCGTAAAATTTGCAGGCGGTCAGGTTGATACAGTTTCCGGTGATTACGTGTTTGCGCCTACGCTTGCGTTCCGCATTCGGAATGGAAAAGTGGCAGAGCCTCTTAAAAACGCGGTTCTGACCGGCAACGGACCCGATTCGATGCGTCAGGTTGAAATGGTGGGGAACGATCTGGTGTTGGGCACAACGGGCATGTGTGGCAAATCCGGGCAGAGTGTTCCTGTGGGCGTAGGCCAGCCGACCGTGAAAATGCGCGGTATTAAAGTAGGTGGCACTCAGCCTTCCTAAGCAATAACAGACGATATTACAGAACAGGATTTAAAATTATGGCTCGCAAAGAAATTCAAAATATTCATGATACATTGCAACAGGCACTGGATTTGATGAAGGCAGAAGGTGCTGATTATGCCGAAGCATCGCTTTCCACTCATCAAACAACATCAGCCAAAGTACGCAATGATGTTGTTGAAAGCCTTGAAACGGCGAAGCCGATGGAGATTAATCTCCAGATGCGCATCGGTGATAAATCGGAATCGATTACGCTTAGTTCACGCAGTGTTTCAGATTTGAGAAATTCGGTCGTAGATCTGGCTTCTGCCGTGCGTCGCATGCCGGATAATGTTTATGACCGTCCGCCAGAACAATCACAGATTTCCCAAGTCAAAAATAATCGCTCGCTGGATCTGATTGATCGTACGCGCGTTTCGCTGGCTTCATTAATTCAGGATGCGCGCGCCATGGAAGCGGTGGCTCTAGCGGTTCCGGGTGTCGCGCTCTCCAAAGGGGCCTCGGTGAGCTGGTACAAGGCCCTTACGCTTGCCCTTGATAGCCGAGGCAATGAATTTACCAGTGAACGTACGGGTTTCTCGCGTGGGGTTTCCGTGATAGCGCGCGCGGGGGGAGATCAGCGTGTCAATGGAGAGCATAGCAGCGCCGTTTATTATGCGGATTTGATGAATGCTGAAGAAATCGGGCATGAGGCCGGGATCCAAACTGTGCGCTCTCTTAATCCGGGTAAGGCCATTGCCGGTAATTTCCCGGTGGTGTTCCACCCGGATATAGGCGTTTCACTACTGGGGCATTTCTCATCGGCTATTAACGGTCGCAGTGTGCATATGAAAACGTCATTCCTGACAGATGCCATGGACAGGGCTGTATTTTCACCGGCCATAACCATTCTTGATAATCCCCATTTACGGCGCGGTTTCGGTTCGACCCGCTATTCCAGCTCCGGCATGGCGACCAATCCCATGACAGTGGTGGAAAAGGGCGTGCTGAAAACATGGTTTATGAACCTTGAGTATGCGCGCCGTCTCGGGCTTGAGAATGCTTCCCATATCCGTGGTGATAGTAACCTGACGATCGAGCCGGGCGCTTTAAGTCCTGATGAACTGGTTGCCGATATCAAGGATGGACTTTTTGTTACAGGCCTGATGGGCCAGGGGATTGACCTGACCAGTGGTCAGTACAGCCGTGCTGCAACAGGTTTCTGGATCAAGGACGGGCGTATTGATTATAGTCGTCCGGTTGCGAATGCTTCTATCTCTGCCAACCTCAAGGATATGTTTATGAATATGAGTGCAGCGAACGACTTACGACGCCTGCGCTCTGCGGGAGCGGTTCCAACACTTCGTGTTGAAGGTATGAGTATCGCCTAAACTCAGTAATTTTCATTAGAAATTCAAACAATAAAAACCCCCGCCAGATTTCCATCCTGTGCGGGGGTTTTTGTTTCGTCGCCGATTAATTAATCTTCGGCTGGATTTCAAATTGGTGGAACGGTGGTGGTGACGGCAGCGTCCATTCCAGTGTCATCACTTGTGGCTGTACGTTCCAGTAATTGCCGTCAACCTTGCGGCCAAAGAACAGGGTGTAGAACACGATGAATACGAACAGCAATGTTCCGGCACCGGCCAGGTAAGCACCATAGGATGAAATCTCGTTCCAACCGTGCAGCGCGTCCTGATAATCGGGGTAACGGCGTGGCATGCCGGCCAGGCCCAGGAAGTGCTGCGGGAAGAACACCAGGTTCACACCGATAAAGGTGATGAAGAAGTGCAGCTTGCCCAGGAGTTCCGGATACTGGCGGCCAGACATTTTGCCGATCCAGTAATAGAAGCCTGCAAACAGGGCAAACACAGCACCCAGTGACAGAACATAGTGGAAGTGCGCTACCACGTAGTAGGTATCATGCAGGGCGATGTCCTGACCGGCGTTAGCCAGCACCACGCCTGTTACACCACCCAGGGTGAACAGGAAGATGAAGCCGATGGCCCACAGCATTGGTGTGGTGAAACGGATGGAGCCCCCCCACATCGTTGCCACCCAGGAGAAAATCTTGACACCTGTCGGCACCGCGATGATCAGGGTAGCTGCCGTGAAGTAGGCACGGGTGTTAACATCCATACCGACGGTGAACATGTGGTGCGCCCACACGACGAAACCGACGACACCGATAGCCACCATCGCATACGCCATGCCCAGATAACCAAACACAGGTTTCTTGGAGAATGTCGCAATGATCTGGCTGACGATGCCGAATGCCGGCAGAATCATAATGTACACTTCAGGGTGACCGAAGAACCAGAACAGGTGCTGGTACAGGATCGGGTCGCCCCCCTTATCCGGAACATAGAAACCTGTGCCGAAGTTACGGTCGGTCAGCAGCATGGTAATGGCACCACCGAGAACCGGCAGGGACAGAACCAACAGGAAGGCTGTCACCAGCATGCCCCAGACGAACAGCGGCATTTTGTGCAGAGTCATGCCGGGTGCACGCATATTGAAAATAGTGGCGATGAAGTTGGCGGCGCCCAGGATCGAGCTGGCACCCGCAAGGTGCAGCGAGAAGATCGCAAGGTCAACGGATGCCCCCGGGTGTCCCACAAAGCTGGAAAGCGGCGGATATACGGTCCAACCGGTACCAGCGCCTGCACCCACGAAAACCGAGGATACCAACAGGCAGAAAGCCGAGACGGTCAGCCAGAAAGAGATGTTGTTCAGGCGCGGGAAGGCCATATCCGGCGCACCGATCATAATCGGCACGAACCAGTTACCAAAACCGCCGATCAGGCCGGGCATCACCACGAAGAACACCATGATCAGGCCATGGGCTGTGATCCAGACGTTCCACATCTGGCCGCCATCAACGAATTGCAGGCCTGGGTTTTGCAGTTCTGCGCGCATCATCATCGAGAAGGCACCGCCGATCAGGCCGGCCAAGATTGAGAAAACAATATACAGCGTTCCGATATCCTTATGGTTCGTGGACATGAACCAGCGGGTAAAGAACGGAGGCTTGTGGTCGTGATGGTGATCTGCGTGATCAACTGTATGTGCGGCGTTCATAGAACTTAGTCCTCTTACTTTAGAAAATTAGGCACCGACTATTCGGCAGCAGCGGTTTGACCGCGGCCAGCAGCAAATTCGTCATAAGGAATTGGATTGGCTTTGGAAGCTTCGGCCCATGCGGCAAAATCTTCTTTCGGTACAACGCGTACTTCGATAGGCATGAAGGCGTGGTCTTTACCGCAAAGCTCAGAGCATTGACCGTAATAGGTGCCGGTCTTTGTCACTCTGGTCCATGTTTCGTTGGTGCGGCCGGGAACGGCGTCTACCTTGATACCGAATGCAGGCACCGCAAAGCTGTGCAGAACATCGCTGGCGGTGACAACGAATTGAACGGTCGTATCTACAGGGATCACCATAGGGTTATCAGCGGACAGCAGGCGCACCTGGCCTTTGGATGTATCGATGTCCTTGGAAGGGATCATGATGGATTTGTAGCTCAGGCCTTCGTAGTCAGGATATTCGAAATCCCAGTTCCACTGGTTGCCTGTCACATTCACGACCAGTTCAGGATTTTCAACGCGGTCTGTGAAATACAGCAGTTTCAGGGAGGGTACAGCGACGATGATCAGGATCAGCACGGGCACAACCGTCCATACGATTTCAAGGGGTACGTTGTGTGTTGTGGTGCTGGGTGTCGGGTTTGCGCGCTCGTTAAAACGGACGATCACGATCACAAGCAGAACCAGAACGAAGAGTGTAATGCCGGAAATGATCCAGAGCATCATATTATGGAATTCATGAATGCGTTCTGCGACAGGGCTCACTGCTTCCTGGAAGCCTAACTGGTAAGGATGAATGCCTGCATCAGCAAATGACGGGACGCCAAACAGCGTCACAGCAGCGGCCAGGGCGGCTAGAAAGAGCCAGATATTATCTTTTTTCATGGTGTTTAGTATCGCGAACGTTTGAACTTCTACAACAGGCCTTAAACCAAGGCCATTTTCTGCCTCTTGATACACCTAAAAACCTAATATGCGCAAGGGGGTAGGCCGGTTTGTGGGGGTCCGGCGACAGCATTTTTCGTTTACATATATTATATGTGCGCTGTGACCAGAACGTAGGCGGCGGCCGTCTCGGCGCGCAGTATAGCGGGGCCTAAAGAGACAGGCTTCAAAAATGGCAGATTTCCGGGTAATTCCCGCTCTTCCTGGCTCCAGCCCCCTTCGGGGCCAATCAGAAAGGCTAAAGGGCCATTTTCCGGGACAGATGTTTTTAAGAGGGAGGCATTTGCACGTTCCAGCCCCATCATGATGGGGATATTCGGATCCCATGCCCCCAGTTTGGATTTTAGTGACATTATGTCATGTAAGACCGGAACATCAAGGCGTTCACACTGTTCGGAGGCCTCGATGATTTGGGCGCGCGTGCGTTCGGCGTTAATGTCACGAACTTCCGTGTGGTTCGTGATCACGGGATGTATATCGGTGGCCCCCAGTTCTACAGCCTTTTCAATCAGCCATTCCATGCGTGCCTTTTTGATGGGGGCGAACAACAGATGCACCCGGCGGCGGGGTGGGGGTTGTGTGCGTATCTGCGATTGCGATGCCAGCACGGCCTTCTTCTTGTCTATCGATTCGATGGTGGCGTGCCATTCGCCATCGCGGCCATTGAACAGACGTACCGATGATCCGGTTTCTGCGCGCATGACGTTTTTCAGGTAATGCGCCTGATGATCCGGCAGAACCACACTGGCCCCGGGCTGTAAATCCGCGCTAACATACAAGCGCGGCGATTTGGAAAGATCGTTACTCATAAGGACTAACATAACACTATGACCCATACCGATATCAACAGCAAAGGATGGCTGGCGCGTCTTCCGGCTTCGTGGCAGCCGTTTGCGGTGCTGATGCGGCTTGATCGTCCCATAGGTACTTGGCTGCTGCTATTGCCCGGCTGGTGGACGATTGCCCTTGGTTCCGGCGGCTGGGCAACCATGAATGTTCATGATGCGTGGGTGTTTGTGCTGTTCGGGGTTGGGGCTGCTGTCATGCGCGGGGCCGGATGTGTGATCAACGATCTATGGGATCGTGATTTCGACCGTGCGGTAGCGCGTACGAAGCTGCGGCCTCTGGCCTCAGGTACGGTCAGTGTTAAGCAGGCGCTGGGTTTCCTGGCTTTGTTGTTGTTGATGGGTCTTGGCATTTTGGTGCAGCTTCCCTTTGTGGCGATATTGCTGGGTATTTTGACGTTGCCCCTTATTGTCAGTTATCCACTGATGAAGCGTGTGACATGGTGGCCGCAATTTTTCCTGGGCATCACGTTTAATTTCGGCGCATTAATGGGGTGGGCGGCTGTTACAGGTGTTGTGAGCTTGCCTGCCGTGCTGATCTATATCGGCGGCATTCTCTGGACGCTGGGATATGACACGATATATGCGCATCAGGATAAAGATGATGATGCGCTGATCGGTGTGAGATCGACAGCACGCAAATTCGGGGCAGCCAGCAAGACATGGGTCGCTGGTTTTTACGCAGGGGCCTTTGTGCTGATGGCGCTGGGTTTCCTGATTGGCGGTGTCGGCTTATCCGGCGTGTTGTTATTGGCGGGTGCAGCGCACCTCGTGTGGCAGGTCAGGGCTTGGGATATGAATGATCCTGCCAGTTCCCTGCGGTTCTTTAAATCCAACCGTGATTTCGGATTGATTTTATTGCTAGCGGCGGCGTTGTGATCAGGGTTGTGGCGTACTTATGGCGGCGCCCGCAGCGCTTAAGCATACGGCACCTCTTGCTACGGCATTGACTACGGGGCCGGATGAATTTGCATCAGGGCCTTCTTTAGAGAAGCCTTCTACGCATGTATTGATCAAGGCCGTTCTGGTATTGTCACTGGCCTGACCCATTTGATATCCGCGTACGGTACAGAAACCTGCTGGGATAGCTATGAGTCCTGCCGCAATACCAAAGCCAATAGTCATTTTCTTCATAATAATATCTCCAAAAATTTGTCTTACTTATATAATTCTTTTAGCGACCATACATTACGTAAAATAATAAGAGCTGTCAACCAATCCTATTTTTTATAATAAAATACGCTTACGTGCCTTTTTAAGTCTCCACCAAACTGCGGATACGTTGTTCGGCCACGATCAGCATCGAGATTTCAGGTACTGTGGTTTTCTCGACATCCAGCAGGACCTGTTCGACATTGGCGATCTCGCTGCCGCGGCTATTCAGCCAGTGTGTCAGCAGGCTGACAGCATCTTTCTTGCCGGGTTTCGGTTTCACCGAATCCTTCAGTATGCGAATGGTCAGCGCTGTTTGCACATCATAAAGACGATCCACCACATTGCTGATCACTTCGGCAGCCCAGCGATCATCAGAACGCAAGGCGCGGGCTTTGGCGCGCATCGGGCTGATGCGGAAATATTCACCGACTTCGAAGTATGTCAGGGCCGTTGTGACGATATCGGTTTTGCATTCATTGCCGATACGGATAACGTCGCAGGCCGCACCCAGCATCGGGATGGTGGCGATACGGCGGGCCATATCTTTTGGCAGCCCATCTTTCAGCAGCTCAGCCGTGCGGGTATCGATCAATTCACGACGTTTCGGTGTCATGACGTTCTCGATATTTTTGACGTAGTCCAGAATGCCGTCACGGAAGCTGGCGTCACGTTTGATGTCAGGCTTGCGGCCCAGACGTGTCAGGAACCACAATGTTTCACGTTCGGCGGTGCGGCTGATCTCACGCAGGGCAGAAAGCTGCACCTGACCGGATACTTTGCCATCCAGTGCCTCGATTTCAGCCCATAGATCCTGCAGGCCAAAAGCATTGGCGACGATGATCCAAGCCCGCGCGACATCGGCACTGGATGCGCCTGTTTTGGCAATCATGCTGTCAACAAATGTTGGTCCCATGCGGTTGATCAGCTGGAATGACAGATTGGTTGCGATGATTTCGCGGCGCAAGCGGTGACGCAGGATTTCCGTGCGGTACGGTTTCTGCAACGGTTGCGGGAAATAACGCACGAGCCAGTCATCCTGCATGTCGGCATGGTCCGGAATGTCCGTGGCCATCAGATCACGTGTGAACTGAATTTTGGCATATGCCTGCAACATGCTGAGTTCCGGACGGGTGAGGCCTTTACCATCACGCTGACGCGCTGTCAGTTCTTCGTCAGACGGCAGGCCATCAAGCTTGCGGTCCAGGTTGGCTGTGCGTTCCAGATCATGCATAAGGCCGATATGGGCTGGCACCTGATCAGGAGCCTGCAGCTCCATCAGGCTCAGGCCTTGGGTCTGCTGATAGTTATGACGCAGCACCAAGCCTGCGACTTCCTCGGTCATGCTGGCCAGCAGCTTATTACGCTTGGGCGTGTCCATGCTGTGTTTGCCGCTGGTCATGATGTCGGTCATCAGGATTTTGATGTTCACTTCATGGTCGGAAGAGTCAACACCACCGGAGTTATCGATGAAGTCAGCGTTCAGACGGACACCACGCAGACCGAGTTCAACACGGGCGCGTTGTGTCAGGGCGAGGTTTGCACCCTCGCCAATCACAGAGGCATTGAGGTCAGAGGCATTGATGCGCAATGCATCATTACCCTTGTCGCCCACTTCGGCATGAGTTTCGGCTGTCGCCTTGACGTAAGTGCCGATGCCGCCAAACCACATCAGGTCCACTTGCTTTTTCAGCATCGCCTGGATCAGTTCCGGCGGGGATACTTTGTCCTTGTCGATGCCATAAAGTTTACGGATTTCAGGTGTGAGGGCCAGGCTCTTTTCCGAACGGTTATAGATGCGACCGCCCTTGGAAAGTTTTTTCTCGTCATAGGCATCCCAACCTTTGACTTCCTTGAACAGGCGCTCGCGTTCTTTGAAGCTGGAGGCTGCATCCGGTGTCGGATCGATAAAAATATGCATATGGTTGAATGTGCCGATCAAGTTGATATGCGGCGAGAGCAACATACCGTTACCGTAAACGTCACCTGCCATATCGCCGACACCGATCACGGTGAACGGTTCTTTCTGGATGTCTTTGCCCATTTCACGGAAATGGCGTTTCACGGATTCCCACGCGCCTCGGGCGGTAATGCCCATCTTCTTGTGGTCGTAACCCGCGGAACCACCCGATGCGAATGCATCGCCCAGCCAGTGGCCGTATTCGATGGAAAGCGCGTTGGCGGTATCGGAGTAAGATGCTGTGCCCTTATCGGCAGCAACGACCAAATATGGATCATCCGTATCACGGCGCACAACGTTTTTCGGCGGAATGACTTTGCCACCTTTGCTGTTATCGGTGATGTCAAGCATCCCGCGCACGAAAATCTTATAGCATTCGACGCCTTCCTGCAGGTAGGCAGCACGACCACCTTCCTTCGGCGGTTGTTTGACGACGAAGCCGCCTTTGGCGCCCATCGGCACAATGACTGAATTCTTCACCTGTTGCGTTTTCATCAGGCCCAGGATTTCGGTGCGGAAATCTTCGTGACGATCGGACCAGCGAATACCGCCACGGGAAATCCAGTCACTACGCAGATGGACAGCTTCCACACGCGGGCTATAAACGAAAATTTCGCGGAATGGCTTTGGTTCCGGCAGGTCAACAATCTGATGGCTGTTCAGTTTAACCGAGAGCCATGATTTTGGTTCACCGTTCTCATCTTTCTGATAGAAGTTTGTGCGCAGCGTGGCGTTTACCAGGCCGCAGACACTGCGGAGGATACGGTCTTCGTCCAATGAATCGACGCGTTGTAAAGCTTCTTCAATCGCCTGATTGATGGATGCGCCCTTGGCAGCGGATTCCTTCTGTTTTGCAGGATCAAAATAAGCCTTAAACAGGTCAATAATCAGGCGGCTGATGAAGGGGTGCTTCGTCAGCGCTGTTTCAATGTAGAGTTTACCGAACGGATTCGCTGTCTGACGCAGATAACGCACATATGCGCGCATGACGGTGATATCGCGCCAGTCGAGGCCGGCAGAAAGTACCAGCCTGTTCAGGCTGTCATTCTCCATCTCGCCGTACCAGACGCGGATGAAGGCATCTTCAAACTTTTTCTTGGTTTCGACAGCGCGCTTGTCGAAGGCAGGGGCGTGGCCGTCTTTCATATCGAGGCTGAAATCGTGTATCCATACCATTTCATCGCTGCCAGCAGGTTTTACTGAGAATGGCAGTTCGGAAATCGTGCGCAGGCCCATGTTTTCCAGCAAGGGCAGGACATCAGATAAAACGATCGGTGTGCCTTTGTGGTACATCTTCAGTCGCACCTGATAAGGGGCGCAGGTGTAATCCTTATAAAGGTCGAGTGTCAGGCGTGTGCCAGCCAGCGCATCTTCGATTTTTGTAATATCGTGCAGTGTTTGCTTGGGCAGATATGCTTCCTGATAACCGACAGGGAAGGCATGGCCGTAACGATTGACGATGGCTGTAATCGCCTGGTCATCATCAATCTTCTTCTGCAGCGCATCCGTCAGCTTCTCACTCCAGAGGCGGCCTGCCTCCTGAAGTTTTTGCTCAATATTCATGCTCTTGTAATCGGTAATGCTGTCAGGGCCGATATTGATGATGTACATCACACGTGCCAGCGGCGAGTCATCCAGTGTTGTGTAGAAGCTGCCAATGGTGCCTTTGAATTCCTGTTCCAGGATCTGTCCCAGTTTTACGCGCAGGCGCGTGTCATAGCGATCACGTGGCACATAAACGAGGCATGATATGAAGCGGTTAAAAACGTCCTTGCGGTTATAAAGCGCAATACGCTGACGTTCCTGCAGCGAGAGGATGCTCTTGGCTGTTTTCAGCAGACGCGGCAGTTTGATCTGGAACAGTTCGTCGCGCGGATATTTCTCCAAGATATGGCGCAGCGCTTTATAATCATGCGAGCCGGGTTTGAAACCTGACTCTTCCATCACGACATTGGCTTTGCGGCGCAGATAAGGAATGTCATCGATGCTGCGCGAATAGGTGACGGATGTGAACAAACCAATGAACAGATGCGCCCCTACGACAGCGCCATGCTTATCGAATTGGCGTACGGCAATTGCGTCGAGCGGCACTGCGCGGTGTACGGTGGAACGTTTGCCCAGCTTGGTCACCAGAAGGGGCGGCAATTCACTATTCGCCAGCAGTAAATCCACAGGCAATCCGTCGCTGCCGCCTTCGCCGATATAGGGTGGAACAATTTTATCGTTCAGCAGGCCAAGACCTGAGCCCTCAACAATCGTTGTTTTACCGCGTGAGAATTTATATTCGCGGCAGCCCAGTAAGGTGAAATTGTCGTTATATACGTAGTCCAGGAATGCTGTGAATTCGTCAGGATCATTTTCAGGCCATGATGGTGGTGCCATACGCAGTGCAGCTTGGCACTCCTTCACTTTCTCTCTGATTTCAGGCCATTCGGATGTGGCGGCTCTTACATCGCGCAAAACTCGTTCAAGGTCGCTTTTCAGCTCATCCATCATCGCATGTGTCAGAACGGTATCGAGTTCGATATGCATGTGCGATTGCGGGTTCTTAGCGCCCTGCAGAATAGGGTGGAGCAGCAGGATAATAATCTTACTGTGGCGTACGATTTCCGCAGCCACCGAATCAACCAGAAAGGCCATGTCGTCGTTCACTATATCGATAACCGTTCGCGCCTTAGTACCCGCGCCCATGGTGCTGATCTCTACCAGTCCCTTGCCGGATTTACGGCGTGCTGCCATATCGGCATGAAGCTTTGCAACAGCTTTCCTGTCTGCTTCGTTCAGGCGCACGCGGTCTTCAGCGGGCACCTTGCTGAAAAAATCTTTTTCAATGTTTGATGGGCTGAGGGCAGAGGATTTTGATTTGGTCGCAGAAGATTTCGGCATGATGACCTTGACTTAAAAAGTGGACAGTTTACTGGCGGCTCTTCCCTATTCCGGGGGGAGCCATTAGGGATGAGAATAGACCCCAAACCTCTAACGGAAACAAGTGTGAACCATGTGTGGGCGCTATGCAATTTTTGCTGCACCGCATCGCCTTATCGAACTGTTCGGATCGGAAATCATTCCCAATTTTCCGGCTAAATTTAATGCTGCGCCGCTACAGGACCATCCTGTGATTGTGAAAAATCGCATGGGGTTGGCACGATGGGGCTTGCTGCCCCCTTGGGTGGAAGAAGATGATAAGGGATTATGTGCAAAGATGATCAATGCCCGCAGCGAAACAGTTTCCGAAAAACCTGCTTTTCGCGATAGCTGGGCTAAGGGCCGTCGCTGCCTGGTGCCTGCCAATGGGTTTTATGAGTGGAAAGGTGAGGGTGATCAGAAACAGGCTTATTACCTTTATCACCAATCCCGGGATGTGATTGCCTTTGCCGGGTTATGGTCCAAAAAGGATGATCTGGTAACCTTTACCGTCCTGACCAAGGATGCCGACGCGGCGATTGCTGATATTCACCATCGCATGCCCGTGATGTTTACAACGGATCAAGCGCAGGAATGGTTTGCCGCTGATGAGCGTTGTGCCTTTGATATGATCAAACGTGCATCCGGGCGCGATATGATGTTCCGGCCCGTGGGCAGGGATGTTGGCAAAGTAGCCAATGATTATGCTGGTTTGTTGGATGAAATCGCTATCCCTGCCAGTCCATCAGCGCTTTTAATATGATCACGGGCAGCACCAGATAAAATGCGACCAGGTTGATCTTGAACAGCATTTTACGCAGGAACAAGCCTGAGAAAACGATCAGAATACCGTAACCGATCAGGCCCCACCCCAGCATATTGAAAAGCCTTGCCATACTTTCGGAGGATGCGCCCTCTTCTGTACCAATGAAGAAAGGCTTCACCAGCATCAGGCCAATACCAATTCCTGCCGATAGAACGGCATTGCGCATGACCTTATTAAATTTCTTACGTTCGCGCGCTTCGGGATCATCCCAAGGGGTCGGCGGAATCAGGGCCATGGTTATCTCTCAACTATTTGATTCTACTGAAGTATACGGTTTTTCTTGGCAAGGGCGAGCACCCAATGTTATTGATTTTACTGTTGAAAAGCCCTAACGGCAATGGAGGTCATAATGAAAGAGACAAAACCTACTGAGGCGAAAACCCTGCGTACAGTTTTCTGTGATGGTCAGGAACAAAACCTTGTATCGCCGGCCCAGCAGGCCGCTACACGTGAGTGTCAGCATCCACAACAGCCACGCGTTCAGCCGCATGAGCCTTTCGAACCACATGGCATGAACTAGAGCTTCCACCGTTTGAGTTCGGGCGGTGTCACATATCAGCTCACGTATTTTTATACGTTTACGTTCCTGGCCGAACATAAACGCTGATCGCTCTTCTCATCAGGAATCTAGCGCGCGGTCCAACCGCCATCCACCGGCAGTGATATGCCGGTGATGCTTGATGCGGCATCACTGCACAGGAATAGCGCGAGTTCACCAAGCTGCTCCACTTCTACGAACTTCTTGATCGCTTGTGGCGCCAGCATCACTTTTTCGACGACTTCTGCCTCTGATAAATTATGCACCTTTGCCTGATCCTTGATCTGGTTCTGTACCAAGGGCGTATTGACGTAACCGGGGCAGATCGCATTACAGGTAATGCCGTTTGTAGCGACTTCCAGCGCGATGGTTTTCGTCATGCCGATAATACCGTGTTTAGCAGTGACGTAAGCACTTTTGAAAGGTGATGCCACCAGGCCGTGAGCTGATGCAATGTTGATCACGCGGCCCCAGCCTTTCTTTTTCATGCCTGGAAGGCAGGCCTTTGTCGTGTGGAAGGCTGAGTTCATATTGATGGCGATGATCGCATCCCATTTATCTTCGGGAAACTCATCGATCGGGCTTACAAACTGGATGCCGGCATTGTTGACCAGAATATCAACACTGCCGAACTGATCGACTGTATTCTCGCACATCTTGCGAATCTGATCCGGTTTGGTCATATCAGCGGGATCGTAAAGGGCTTTGATGCCGAAATCGCTCTCCAGCCCTTTGCGGGTTTTCTCAATCTCGTCGGCATTACCCAAGCCATTGATCACAACATGGGCCCCTTGCTTGGCCATGGCTTGGGCGATACCGAGGCCAATGCCGCTGGTGGAGCCGGTAATAAGTGCTGTCTTGCCTTTAAGCATAATAACCTCCGAATCTTGACCTCAGCATTATGGCATGTTGCGGTGAACAATCCAGAGTGATTGATCTTTGACCCTCGATTTCCTACCCTTACGACATAATTCAACACATATAAATATACTGGGGGAGAATGACATGGCCGATCTTTTCGAGAATCCGCTGGGTACCGATGGTTTTTCGTTTGTGGAATACACAGGCGAGCCTGCGTTGCTGGATAAGCTGTTCCGCGATTTCGGTTTTACCCCGATTGCCCGCCATAAGAAGCGCGATGTGGTGCTTTACCGCCAGGGCGGGGTGAATTTTCTTCTCAATAAGGAAACATCCGGCCAGGCGCTTGCGTTCCAGAAAGTGCATATTTCTGGGGCCAGCGCGATGGGCTTTAAGGTTAAGGATGCCAATAAGGCCTATAAAGATGCGCTGAAACGCGGGGCCGAAGATGCTGGTAATCATGGTGGTTCCATGGGTTCTGCCGTGCCGGCCATCAAGGGTATTGGCGGCGTCCTGATTTATTTCATCGATAATGATTCCATTTTTGAAGACGATTTCACGCCACTTCCTGCTGTCGACCAACATCCTACAGGTGTTGGTTTCACATATATTGATCACCTGACCCATAACGTGCATCGGGGTAATATGGATGTATGGGCCAAGTTTTATGAAGATATCTTCAATTTCCGCGAAATCCGATACTTCGACATTGAAGGTAAGCTTACGGGCTTAAAATCCAAAGCCATGACGTCCCCCTGTGGCAAGATCCGTATTCCCCTGAATGAATCGTCCGATGATAAATCCCAGATCGCCGAATTCCTCAAGCGTTATAATGGTGAAGGGATTCAGCACATTGCGCTCGGCACCAATGATATATACAAAACCGTTGAAATGATGACAGCCGGGGGTGTGCCCTTCCAGAAAACACCTGATACCTATTATGAATTGCTGGATAAGCGTGTGCCCGGACATGGAGAAGATGTTTCACGTCTGAAGAAACTGCAGATCCTGATGGATGGCGCACCGACAGAGGGACAGGGTTTGCTGTTACAGATATTCACCAAGGATGCTATCGGTCCCATCTTCTTCGAGATCATCCAGCGCAAAGGTAATGAAGGTTTTGGTGAGGGGAATTTCAAAGCCTTGTTCGAATCCATAGAACTTGACCAGATTCGCCGCGGTGTCCTGAAAGATGAAAAGGCCAGCGCATAAAATATGAAACTGGCATCGTATAAGCAGGGACGAGACGGGCGTTTAATGGTTGTGAGTAACGATCTGAGCGCCTGCGTTCCGGCGCCCGCCCCTTATACAACGATGCAGCGTGCGCTGGATGAATGGGCAGAGTCTTCCCATGTCCTGCAGCATATAGCAGATCAACTAAATGAAGGTCGTGCTCATGGAGCACAGGCTTTCGATCAAGCGCTATGTGCGTCCCCTTTGCCTCGTGCCTATCAGATTGCCGATGGCAGTGCCTATCTCAACCATGTCGAATTGGTGCGTAAGGCGCGCGGGGCGGAGATGCCGCCTGAGTTTTTGTATGATCCCCTCATGTATCAGGCTGTGTCCGATACAATTCTGGGGCCGCGGGATGATATTCCGGTCGGCAGTGAGGGCTTTGGAATTGATTTCGAAGCTGAAGTCGCCGTGATCGTTGATGATGTGTCCATGGGCGTCCGCGCTGATCAGGCCGGGCACCATATCAAGCTAATCATGCTGATGAACGATGTGTCCTTGCGCAATCTTATTCCTACGGAACTTGCCAAAGGTTTCGGTTTTTTCCAGAGCAAGCCGCCCAGTGCCTTTTCTCCCGTCGCGGTAACGCCTGATGCATTAGGTTCCGTATGGAAAGATTATAAATTGCATTTGCCTATGCTGAGTTTCCTGAATGATCGGAAACTGGGGCAGCCCGATGCCGGTGTGGATATGCAATTCAGTTTTGCGCAACTCATTGCGCATGCTGCAAAAACCCGCCCCCTGAAGGCGGGGGCTATCATTGGTTCCGGTACAATTTCAAATTATGATCGTAAAGCGGGCATTAGTTGTCTTGCGGAAATTCGCATGATTGAAAAAATTGAAACTGGGGAGGCTCATACGCCGTTTATGAAATATGGTGATGTCGTACGCATTGAGATGAATGATGCGGCGGGTCTCAGCATATTTGGCGCTATCGAACAAAAAGTGGTCCCGGCAGAGTGATAATGAGATGATCACCCTTTATAGTTATTACCGTTCCTCGACTTCATACCGCGTGCGCATGGCGCTGAACCTGAAGGGTTTGGCCTATGAGGTTGTTCCTGTGAATCTCATCAAGGATGAACAGTTCATGGATATGTACGCGCTCATTAACCCTATGACAGCGGTGCCTACCCTTATTCATGATGATTTCACCCTGACGCAATCACATGCGATCATGGAGTATCTGGATGATATCGTGCCGCAACCTGCGCTGGTTTTTGGTAACCCGGAACAACGTGCTTATATTCGCCAGATTACAGATATTATTTCTACGGACATTCATCCTTTAACAAACCTCCGTATCTTACGTTATCTAGCGGAAAAATTTGGCGCCGACGATCATGCCAAGAATGCCTGGTATGGGCATTGGGCGCGTAAAGGCATGCTGGCCGTAGAGGCGACTTTACGCCATCGCGGCTGGTCCGGTGATTTTGCGCTGGATGATCATGTCAGTATGGCCGATATCGCGATTGTTTCACAGATGTACAATATGCGCCGTTTTAAACTGAAGGTCGATGATCTGCCTTTATGCCTGCGCATCGAAGCATGCTGTTCTCAAATTGAAGCGTTGAAAAAAGCAGCTCCTGAGCACCAGCCTGATGCCCCTGAAGGATTGGAGAGAATTCATGGCTAGTGGCCATATCATACTTGATGCCAAATCCGCTGAAGATTGCGTGATTGATCAAAACTGGTCAGCTTATACGCCCACAGATCACCAGACCTGGGGGGCATTATTCCGGCGGCAAATGAAGACTCTGCGTGGCCATGTTTGTGAACAATATCTTGAGGGTTTGCGGGTATTAGGAATCACGGAGGATGGCGTTCCGGACTTCGAAAAGATGAACAGAAACCTGCGTGCGGCCACGGGCTGGGAAGTTGTAGCGGTGCCGGGCCTTATTCCTTCGCGCCCTTTCTTTGATCTGCTTTCGCAAAGGAAGTTCCCGGCAGGTAATTTTATCCGTACGCCTGAACAATTGGATTATCTGGAAGAGCCCGATATTTTTCATGATGTATTCGGTCATATCCCCCTGCTGACCAATCCGGCCTATGCTGATTATATGCAGGCGTATGGCTGTGCTGGTGAAGATGCGATGGCGCATAAGGGGGTAAAATACCTGGCACGCCTGAACTGGTGGACGATTGAATTTGGCCTTATTCGTGAAAAGGGACAAATCCAGATTTATGGGGCGGGTATATGCTCTTCATTCGGTGAAGCACGTTATGTGGTTTCCGATCCTTCTGCCCATTTCGTGGAGTTTGACCTGGAACGCTGCATGCGAACGGGTTATTACATCGATGATTTTCAGGCCACATATTTTGTCATCGATAGTTTTGAAGATCTGTTCAAGCAAGCGATGGAGCGTGCCTTTGTGCCCTTATACGAACAATTCCGGAACGACAGGCCTTTGACACCGTTTGTGCTAGAGGAGTCGGACAAAGTTCTAAGGCAAGGTACCGGGGAATATTGGAAAGATTTTCCAAAGATAAAAGAAAAATTGAAATAGGGAGATAATGATGAGCGCTCAGTATGGCAATCCGATGGGATCAGGCGATAGCACAGATTATAACTCTTATGTCATTGATCAGGGCTGGAAGAACTATTCTGAAGAAGATCATGGTACGTGGAAAATCCTCTACAACCGTCAGCGCGACTTGCTGAAGGGGCGTGCCTGCCGCGAGTTCATGGATAACATCGATCATCTCGGGATTGATGACAGCAAGATCCCCGATTTTCGCCGTATGAGTGAAAAGCTGAAGGATCTAACCGGGTGGGAAGTTGTTGCCGTACCGGGTTTGATTCCTGATTTACCGTTCTTCCAATTATTATCTGAGAGAAAATTTCCAGCGGGTCACTTTATCCGGAAGCGTTCGCAGCTTGATTACATTGAAGAACCGGATGTCTTCCATGATGTTTTCGGCCATGTGCCCCTGCTGGCGCACCCTGTTTTTGCCGATTATCTTGAGGCCTACGGCAAGGGTGGTTTACGGGCGCATGAATTCGGCACGATCAAGAATCTGGCAAGGCTTTACTGGTACACGGTTGAATTCGGCTTGATCAATACAGCCGAAGGCTTGCGTATTTACGGTGCTGGCATTTTGTCGTCTTCAGGGGAATCGAAATTTTCATTGGAAGATGCATCGCCCAATCGTATTCAATTTGATCTTAAACGCGTCATGGAAACGAATTACCGCGTCGATGATTATCAGCAGAGCTATTTCGTGATTGATAGCTTTGATCAGTTATTCCAAGAGACATACAAAGATTTTGCACCGCTATACGAAGATTTAAAACTTCATCCGCGCCAATTGGCCCCTGATGAAGTTCTGCCGGAAGATAAAATCATTCACGAAGGCACGCAGGCCTATGCCTGTGCCCGTGATCTTGAAAAGCAAAGCGCCTGAAACGTTACTCATTAGGTTTCAGGTCAATCACGATGCGGTGATGCGGGTTGCTGCTCTCCGGTTTCATCGTGCCTTCGTATATGACGGATACTGATTTCTTCAGCGTCATAACAATTCTCGTTCCGCCACTGCCGTTCGATTGGGCTGTCCAGCTGTCGATGGCCGATGATTTCGGAGCTGTTCCTTGCGCGGCGGCACCCCATGCGGCATTGGGAATTTCAACGACGAGCAGTTTTTCGCCGTTATCTATGTCTTTGGTGTAGGTCACGGCCTGCGTGGCATCAAAGACGATGCGTGTTTTGCCCGCGTCGCCCCCAAAGCGCACGGCCGATATTTGCGGGGAGCCGGTGCTTGCAGGAGGAGGTGGCGCGGATGCTGCAGCAGGCGCAGGCTTTTCTACCGCCTGAGGTACTGAAGGGGCCGGTGCGGGCGCGGGTGCCGTTACAGGGGCCGGTGATGAGGTGGCTACAGATTCTTCTGCATCCTCCATCACGTCTTCAGCGGGCTCAGGGCTAGAAATCGGTATGGGTGGCGTATAGGCGGGCACAGGCGCTGCATCAACGCCATTTTCCTGCAGCATGGCTTCAAGCTGGCCTACAAGATCCTGCAGATCTGTTTCGATTAAAGCCAGCCGTTGCATAGAGGGCGCCAGTATTTTCAGGTCACGATGCATCGCTGTTACAGCGCCTTCCAAACGATCAATACGGGCATTCGTATCGTTCAGATTGCCTGCGAAGTACGTATCAAGATTAAGGCCCAGAGAACCCAAAGATCCTCCCTGCCTGATCTCCAGCGGTTTAACTTCGGCAAACGGCCCTGCAGGCTTATCGTTCCCATGCAGAGACGCAGGTACATCAACAGAGAATCGTCCATCAGCACTGGCCGGAGTGGCCAGATTGCGCGGGTCTGTAAGAGGATTTGTCGATGTTGCGGGGACTGAATTCTGGCCGCAAGCCGTCAATGCCAGCATCATCGTGCTGAACAGCATACAGACCGAGAATCGTATCGTCCTGTCCCAGGGCGGACGTGATGTCCGCAGGGTGCCGATTGGCATGGAGAATTACCCGCGCAATAAAAGTGACAGTAATCCGAATTTTCTATCCGAATCACTCAGTTACAAGGATATGTGCAACCGGATTCAGCGTCAACGGGCCAAATTCCATAATGTTCGTAAATCTATGGGAAACTTTAATCCGGCTAGGGGGATACGCTGACACTAAAGACACTGTTGTAGTTGGCGTTCGGATAATTGATGCCGCTGCCATTGCTGCGCAGGGTTGCGCCAATTTCAAATGTGGCGTTTCCCAAGCCATCTGTGGTGACAACGGCAGGGACGGTAAAGGGGTTGTGCAGGGTAAAAACCGGATTACCCAATCCTAATATAGTCGATGAAACATCGATGTTTATATTCATCACTGTTAAGGGGGTTTGGCCCTGGATGATGTAACGGCCTAATTCAGGGGTATCAGAATAAAAATAGATGCCGGGGTCGGCAGTATAACTGCCATCGGGGTGCAGCTCAATTTCCCGGACGACATTATTCGTAGTGATAGAAATATCACCAAAGGTCATCGCGCGATCCTGCGTTAATGTTTGCGCTGCCACGGGAAATGTGAGCAGCATGCAAAGCGTAAAAGCAGTTCTTTTAATGTTGCAGCGATGCTTCAGCATAAACGGTTTTGTTTTCATCATTCGTATATGTCAACTGAATCGTACCGCTTCCGGTTATCGGCATATTTAGCGGCATGGAAACTTTCCTGTAAGCATTCTCGGTAAATACATTCAGATTACCCATAGAGCCAATTTGCTGCGGTTGGCCGCCCGCGGGTTGCCATATGGCTGTTGCCGTACCCAATATGCTGGCATTTCCTGTCCTGTTCAGCGTGAATGTCAGGGCCGGTTTTCCATCTTGCCCGCTAGGGTTATAAGCCAAATCGGATAAGGTTGCGCCAGCCTGTACCTGACCGTGACGAATAATGACGGGGATTGCTACACCAATATTCATAGCCATGCCTACGCTGCTGGCTTTGTCATTTACAGGTGCCGGTGGGCCGTATTCCGACATGCGCGTGGCGCGAATATGGAAGCGATACTCGCCCTCTGGCAGGTTTTCCGGCTTACGGATGGAGAAACGGATTTTCTGCCGTGCTTCGGGCGCCAAAGTGAACTGGCGTGGAGATAGGCGCAGCACTTTTTCGGGATCGAAGGCATCATTCAGCGGCTGTTTCAACTCTTCATACACGCCATATTCATTCTGGCGGAAACTGATAATTTCAATGCGGAATGTGCCTGTTGTGTCCCCTCGGTTGAGCAGCGTGAATTCACCAGCGCGTTCACGTGGCTCAAGTATAAGGCGGCGCGGTACGATATCGACACGTTCTGCTGCCGTGGCCGTAAAGTTAAAAAGAAACAAGCCTAGGAACGAAATGAGAAGCGCACGCAGCAGCATAGAAATCACCTAAAATTGGTTAGTTTTCCAAATAGTAGCATAAAGGCTGTGCGCTCAAAAGCAAGAAGCCTTGCCGATGAGGGCAAGGCTTCTTTGGAAAATCTTTCAGATTAGTATGAGAATACTACATCGAATGTACCAGCATAGGCACCGTCAGCATAAGCTGTACCGGCGGCGTTGGTTGTCAGTGTGGCACCCAGATCCAGAACAGAACCTGCACCGGCGTTATCCAGGTAAACTTGTGTCCAAGGTGTACCCGGTGTGCGCGCGACTGCAGCGGCACCATTCCAGCTGCTCAGCCATGTGCCTAACTGGAAGGACACGCCGCCCAATACTGGTGGCACAACGTTCTGGATGTCGATATTGATTGTCGCACCCGGAGCTGCATCCGTCACAGTGATCTGTGCTTCGGACTGGTTGGTGTTATCGATAACGGCGATATAGGCAGGTGCACCTGTTGTTGTGGGTGCGCCCAGTGTGCCTGTTGTCGCACTCACGGCAATGCTGGCTGTTTGTGCGGCGTCGGCAATCGCGATAATTTCACCGAAGTTCATCTGGTTGTCTGGTGTCAATGTCATGGTGTTTGTTACCTGAACATCGACAGTCATGTTGGCGGTTTGGGCCTTGGCATCTGTTGTTACGCCCACCGCTGCACATGCAGCAATAATGGCGATAGCATATCTAACATTCTTTAGACGTTTCATTTCCTCGCTCCTTGAGGCTAGAGTTAATCGTATATATTAATATCACACGGAATTGATTAAATCATGATTAAAATTTGATTCACATAATAAATATCCCATAGAAATCAGCACTTTATATTGTGTTTCTCACAGATCTTCGTCACAATGAATTTAGATCTTTAGCTCCTCTCCCTGATTACGTTAATGCGCCATCCGCTTGTTTCCAGATGTGTCCTGCTTTATGGAATTTTTTGTCTGTCATACCCGGTTTATGGCGCGACTGATCCTGCGGTTTTGCATGAAAAGAAACTCTCCCTGGCCCGCAGTTTTGTCCAAAAATTAAAAAACAAGTTTGATGACACTGAAACGAATCTGCCGACATCATCCGTTTCGACAAAGGAAATGGCGCTTTCCCAAGTCGCCGATGGCGAGGAAGTACAATTTCGCCCGCGTTTGGACAAACTGACTCTGGATTATGATATTTACGCGATCAAAAGACCGAATGATTTCTATCTCTCTCTTACAGATTTGATCGATACACTTCATCTGCCGATTACTTTTAATAAAGAGGATCAAACGGCACGGGGCTGGTTCCTGCGCGAAGACTGGCTTTTCTATATGGATCTGAAGCAGGGTCATGTGCAGTCACGCCATCAGGACTTTGTTGTTTCGCCTCAGGACTATGAGGTCACTGATCATGATATATTTATTGCCGGTAAAGTTGCGGGTTCATGGTTGGCGATGACCTTCGATTACGATGTGTCCCAGCAATATGTCGATATCGTCAGTGAATATCCGTTACCGATTGTTGCGCAAATGAAGCGGCGCGATAATAAAGGCGGCGGGAAAATAAGGCAGAATGTTGCTCAGTTGCCGCGGCAGGAAGCCGAATATGAATGGGCGCACCTTACGACGGCTGATGTTTCTTTACGCACAAACTATAAGCGCGAGGGCGATACAGGGCAGAGCGAGCTTCTGAACAGGACCGATGTTGCGCTTGCAGGTGATTTGCTGAAGCATGATGCCTATGTATTCATGAATGCAGATGATCGTGATGGTGTTAACGCTATTACAGGCCGTTTATCACGCGCTAGTGATAAGCCTGAACTGTTGGGTGCCTTAAAGGCGCGTTCTTATGCCGTGGGGGATGTGACCACGGTCGATGTGCCATTGACCGGATATTCGACACAGGAATTAGGCGCCCGTGTCAGTAATAATCCTCTTTCGGGGATCAACTTCCAAAACACATCTATTACCGGTAATGCGGTGCCAGGATGGGATGTTGAGCTATATCGCGGGAATACACGGGTGGATATCGTCACCGTTGATGATACAGGCCGGTATGAATTCACGGATGTTCAACTGTTTGCCGGTGACAATGAATTCGATATTTTATTCTATGGCAATCAAGGTGAAGTGCGCCGTGAAAGCATAAACCTGCCGCTTAATGAAGCAACGCTTTCTGCTCAGGCTAGTACCTATGACGTTTCCCTAAGCATGAATGAGAAGGCGACATATCGCCGCCTGGAATCAGAAGATGAAGACGTAGGCACGCCACGACTCGCCGGACAATATAACTTCTTCCTAGGTGACTCCCTCGCCTATGTGGGAGGACAAGCTGTTGAGGTGGATGGCCAGCAGAAACTTTTTGCTGGAACAGGTTTGACAAGCATCTGGAATGGCTTCGTGTTTGATACAAATCTGGCTGTAGACGAGAAAGCTAATGCGGGGGCGCGGTTCGGGGCACGTAAGAATATAAATGACTGGAATCTGGCGCTCTCAACAGAATTTGCGACTGATGAGTTTACAGCTGATTCTGTGGCTGTGCCGCAAACATTCGGCGTGTTTGGTTCTGTACAGAGGACATATACGCCGCCGTTTGGCTTAAGTGGCAACCTGTTCCTGAATGGCAATTACAGGGAATATGCTGATGGTGCGACAGCCAATACGGCATCGGTTGGCGTGGGGCAGGGTTTCAGCAACTTATCTCTTAGCAATACTCTTTCTTATGATGAAACCATACCTGCTACAGGCTTAAAAACAGAACGTTTTGTCAATTCCTTGTCTGCCCGGGCTCGTTTAAGCAGCAAGATGACATTGCGCACAGGCGTTGATTATAGAATTAAACCAGAAAGCAGGATGGAACGCTATATTGCCAGTCTTAACTACCGGCCCACACGTGATCTGACGATTGACGTTGAAGCGGAGCATCGTCCGGAAGATAAATTCTCCGAAGGAGAAGTGCGTGCCAACTATATTCACCACAAATTTCGTTTATCACCTTTTGTTCGTTACGACTCTGACAACGATCTAACAACGGGGATAAATCTGACGACAGATTTTGTTAACCTGCCACACGATAATACGCCTTTGATGACAAGTGACCGTCTGACATCGCAGGGATTTGTTTCGGCAAAAGTTTACCTTGATGCGAATGGCAATTTTTCATTTGATGAAGGCGACGAACTGCTACCCGATGTTGTTGTGGAGAGCCTTAATTCGCGTCAACGGGAAGAAACCGCAGAGAATGGTTATGCATTGCTTAAAAAACTATCCACCAATTTGCCTACAGATGTGCGTGTTGACAAAGGTTCCTTGCCAGACCCCTTTATGGTTTCTGTGAATAAAGGTGGTTCCGTGTTACCGCGTGCTGGCAAGATTTATGAAATGGAATTTCCCATCCAGTTTGCCGGTGAAGTGGATGGCACGGTTGCCTTTGCTGAAGAGTCGGGAGATACCCAACTCGCTAAGTTTGTAAGTGTTCAATTAATACCTGCCGACCCTGTACGAAATGAAAAAATCACGGCTAAAGCTGCGCAGGACGGCTTCTATCTGTTATCGGAAGTGCCTCCCGGTCAGTATTTCCTGACTGTTGATCCGCAGGATGCCAAAATCTTTAAGGCGGCAAGACCCGTGCCACGACTCATGACGTTTACTCATGAGGGAACTACTTTCTACGCACAGGATCTGGTGATGCGGCAAGGGATTCAGGATATTGATTTTGAAGTTCTGCCGCCGGGTTATTTCCCGGATATGAGTCCGACAGAACCCGAATATTATATAAGTGTGGGGCAATCCAAGAAATCAGGGCCCTTACAGGCTTTATACCGCATGCGTATGAAGGACGTTATCGGACAGGTTGTGGCAGGGCTTCAGCCTGTTGTTAAAGAGGATGATGACACATATTATCGTCTGGGTCCGGGTGGCCTTGATGCTGCTTATCAGCGTTGCCAGATTATGTCTGCCCATAAGTTACCTTGCAAGGTCAGTGTGTTGCCTGTTGGGGTTGCCCCTGCCGTATCGGAAAAGGCTGATTCTAAACCTACGAAGCAAGCGGCCTTATAAGAAAAGCCCATTCTTTTATGATTCGGCTATGGCATAATGCCCGCCATGAATATCAGAGAAACACTTCATAAAGCTACCCATCTTGTACCTGTGATTTTGTTAGGGATAGCCCTGACCATTGTTCATCACGAAATCAGTCAGCACAATTTACGGGACATCAGGCAGACGGTTTATGACATGCCATGGATTGCTGTGGTGTTGTCTGTCGGCCTCATGTTGCTCAACTACCTTATTCTGGGTGGCTATGACGCTCTGGCGCTTCGTTACACAGGACATCGCCATATTGGCGCCGCCAAAATTATGCTGACCTCCTTTATCAGTTACGCCATCAGTAATAATACAGGGCACGCATGGGCGGCGGGGGGGTCTATTCGCTATCGTTTCTATACAGCCTGGGGCGTGCCGGGCTGGGACATTCTCAAAATATCGCTGTTTTTGGGGCTGACCTACCTGGTTGGCGTGATGACCATGGGGCTAGGTGGCACGTTGCTTTTGCCCGCGTCTGTCAAAGATCATCTTGAAAATCCGCATATGATTACGGTGATGATGATCTCATGTCTGGCTTTCCTATCCGCTTACTGGGCTTGCATTCTGTTTTGGCGCAAACCGATCAGGATTAAGGGTGTCGAAGTGGTTTTACCCTCTCCGAAGGCGGGTCTGTTTCAAACCGTGGTGTCGTGCTTTGATCTTGTATTGGCAGCCAGTGTGCTCTGGGTCTTCCTTGACGGCCGCATACCCTATGGCTTTGAAGCATTTCTGGTCATTTTTATTCTGGCGCAACTGGCGGGGTTATTGTCACAGGTGCCCGGTGGTATCGGGGTATTCGAAGGTGCATTTTTGTGGTTGCTCAGTGGCACTATTAATGAAGGACAGCATCTGATCGTTGTCAGTGCGCTGGTTCTCTACCGGGTTGTTTATTATTTCCTTCCTCTGGCGATAGCCGGGGTCGGGTTGCTGGCTTATGAAATGCATGCGCGCCGTCACTCCCTAACGGAAGGTGGACGTGTCATTGGCAAGCTTTTGAACGGGATTATGCCGCAGCTTTTTGCCGTGCTGTTGTTGATCTCGGGGGCTGTCCTTTTGGTATCGGGGGCCACACCGACAGTTCCTGAATCGATGCATTGGCTGCGCGACTTTATTCCGCTGCCCGTTATCGAGGTATCTCATCTGCTGGGAAGTCTGGCAGGACTTGTGTTGTTGTTCCTGGCGCGCGGTATCTACTTACGCCTGGATGCAGCCTGGTATGGCAGTATTTTATTCCTGTTGCTGGGGATTGTGGTTTCCTTGCTCAAGGGTTTCGATTGGCATGAAGCTGTCATACTCAGCGTTATGCTTTTGATGTTATTACCGGCCCGTTCTTACTTCAGGCGCCCTTCATCCCTTTTCAATATGCCGCTTTCCTGGACTTGGGCAGGTATGGTCCTGGCGGTGTTAGCAGGCTCTACCTGGCTTGGCTTCTTTGCCTTCCGTCATGTTGATTATGCCGATAGTTTGTGGTGGCAGTTCTCATACACTGACGATGCACCACGTTTTCTGCGAGCTTTGTTGCTGGTGGTTGTCGTCACCACGGCCTATTTGCTAACCAGATTATTAGCGGTCGCGCGACCCCATATCTTTAACTTCCCGACAACGGAAGAACTGGTGGAAGCCGCACAGTTGGTCCGCAGTGGCGATGAGACACAAGGTTTCCTGGCGTTTCTTGGCGACAAAAAATTATTCTGGAGCCCAGATCGTCAAGCTTTCATTATGTTCGCTGAAACAACCAAATACTGGATTGCTATGGGTAATCCTGTGGGGCGATACGAATCATTCGAGTCTCTTCTATGGACCTTCCGGGAGGAGGCTGACCGTCATGGCGCCAAGATTGTATTTTACGAAGTTGGTGAGAAATGCCTGCCTCTGTTTCTCGATCTCGGCCTGACATTGCTGAAAATTGGCGAGGAGGCCAAAGTTAAGCTTTCAGATTTTAATCTGGAAGGCGGCCACCGCGAAAGTCAGCGCAAAACGCGGAATAAATTTATCAAACAGCAATACAGCTTCTCTATCTTTGAGCGTCATGAAGTGGCAGCACATCTGCATACGTTGCATGATATTTCCGAGAAGTGGTTACAACGTAAGAACACGCGCGAGAAAGGGTTCTCTCTCGGTTTCTTTGATCCTGATTATATAGTGCATACGCGTGTTGGCGTGGTGCGTCATCCTTCCGGCCAAATCATGGCTTTTGCCAATTTATGGGAGACCTTTAATAAAAAGGAAGTTTCAATAGATCTGATGCGCTATGCCCCTGAAGCGCCCGGCGGCGTCATGGATTTCTTGTTTGTAGAATTAATTATGTGGGCCAAGAGTGAAGGTGTCGAATGGTTCAATCTGGGTATGGCGCCGCTGTCAGGCCTTGAACGTCATGCGCTGGCGCCATTATGGCACAAAATGGGCACTGCCATATATGACTTTGGTGAAGAATTTTATAACTTTGAAGGATTGCATGATTATAAGGCCAAGTTTGACCCTGTCTGGTTCCCACGCTATCTGGCGGCGCCTGCGGGGTTATCGGCGCCTTTGATATTGATGACGATTGCCAAGCTGATTGCTGGTGGTTGGCGGGGCGTTCTTGGCAAGTAAAGAGTTTGTGCTATCTTATTTATATGGCAATTATCAGGAAGGTCATCATGCGCAAATTCTGGCTATGGGCGACAATGGCACTGCTGGCTTTAGCACCGGCAGCTTGGGCACAACAATACAATGATATTTCTATAGATATTCAGGAAGTGGATACTGACCGCGATGGCAAAATTTCCTCGACTGAGTCCGCGGCTTATATCCGTAAACTTCAGGCCGAGGAGGCGGCGCGGAAGAAGGCTGCTAACATACCGCTGACGTATGTTCCTGTAAAAGATGAGCCGTCTGTAGCCGCTCCCCAAGAATCGGCTAAACCCGCCCCTGTTGTAGAGCAACCTAAAAAAACTGAACCTGAAAAGAAAGAGTGGGTGCGTCGTACCGACGTTAATAAGAACGATCAGAAGGAATATAATAATCGCCAGGACGAAATGAAGGCCATGGATGCGGATGGTGATGGTGTTTTGCAACGGGGTGAATTGCAAAAGAGTGTCGGTGATAAATTTGATGCTGCTGATACCAATAAAGATGGTGCTTTATCGCAGGACGAGACGGCAGCCGCACTTGAAAAACTTAAGGCTGATAAAACTGCGACGCAAGGCAAAGCCGAAGCAGCGCAGCAAGCCAACCGTGTGAAGAATAAATACAAGCAGGCTGATGAAAATCGCGACGGTCAGGTTTCCAGGGAAGAATATACAAGCTTTATGAATGAACGGCAGGATACGTTTGACCGGGATGGCGACGGTATTATCACGGAAGATGAATATCGAACCGATGGAGAAAAGGTCCCCAGTTGGTATCGTAAAAAGGATTAATATAAGTTTTGGTAACCAAACTAAGCTTGGTAGCTGTATTTTCTTGACACTTCTTTACAATCCGTGTTCCTATTTTCCCATGTCAATGCTGAATGCCAGACTTATGAATCGCCATCAGGCCATGCTCATGCGTAAGGGCAGAGGGTAAGACCCCCTGCCGTCCAAGCGAATGTCGCGTTTTCAGGCGCATTCCCCTTTGAAATCATAAACATATAATTCAGACCGTAAGGGGCTGACCATGTGCGCAAATGTTCATAAACCTCAAGAGCATAGCCTTATCCTGCTTAAAGATTTCTTTAACCGGAGTCAGGCAAATATCAGTATTTCACGCAGGCCTAATGTTTTTTTACCGGACGAATGGACGCAAGCATTCGCTGCCGGCCTGGAGAAGTTGCCATCGCTGCAGGCAGTGAATCGTTCCGTGCTCGAGGTGGGTGTTGGCACTGGAGTTGTTATGGCGGGATTGCTCACGCAACCGCAAACGCCACTAGAATATATAGGTGTTGATATATGCGGCGATGCTATTCAATCCGCACAAGCTTTGGCTGACAAGCATGAATGGCGTGTAAAACTTAAGGCGTCCGATCTGCTGACTAATATGACAGATGCTGAGCTTCATTATGTTACTCATATCGTTGCCTGTATTCCGCAGGTTCCTGCGAAGGTTGATTTGTCAGAGGCCGATAATTCCGCGCATTATTATCTTCCTCAGGGTTCCACATGGGACTCGTTTGGTTTGGGCTTGAATGCAGCTCTTCTGGATCAAGCTCGCAACCGCGCACCTCAGGCCAGTGTGACACTTAACCTTTCCGGCAGGCCGGGTTTGGAGCGTCTTAATGAACTTTTCCGGGAATATGGTTACAATGCCGAAGTTGTACACGAAACCATGGTTTCCCAGCATGGCGATACATCTTTGCGATCCCTTGCCGACCTGGAATGTGATGGTTGTGCGCCATTTGAATTCTATGCCGACGAGGCAGGCCAGCAACGCATATCGGCAGTGCAAGCCGAGGCCAGGCGGCTTAATCAAGCGCCTGTATTTCATAAGATTTACGTGCTTTCGGCACCTGCTTTCAAGTAAGGATTTTGTTATGACACTGCATGCGTTCTCTCAATTTCTCAACGATCGCAAACTGGTGATTTTCCCCGGTGCGATGGGGACTGAATTACAGCGCCGCGGTTACAAAACAACCTTGCCCTTATGGTCTGCTACAGCCAATACTGATGCTTTCGATCTGGTACGGCAGATACATGCAGACTATCTGAATGCAGGTGCGGATATTGCAATTACCAATACGTTCCGCACTACGCCGCGTACCTATGCCAAGACTAATCAGAGCAGGCAGATTGCGTATGATGCGCTTAGAAGATCGGTTGAGGCTTCAAAGGCAGCTGTGGGCGCGGTGAAAGATCGGCCAACATTCGTGGCAGGTTCCTTTGCGCCTCTTGAGGATTGTTATGAGCCTGACCTCGTACCTGGAGATCAGCAATTAGCGGATGAACATGGCGAATTGGCGGAATGGCTGGCCGATTCTGGTTCCGATCTTCTCCTCCCGGAGACAGTCAATGCGGGGCGCGAAGCCGTAGCTATGGCGCGCGCTGCATCTGCTACAGGCTTACCTTTTATTATCAGTTTTGTCGTGAATGCTGACGGCAGCCTGCTGGATGGGACATCCTTGTCCGATGCTATTGCGCTGACAAACCTGCCCGGACGCGAGGCTGTTATGCTGAATTGCCGACCGATCGATATATTGGTTCCTGCTTTTGACAAGTTGACGGAAGTTTATGATGGCCATATGGGGGTTTATCCTAACGGCCTTGGCCATCCCCATCCCGATCAGGGCTGGGTTTTTGAAGAGAATAGCGACAGCATTCAGAAGTATGTTTCAGCAGCCTTGTCCTGGAAAGATGCGGGGGCACGTATCATTGGCGGTTGCTGTGGCACAACGCCTGCTTATCTACAGGCGTTATCAAAGGCCGTCGTGTGATGGGCGCCTGTTGAGAAGCTTTCTAGCTCGCTTTTCCCAGAAGCGCTGAAACGATATTCTCGTGCCGGAACTTATGGATGGTATCAGGCTGGGGCACCGGATCGTGGATAGCGGTTCCCCCCAGATAGTCAAACCCAGCGCAAACAGATGATGTTGTAAGACTTAACGAAGACACGCCCAAGACAAACGTATGAGCAATTTTGTGAGATTTCGCTGCCGTACTGAAGCTATTAAGCACAGCCAGTACCTGTTGTTCCGGGGTATCCTTATCAATACAAATGCCAATACCATCCAGTCCCATGGCCTTTAATGCCTGATAATGGATGCCCTGTTTGAGGGGGACTTCCGTGAAGAACAAACGACAATGTCCCTTTAAGGCAGCCAGGAACCAATAGGCGTCCTTAGCGCCTAGCTCGTTGTCCGGTTTCAGAATCAAAAGTATAAGGAACTGTCTTTGCGCCAAAGGTATATTAAACAGACTTTGCTTGTATGCTTCATAACTCTCAAACCCAAAAAGCGTTTCGTAACGTACAGGACATACAACAAGGAGTTTTCTTTGTTCTGCTTCCATTCGTGAAAGCTCTTTTTTAATATGCGCGAGCGTCTGTAAATCAGCAGCAACCTGTGATTCCGGAGATAGTTTCCGATAGATATCTTTATGTTGTTCCAATAGATCTTTTTGGGAATTTTGCTGTGACGCAAAACATATATAGGTCGTTAATGCGCCTCTTTTGACATCCCAAAGGGGCATGTAAGAGAATGTAAGCTGGCCCGGATTTTTAAAATCTTTCAGATTCTTTGCATTAGGTTTGTATGCGCCTGATTCTATCTCAGTCTTCGCATAGACAGCCGAGTAATCTTCCGGCGGTGAATCAAATGTAGGATTAACGACAGTTTCAATCGGCTCCGCTACGAAAGCGTCAAGGAAGTCAGAAAAATCAAGGCTTGATAGTGTCTCTGTGCGGGTTTGCCTGACACTTTCCCTGATTTCAATTTCTCTAAGGGCTTCCTCATCGAGTAAGAAGAGGCGTCGCCTTACTTCTTCAGCGATCAGGCTTGCTTTTGCTTCACTGGCAGACAGATCGGCGTTGGCAAAGATAATGACATAGGTATCATCGGTGTATCGGATAAAGAGGTCATTAGGGCTAATGTTCTCTTTTATGACGGTTTCCGTTGTTTCATAGACGATTTCGCAGAGGCCCTGCCAGCGTTTTCCCATTTTCTTTTTGATGTTCGCAAGCCCGATAAGTTGCAATTTTCCGGATGTCAGCAACTCCCGCTTCTTGAAGAGCTGCTCACAGAGCGCTCGCAAGGCCTGCTGCTTTTCAGGGCTGAGGTTGCGTGATTTGGGTGCGTGAATGCGGCTGACATGTGATTTGCGCCACGGCAGGAAGCGATTCAGGTAAGGGCCTAATTTCTTGAACAGGCGCATGTCTCTTTTATTCATATAAGCCTTGGTTAGCGATGTAAAAGAGCCTTGATTGCTCCCAGAAGTTCATCGGGTTTAAAGGGTTTGCTTAGGACCATATCCGCCCCCATTGTCTTTGCCAGATTCAAGAAGCTCATATTCTGAGTGCTTCCGCCACCTGACATAGCGATAATCTTTACAGCATTATTGCTGCCTTTTATTTCGGAAATAGTTTCTAATCCCTCTTTATCAGGCATTAACAGATCAGTGATGACAATGGATGGGCGTTCCTTCTTGAACTGCACCAACCCCTGTACGCCGTTTTCGGCTTCAATGACATTACATTCCATTTTTTTAAGAATGTTTTTGCATGTCAGTCTGATGAGTTCGTCATCGTCAATAATAAGAATCTTAGGTGGTGTTGTATTTGTTTGTCCTAGCATCAGCGTATCCTGTTTCTATGATTAATTAGTGGGGTTGCCGTATTTACTCAGTACGTTTTGTAGATTGTCAAAAACATCCTCATCCGCAACCTTACAGGTTTTATTATAAATCATTCGATCAATAGCTGCTTGTATTCCTGATTCCAGATCAATCTTTGAGAAGGGTTTAGCCAGAGTATAATCCGAGTATAAATTTGCGAAAGCGACATAATCAGTGACAGCATTCCCCGTGCCGCCTGTCATAGCCAGTACAGGCATGTCCGGATTCATGTTCTTGATTTGCTTAATAAGCTTCGTGCCATCTTCGCCGGGCATGACAATATCTGTGATTACCAGATCAATATCGGGGTGCATAACGAAAATATTCAGGGCGTCTGTTGTATCAAAGGCATGTTCTATTTCACATCCCTGCGACATCAGGACGCTGCCTATCATTTCATGTATCAGTTTATCGTCATCAACGATCAGTATTTTCATTTACTCGTTTCCCCGGCATCTCCGGAACCCGTTATTAATTTTATATGAGAAACACTGTAATTCGGGTTAAGAAACGCAGTAAGCTATTAAAGACTACATATCTAAAGGTTAGGTTTTAGCAATGTTAATATATTGTTTTTCCAAGAAAATTGCACTTCCTCAGTTTCGAGTGAATATAATGGTATTCTGGTAGTGATTAACGGGGGCATTATATAATCCCTTCTACAAGCCCCAGCTCTTTGCATTCCTTAGCAGAAATATACCAGTTCGACATAGCGCGCTTCATAATATCATCAGCCGTTAATGTGCTGCCTATGGCTAGCGCCTTGAAGTTTTCTTTTTCGATTTTCTGCCCTGTTTCAAACTGAGAGATCAATTCCCGAGCAGTATGGATGCAGTTGCTTAACGCTCCTGAGAATTTGACTTCTTTATCCATGCGCCTTTCATGAATCATGATCATTGTCTCTTTCGTTAAAAAGCGTCTTTCTTTTTTGAAGGCGGAAAGAATAACGATTCCTGCTGAATAGACAGATGTTTTCCCGAGGAAATATATTTCACGCTTCAGGTTCTCACTACAAATTCTAATCTCATGAGCAATGCGGCGGGCGGCATCAGCCTCGCCGCCAACTGTCCCCAGTTCCAGAATAATGGGGCCGTCCTTTTGCAGCGCCTGATCGAGTTGTTCAAGGAAACTTGAGACTGTCTCGTTGTCAATGTCACCCCATAATCTAATATCGGCTGCTAAACTAGGGAGTTCTTCGCGCTTCATTTCTGCATGTGTACTAACTTTTTTGTTCATAGTGACCTCATTCAAAAAGAACGGAGCCCTAAAGCTCCGTACTCTCATGCAAGAAATTATTGGCGTTGTTTTTGTTTTTCCTTCTCACGCTCTCTTTCTTTTTCCCGTTCTCTTTCTTTTTCTTTTTCCCTCTGATCTTGGTTCTGATTTTGATTTTCGTTTGTCATCATGTCCTCCTTAGGGTTTTTTGATGTAGTTGACCTAACTGCCGAGCAGGAAAGTCGTTCCTGTTAAAATTGTAAAAATAAAACGGAACGAACTGGAAATGAGAGTGGTGAAAAGTAGAAGTTTATATCAATCATATTTTCTGTGACCTTCAGGCGTCGTAATTGCCCCTCCGGCTTCCTGGTCAGTGCCAATGGGTGCGGCAGCCGGATCAGGGATGAATTCATCATTCCTGGTCTGATGTCTTTTACGGATAAATTTTTGCCAGCCACCCTCTTTGGCGGCTATTTCTTTGCGTGAGGGTTGGTGCGATGCAATATGTTGATTTGATCTGTCTTTCATACTTATCTAACAGAGCGGGCATATTCAGGTTCCGTGTGGGAACTTATATAAAAAAGATAAGTTATGACTCTGAAAGGACGTATCATGCCCGGAAGAAAAATCCCTACCGCACAAGCGGCGCATCGTCGGCGTAAAGATTCTGAAACCATCAGTGATAGTAAAGGCCGGAAACAATATAAGAATCCACAAAACCCTGGCGGATTTGAAAGTGCTGACGATGCAAAGACGTTAAATAATCTGCGTTCCAGGCATGGTGATCAGAATTGATTTTGTTCTACATAATAACTTCGAATCGGAGATTTTTAGCGGTTCGCGATCATGAAATCAAACCAATAAGTGGAGTTGCGGCGCGACAATTCCTTTCTAGAATTTTGTAGCCAGAGTAAACCAGATCTTTTGTGTATCAGTAAAAAGGTCTTCTGCATTATAGTCGGCATATTTCAAAGAAATTGACCATTCTTTAAAAGGGTAGGTATCCTGCTCAGTCTTGAAGGTTCTGCTGGCCTGGAGATTCCATTCTGATCCATAATTGCTATTGGTATTCCCTGCATCATACTCATGATAGGCAATATCCAGAACCGTATTATCAAGCCAGCGGCCTGCGCCACTCACTTTATAGGAAATTTTGGCATATTTATCCTCAAGGCCATTTGCTGGTGTCGTTAAGAATTTATCGGTCCAACCATTGAAAGCATGCAGAGTTGCAAGCGGTGTCTGGAAGGCGGCGGCACCGTCGCCACCAAGAGATTCGTAACCCAAACCTAAAGACCATCCATCACATTTAAGGGCAGGGCTAAGATGATAGTAAGATTCATCGTAGTCGGCTGTGCTATTGCCGTGATTGCTTTGCGTTGCAGCTTCGGCTTCATAACTTAGCTTCCATTTATCGTTCAGTATTGTTTCGCCGGTCAGGCGAAGGCCGAGAGTGCGCGAAGACGATGTGGGTGCGAGATCAAAATCCATCCAATAACCATAGCCTGTCACGCTTAACCATGGAGCATAGTTATAAGTAGCATGGGCGATGTGAACTGGCCCGTCCCAGTTGCCCTGAGGGTGATCGTTGCCAAATATACGGTTGACTGTGCGGATATAGGCGTACATCAGGCTGAGATCTTTTACGCTTTTATTTTCTACCGAGAGCGCATCGAAAGTTTGATCGTTCTGGCGCCAGCCGACCGATCCTATGAAGCGCTGATTATCTAGATTGATAACCTGACGTCCTGCCTTGATAGTTGTGTCTGGCAGTCCTGTCCATGACAACCATAGCTGGTTCATTTCCCCTGTTTCCGGATCTGCGATAAGCGGGTATTGCGTAAGTCCATTCAATCCGTCGTTATAATGATCGTCACCCAGATTGGCGACGAGATCGCTTTCAATCAGCGCTTGGAAGTTTTGATATATACCTGTTTTAAATCCGGTACGAACTCTAAGAGTCGAGGCATGGGCCTCTGCCGTTATCGGTGCCGGACCATCTTGATCAACACTCTCATAACGATAACGGATATCACCATAAAAGATGCCCTTTGTGATTAAATCGGAAGAATCGCCAGCTTGAGCTTGGGCTACAGGCGCTAGAATGGATGCCGCAAGACAGAGCAGCAGAAAAATTTTATATGCCATAATCGAATTGTCCCTAGTGATAAGAAAAGACTTATGACACTAGACCGCATATTCTTGATTACTGATTTGATCCAAATCAAGTTCTGCGATTCAATCAAAAATTTCGGAAATCTATCTGGAACTTCCGGGGAGGTTGCAAAGACATTATATCAAGCGTGCGTTTTTGCGGTGGCAAAGATTTGAGTGTCGGGCGGTTATTATCGGCGCAAAAATTCTGTATATAGTAGGTACCGGAGTATCCGCGCTTATCAAGGTCGTTCATAATCTCTTCAATATCCGTCTCATCCATCAACTCCGTATGAACGGTCGTCCTGATCTCAAAAGGGATTTTATTCTGATTGCAAAGCAAATGGAGTGTCCTTGAGAAATCGTTGAATTTATGAACGCCTGTGACAGCCTTAAACTTGTGCGGCGGGGCTTTATAATCCAGCGCAATATAATCAAGAAAACCATCATCAAGAAAATTCTGGATGATGTCTGGGCGCAACCCGTTGGTATCAAGTTTGACGGCATAGCCGAGCCGCCTTATTTCCATGATGAACCCAGGCAAGCCCGGATAATTTGAGGCTTCCCCTCCGGAAAGCACAACGCCATCCAGCAACCCTTGTCTCTTTCTGAGGAAATCCAGCACCTGCTTTATTTCGCCGCGGCCCTTGCCTTTGACGATTTGCGGGTTGTGGCAATACCCGCAGCGCATATTGCATCCTGAGAACCAGATAATGCACGCCGTTCGCCTCGGAAAATCCAGCATGGTGAACGGCGTGACACTATAGATCGGTAGGATATCAGACATTGCGGAACAGGCTGCCGGTGCCGACCTGATCTTCGCGGAAATGTAGGCGCTCGCGGTGTTCACCTTTCTTTCCCGTGTTAAAACTGTCAACTGGGCGGAAGTACCCCATAACACGCGTCCATACACTGGTTTTGGCGCCGCATTTAGGGCATTCCGGTTGTTCTCCGTTCAGATAGCCATGAGTTTCACAGGTTGAAAATACTGGCGTGACTGTTATATATGGCATTTGGTAGTTCTCGATGACTTTCCTGACGAAATTCTTGCAAGCTTCTGCGCTTGATAGTTTTTCATTCATATACAGATGGAGAACGGTTCCGCCTGTATATTTGCATTGCAGCCTGTTTTGCAGTTCCAGCGCTTCGAAAGGATCATCGGTGTGGCTAACGGGAATCTGGGACGAGTTAGTATAATAGATATTCTCCCCTGATCCAGCTTGGATGATATCCGCGTAACGCTTCTTATCTTCCTTAGCGAAGCGGTATGTTGTGCCTTCTGCCGGGGTGGCTTCAAGATTGTAGAGGTTTCCCGTCTCTTCCTGATAAGACACCATGCGCGAACGCATGTGATCTAGTATTTCAAGGCTCATGGCAATACCGCGTTCGTCGGTAATATCATATTTATCGCCTGTGAAGTTACGGATCATCTCATTCATGCCGTTGACGCCGATCGTAGAAAAGTGATTCTTAAGGAATGGCAGATAACGCGATGTGTATGGATAAAGGCCGCGATCATACATTTTCTGCACAAAGGCCCGCTTCTTCTCCAGTGTCGATTTGCCGATGTCCATCAGCCGGTCGATTTCTTTCACAAGCGCTGTATGATCGCCATTGAAGCGGTAGCCGAGACGGGCCATGTTGAGCGTGACAACGCCGATTGATCCTGTCATTTCTGCAGACCCGAAGAGGCCGTTGCCCCGCTTTAATAGTTCGCGTAAGTCAAGTTGCAAGCGACAACACATCGAACGAACAGCGCCGGGTGAGTAGGCTTCAGGGTTTCTGACGCGTTCCCCTCTGTCGTTCTTCATCCACTGGCTACCGACAAAATTCTGGAAGTAGGAAGAGCCGACTTTTGCCGTATTTTCAAAAATGGCCTTGGCTACTTTACTATCCCAATTGAAATCTTCCGTGATATTGACGGTTGGAATCGGGAATGTGAAAGGTTGGCCTGAGGAGTCGCCTTCGGTCATAACTTCATAATAGGCTATGGCGATCATTTCCATTTCCGGTCCAAAATGCTTGAAGGTTAAATCCTCAAGCGTACGTATGCCCATGTCACGCTGCTGAGCGCGTGTTAGCAAATCATCATTGCCAATGCCGCGGAAGAAATGCCTGTCTTTATATGTGGGGAAAGAGCCTTGCAGATCTTCGGGTACCGTAATATCAAGTGTGATGTTCGTGAAGGGCGACTGCCCCCAGCGTGCTGGAACGTTTAGGTTATAGACGAATTGCCGGATGGCTTTCTTGACCTCGCGGAAAGACAGGTTGTCATAGAAAACGTATGGTGCCAGATAAGTATCGAAGCTGGAGAAAGCCTGCGCACCAGCCCATTCGGATTGAAGAATGCCCATAAAATTCGCCATTTGCCCTAGAGCCTCACGGAAATGGCGCGGCGGGCGCGACGATACCCGGCCCCGGACGCCATCAAAACCTTCGTTGAGGAGTGCGCGCAAGCTCCAGCCGGCACAATAGCCGCTCAGGCAATCGAGATCGTGGATATGGACATCGCCTTGACGGTGCGCCTGTCCCTCTTCGGCGCTGTAGACTTCATCGAGCCAGAAATTGGCAATGACCTTTCCGGCGACGTTATTGATCAGACCGGCGTTTGAATATCCGGTATTGGCGTTGGCGTTGATGCGCCAGTCCGATTTGGAAATGTATTCGGAAACCGCCTCGCTGCAATCTACCTGCGTACCGCCATAGAGTGTTGTGATATGATCTGTGGTTGTGCTCAGGGCTTTTTTGACGATCTCCTGATTCTTTTTCCCGGTTCTTTTTTCAGAAGTTGAATCTGTGGACTTTTTGACTTCAGAGGTGGTGAGAATGGCGGCCATAGGGCGTCTCCTGTGATCTGCTGGTTGTGAATAAGCTTGTGGAAAAGAAAACGTGATAACACAAGATTTTGTGTCTTTCGGGTAAAGTCTACACAATATGTGGTATTAAAAATTGACCTGAATCAAAAAGCAGCCGACATTTCTGCCAGCTGCTTTCAGTGTTAATTGTCTTGGGAATTATTTCTTATGGTGAGGGCAGTCTTTGCCCTTCATATGTTCGTCATGACAGCCGCAAGTGCATGCATCACCCCCTATACATTGTGCTTTTTCGCAATTATGTGGGCATTGCGCACCTATTGGTGTTGGTTGAGTGGCGCAAGCTGATAAGGCCAGTACCATGGCTATAGCCATTAGTGATCGAGTCATTCTTTAGTCTCCATAAAATATTCATCCGATTCGTTTTCTGTGGAATGACATTTCCTTTGGCGGTTTATCAATGTTGTAGTGGGGGGTAGGGAGGAGTAAAGCAAACCCTCTTTCAATAGGGAGCTTTGCAAAAGAAAGGTTTAATCTGAAATCGGTTTGGTTGAGCAGAGCCATACAGCAGTTCAGACAATGAGAACCAATTTGAGTAGAGGATTTATGCCCAGGAAGATCTGGTAAAGATTCGTGATCGGGGAGAAAAGATGAATTGTGCTGGGTTTCATGGTGCTTGTCATGGCAATCAAGCATAGCCCATGCATTCATATTGAAGCTTGTCAGAAGCAGGGCCATCAGAATGCTCGCAATGAATTGTCTCATTTTTTCAGAATGATCTCATTATTCTTCATGGAAAATGATCTGGATCAATTGTGGCGTAGTATATTAATCCACGTTAAGTTTTTTTGAGTTTAAGCATGAAAGCGCTAAACTGCTTTCCTTCTCTCAATCCATTCATATCCCTTGGCTTTATGGAAGAATCCGTTAGAGAAGGGAATATCGGGCCTTACTTCTTTCAGCTCCTCTGTCATCGAGAGGGGGTCGACTTTCTTTTCCAAGATCTTGCGGAACAGCTTTGATACCTTGACCATATCATGGTTATGGGGGGATAAGCGGTAATGAGATATTCCCATGTCAGCCAGCATTTCAATTTCTTGCGCCAGATTAAGGCATGTATGCGACATGGTGGCAATGCCATTGATGGCCAGGAATGGCTGACCTTTCAAGGTTTTTAGTTCCATGCCGTCGGCATCGTTTTCACAAACGAATTGGCAATTATCCTTTACGCGACCATGTGTACGCGCGTGATAGCAGCGTGCAGATAGAGCCAGAGGAATCCGGCCGTAAACGAGTACTTCAGTAGAAATGCCTAATTGGCTGGCGCGACGGGAAAGGACGGATAGAGAAGGCCCGGGGAGTTCGGCGGGAAAACAAACATGTTCGGCGCCATTCAATGCCAGGAACGTGAGCGTATTTTCATTATAAATATTCATAAAGGGGCCAATAGTATGCGGCCTTCCTGAAAGGTAATATAAGGCTGATGTGTCATTGGCTTCGACCAGGATGTTTTCGGCAGCCGCCATTCCTGATACCATCTTGCGGTCGTGCTTGATCATGACCTCGGCAAGCGTTGAGAAGATCACCTTCTTTCCGGCCTTCTTTAGATAATCGGCAACTTCTTCATAAAGCGGTTCGTAGAAGGGGGCCCGTTTGGAACAAATTACCTCGCCTATATAAACAATATCAATGGGTGCTTCATCAGCGATCCTTTTATAAAAATCTTTCCATTGCGGGGCGGGCCAGTGATACTGGATAGGCCCCAAAGTTAATTGCGGTTTCATCTCCACCTCTTGCTTTTGAATGCGCCTTCGGTTTGCTTGTTACCTTCGGTCAGAGCCAGCAGGTCGTTCAGTTCCGGCTCTTCACCGTTCATGTAAGCATCGATTGTTTTCCTGAAAGAAGCCACAACAGCCTCTACATATGCTTTGGAACGCTGGCGGCCTTCGATTTTTAGAGCGGTGACTCCGGCCTTCATAAGTTCAGGCAACAGTGCTGTCAGATTGAGACTGACAGGCTCTTCGAACGCATAATAAGGGGTTTTGTGATCCTTGGTTACGTAGCGGCCTTTGCATATGGTGGGATATCCTGCTTTCTCACCACACGAAAAACAGTCAATCGTGAATTCGCCCAAGCGAGTTGTCAGGTTACGGTCTTTATCTTCATCATAGTGAACGTCGCTGGCGGGGGAACAAACCCCGTCCATATTGGTAGAAACACCGGTTGCATAATTGGTCAGGCTGCATCGACCTTCCGCCATCATGCCGATATTGCCGAAGATGAAAGCTTCGATCTCGCACGGAATCTCGCTATGAACGGCTTTAATTTCCTGCACGGTCAGAATGCGCGGCAGGACAACGCGCTTGATATCGAAAGACCGGCAGTAGAAATTTATCGCCTCGGGTGATGAGGCCCCTGCTTGGACGGACAGATGCAGGCGTTGATCTGGATATGTTCTGTGGGCGTAGTCGGCCACACCGATATCGGCGACAATTATCGCATCGACGCCAAAGCTGCACGCCATGTCAATGGCTTGCTTCCACAGATCAAATGCACCGGCGGGAGGGAATGTGTTTGCTGCCAGCAGGATTTTGGCGCCGCGCTCATGGGCGTAAGAAATTCCCTGTTTCATTTCTTCCGGCGTGAAATTCAACCCGGGGAAATTGCGGGCGTTGGTGGCATTCTGAAATCCACAGTAAACAGCATCAGCGCCTGCATCGACGGCGGTACGCAAAGCGGCGGGGGTTCCGGCGGGGCAGACAAGTTCTGGGCGTTGCATGACGGATTGTTTCATGAGTTTCTTCCGATATGGCGTAAGATTGAGGCTGTGGCGCGGCCCAGCGGACCGAATTGACCGGCCAGATCATCAACTATGCTGCCGTCCAGGTCATCAAGAGCGTTTCGCAGGACCACAATAGCCTCTGTATCACCCTCTACGATCAGGTCGCGGGTAAAGAAAAGCGCGTCGCCGTCGAGATTACCGTCAATCATGTTGAGCAATGTCAGGAAAGTTCCGGCGATGCGTGCATCGTATGAGGCAGAATATCGTCCGCGCCGGCAGGCGCGAAGGCGTGGTTGCGTTGCATGCGGCGTTAAGAATAAGATAAACGGCATGTTGGTAGGATCGATCAAATAGGTTTTGTTCTGGTGGATACCCAGGCGCCCGAATAATTCAGGCCTGTTCTCAGCCGCTCTGCGGATAATCCTGCCGAGAAGGGGTTGGAGTAAGGGCAAAGGCAGTGGTGCCAACAGATGGCGGGGTAAATTCTGGAATGAAGATTGCGGGCTAGCAGCCCTTCTGTTCGATAGCATGATGCGTAAGGTTTACTACTCTGAATCTTTCTTATGTTTGACTTAAGTCAACTTGATCGGCGTCAATTGAGGAAGCGCCTTTTGTATTGCAGAATGAATGTATGTTATTACCGTTATTGTTTTTTGCGACAGCCGCTTTGTATGCAACCGTAGGATTCGGCGGAGGATCGACATATACAGCCTTGTTAGTGCTGGCGGAAACTGATTATCGCATACTGCCGGTTTTGTCTTTGCTATGTAATATTATCGTTGTTAGCGGGGGCGTGTACAGGTTTTCTCATGCCCGTCATCTTAACTTATCTCAAGCTGTGCCGTGGGCGATCATCTCCGTACCGATGGCATGGTTGGGCGGCTATCTCCATATATCGGAGAAGCTATTTATAGGGATATTGGGTTTAACCCTTCTGATGGCGGGGTTTCTGGTGCTTATACAGAATCAAGGCAGGATGATGGTTGAAGCGCGGGCGACTCGCTTTACTAACCCTCTCGTGCCGATTGCTGCTGGGGGCGGGCTTGGCTTTATTTCAGGGATTACAGGTATTGGCGGCGGAATATTCCTAGCTCCTGTGCTTTATCTAATGCGCTGGGGCTCTCCGCGCATGATTTCCGGTACATGCAGCTTCTTTATCCTTGTGAATTCTTTGGCTGGTCTGGCCGGACAGCTTATGAAACAGGAAGGTACTCAGGATATATATGATTCTCTACTTTCTTTCTGGATGCTGTTCCCGGCTGTGTTTATTGGCGGACAGATAGGTTCTTATATGGGTTCCACGCGGATCGAGCAGCGCTTCATTCGTATAATGACGTCATTACTTATGCTATATGTAGCGATTAGGTTGCTGTGGCGATGGTGGGTATGAAAAAGGAGAGGGTATGTTCACTTATAGCGAGGCGCTGCGGATTATCCTGCAACAGGGAAGACAATATTGTCTGACCCATGAAAAAATAGATGTCACCTATATAGCGGGACGTATTAATGCTGCAGACGTCGTGGCGGCTGTCGATAACCAGCCGTTCGATAACTCTGCTATGGATGGTTTTGCCGTGAGAATTGCTGATCTTGCACAAGCTTCTGAAACGCAACCTGTCTCCTTATCTGTAGCAGGGCATGTTGCAGCGGGGGATTTGAATCGCTTCGCGATGCTGCCTTCGGGGCAATGCTATGAAATCATGACGGGTGCGCCTGTGCCGACTGGCTGTGATGCGGTTGTACCTGTTGAGAGAACGACTAGGGATGGCGCAGGCCGCGTTATTTTTCTTCACAGTGCTGTTGTAGGCGAGAATATTCGCTATGCTGGTTCTGATTTTCACCAAGGGGATATTCTTGTCAGAAAGTCAGAAACTTTACATCCCGGCCATATTTTGGCACTGGCTACCGCGGGGGTGGGTTATCTTGATGTCGTGCGCAAGGCTAAAGTCGCGCTGATATCGACTGGGCAGGAAGTTGTTGAATCTTTCGATATGGCGCTTGAATACGGGCAAATATATAATTCGACAAAACCTTATTTAAAAAGCGCTATGGCTGGTATGGGTATGGATGTGGTTGCCAGCGACACCGTACAGGATGATCCTGCTGCCTTCCGGAAGAAGCTGGAAGCTCTGCAAGGTATCGATATTCTTGTTTCAACCGGGGCTGTATCTGCTGGAATGCATGATTTTGTCCCTTCTGTGCTGAAAGAAATGGGCGCCGAAATATTTTTCCACAAAGTGGCGATTCGTCCGGGTAAGCCGGTTTTATTTGCTAAATTTCCCCATGGCGGGCCATTTTATTTTGGGTTGCCGGGGAATCCTGCGGCGACAGCGGCGGGTCTGAAATTTTTTATCTATCCGCTTTTGTGCGCCTTGCAAGGATTGCAGCCCCCTATGCCGCGGTATGCTGTTATGCAGGGTTCTTTCAGGAAAGGTGACATGCCGTTGCGTTTTTTCATGCAGGCACATACTTTTGTAGACCCAAAAGGGCAGTGCGTGATCGAGATCGCTCAAAAACAACCGTCTTTTATGGTCAGCCCGTTTGCTGCATCTAATGCATGGGCAGTCATTCCCGAAGATATTTGTGAATTGAAAGACGGCGATCTCGTCGAATTCTATCAGTGACAGCCCTTCAGGTTTTCATTGTGTATAGGACATTTTTCAGAATTGAATCGTGGACAGGCATGGGCAGTATCTGGGTCGCAGAAATGGCATAAAACATAAGCATCACGCAGCGTTATTTTTTCCTGATCAACGTTGATCCCCATTTTCTTTATCTGGTTGAGAGCGCGGGAAAATGTTTCCGGCGTCATACCGAGGTGATTGGCAATCATGGACTTTTGAAATGTTAGGGCAATGTCCATGGAGTCAGAGCCTTGTTCCAGATGTTGTTTCAGCAAGTAATAGCCCAGACGTTCTGCAGGCGTTTTTGTAATAATCCCGTCTATCTGTTGCATAGCGTTTTTGTAATGCCGTGTAATGATTTTTAGAAGATTGCATGCGAATTGCGCATCCTGGAGGACATGCCTGCGGACGGTTTCCGCAGGAATCATGAGTAAGCTGCTGTCTTCTATGGCTACTGCGCTAATGGGTGATTTACCACCCATAAAGATGACGGCATCCATGAAGGTTTCGCCGCTATGCAGCAAGCGAATAGTCGCTTCGCTGCCATCTATGCCATAGCGAACAGTCTTGATGCCCCCTTTTATAATAAAAAACAAGTAGGCAGGGATATCACCTTGCTGAACCAGATGCTTACCTACAGGATGCTTCTGCATAATCGAATTGGAAAGCAAGGTTTGTATGCTGGACTCAGTCAAACCCTGGAAAAGAGACGTAGTTTCATCTTCGCCCTTATTGGTCTCTCTCAGCCTCATACGTCGAAGAAGGTCGTCTATAAATAGCTGCACAGGTTTATCAGGCATTTTTCCCTTCCCTATCTTGATTCAGATCAATTACCAACGGTTGTGACTATGTGAGAAATAACTATAAGCCTCTTTAGTGGCAAGTATACTAAAACTTCAATAACGGATTATTGAAATGACGACAATTTCTGGATACCAAGTTTCCAAGGCGGATCAAGTCCGGGCCTTGGGTGCGAATACGGTAGCCTTCACAATTTGCTTTGCTGTTTGGACTATTTTTTCGATTATCGGCGTACAAATTAAGCAGGAAATGGGGCTAAGCGACACGCAGTTTAGTTTGTTAATAGGGACCCCGATCCTGACAGGTTCTCTTATACGCCTATTCTTAGGTATATGGGCCGACCAATATGGGGGTCGGCCTATTTTCATGACTGTCATGCTGTCATCAGCCTTTTTTACCTGGTGTCTGACCTACGCCGATACTTACCTGATGCTGCTTCTGACCGCGCTAGGCGTCGGCATAGCCGGGGGCAGCTTTGTTGTCGGTATTTCTTATCTCTCTAAATGGTACAGCAAGGAGCGGCAAGGGACAGCGCTGGGCGTTTACGGTATGGGCAACATAGGGGCCGCTGTCACCAAATTCACAGCGCCCTTCGTTATGGTAGCCTATGGCTGGCACATGGTTGCTCAGGTATGGGCCATAGCGCTTTTTGTTATCGCTCTTGTGTATTGGTTTGTTACGAAAGACGAGCCTGATCTTGTTGAAAGAAAGAAAACAGGGGCCAAGCCCAAATCCATGGCTATGGCTTTAACGCCGCTGAAGAAATTGCAAGTATGGCGCTTTTCCTTGTACTACTTTTTTGTTTTTGGTGCTTTCGTTGCGCTGGCGCTGTGGTTGCCGCGATATTATGTCGGCGCTTATGGCATGGATATCAAACAGGCAGGTATGCTGGCGGCGTCCTTCTCGGTCGCGGGATCCTTGTTCCGGGCTATCGGCGGGTATCTCTCCGATACTTATGGCGCGCGCAAGGTTATGTATTGGACCTTCTCGGTTTGCGTCCTGTGCTGTTTTGTCCTGAGTTATCCGGCGACCGATTATGTGGTGCATGGTATTCGCGGCGACATCGCATTCAGCTTTGGTCTCGGCTTCATCCCTTTTACCGTGATTATCTTCATTCTCGGATTTTTCATGTCTTTGGGCAAGGCCGCGATATATAAGCATATCCCGGTATATTATCCGGATAATGTAGGTTCTGTAGCGGGCATCGTCGGGCTTATCGGTGGGCTTGGCGGTTTCTTCCTGCCTATATGCTTTGGCATTCTCAATGATCTGACAAACGTATGGACCAGTTGTTTTATGCTTTTGTTCGTGCTGGTGGCAACGGCCCTAACATGGATGCACTTCGCCATTCGTCACATGGAAAGACAAAAACATCCAATGCTGCGTGAGCCGGCGTACCTGCCGGAGCTGGGTGAACAACCGGGCACCGTGCAGTAATCTAAACCTCAGGAGAATTTGCAATGGCCAAAGATATCATGAAATGGGACCCGGAAGACCAAGCCTTCTGGGAAAGTGAAGGCCGAAAAGTCGCGTGGCGCACGCTATGGATATCCATACCTTGTCTGCTGTGCGGGTTTGCCGTGTGGATATACTGGAGCGTCATTACCGTACAAATGTTGAACTTAGGATTTCCCTTTAGTAAAGGGGATCTTTTTACCCTGAATGCTATTGCAGGTTTATCTGGGGCGACACTGCGAATTCCGGCCTCGTTCTTTATTCGGATCGCTGGCGGGCGGAACACTATTTTCTTCACAACAGCACTTTTAATGATACCGGCTTTCTTTACCGGTGCGGCTCTGCAGGACATCAATACACCTTTGTGGCAGTTCCAATTGCTGGCGCTCTTATGTGGGTTTGGGGGTGGTAATTTTGCGGCCTCAATGTCCAATATCAGCTTCTTTTTTCCAAAAAAGATGCAAGGATTATCGTTGGGCCTGAATGCGGGACTCGGAAATTTTGGCGTAACGTCGACGCAGATCTTAATTCCTCTTGTCATGACATTTGGTTTGTTTGGTGGCAATTCCATGACGCTCAAGGTCGACTCGGGGACGCTGATCGGGAAAATTCCTACTGGTTCCGAGACATGGATCCAAAATGCCGGTTACGTGTGGTTTGCTGTTCTGATACCTCTGGTCGCCTTATCATGGCTCATGATCAGCAATATTCGGGCGTCGCATGTATCTCCCGATATCGGTGGGCCTGCTTCCTCTTTCTTCAAAATGACAGTGATGCTGTTGACAGGATTACTGACTTCAGTTGCAGGTTTGTGGCTTATCTTGCCGGAAAGCGCGAATGGATCAGGTCTGGACATCAGCAAATGGATCGTTTTGCCGGCTGTCATTGCCGCAACTGTCGGAATACTGGCAATCCTGCCAGGTTTAAGCGCGCGGGTGCGTACACAATATAAAATTTTCAAACATCCGCATACCTGGATCATGACAGTCATTTACACAATGACATTTGGATCATTTATTGGTTACTCGGCAGCGCTACCCTTGTCTATTAAAGTGATTTTCGGCTTCCAGCATATTATCGATGCAGATGGCATTATGACGCATACTTTGGCAAATCCGAATGCGCCGGGAGCTTTGACATATGCATGGATCGGGCCTTTTCTGGGGGCGGTCATCCGCCCGGTAGGGGGGTGGTTGGCTGACAAAATGGGCGGGTCGCTGGTGACCCAGATATGCTCTGTCGTTATGGTTGCAGGTGCCTTTGCGGCAGCGCACTTTATGCAAGCAGCGTATGCTTCGCCGACGCCGGAAGCCTACTTTATTCCGTTTTTCCTGACTTTCATGGTTTTGTTCTTTGCAGCAGGGATCGGCAACGGTTCGACGTTCCGGACGGTTGCAGTTGTATTCGACCGTCAGCAGGCAGGCCCTGTTCTGGGGTGGACGTCTGCTGTGGCTGCTTATGGTGCTTTTATCATTCCGATTGTTTTCGGCGAACAAATTGAAGCGGGAACGCCGCAAGTGGCTCTTTATGGCTTTGCAGGATTTTATCTTGCCTGTGTTCTGTTAAATTGGGCCGCTTATCTGCGCCCGGGGGTAAAATATAAAAATCCTTAATGGACATGATCTGAATCAAGTGCGGCTTTCTTAGGCCGTGACATATTAAGGATCTAATCTCAGGAGAGTTATATGAGTTATTTTCTCGACCGGTTGATGTTCTTCAAATATAACCGCGAAGATTTTTCTAACGGCCATGGCGTGACCAGTTCGGAAAACCGGAAATGGGAAGATGCCTACCGGGGACGCTGGGCGCACGACAAGATCGTACGTTCGACCCATGGCGTGAACTGCACAGGCTCATGCTCGTGGAAAATATATGTTAAGAACGGCCTCATTACCTGGGAAACGCAGCAAACTGACTATCCGCGTACGCGGCCTGGTATGCCCAACCATGAGCCGCGAGGTTGTGCCCGTGGCGCCAGCTATAGCTGGTATATCTACAGCGCCAATCGCCTGAAATATCCGATGATCCGCAAGCGCCTGCTGAAACTCTGGCGCGCGGCCAAAGCGCAATATAAAGATCCCGTTCATGCCTGGGCGTCTATCCAGGCCGATGAGGCCAAGCGCCGTGAATACCAAAAAGTGCGCGGGCAGGGCGGCTTTGTCAGGGCGGAATGGGAAGAAGTCAACGAATTGATTGCCGCTGCCAATATTTACACGATTAAAAAGCACGGGCCTGACCGGATTATTGGGTTTTCTCCGATTCCGGCTATGTCGATGATTTCTTACGCTGCCGGGTCACGTTATTTGTCCCTGCTGGGCGGCGTATGCATGAGTTTCTACGACTGGTATTGCGATCTGCCACCGTCCAGCCCGCAGACATGGGGGGAACAGACGGACGTACCTGAGAGTGCTGACTGGTACAATGCGGGATTCATCATGATGTGGGGATCAAACGTACCGCAAACACGCACCCCTGATGCCCATTTCATGACGGAAGTGCGTTATAAAGGCACGCAGGTAGTTACCGTTACGCCCGATTATTCCGAGGCCTCGAAGTTCGGTGATATCTGGCTGAATCCAAAACAGGGGACTGATGCAGCCATGGGTATGGCCATGGGGCATGTCATCCTGAAGGAATTCCATATAGATCGTCAGGTTGATTATTTTGATGATTACTGCCGCACTTATACCGATATGCCGTTCCTCGTCATACTAGATGAGAAAAATGGTCAGTATGTTCCAGGCCGTATGGTCAGGGCTTCGGATTTTTCTGATGGTTTGGGGCAGGCGAATAACCCTGAGTGGAAAACCGTTGCGATTGATGAGAATACCGGTCATGTCGTCGTCCCTAACGGTTCTATCGGTTTCCGCTGGGGACAGGAAGGGCAATGGAATATTGCTCCGTCTGAAAATGTCCGTCTGCAAAAAAGCTTTATCAAAGGATATGATGCCGTTGCTTCCGTGGCCTTTCCGTATTTTGGGCATATAGAGCATCAGTACTTTAACAATAGTCAGCACGATGGCATACAGCTTCGTCATGTGCCTGTGCGCAAATTGCGCTTGAAAAAGGGTGAAGTCGCTGTAGCCACGGTGTTTGATTTGTTGTGCGCCAATTACGGAATTGATCGTGGTCTGGGTGGTGGCCATGTCGCCTCTTCTTATGACGATGATATACCTTATACGCCGGCGTGGCAGGAAAAGATTACTGGTGTGCCGCGTGATCAGGTAATCCGTGTGGCGCGCGCTTTTGCCGATAATGCAGAAAAGACGGACGGGCGCTCGATGATTATTATCGGGGCCGCCATGAATCACTGGTACCATATGGATATGAATTACCGCGCCTGCATCAATATGCTGGTATTCTGCGGATGTATTGGACAATCGGGCGGCGGCTGGTCACACTATGTCGGGCAGGAGAAACTTCGGCCACAGACCGGCTGGGCGCCTCTGGCTTTTGCCCTAGATTGGGCACGTCCGCCGCGTCAGCAAAACAGCACGTCGTTTTTCTACGCCCATACAGACCAGTGGCGCTACGAAAATCTGAAGCCGGTGAATTTGCTGGCTCCTTATGCTGACAAGCAGCACTGGGCAGGCAATCTGATCGACTGTAATATTCGCGCAGAACGCATGGGTTGGTTACCGTCGGCCCCACAATTGCAAAAGAACTCCCTTCTGATCGCCACAGAAGCTGAGGATCAGGCCAGAGATCCTGTAACTTATGCTGTCGAATCATTAAAAAATGGAAGCTTGCGTTTATCGTGCGAAGATCCGGACCATCCGGATAACTGGCCACGCAACATGTTTGTATGGCGATCGAATATTCTGGGTTCGTCCGGCAAGGGACATGAATATTTCCTGAAGCACTTACTCGGTACGCAAAACGGTGTGCAAGGGAAGGATCTGGGTGCAGAGGGCGCAGAAGACAGCGTGGAAGTTGTCTGGCATGACAAGGCCCCGGAAGGAAAGCTTGATCTTCTGGTTACGCTTGATTTCCGCATGTCAACAACCTGCGTCTATTCAGATATAGTTCTGCCGACAGCCAGCTGGTATGAGAAGAACGATCTGAATACTTCAGATATGCATCCCTTTATTCATCCCCTGTCACAGGCAGTCGCCCCTGTCTGGCAGAGCCGTACTGACTGGGATATTTATAAGGGGCTGGCGAAGGCGTTCTCAGACATCGTTCCTGGCCATTTGGGCATCGAGAGAGATCTCGTCATGACGCCCATCCAGCATGATTCTCCAGGAGAGTTGGCGCAGCCATTAGACGTGAAAGATTGGAAGAAAGGCGAGTGTGAACCTGTTCCGGGCGTTACGATGCCTGCCATGAAAATTGTGGAGCGTGACTATCTCAACATCTATAAACGCTTTACTTCCCTAGGCCCCTTGCTGGAAAAAATCGGAAACGGCGGCAAAGGTATTGCGTGGAATACGCAGCATGAAGTTGATTTCCTGAGGAAACTAAATGGCGTACGCGATGGTTTGGCCAAGATTGAAACCGATATTGATGCCTGCGAAGTGGTATTGTCACTGGCTCCGGAAACCAATGGCGAGGTGGCCGTCAAGTCATGGGCGGCTCTCGGTAAGATTACGGGTCGTGACCATAGGCATCTGGCCCTGCCAAAAGAGGATGAAAAAATCCGTTTCCGCGACATTCAGGCGCAGCCGCGCAAGATTATATCATCGCCGACATGGAGTGGTATTGAGTCCGAGCACGTCAGTTATAATGCCGGATATACCAACGTTCACGAATTTATCCCGTGGCGGACCTTGACCGGCAGGCAGCAACTTTACCAAGACCATCAGTGGATGCGTGACTTTGGCGAATCTCTGGTTGTCTATAAACCGCCGATTAATACTGACACGATTATGAATATGCTGACTGACCGCGATAACGGAAATAAACCGATCGCACTGAATTTCATTACGCCACACCAGAAATGGGGCATCCATTCGACCTACAGTGATAACCTGCATATGCTGACGCTATCACGCGGTGGGCCGATTGTCTGGCTCAGCGAGGTGGATGCGAAGAAGGCCGGGATTAAAGACAATGACTGGATCGAGGCCTTCAATGCCAACGGCGCTTTGGTGGCGCGTGCTGTGGTCAGTCAGCGTGTCAATGAAGGCATGGTTCTGATGTATCATGCCCAAGAAAAAATCGTCAACGTGCCAGGCAGCGAAATTACCGGCGCGCGCGGCGGCATCCATAACTCTGTAACTCGTGCAACTGTGAAACCGACACACATGATTGGCGGTTATGCGCAGCTTGCGTATGGGTTTAATTATTACGGCACAGTCGGCTCCAATCGTGATGAATTTGTCGTCGTTCGCAAGATGGCAAAGGTCGATTGGATGGACGGGGAGGCAGCAGAATGAAAGTAAGGGCGCAAATCGGCAAGGTTCTGAACCTTGATAAATGCATCGGTTGTCATACGTGTTCTGTGACGTGCAAGAATGTTTGGACTTCGCGCGAAGGCATGGAATACGCTTGGTTTAACAATGTGGAAACCAAACCCGGCGTTGGTTATCCCAAAGAATGGGAAAACCAGAAGAAATGGAACGGTGGCTGGGAACGTAAGAAGAGCGGAAAAATTCAGCCGAAGATCGGCGGACGCTGGCGTGTTCTGGCGAAAATCTTCGCCAATCCTGATATGCCAGAAATCGACGATTATTATGAACCCTTCACATTTGATTATGACCATTTGCAAAAAGCGCCGGAAATGAAGACGCCGCCCGTGGCGCGTCCACGTTCTCTGGTGAGCGGCGAGCGGATGGAAAAGATCGAATGGGGCCCGAACTGGGAAGAAATCCTGGGTACGGAATTCGAGCACCGGAAAAAGGATTATAACTTTCAGAATATCGAGAAGGAAATATACGGCCAGTTCGAAAATACATTCATGATGTATTTGCCGCGCTTGTGTGAACATTGCCTCAATCCCACATGCGTGGCGGCTTGTCCTTCAGGTTCTATATACAAACGCGAGGAAGATGGCATCGTCCTGATCGACCAGGATAAATGCCGCGGGTGGCGTATGTGCATCTCGGGATGCCCCTATAAGAAGATTTATTACAACTGGAAAAGCGGTAAAGCAGAAAAATGCACATTCTGCTATCCGCGGATTGAAAACGGAGAACCTACGGTATGTTCCGAAACCTGTGTTGGCCGTATTCGTTATCTGGGGGTCATGCTTTATGACGCCGATCGCATAGAAGCGGCAGCCAGCATGGAGAATGTCGAAGATCTTTATCAGGCGCAGCTTGATATCTTCCTGGATCCCAACGATCCGGCTGTGATTGCGCAGGCACGCAAGGACGGTATCCCGGAAAACTGGCTGGAAGCGGCGCGCCGTTCACCGGTTTATAAAATGGCGATGGAATGGAAAGTGGCGTTTCCGCTGCATCCGGAATATAGGACCTTGCCCATGGTCTGGTATATTCCGCCGCTTAGTCCGCTCAAGGCCGCGGCCGAGGCAGGAAGAATCCCGATGGATGACAACGGTATTATGCCTGATATCGAATCGTTGCGCATTCCTGTTAAGTATCTGGCTAATCTGTTAACTGGCGGCAAGGAAGAGCCCGTAATTCTAGGGCTGAAACGAATGATTGCCATGCGCCATTATATGCGGGGCAAGTTCGTAGAGGGCGTTGACAACGAGACCATTCTTAACGATGTGGGACTAACAAGGGATCTGGTTGAGGATATGTACCAGATCATGGCAATTGCAGACTATGAGGATCGCTTTGTCATTCCGACGGGTCATCGTGAAGAGACGCTGGATGCTTTTGGTGAAAGCGGCGGTTGCGGTTTTTCCTTTGGCAACGGCTGTTCTTCCCACAGCAACAGCAAAACCGATTTGTTTGAGTCGGTGCAAGCATCTCGCGGGCGTAGCGGTTCGAAGAAGGATAACCGGGTGAACACACTGTTTACCAAGCCTGAGTATGGTGTTGATCACGGTCATATGCACAAGCATAGTTCGTCAGGCGGTTGTAGCAGTGGCGGTTGTGGCAGTGGCTGCAGCAGCGGTGGCAAGAGTGGGGGAGGATGCGGATGAAAACCTCTTTGACGGGTAGAACACTGAAAGCTCTCGGCTTTCTTCTGGCGTATCCGCAAGGTTACGTTCATGAGGCTGCTTCTGAGATTAATGCCTTGCTGCAGCAGGAGTCGTGGCTTTCCGAGCGTGTGCGCACTGATATTAAAGATTTTATGAGTTATATGGTGCAAGAGGATCTTCTGGATCTTCAGGAAGCTTATGTCGCGTTGTTTGACCGGACGCCGTCTTTGTCCTTGCATCTTTTTGAGCATGTTCATGGGGACTCGCGCGATCGCGGACAGGCCATGGTCGAACTGGATGGTCTGTATCGTGAAATTGGCCTGGAGAATACATCGGAACATACCCCGGATTATTTGCCGATGTTTCTTGAATATCTCTCTCTTTTACCCGTGGATCAGGCCCGCATCCATCTTGATGGCGCTCTTGATGTAATCGCCGTCATCGGCGAGCGTTTAAAAAAGAGAGGAAGCCGATATGCCATTCTTTTTGACGCCCTTCAGGAGGCATCCAGCCGCAAACCTGACGACAGGAAGCTGCAAAGCGCCCTGGCAGCGCACGGTGGAGAAGTGATGTCTCAAGGTGAGATGGATGCAGCATGGGAGGAACAGTTTGCCCTTGGCGAACCGCCACAGACGGCAGACGGAGGCGGATGTCCGAAAGTGCAGGATATTCTGGCGCGCATGAATGCGCCGCTTGATGAAACGGATAACAAAAACGGAGCCAGATCATGACTTTTGATCTCGATTTTTTCCTGTTCCAGATATTGCCTTACATATCCTTGGCGGTGCTGTTCCTTGGCAGTATTGTGCGTTTTGACAGGGACCCCTATAGTTGGCGCAGCAAGTCGAGCCAGCTTTTGCGGAAGAAACAGTTAATGTGGGGCAGCATCCTGTTTCATTTAGGCATTCTTGTTATATTGGCGGGGCATGCCGTCGGTCTGCTGACGCCGATACAGGTTTTCGACGCTTTGGGAATCTCCCATGGTTTTAAACAAATCCTTGCTATGGCAGCAGGTGGCGTCGCCGGCTTCTTTTGCCTTATTGGCCTGCTTTTACTTCTTCATCGTCGCTTATTTGATCCGCGTATCCGGGCGAACAGCTCATTTGCGGATATCGCTGTTCTGGTGTTGCTCCTTGTACAGCTATGTTTGGGTTTGATGACGATCACCGTATCCATGCATCATCTTGACGGGCATGAAATGGTCAAGTTCATGGAATGGGCGCAACACATTGTAACGTTCCGTGCCGGGGCAGCGGAATTCGTGCGCGATGTCGATATCATATTTAAACTCCATCTGACTTTAGGGATGTTTATTTTCATTGTTTTCCCATTTACGCGCTTGGTTCACATCTGGAGCGCCCCTGTCTTCTACTTATTCCGCCGCCAGTATCAGATTGTCAGACGGAGAGAAGCATAATGATCGAAGCTCCCGGTATATTAGTTAATGGCGTGAAAATCACCCCGGATCAAATCAATGCCGAGGTTCAATATCATCCAGCACCATCTTTGGCTGATGCAAAGTATAGAGCTATGCAGGCTTTGGTGATCAGAGAATTGCTTATGCAGCAGGCGGCTTCCGTGGGATTGTATGCTTCGAACAATCGACCAGAAAATCCGGACGAGATGATTGAAGAACTGCTGGAGAAGGAAATTTCAGTTCCGGAACCGGACCTCGAGACTTGTGAACGTTATTACAATAACAATAAGAAACGTTTCCATACTTCCCCCCTATTTGAAGTGTCGCATATTCTCTATCTGGCTCCCCCTGAGGATGAAGCGGCGCGTGCAAGAGCGCTAGCCGCCGCAGAAGATGCTATTCGCGCGTTAGAAAATGACCCCCGGATTTTTGAAGATGTAGCGAAACGGGACTCAGCGTGCCCCTCATCAGCCATAGGTGGAAGTCTGGGGCAAATTGGACTAGGACAAACTTTACCCGCCTTTGAGTCGGCTTTAATAGGCATGAAGGAAGGGGAAATCTCTAAAGAGCCGATCCTGTCCTCTGTGGGATATCATATAATTCGTCTTCATAAACGAATTGACGGCCAGATGTTGCCGTTTGAAGCTGTTTCGGAATGGATAGAAGATCATTTGCGCATGGAGAGCTGGCAGCGCGCTTTCAGTCAGTATATTCAGATTTTGGCGGGTAAGGCTGAAATCAGTGGTTTCCGTTTCACGGGAGCGGACAGCCCTCTCGTGCAGTAAGGAGGTACGCTATGTTTGCGGGACCTGATAGATCGATTTTTGACCATCCTTTCTGGGGAAGGGGATTTAGACCCTTCTTTATGGGGGGCGGTTTTTATGCGGTAATCAGCATACTCTTATGGGTGGGTTTTTATGGTGGATATATAACGCCACCTGATGTCCTGACGGATGTTGTTTCATGGCATGCTCATGAAATGATATACGGTTTCGTTATGGCCATAGTTGCAGGCTTTCTCCTGACGGCTGTGGCGAATTGGACCGGTGGCGCCCCTGTGCGACAGATCCAGCTTATGATTCTTTTCTTTCTCTGGGTTGCCGGACGTATTGCCATGTATATTGAAGGTGCCCCCGTATGGCTGGCTTATGGGGTAGAGCTTTTATTCATACCTGCTCTGGCCATCAGTTTATCATTACCCCTACTGCGTAGTTGGAATACACGGAATTTCATTTTTCTGGGGTTGCTAGCGGCCCTTTGGGCGTGTGATCTGTTTTTCTTATTAGGTCAGGGGCGTACTCCCTTATATGTCGCCTTGATGGTCATCCTTGTTATGGTTTCGCTGATCGGCGGACGTATTATCCCTTCTTTCACGATAGGAGCCTTGCGGCGCATGGGGCATGACGTTCGCATCAGGGACCAATATAACCTTGATAAGCTTGCGCTGTTATCCTTGGCGGTATCTATTGCCTCCCTGATGTTTACTGGCATAAATTCCTCATTATTCGGCGCATGCTGTGCGGTCTCTGCCCTTATCCATGCTTTGAGGATGCGTGAGTATCATAGCATTCTTGCGCTGAAAGACCCATTAGTATGGATTCTTCACGCTGGTTACATCTGGTTGGTCGCCGGGCTTTTTATGCTCAGCCTGTCGTGCTTTCAGGTTGTCTCTGTACAGGTTGCGCTCCATGCCCTGACGGTAGGTTGCATCGGCAGTCTGACTCTGGGGATGATGAGCCGTGTCACGCTGGGGCATACCGGGCGTAATCTTCTCAGTAGTCAGATGACAACTCTTTCTTTTATCCTGATGCAGATTGCTGCTGTTTTACGCGTGGCAGGCCCTTTATTGTTACCTGCGCATTATACAACGTTTATCGTTGCATCGGGGGCATTATGGTCGGTTTGTTTTTCACTATACCTGCTGCTTTATGCGCCGATGCTATGGCAGGCCAGGCCTGACAGGCAGCCTGCTTAGAATAAGTCTGCCTAGCAGGGTTTGTCACGGTCTTCAACATCGCAGAAAGCGATCAGGCGTCCTATTTCCTCAATAATCGCAACGCGTCCCTGTAAATGAACACCGTGGGGTTCCAGTTTTTTAAATGCGCGGGAAAAGGTTTCCGGCTGAATATTCAGGCGACGGGCGATAAGGGATTTATCGTAAGGCAGGGCTACTTCTATATGGCGTGTGGCGCCTGGCGGACATAAGCGCAGAAGGAAGGTGCCGATACGTTGCGGTGCCTCGCGAACGGTCAGTTGCTCGATTTGCTGGATCAAATAATGTTGCTTGGCGGCAATCGCGCCTAGGATGGAAATAGCCAAATCGCTGTCGGCACGTATGGTTTCCACGAAAAGGCTCCGCGGGATTTCCAGTAGCGTTGTATCTTCGACGGCCTGGGCGTTGACAGGGTAGCGCTGCATGGGGCCAAAGACGGCTGCTTCGGCAAATGTTTCGTGCGGTGCAAAAACATTTATAATTGATTCTTCTCCCTCGCGTGTAATGCGATAGAGTTTGACCCAACCGTCAATAATAAAGAAAAAGGAGGTTGCCGGATCACCCATGGCGAAAAGCTCTTCGCCCTTTTCATAACGTTTTACAGGGCTTTTGCTGGCAAATAAAGCAACTTTTTCATCGTTCATGCCGGCAAAAAGTGCTGTCTTTTTCAAGGCATTGGCCGTGTTCATATTTATTCCTGTTTGATCTGAATCAAATGCTTATGCGCAAACCGACCTTACAATAGGACGAAATAGTTGGCCTGAGAAGGCTAAAACTCCGAGCTGCCAGACCTAAGTTTCAATTGTTGAAATATGGTCTTTCAGCCGGGGTCGTGGGGGAAACGCCGCGGCCTCCTGTGTTGGAAAGGAGCATCCATGGACCATATACCCCTGATCGGGGATCGCTTCGGGCGGCGGTTTCCTTATCTGCGTCTTTCGGTAACGGACGTATGTAATTTCAGTTGTTCGTACTGTCTGCCGGACGGTTATAAAAAAAATCATAAAGATGAATTTTTATCTCAGGCTGAAATCGGCAGGTTGGTAAGAGCTTTTGCGGAACTGGGCACATGGAAGATTCGCCTGACCGGCGGTGAACCGACTGTCCGACCTGACTTTGTATCGCTGGCGAAGACTGTGTCGTCTACTACCGGCATTCGTCGTGTCGCTTTTACTACCAATGGTTACAAGTTGCCTGAAAGGGCGCAAAGTTATTATGCCGCCGGGTTGCGCGCCATTAATATCAGTATCGACTCCCTGGATCCACGCAAGTTCCATGAAATAACGGGCCATGACCGTCTCGCTGAAGTGGTTGAAGGTGTGGAGGCAGTTCTGAATGCCAGATTCGAAAGTGTCAAAATCAATACGGTTTTGCTGAAAGGGTTAAACGACGATGAACTGGATGGGTTTTTGGCATTTGTTTCGAACAGACCCATATCTTTGCGATTCATAGAATTGATGCAAACAGGCGACAATCTAACCTATTTTCGCAAGCATCACATCCCTGCCACCGTCATTCGGAACAAACTGGCTGAACGGGGATGGGTCTTACAGGAACGCACCGAAGGGGCGGGTCCTGCTGTCGAATACGCTCACCCTGCCTATGCTGGACGTATCGGGTTGATTGCCCCTTATGCAAAGGATTTCTGCAATACATGCAATCGTTTGCGCGTGTCTTCGCGTGGCGCATTGCATTTGTGTCTGTTTGGCAATAGCGGATACGATTTACGACCGCTTTTACAGGCTGATGACCAGACAGAAGAGTTGAAAGAAAAGGTTTTGGATCTGATGCAATTTAAACGCTCATCCCATTTCCTGCATGAAGGGGATACAGGCGTCCGTCAGCATTTAGCTTCTATAGGAGGATAAACAATGAATAATGCAGAGAACAAAGTTATAAATTTTCCCGCTGATGATGGTACGCAGTTTCGTATGATTGATGTCGGTCGCAAGAGAGTAACGCGTCGCCGTGCTGTGGCTGAGGGAAAGATTACGGTAGGGCCATCGGCATTTGAAAAGATAAAGTCGAAATCTTTACCCAAAGGGGATGTTCTGGCGTTGGCCGAGGTGGCCGGTATCATGGGCGCCAAAAAAACACCTGATATACTGCTGATATGCCACAGCTTGCCCCTGGATCAAGTGACGATACATTGTGTTCTGGAAGCACCTGCCTCAGTACGTGTGTATGCGCAAGTGGCGGCGCATGCCAAGACTGGCGTGGAAATGGAAGCCGTGATGGCTGTGCAGGCGGCATTGGCGACAATCTGGGATCTGACCAAGGGAACAGAACCCAACCTCCTGATCAGTGATATTCGCCTGCTTATAAAGGAAGGCGGTAAGAGCGGATTGTGGGTGAATCCCGAGGGTATTCCGGCATGGCTGGCGGAGCAATTGCCTTCGGTCCGGCCGCTTGAAGATGTTCCGGTCGCGGTTATTGTCATGAGCGACCGCGCGCATTCAGGTGCTTATGAGGACAAATCGGGGATATGGCTGATTGAAGAGTTAAAGGCTATTGGTGCGGAAATTGTTAATTACAGCGTGATACCCGACGATGAAAAAATCATCTTCAACAGCATGCGGAAGATATGCGATGAGAAGAATCCTAAGCTTATTATGATGTCCGGCGGCACAGGACCGGGGTCACGTGATGTGACACCGGAAGTAATGCACCGCATCTGTGACAGGATATTGCAAGGCTTTGGCGAAATGATGCGCCGTGAAAGTGCCGCTTATACTGATACGGCATGGTTGTCGCGTATGGAAGCGGGAATGATGGGGGATACGCTTGTTATAGCGTTGCCGGGAAGCCCTAAAGCTGTCTCTGAATGTTGGGAAGTGATTAACCCGATTATTGCCCGTACCTTGAAAATGATAGCTACTCAGGGATTTGAGAAGAGAGCAGAGGTTAGAAAATGAAACAAGCGATCATTAGCATGCGCCTTTATGGCGGTTTTCGTAAATATAGGGATAATGTTGAGTTTTCTGTTCCTGTAGGAACGCCGGTTTCTGATGTGAAGGAAGCGTTGTGCCAAACCCTTGGACCGCAATCGCGTGAACTGATCATGGATTCTGTTGTAGCGAACGACCAAACAATCCTTCCGCAGGGATACGTAATTGAGGGTGATATGCGGCTGTCCATCCTACCGCCCGTATGTGGGGGTTAATATGGACCTGGTTTGGCATATAAAAGCTTTAGTTTCGACAGAGGCTCTCAATGTGAACGACGCTTGTGATTTTGTGGCTGATCCTGCGAATGGGGCGATTGACATGTTCATTGGCGTTGTCAGAGACAATCATCAGGGGCAGGCTGTTACAGGTATTACGTATGACGTTCACGAAACCTTGGCTGAAAGGGAGCTTATGAATATCTGCCGTGAAGCACAAGGAATATGGCCGGAAACACGCTACTTTGTTTCCCATTATCACGGCTATTCGCCGGTCGGCGGGGTCAGTGTCCTGGTTGCTGTCAGCGCCCCTCATCGTGAAGAAACTTTTGAGGCCTGCCGTTATGTGATCGAAGAAATCAAGAAGCGCGCACCTGTATGGAAGAAAGAACATTATATCAGTGGTGAGAGTGAATGGTTGCCGGGGCATTCGTTGGTAGCAGAAGGTGGCGAGGAAACTATTTGCTGCGGGAAATGCGGGGCACATGGATAAGGTTGCGGGAGTAGTGCTGGCAGGTGGACGGTCTTCGCGGATGGGAATCAACAAGGCCTTGCTATCTTATAAGGGCCAGACACTTGTTTCGCATATGGCGAACATCCTGCATCGGGCTGACATACAGGATGTTTTCATCAGCGGGGATGTTCCTGGATACGATTGTATTGGTGATGCAGTGCGTCATGACGGACCCGCGCAAGCAATGTATAGTTTGCTGGAACACTTTTCTGCAGATTATGAGAGGCTACTGTTTATTCCGGTCGATATGCCCTTGATGCAGGTAAAAACACTAAAGAGGCTGATTGCGCAGGGAGGCTGCGTTTATTATGAAAGCTATCCGCTCCCAGCCTGCCTGGTTACCGGTTATGGAAGTTCAAACAGTCGTTCAGTGCGCGCTCTGCTGGATAGCATGGGGGCGCGTAGCATTGTGTTACCTGCTGCGTATGAATTGAGTATGTCTAACATCAACACCCCTGAAGACTGGGAGTCTATAGCATCATGAATTTGAGAATAGCAGAAAATAGTTTTCGTTTTCGGATCACGCCGCAGGATCTTGAAAAGCTCTTGCATGAACAGGATATTGACCAGCGCATATGTCTGGGATCACATTGCTTTACCTACCGGATTGCGCCGGAAAAACGAGGTGAACGCATAAATCTTGAAATGGCGGTTGCCGGATTTTGCCTGTCGGTACCACAGGCCCGTCTAGAGGAGTTGCGCGATATGGGGCGATCAAAAGAGGGATTGATCTTCATGCAGGGTGACGTGGAGATTTCCCTGCAACTGGATATCAAGAAGCAGATACGTAAGGCTGCCGCCTGACATTGATTCCGGATCAGGTATTGGCGCTGCTCCAGGCGTCGTAACCGCCTTTCAGGCTATATAAATCGCTGAATCCCGCTTGCAGCAGGATTTCGACAGCTTTACGGCTGCGTACGCCGCGCTGGCAGTACAAAACGCATGTCCGGTTGCGGTAGGGCGTAAAAATTTCTGAATCGCGGTGGAGCGCGGATAATGCCAGATGCAAGGCTTCTGGTATGTGCCCCTGATCCCATTCTTCCTGTTCACGTACGTCAATCATCAGGAATTCGTGCAACTCGCCAAGGTTATCAATGTTGATGTCCCTGACTGTCGCAGAAAAGCAAACCGGGGAGGCATATTGGGGAACAATCTCTGCCTGCGGACGGGAGCAAACGGCGCAGTCATGGTTCTTGGGGATGGTAATAATCCGTGTATCCATGGTTTTGGCATCCATCAGGAACAGTTTTCCCCGTAGAGGGATAAAGCTTCCATGCGCAACGATTAGCTTGATAACCTCCATGGCCTGCATGGTGCCGATCATTCCTGCCAGAGCACCTATCACGCCTGCCTCAGCGCAGCTGAGGACCGTGCCGCGTGGCGGTTGCGGGTGCAGGCAACGGTAGCAAGGGCCATGCGCTGCGTCAAAGATCGCGACCTGCCCTTCGAATCCCTGAATGGCGCCATATACAACCGGTTTTCCTAACTTTACTGCCATGTCGCTGATCAGAAATTTTGTGGGAAAGTTGTCCGTGCAGTCGAGGATAATATCGTAGGCTGAAAGAATTCTCTGCGCATTGCGGTCATTCAGCTCAGTGTCGAATGCATGCAAGGTAACATCCGGATTGAGATCCCGTAGTCTGTCACACGCTATCTGTGCCTTAGGTTTGCCGGCATCGGAAGTGGTAAATAATATTTGGCGTTGAAGATTGCTGATATCGACACGGTCATGGTCGACAATCCCAATCTTTCCTATGCCAGAGGCCGCAAGGTACTGTAAAGCCGGACAGCCAAGGCCGCCTGCACCTACTACTAACACGCGTGCTGCCGCCAGACGTTTCTGCCCTTCTGTTCCCATCTCGGGCAGAGTGGTTTGACGGCTGTAGCGCATATCTTGCATAGCGACCCCAATTTAATTCAGGCGTGATTATTATATCTAATCTTATAATTATAGATTCAATCTTCATAATGGAAATTGAGTTGAAAAAATATCTTTCTACCTATGCTCAAGTATATTACGCACATGCTCTGCCGGACGGACAGTTCAGTAGTCTCGCAGTGCAGCCTCGATTTTAGCAATGTCGATTTTTCCCATTTCCATCATGGCTTCGAAGGCACGTTTCGCGGCGGCCTTATCAGGGTTCGTTACCGCTTCCAGCAGGATACGCGGCGTGATCTGCCACGACAGGCCCCATTTATCCTTACACCACCCGCATTGGCTTTCGGCGCCACCATTATTGACGATGGCGTTCCAGTAACGATCCGTTTCTTCCTGATCCTCAGTCATCACCTGGAATGAGAAAGCTTCACTGTGTTTGAATGTGGGGCCGCCATTGAGGCCGATACAAGGAATACCCAGTACCGTAAATTCGACTGTCAGTACATTACCCTGTTTGCCATCGGGGTAATCGCCCGGGGCATGGTGAATGGCGGTTACGGCGCTATCGGGAAATGTCCCGGCATAAAACCTGGCGGCTTCTTCTGCTGTGCCGTCATACCACAGGCAAATGGTGTTCTTGGGCATGTATTTTCTCCTCATCACAAATGGTGCGGAATTGATATCGGTTCCTTTATGGACAAGAAGGCATAATGCGGGGAGGCTGGTGCCGTTGAAGGGATTTGAACCCCCGACCCACGCATTACGAAGCGCGTAATTCAGTTTCCTGCGGAAACAGTGCTCTACCCTTGTTTATAAGACAAAACTGATAAAGCCTTTAGTATCTTGCTCTTCACTTGATACCCTTATTCTGTAACACAATTCTGTAACAAAATCCATCAATACAGAATCATTGAGAATTATTTTCGGCATAATTTTCAGAGAATGCGCGTTGCCCCCCGGGGGAGGAAAAAGAGGGGGTGTGCTTTGAATGTCTCAAGAGGTGATCCAGATTTATGATGTATTTTTTATCTTCTGGAGTTTTTTGACCGCCACTCTATCCGCATAGATACAAAATAGATTCCTGATAGAGCGAAAATATGGTCGGCTGTATTGTCTGGGAACTTGTGTCGCTCGATATCACATATAAGGCATGGTTTTTGATTCCGATCTATTGGACGGCGGGATGAGTTTTTTACGGCTTTTGGGGTGCGTTTGGTATCGAGGTATCGATTCGTGGTAGAATCAGGATGTAAGCAATGAAACAGCTGTGCGCTTCAGCTTACGGGAGCGCGATAAGTAGAGAATCCTTGGGGATTTTTCAAATTTGACAACCTCGACCAATGGCTTCACTGATGAGCCTCTATCCCGTCAGTACCTCACCGACAAGCAGATTGCAGCCGTTCTAAGCGTTTCTCCTTCATGGGTACGCAAGCAGCGTCATTTGCGTCATCTTGAAGTGGAACATGATTTCGATTTGGATGCCGTATATATCGGCAGTTCACCTCGATATCTTGCCAGCGATTTTTACGCGTGGCTGAAAGCTCTTCATCAATAAAAAGTAAAGAAAAACGCCCCTTCTACACAGAGGCGACTAAAAGGAATTAAAGATGGAAAATGAAATTTCCGTGGCAGGAACAATTATGCCACAAGCAAAGTCTAACAAGGACAGTTTAACACAAACTGATTCACTGTCCCAAATCACCGCAGAACAAGACCAACCTATTCAGCGTATCAATGGGAAAACGCTTTTGGATGACCTACGTGACCATTTAAAAAAATACTTGATACTTCAGGATGGCCAATGGGAAGCCATTGTATTGTGGGTGATGTTTTCTCATTGCTTAAATGCCTTTGAAATTGCACCAAAACTTCTAATTAACTCTCCTGAAAAACGTTGTGGAAAGACGACGCTCATGGATCTTCTCCAAGGTCTCGTTTATGAGCCACTGTTGTCTTCAAATATTACTGCTGCTTCGATGTTTAGAATGATAGATAGTGTTGGCTGCACAATCATGATTGATGAGGCTGATACCTTTGACCCGCCCCCTATAAAGGAGTCCATATCTGGAGTGAGTCCGGGTAGATTAT
>CAMLJM010000015.1 GCA_946480475.1 uncultured Alphaproteobacteria bacterium
GAGTTGGCTGTCTGTAACAAGCTGGCACGTTTCAAATCGCATGATTGCTTGCGGCATTTCGAGCAGGAAGGGGTTCTCCCCCCTGCCCTTACCATCATTAACGGGCAAGCAAAACTTCTGCTTTCTGATCTGAATATTCAAGTCAGTGAAGATGAACCGCTTTGGAAAGCCTTTGGCTATCACTTCGATAACGATCAAGAATCCGCTTATGATGCCATCCTGTCATTGACCGATGAGCAACTCGAAGCCTTCCTTGTGTTTCTGGAAGTCTGCGAATTCGGACAGGCTTTCGCGGACAGGCTGGATACCCATGAGGGAAGTCTTTTCAATAAAATTGCTAAAGACCTCGCTGTGGATATGCGCGATTACTGGCGGCCTGATGAAGGGTTTTTGAAACGCCGTAATAAAGTTCAGTTGCAGGCTTTGATGAACGAGTCAGGTGCATCTGCAAAGCTGGCGAGTGCTGCGGAATACAAGAAGGGTGAGTTGGTCAATAGTCTGACCAAGTTTTTCCAGAGCGCAAAGAAATCTAAGAAGCCTACGGATAGCGACCGAAAAGCTAATGAATGGTTGCCGGAAGCCATGAGTTTTCCGGCAATCGACCCTGACCGCAAGGATGAGCCGATGGAGTGCGAGGATTTCGAGGATGAGATTCTCGAAGAAGATGAATGCGCTTTTTCTGACGAGGAAGAAGATGCTGCCTAATCTGGCATAGAACTAATCAAAACATTCTGCAACCGCCTGGTCAAAGGAAGATCAGGCGGTTTTTTTAATGGATTTTGAAGTGCCGGGATGCGGACGCCCCCTGAAAGGGGGCGATGTTTTGCTTTGCCCCCTTCGGGCCGGTTATCAAGACCCTCGCTTGCGCTCGCGCGTTGCGTTGATAGCCGGTCTCCCCAAAATTTTTGTCGAAGAGAACAAAATTTTTGGGTGATCCCCCTCCGGCTATCAAGGCCGTGACAACCTCCCCCCGCTTTACAGGCCGCTTTGCGGCGCTTCTAGGGAAAGAAGCGCAACCCCATTTTTTAAGGAGCAAAGCCATGACCAACCGCGCAGACATTTATCAGACCGTGACCGACACCATCATTGCAGCGATTGAAAAGGGATTAGACGGCAAGTTTGAAATGCCGTGGCACCAGATTAACCGTATCCCGGAGAACGCAAAAACGGGCAATTGCTATCAGGGCATTAATGTACCCCTGCTCTGGGTTTATCAGATCAAGAAGGAGTACAGCCTTCCCGTATGGGCGACATACAAGCAATGGGCTGAAATGGGCGCACAGGTGAAACGTGGAGAAAAAGGCGCACCTGTCGTTTTTTACAAGACCTTTGAAATCGAATCCGAGGATGAAAAGGATGACCCGCAAACCCGCATTTTTGCCCGTCATTCCATCGTATTCAATGCCGCGCAGGTAGAGGGTTATGAAGGCACAGCCAGTGCAGAAGCCCCCTCCCCCGCCCTGATTGAGAACATCGAAAGTGCAGACAGGCTTGCACAAGAAAGCGGCGCAGATATTCGACATGGCAGCGATCAGGCTTATTACGTGCCCGCGCATGATTACATCATGATGCCCGCGCGTGAAAAATTCCGAGACACGACAACCAGCACAGCGACTGAAAATTATTACAGCACCCTCTTTCACGAACTGACCCACTGGACGGGGGCGAAACACCGTCTCGACCGCTTGCGCCAAGATAAATTTGGCAGTCAGGATTACGCTTTCGAGGAACTGGTAGCAGAGTTGGGGGCTGCTATGTGCTGCGCCTCAACAGGTGTTACCTCATCACCCCGCGAAGATCACGCCCGTTATATCGAGAACTGGCTTCACGCTCTTAAAAGTGACAAGCGCTTTATTTTTACCGCTTCATCACAGGCGCAAAAGGCTGTCGATTTTCTGTTTTCCCCGCAACAGGCACAAGCACGCGCCGCCTGATCCACCAGAAACAAAAGCAAGAGCCGGTCAGTGTCACTTGCTCTTGCTTTCTTGCTCACATCATAAGGAAATCACCATGCAAAATTTAGAAACCCCTCCCCTGCAACCTTGCAGCCTGCTCTGGGATGAAGGCGCGTTAATAGATACAAGAGCAAATGAGTTTCTTGAATCAGGTCTCGCGCATACAGAAAGCGAAGCTCATGAAATGGCTTCGCTTGACCATGAATGTCTGGAATGGGAGTTCGAGGATTTTTTAGAACATCTCGATAGTTTTCTTGAGCGCATCTCCCCTGCCCGCCTGTACCATATAGAAGGGCGTAATCTCGGCTGGCGGCATCGCTCGGGGTATCTTGATATCAAAGCCCCTGATGCGCGTTTCTTTGCCCAGAACGTCTTTCCCAAAACAGAGTGGCGGCTTCAAGGATATTTTCAGCCGCAGACTCTCACTTTAGAAATCCATCTCTATCATCATGATGCTCCGACTGGCGAGTTATACATAATCACGAGAGGTGGCGGGTAAAGGAATAGCGATAGGCGCCCCTCGTCGTTCCGCCTCGGGGGGGTGCGCCTATCGCTATAAGTCTATCGGGTCGGTTGTGTAGAAACTATCTACATAGAATCAATCTATCATCTACATTCAATATTGAATCTATAATCTATGTAGATGGATTATAGATTGTGTCTGTCTTGTTTATTTATGGTCTCTACATAACCTGTAGTTACATACTTTATGTTCTCTGCATGATTTGTAGATTGGGTATTGATCGTATGCAGAAATCATCCTAGAATCTTTTTTGTAGTGATCATCACTGCTTCAACATCGTATCTACATTCTATCTACATCACATCCATAGAGGCCAGAATGTCAGCAAAAACGCCAGTTATTGCCTTTGTTTCCCCGAAAGGCGGGGTTGGTAAAACAACCGCCGCCCTTACGCTTGCCGCTGAGTTATCGCACCAGATGGAGCGGGCGGTGACCATTATCGATGCCGACCCTAACCGTCCTTTCAAACGCTGGGTGGATCTTGGCAACTGCCCGAAACTTATCAATGTCGTTCTCGATGATGATGAAACCACCATCCTCGATAATATCGAACGCGCCAAAGAGATTTCCCGCGCGGTCATCATCGATCTCGAAGGTACCAAGAACGTCCGCGTGACTTACGCCGTCAGCAAAGCCGATCTCGTGATTATCCCGATGGGTGGCTCTGCGCTCGAAGCTAATGAGGCCGGGGAGGCGATCAAGCTCATTCGCCAGGTCGAGCGCGGCTTTAACCGCAAAATCCCCTATGTCATCCTCTTCACCAAAATCCCGGCAGCCATTGTCTCACGCAACTTTAGCGATATCGCCCGTCAGTTGACACAAAACGGCATACCCACACTCTGTACGCGCCTGATTGACCGTGAAGCCTACCGCACCATGTTTGCGCTCGGAAAAACCCTGCACGATCTTAATGACCGCGAAGTAGGGGGCCTTGCCAAGGCGCGCGAGGATTCCTACGCGCTGGCCGAAGCTATCGTCGCCCAGATCAACCAGACACGTCACTCACAAGCCTCAGGGCAGCAGAATTCCCAAGAGCCTGCTCGTTCTGATGTTGCTGCAGCATAGGAGATATCATTATGACATCTGATAACACAACCGCCACCGCTCTTCGCCCCAAGCTCAATTTTGCTTTCGATGATGACGTTCCGGAAACTCCGGAAGCTGTTGTCGCCAAAGTGGAAGAGATTAGCGAGAAAACGGGTTTTACGGCCCGTCCAGCGCGTTCTCCTCAGAAGGCTAAAAATGTACCTGAACCTAAATCAAACGCATCAGCGGCCAAAAATCGCCGCCGCTGGACGGGTCTGACAAGACCTGAAGCATTTAACACCAAATTGCGTGAAGGTTATCATCAGCGCATCATCGCGCTCGCTGATCTTGCCTCCGAACGCGAAGGCCGCATGGTGACACTGGCCGAGATCATCGAGCGCGCCACAGAACTTCTCGAAGCAGACATGAAACAGGCAGGGTAGGGCCTTGAACGAAGCTTACCGTGCATGGTTTGGTCGTGGATTGGCAGGGTGGATAACCCTGCCAATCCTTTTTCTGATCGTTTTGCTGGCACTTGCGGCCCAAATGGCAGGGAATGACGAGCTGGTGCAGGGCCTGGCAGCGGCCTGTGACCTTGTAGGGGTTTGTCTGGTCGCAGCCGATCTCTGGAATGTTTATGGCAAGCATAAGGTCGATACACCCTGGAAAAGACTTACCAATTATTTTTCAGATTTTCCGCTCCGGCAGCGCCCCAGAAATGCAGTTGTGAACGTTGAAACAGGACGTCTTACGCTGACAGGCCAAGGTGTCAGGATGAGGGTAGGGATTGCACCGGGAGCAACGCTGGAGCAGAAGGTGGATTTTCTCATGCGGCGCTTCGGCGAGACGGAAGAGGCACTCCACAATCTCAATCAGAATCTTGATGCGGCCGCGCGTCGTCTTTCCGGTGATATTGAGGCTGTATGTGCTGAACTGCAGGGCCATCAGTCACAAACCACGGCAAGACTGCGCGAGATTGAAATAGGCGATTTGTTCCTGGCACCCTTGGGCCTGCTTTATGTAGCCGTAGGGGCGGGCTTGAGTATGATCTCTTCCTTCTTCTGATCGGCGTGCCGGGATGTTCATCCCGTCAGGCTCTATGCCGCTAGGCTCACTTGTGTTCGCCAAGCTGCACCGAACCCCGTCGCAGCCGGGTTTCGGCCCATGCGGGTCACGATCCTTCACGCGGTTTTTTAAAAATCAGCGCGCAAATCACAGTTGAGATGATTTGCTTATAATTTTTCAGAGTCGCTGTCAATTCCATTAAGTAACTGTATTCACAGGAAAATTTGTTTCACGTGAAACGATTCGCCAAGGAGACTTTTCCATCAGGCGATAGGGGCTGCATGTCAGGATACGCGCCTTAAAAAACTCCCGCACAATTCCTCAAAGGCAGATCGTTCCTAAGGGCTTCGCCCTCGCGCGGTCAAGGGTAAAGGCGCTGACGCTTCCGGATGACCTGACAATTTTCCCCTTGCCCGCGTAAGAACGCGGGCAATTCCTCGCGCGCGCTGGCGCTCCAAAATTCTCAGGCCATCCGCCCTTAAGACCTTGCTACCCCACCCTCGGCGGGAGCCAAGGGTGCATGACGCACCCGTTAATTGATTTTTTTAAAGGAAACAAAATGAACACCGCACTTCACATGAGCCAATCAAACCCGCAACTCAGCATCATCCCGCAGCCCAAAGGCCGCTACGCCGTCCGCTTTCAGAAAACCGAACGGTTCAGTGTTGAAGTGCTGGCCCGCAATCCCGATGAAGCCTGTACCGAAGCCATCCGCGCCCTGCAACACAATCAAGGCAAAGTCAGGCTTCTGGATGCTTCCCTCGATTACTTCACCACCGAAACACTCTGAAAAAACCAACACACACCCTTAACAGCAGGAAAGAAACATCATGTCTGAATTTACTCTCACACCCAAAGCCGCCAGCATCAAAGCAACCCTGAACAGCTTCACCGGCACTGAAAACTGGTATAAACACCAGCTATTCCGGCAATATCTCTACACAGACGGCGTTCAGTATCTCGCAAAAGAGGCGGAATGCTACTGGCTGCTCGATAGAATTTTTGCACTCCAGTATGAAAACCCGCATATCAGCGCCGAACCCTTCCAGTCATGGGTCTTGAACATCAATCCCGATCATTCCGCGCAGCTCATCTGCGAAGACGGCAATTATCAAGAGCTTCATAAAGAAACCATCGCCTATACGGACTTTCCGCTGCCAACCATCGGATTCTTCCTGATTGACCGCGTTTTGCTTCTGCCGAGCGAATACTAGGGAAAGGGGATGATTATGCAAAAATATGATTTCGCTCACTTCAAGCAATCCATCAACTTAAGCCAGTACGCGGCAGCAAAGGGTTATGAACTGGCGTCAAAAAAATCGACCAGATCATCTCTCGTCATGCGTCATGCAAACGGTGATAAAATCATCATTTCTAAAAAAGGCGCGAACTGGGTCTATTTTTCCGTTCATGACGATACAGATAACGGCACCATTCTCGATTTTATCGAAAAGCGCACAGGTCAAAACCTTTCTGAAATCGGCGAAGAACTTGCGGCATGGTCAGGAGGCAGTGCAGCGACCACTTACACCGCCCCTGAAATTCACGAGCAAACCCACGACCCCGAGCGCATCAAGTGGATTTATCAATGGCTTAAGCCGATTGGCACGCATCCCTATCTGACAGAAACCCGCAAAATCCCGCTCTTTATCCTGAGACATCACCGTTTTAGAGGTCAGATTTTTGAAGATCGTTACGGAAACGCGGTGTTTGCTCACAGAAACACAGCGGGCCTTTGCGGGCTTGAGCTTAAAAACCATGATAAGGGGGTGTTTCTAGGTGGCAGTGAAAAGGCCCTGTGGCTGGGCAATATCGAAGCAGGTGACCGGGTTTTGACCCTGGCAGAAGCCCCCATCGATGCTTTAAGCCATTTTACCCTCTTCAGACCACAACACACTGCATACGGCGCAGTTTCTGGCAGCATCCGGGAAAAGCAGCTCGATTATCTGCTGCAGGTTATTCAGAAAATGCCACAGCTTGAAACCATCATTCTGGCTGTCGATCATGACGAAGGCGGGGAGAAAATCGCCTGCAAAATTGAAAACTACCTGAAAGGGATATTTACCGGGGAGATCATCAGACATATCCCCGAAGTTAAAGGCATGGACTGGAATGATGTCCTTAAAAGTAAATCAGGCTAGAATGAAAACGCTCACGAATTACGAAAGCCACTGGCAGCTTGTCAGTGGCTTTTTATCATGGGAAATATTCTTTAAGCAGGCCCTAAAAGGAAACGGCAGGAGAGTAAAAAGGCAGACAGAGGGAAGAGGGGGCGTGGAAACAAGATAAAAGATATAACTTTTAGTTATGCTATGGGGCTGTTTTTTCTCGTTATTTCGCAACTTCTAGCGTCTACGAAAAAGTTCCTAAAAGTTTTAACTTGAAGGCATTCACGACTTCAAAAAAGGAATACCTTTAAGATGCTGATCGACAAATATCTGCAAGCGGTTGCTAGATCTCAGGAAGAAAATCCGCTAATTGTCACCCCTGATAATCCCCGCAAGGCTGTCTTCAAGAAACTCAATCGTACCGGCATCGGCTCATCCGGAAAACAAACCAGACTCACAAGACGTGGCCTGATGCGGCGGGGTAATTCTTTTGTCGGCTACAAATCAGGTCAGCGTGTCATCGTCAAAATTCGCTACGTGAAACACAAGGCTGGTAAAGCAGGTGCCGGTGGCAGCGCCCCGGCCTTGCGTGATCACTTAAGATATATTTCCAGAAGCGGGGCGGGGCATGACGGCATAAAGGCAAGCCTGTTTGATGGCACGGATCAGGATCTTAAACGAAACGAGTTTCATGACCTCTGTGCCCAGGACCGCCATCATTTCCGTTTTATCATTTCACCGGAAAACGGGCATCAGATCGAAGACTTTCAAGGGTATGTCCGTAATGTGATGAAACTGGCATCCCGGGATCTCGGGACCAAGCTCACCTGGGTTGCGGCTGTCCATTACGATACGGATGATGTTCACGCCCACGTGATCGTCCGGGGCAAGACCGACCGGGGAGAAGATCTGGTCATCGGACAGGATTACATCAAGGAAGGCTTTCGATACCGGGCACAGGAAGTTGCCACCAAACTCTTAGGCGACCGCAGCCTTGATGATCTGCAAAAGAGTATGGGGCGGGAGGTTGAGGCCCTGCGGGTCACATCTCTGGATCGTTTTATTGAAGCTCACTTGAATTCAGAGCGTCTTATCGATGTGCAGCAGGCCAACAATTTCGGCAAATCCGTCCACTATGAAGGTCTTATCAAAGGGCGCCTGCGGTTTCTGGCCACTGCCGGCCTCGCGGAAAAGCAGGCGCCTGGGCTCTATTATATAAGTGAGGAATTCACGGATACGCTTCGGGATATAGCCACCAAGAATGATGTCGTTAAGCGGCTATATAATAAAGTGTCGATAGGACTGGATAGTATTTCCATATATTCAATGGCAGGCGGGCAGGGGCCGACACTGGAAGGGCGGGTGGTCGCCAAAGGCTTCTTTGATGAAATCAGTGATCGCCATTATATCGTCATGCGGGAAATGACCGGTGGCTTGCATTACGTTCCTGTCGGTTCATATAAATACTTTGATGATATTCAGGAAGGATCTCTTCTCAGAATCTCTGCAGGGGCTTCCGGATCAGGAAAAGCTGATTACAATATCGCGACACAGGCAAAGCTTCACCATGGCATTTACGATCCAGAACTTCACAAGGCTTATATTGAGCAGCAGCGACCGGACATCACAACAGAAGACCGGGCTGGATATATCGAAGCTCATTCGATCCGGCTGCGTACGCTTGAATACAACAAGGCCGTCGAACCGTTAGGTGATGGACGTTATAAGGTCCCTGAGGACATCGTTGCGCGCGGACAAGAGATAGACAGGCTCATTGCCGAAAAAGAAAGAAAGCGCTTTTACCCGCGTGTGAGCATTCTTTCGAAATCAGTGCCTGAGCAGGATACGCAAGCGCAGCGTAGAACCTGGCTCGATACGGAGCTTCAAAAACTCACCACAGGAAAAGCCGCATCGCTTTATCATGACGAAGCTATCAGAGACGCGCTTGAGGAGCGCAAGAGATGGCTGGTAGGTGAAGATCTGGCCCTCGTGCAATCCAACGGAGAATTCGCTTTACGTGATCGAGCACTCCAGAAGCTCGATAAGATGGAATTGTACGAGGCAGGTCAGAAACTTGCTCAGAAACTCAATCTGCAATTCAGCGATGAACTGGCAAAGCCGGATACAGCCATGATCTATGAGGGATTTGTAAGTCTGGAAACAGGGACCTGGGCAGCAGCCTCACGCGGTCGGAGCCTGCAGTTTGTGTATTTAGCCAAAGAACCGGAGATAAACAGAGGTGAGATGGTCATCTTTGAAAGAGGGGAGGGCAAAGCGCTCGAAATCAAGAGCATCGCCAAGAATAAAGAGCAGGAGCGGGAGTTATAAGATATGGCAACACGCAGAGTGCGGCAGGGAAAGACCGTCCAGAAGACAATTCATTTTGAAGCGGATGTCTGGGAAGCTCTTGAGAAGCACATGAGCCGCGAAAGGCTTGATAACGCATCAGCAGCCGCAAATGATGCTGTCCGATATGCCTTGTTTGCGGAACATCGAGATGACCGGAACGGTGAGGTTCTGAAATTACTTCATCAAGTCCAGGCGTCTCTCACAGAGCATCGCAAGAAAACCAGCCGAGATTTGTCGATCTTGCAGGAGGTCACTTTACAATTTCTGCGGCAGTTCCTAGTGCATACGAAGGTAGTACCAAAAACGGAGCGTGCCGCCGCAGAGACACAGGCCAACACGAGATTGGATCAGCTGATGGAAAATGTTATGAGGAATATAGGAAAGATAATGAATAATTAGCCCCAGCTAATATACGGACTACTTCATGCCCCGAAAGCTACCGCCCGCCCCGACCGGATTTCCCTGGACAGGAAAATTTACTGAAGTCGTTCAGCTAAAGAAGTACTTTGCGGCGGAAAAACTGCAGTGCCTTTTGTGCGGAAGAGAGTATGGCAATCTGGGCCTTCATGTAACGCGCGGCCACAAGGTTAGTCATGATGATTACAAGGCGAGGTTTGGTATACCCTGGACTTATGGATTGGCAGGGGCGAGCTTTAAGGCTGTTAGTTCCAAACGTTTCAAAAAGATGATCAAGCAAGGAAAGATCAAGAAGCCATCTAAAGAGCACATCGCCAGGCTTCATAAATCCCACAGGAAATCACGGCCAGCTGTGGAGGCGTTCAGAAACGAAAGTCGAAGAAAGATCCTTGAGCAACAAGGACGAGAAGAAAAGTGGCAGATAGCAGACTATGAGGAGTTTATAAAAAGAATAGGGCATGGGCGAACCCCTTACGAAGTAGGGCAGGACAAAGATATGCCCAGCAAGGGCGCTTTCATGAAATTTATAAAGGCACATCCAAAACTTTCACGGGAATATAAACGAGTGTGGGATTCTCAACCCCATGCGGTTCATGCACGAGCAGGCCATCTATCTGAGAAATTCTATAATCAGGTTTTAAAGCTGCGTCGCCAAGATAAAACCTGGCCCGAAATAGCTGAAGAGCTGGACGTAACAGTGGCTGCCGCCAGAGGTGCCTGGCATAAATGGAAGGCTGAGGGAAAACTGAAGGCGTCAGATACGAAGCACGAATGGAAACGTTATACCCGCGCCGATTATGATGAGTACCTAAGGCGTATTTCAACAGGTCGCATGATTAGCGAGGTTGGTAAAGACACAGACATGCCTCAAACCGACCTGTTCTACATCTATATGAGACAGCATCAGGATTACAGGAAGAAGTTCAGGGATATGTGGGAGAGGCTGCCTTATAGTGTTCAGGCTAGGAGCAAGCGTATGGGAAAGACCTTTAGGCGGGATATTATGAAATTGCTGCGTGCAGGTAAGGACACATCTGATATTGCTGCAATACTTGATGTTAGAGAGTCACTGATTAAAGCGCATATAACTAAGTAGTAACAAGCAAGATTAGATTGGCGTGTCTCTGACATCATACCTATGTATGTTTTAATATGTGAATCAATAATCAGTTATAACCAGTGGTTATGTTCTAATATAAAAGTCGTGTTAGGCCTTGCTGTTGATCGAATCAGTCCGTAACATGAGCAAAGCTATGCTTAGGGACAGGGGTTAGGATTGGGAGATATAGCACATGTGAATTGCCAGAGGGTTTGCCCAAATAAACGGGGCAGGCCTTTTTTATTATTATCAAACGTTCCGGAGTATGTAGTAGTATGACGTCCTCATTCTCGTCTTTGAATAGAAAATCTACCTTCATCCTAGCTGTGGCAGTCATGCTTCTTTTATCTGCTTGCAAGCAGAGTGCTGAGGCGCAGGAATATAAATATATTACGCCTGATTTTCAGAGTGCTATTCACGGAATCAATATCGAATACTTTCTTACGCCTCCGAAACCAGAGAATAATGATCTTAAAGATTTTTATTTAGCTGATCAGTATGAAGAGTATAGAACATCGAAACTGGCAGAGGCTGAAACTGCCTATGAGCATTATCCTAGTTTAGGAGATAAGCTTTGTGAGCCGATTGCAAAAGCTTATGAAGTGATGCTGAACGTTCCCCTGAAGGGTTCCGACTCAGCATATAAGTTTGATGCGGAATTGCTCAAGGTTATGCGCAACGCAGGGGCATATGTGCTCCCTATTTCTTCGGACCGCGGTAGAGTCGATGGCACCTTTATTGTTAAAGATGCCGAGAAGATGAAATCAGAATATTTTAAGTCTTTTGATGAATCAGAAAAATTGTCAAACGCTCCCAAATATGAACCAGATAACAAGGTTTTATTTGTTGTGGGAACGGGCGATTATGTAAGATTCAATGAATTTAGAGATGCAATAAAACGGTATGATCTTCAAGGCCTCTCAAAATTTGATTTCGACTTTAAGTTTGTACGAAGCTTTCTGTTTGTTCTAGGCGATACAGCCTCACTCAATGGCGAACGAATATATCTCTATGTAGAGTTGCCATACAAAATCAACGGCACCCGCTTTGGCGAGATTGATGAATTACAGTATGTGCCGGGGCCTAATCTTGGTGAACAAGTCAAATGCTATGCCTATTCCAAAACAGGACTTTATTACAATGGAATAATTCATAAGAAGAAATTTATAGATAGAGGTATGGCCATAGCACCCATCTTTGATCTTGAACCATTATCCATTCCCCTGCATTCCCAATATTCCGATGATGAAGTTCGTCGTGATGACGGTCAGAAGGGTTTCAGAAAGAATTACTACAAACTCGAGAAATCGGAAATTTCTGAGCAGTCTTTGGAGTGCTGGATGCTAGCTGTAGGTTTTGCATCTGGCGACATCAAAAAATGTCAAAATTCTGAATATGCCGATGAATATTTAAAAATGCTCAACGCTAATATCTGCGTTTGGAAGGATAAAACTGTTGAGGCTCCAAAAATAGAGTACCCCCTTACTGTCGATGCGGCATTGCATAGGGCAGATTATATGAGACTAAATTTGTCATACAGCAATCGCTGCAATCCTGAAACATTGCCAGAGAATATGAAAGAATAAATTATGGCTGATAATTTTTACGCTACGACCACTATTGAAGATGTTCGTGCAAGACTGGAAACTGACATCCAGAGCATACTTACGCCGTTGCTGCCTAATATTAACGATACTACTACACTTAATTTCCTTTCGGCTGTTTTCGCAGGTTGGACCCTGGAAAATGTTGAAATCAAGACGGTCGGGGAGAACGAATATACTTATACCTTGCCTGGTGGATCACCTGTCGTAGGTCTGGATATGGCGGGTTTGCTGGATGCAATTCTGGAGGATATTCTGCCCGAACGTTACCAGTTTTTGAGATTATTCTCAGAGGTAAGTAGCAATTGGTTTTCACCCGATTATGAATCAGATTTCCGATTGGTCGATTCAGAAGGTGACGATATCGGTGGTTTGGCATCGACTGACTCTTTGAATCCTGCAAATTATTTGGCAAAAATTCAGAGCCTTCTTGATTATGCCGATAATGAGGAATGGCCGCTGGAAGGCCATTTTAAGGTTGAAATTAGGAATGGCGCAGATCAATTCCAGACAGCATATACCGTGATTAATTCCGAGATTCTTACTGAAGCATTGGGTGTAGATTTTGATACGTTCATAGATTGGACAAATGGCACGATCATAAATAGGGATATTAAAGTTAGTACTGACGAGTATGAATTTTTAGTTTTAGATTCTATCTCAGCACAGAAAATTGTTCTTCAATACACCGTTAATGGTGCCAACGAGATACGTGTGGCATCTTGGTCTGAAATTGATCTTTCTGGTTCAGAGCACTCCGCATCCCACAGGGTTTTTCTGGAGAGTTATACGGGTAGCTCAGGCAATGATCTAATATATGGCTCTAGCGATAACGATGAGATTACGGGCGCGGCAGGTTCTGATACCTTACTGGGACATGGTGGAGACGACACCTTCCTTTATGACGGTGCCGCAAGATCAGATGTTGATGCCGATATCATAGATGGCGGCGATGATGAGGATACGCTTGATTACGCTGCCTTTACACCGTCATCCGGGGATAATGGCGTTTCTGTCAATCTTGAAACGCACGTAATAACCAAAGTTGGCGGCGGAACAAATACAAGTTATGCCTATAATATCGAGAATATCGTAGGTTCAAATTATAAGGATGTTCTGGTTGGCAACGATCAAAAGAACGAAATCACAGGCGGAGGTGGGTTTGACCTTCTTTACGGCGGTGATGACGATGATATCTTTTATGGTTCGACTTCAGCTACCGGAGTTTTTGAAGGTGACAGCTATGATGGTGGTGTAGGTGATCATGATGTTGTTTCATATGAAAAACTCTCTGCCGGACTTTTCTTTAATATTGCAGCCTCTTTGACGACTGTTTCTGCTACGTCAGCATTTACTGATAATTCAGATAGTTTCATTGAAATTGAAGAGATTAAGGGTACAGATACCAGAGATGTATTTAAGTTTTCCGGAAATCTGTCAAATAACAATGTGATTTATGACGCGGGCGGAGAAGGGAATAACTACGACCTTGCCGATTTTAGCTCGTACTCGACTAGCGTTGTTATTAATGAAGACGGATCTGTGGATGATGCTGGTATTACACTCGTTGATTTTGAGGAATTTAAAGGTGGTTCTGCGAACGATGAAATTCACGGTAATGATAAAAATAATATCCTCCGTGGAGGAGCCGGGAGCGATGAGCTTTATGGCGAAGAGGGCAGAGACATTTTCTATGGCGGAGCGGGTGACGATGAGCTCTATGGCGGTGGAGGAGTAGGTGACCCAGACGGCGATGTCGCGTCTTATGAAGATATTGGAAATGGCATAATAGTTCTAACTTCTGGGGGAGAGGATCCGGCATCGGTACAGGCAGGATTGGCAGGAGGTCAAGATACGCTTAACTCCATTGAGATTATCAAAGGATCTAATCATAGTGATACTTTTGCTTTTTCTGGTACTCTGACAGGTAGCAACACCATGGGTTACTACGGTGCTGGCTCTGGCGCAGGAAAGGACATTGCTGATTTTTCTTTAGTCACCGGCAATGTTGATATTTCTGACGGCGTATCTATCAAGGGTACGCAGATATATCTTTACGATATAGAGCATTACATAGGCAGTAATCAGACTGATAAAGTCAGGGCTACCGGTAAGCTGGATGCGCCTGGTGGTAATTATGGCGGTTTCATAAAAGTAGACACTGGTAATGGTAATGATGAGGTATGGGCTACCGGACGTGGCATTACAGTCGATTTAGGTGATGGTGAAGACAAGGCACACAATCTTGGGTATTCAACTGTGATTTACACCGGCACCGGAGATGGTGATAAAGATGTCGTTCAACTATCGCAGTATGCTTATGTTATGGATGCTGGGATTGAAGATAGAATTGAAGGCATCAATGGCTATCTTAGCGGAGGAGGAAAATCCCACTTTTCAGAGAAACAGTGGACATATAGTAATGGCGCCTACTATACCATCAATACTAACGGCGATCTTGTTGTCTGTTCTCTGATTAAGAACCCAATAACGGGTCAGAACTGGACTACCTATATTGCGAACTACACAACGGTGCTACATGGTTCAGCTGGCAATACAGCGGGCATTCTGCTTTATGAATACGATTATGAGGTATTTCGTATTGGTGAAATTACCAGTGCACCTGCCAACTATTATTGGTTAAATGGAACGCTTCTTAAAGCAATCCTTGAATCATCCTTGGGTGACAGATATACCCCTGCGGATGGAGATCCCATCGTATTCGACCTTGATAATGATGGTCTTGAGGTTAGACCTGAAAATATCCTGAGTCCTCATTTCGACATGAATGGCGACGGCTTTGCCGAGCGCGTGGGTTGGATCGGCAGCGGCGATGCGTTCCTGGTGCGTGATCTGAATGCCAATGGCCAGATTGATAATATAACGGAGATGTTCGGCACGGCTACCATGGACGGCTATGCCCATATGGCCACATTGGATCTCAACAGCGACGGCGTGCTCAATCATCTGGATGCGGCCTGGTCTGATCTGAAGCTCTGGCGGGATATCGACGGCGATGCGGTGACAGATGCTGGGGAACTGCTCACGCTTTCATCCCAGAATATTGTTTCAATATCAGTAACTGCCTCTAGCACGACTCCGGTTTCTGACTCGGGTTATGTCATTACGGCACAAGGTGAATTCACACGCGGGGATAGCAGTACGGGTACTACAGGCAATATCATCTACCGCAACAACCTGCATGATACAAAATGGCTTACGGATGTAAGTGTGAGCGCTGAAGCGCAGGCGCTGCCCGATATCATGGGCCGCGGCACAATTCCTGATCTCCGTGCGGCTATGACGGTGGATGGGGACCTGCTTGAGCTCGTTGAAGAGACCTTGCCGTTACTGAATACGCCGGATCTGCAGGTGCTGCTCGCTGCGGTTTTGCCGGTTCTCACCGCGTGGCGTGATGTTGCGGAGCTTCCGGCGGGGCAGCCGGGCACCGAAACGCGCAGCGATATATACCTGCTGGTGCGCCCGACGATTGAGGGCGGCACGGAAGTGCTGAATTATAGCGTGTTGCAGGAAGATGGCAGCGGGACATATTATAAGCTCGCGGATAACAGCAGCATTAACGCGCCGGGCGGCGGGGCGATTGTACGCCCGACAGCTGCGGATATTCTGGCGGATAATTCCCATAGTGATGCGTCATGGGTGGTATTGAAGGGCGATGCTGTACAATTTCTGGAGCGCTGGCTAGGTACAAGCATGCCGCTCGGTGAAGTGGGTACGGCGACAGGTGGTGCCGCGCATGAGGCGGGCCTTGCGCTGCTGAATGAGATGTATGGGCAGCTGAACCAGATCGTTATCCGGATTGCGGCGCAGAGCGATGCCGCCTTGGGTGAGTTCTTTGAGGGTATTACCTATGACGTGGACTCGGAAGTATTCCGCCCGACGACGGATTACCAGTTGTCGCCGATGCTGGAAAAGCTGTTTACGGAAGCCCCTGCCGATGCGGCGGGGGCCTATGACTACATGCTGTCATGGAAACCTCTCCTTGATGTTTTCATGAATAATTTTGACCGGGGCGGTGGCCTGTTCCCGACTTTTGGATTTCTGTTCAAGAATATCGTGACAGCGTTCGAGAATGTTGGTTTTGCAGGCGGTCTGACCGCGGCGGCGAAGATATTCGATATCCCGGAAGAAGCGATCTATATGGGCTCGGAAACTCTCTCGGGCAGCAACGATGCTGATATCATTTATTTAGGTGAGGGTAATCAGACTGCTAAAGGAAATGGCGGTTACGATAATTTTGTTATTGGCCGCAATTTTGGCCAGGACAAGATTATCGAGATTGATAGTGCTGCTGGTACAGATGCTGATGACACGGTGCGTTTTGCGCATGCGCTTGCAAGCGATGTTACAGCTACACGTGTAGGTAACGATCTGATTATTACTGTGGATGCCACAGGCGATGCGCTTACTATTGTTGATCAGTTCAAGGCAAGGCCGCCCTCTTTAACGCTGGGATATGCTGATTTTGCGCGCGGTGTTACCGAAATTATCTTCGCCGACGGCCAGGTATGGGATCAGGTGGATATTGCTTATGCGGTATCCCATGTGTCATCAGCCTCTGAGACTTTGTACGGCACGGGCCGTATTGATGTAATGGATGGCGGTGCTGGCAATGATACATTGCGTGGTGGTGGGGACGGGGACGTCTACATCTATGACGTTGGCTATGGCAATGACCTTGTGAAGGATACCCAGGATGATGTTCTGATTGCCAATCCCGATTATGTGGCCTTTGGTGCCAATGTCAGTATTGATGATGTGACATTCACACGTAGTGGCGGATCAAATGACCTCATTGTCACTATTGTCAGTACCGGTGAAACACTGACCATTGAAGGTCAGTTTAACGCGAGTTACACGGGCATTATGGGCAAACAATGGTTCCAGCGCGTGGAGATGTTTGCCTTTGCTGATGGAGCTTCCGTAAAATGGAGTGATATAATTCTTGATTTGCCTGCGTCTCTAAAGACTACTGGCAATGACACGATCTATGGCTTCAGCTGGGAAGACACGCTGGATGGAGGTGCTGGCGATGATTATTTAAGCGGGGGTAATGAGAACGACACGTATCTCTTTGGTTTGGGTTATGGTCACGATACGATTCGTGACAAGCAAATGGATGCTATTGGCGTTGATAGTATAGATACGGTCCAGTTCCTGGAAGGTATTGATCCCAATGAGGTGACAGTTACGCGTGATGGCGATTCAAGTAATCTGGTTATTACTCTGATCGATGGTAGCACGCTCACTATTGAGCGCCAGTTCCACGTCGATTATGCCGGTATTGGCGGTGTGCAGAAGTTCGATCAGATTGAATATTTTAAGTTCTCGGATGAGGAGGAGACCGTCTGGACGGCAGCCCAACTGATAGAGCGCGTTATTGACGATACGATTACATCAGGTAATGATGAAACATATGGCTTCAAGCGCGAAGACACGTTTGCGGCTTCTGCTGGTGATGACCACATTGAAGGCGGTGCAGAGGGCGATGACTACCACTTTGGCCGTGGTTCCGGTCACGATACAATTTATGATGAGGCTGATGCTATCGATATAGGCGACGGAATTGACAGGATCGTGATGGCATCCGATATCCTGACCACTGACATCGAGTTGATTTCTGGCCCGGGAAGCTATGACCTGACCTTAAGGATCAAGGATACGGGCGATACGATTACAATCGAAAACCAGAACAGAAAATACATCATCGGCCCGATGATCCACAGTATCGAGCAGATTGTATTTGCGGATAGCACGACATGGACCGCCCAGGATCTGCGCGATATGTACATCGCGAATGCTGCCACTTCAGGCAATGATACGATTTATGGCTACTGGTATGCCGATACAATTGAGGGCGGTACTGGTGATGACTATATGGCGGGCGGCGGTGGCGGGGACACTTACCTCTGGGGCCCCGGCGCGGGCGATGACATCATTCACGATTATATCCAGTATATCACCTGGAATCAGGCCGATAAGATCGTATTTGATTCAGCAATAGACTCAACGGACGCCATTTATACTAAAGTAGGCGATGATCTCGTCATTGAGCTGACCGGTTATACGGACAGTTTAACAGTTGATAAGTTCTTCAATAGTACAGGCTATTACGCTATTGAACTCTTCGAATTTAGCGATGTTACCCTCTCTAAGGGTGATGTTTACACGCTGACAGTGGGCAGTGCCCATCGTGTAGGAACTAGCGCTAATGACTCTCTTACCGGTACAGCTGGCAATGATCTGCTGGAAGGTATGGCTGGTAACGATACTTTAAGCGGCTCTGATGGTGATGATACTATAGATGGCGGCGCAGGGGACGATTACCTGATCGGTGGTACCGGTGGTGATACTTTTATAGCAAGCGAAGGCATCGATACGATTGATGAGTTGGGCGGCTTTGATGAGATTTTATTCGGCCCTGGCATTACCCTCGAAGATCTTCATATTTACCGTTATTACGGTTCCTACCCATACCAGCATATGGCTATTGAATGGGGTGATGGCAATAAGATCATTGTTCTCGGTCAATATTACGGGGGTAGCCCTGTTGAGCAGATCAGGTTTGATGATGATACGACCTATAGCCTGATTGATAATGATGTGCTGACTGTGGGGACCAGCGGCAATGACAATATTGGTGGTGGTGTTGGCAGCGGGAACGACATACTTGAAGGTTTTGCTGGGAATGATGATATTTCCAGTGGCGGCGGAAACGATATACTTGATGGCGGCGAAGGTAACGATATATTAAGCGGTGGCACGGGTAATGACATATATGTCGCAAGCCCTGGCACTGATTACATTGATGAAGACGGCGGTGTTGATACCATCGTCTTTGGTGAAGGCATCGCCCTTCAAGATCTGACTTTCAGAAAGGTGAACGATTATCCATACAGCCATCTCAATATTTATTGGGGTGCCGGTAATCTGATCAGTGTAAGAGATTTCTACGCGCCGAATATTTCAAGCGATACCCGTCAGGTTGAGCTCCTGCAATTTGCTGACGGTTCAACATTTGATCTTCTCAATTCTTTTATCACCCAGCAGGGTACATCGGGGAACGATACCCTCTCTGGTGTCGGTACAAACGATCATGAGATTAATACGTCTGACATCATTTATGGCCTCGCAGGCAATGATAGCATAACCGCAAATGCGGGCGATGATACCGTCTATGGCGGCGCAGGGGATGATTATATCGAAGCCGGATCAGGAAACGACATCGTTGAAGGTAATGAAGATGCGGATACCATCTATGGCGAAGATGGTAATGACACCATTTACGGTAATGAGGGTAATGATGCTCGTCTTGATGGCGGTAATGGTGAGGATATAGTTTACGGCGGGACCGGTAATGATCTTATTTATGGTGGTGCTGCTAATGACACCCTGTTTGGTGAAGAAGGTAATGATACTGTCTATGGTGGATCAGGAAATGATTACATCGAAGGCGGCGACGGCGATGATACCCTCAATGGTGAAGCCGATATTGACCGCCTGATGGGTGGACTGGGTAATGACACCTTGAGTGGCGGCACAGGTAATGATTACCTGCTGGGTGAAGCTGGTACAGATACCCTGAATGGCAATGACGGCGATGACATCCTGGATGGTGGTGCCGGTAATGACACGCTGAATGGTGGCAATAATAACGATACTATTTTTGGCGGTGACGGGGATGATATTATAAATCCGGGCACAGGGAATGATTATGTCTATGCTGGCAGTGGCAACGACCAGGTAACTGATGCCGCCAGCTCTTCTTCCAGCCAGAAGTATGTTCATGGTGAAGATGGTGATGACACGATCTCGCTCGGTGATTCAAATGACTTCATATATGGCGGTAATGGTAATGACGTTATCAGTGGTGGCTCTGGTAACGATTTTATTGATGGCGGTGAAGGCAATGATACGCTCAACGGTAACAGCTTCAATGACACAATATATGGCGGTGCCGGTGATGACACCATAAACCCTGGTACAGGCAACGATACCGTATATGCCGGATCCGGGAACGACATTATTCAGGCAACTGTTGCTTCAGGTTCAGACGACGATATTAAGTATATCTACGGCGAATCTGGCAACGACTTTATCTCTATGGCCGATGCTGCAGATCACATTTATGGCGGCGACGGCGATGATGTTATCGTGGGTAACGGCGGTGATGACATCATGGATGGCGGGCTGGGAGACGACCAGTACCGCTATATCTATGGAGATGATGAAGATTTTATCACGGATGCTGGTGGATATGACGTTATAGAATTTACGGATACAACCACGCCAGAAAATCTGGATTTCTTCACTGAAAACCATGACGCCGGATCGGTTGCTGATGACGTCAAAGTTGACTTTAACAACACAAGCACGCAAGAGATCGTTGTTTATAATCAGGTTAGCTCTACTCATACCAATAACAAGATCGAAGAACTGAGATTCTCTGATCAGTTCTCTCTTAACTTTAGTCGCTATGGAACCTCTCAGTGGGTGCAAATTGGCAACTCAACAACGACACATGACTCGAGCGCTGCTGCAGAAGCTAGGACTATTCTTGGCGGCACAAATGCCAACACGATAACGGGCAGTGCCTTTGCCGATGAAATCCATGCCGATACAGGTAATGACACTGTGTATGGTGGCGCTGGCGATGACAGGCTCCATGGCGGCACTGGCACAGATACCGTAAACGGTGATGCCGGGGATGATTTAATCTGGGGTGGTGCCGGGAATGATACATTGCGTGGCGGAAATGATAATGATCTTATCATGGGGGGTGCCGGTAATGACCTTCAGGAAGGCGGTAATGGCGATGATGAGTATCGCTATACGCTAGGAGAAGGTCACGACACCATCGAAGATGTAGATGGCTATGACACAATTATGGTCTATAACGTCGATCCTTCTGACGTTGATTTTGATCATGTTGGTAATAACCTGGTTATCAACCTTGATGCCGCGTACACCAGCACCATTACTGTTAAAAACTTCTTTACTTCTGGGGATAGCGTAGAACGTCTGTATCTGGACAACGATAGCACGGGCTATTTTGATCTTGTCGCGCAGGCTTGGATTCCTGCTAATACGGCTCCTGTCATTAATTCGAATGGGGGTGGCTCTAGCGCTTCTGTTCAGGTTACCGAAGGTAATACGGCTGTTACAACAGTAGTGGCTACGGACATCGATTTTGGCACAACCCTGACCTACTCAATTTCTGGCGGGGCGGATGCGGCTAAATTCTCCATTAACAGCAGTACGGGCGCATTGTCATTCATCTCAGCCCCGGATTATAGCAATCCTACAGACGATGACTCTGATAGTGTTTATGAAGTTGAGGTTTCAGCCTCCGACGGCAGCCTGACGGATACGCAAGCTATAAGCGTTACTGTTCTTGATTTGTCCACGATTAATGGTACCGGTTCTGCGGATACCCTGACCGGCACAAGTGCTGCCGATATCATAAGCGGACTTGGTGGTAATGATAATATCAGTGCTGGTGACGGCGATGATCTGATCGAAGGTGGCACTGGTGATGACACCATAAATGGTGGTAATGGCATTGATACCGTTTCCTATGCGAATGCGTCAGGAACCGTATCCGTCAATATTGGCAGCAACTTTGCGTCTGGTGCTGATGGTAACGATACGATCAGCAATGTTGAAAACATTATTGGCTCAGCTTATGCCGATAATATCTCCGGTACTGCAGGATCAAACGTCCTGCGTGGTGGGGCTGGTAATGACCAGTTCTTCCCAGGCGGCGGTGGCGGCGACCATATTTATGGTGAAGATGGCAATGACTATGTGTTGGGATACGCTGGCAATGATTTTATCGATGGTGGCAGTGGTACAGATGCTGTTGACTACTGGAACATAGGATCTGCTGTTACTGCCAATCTAGTAACAGGTACTACTTCGGGTGGGGCCGGAAGCGATACGCTGGTCTCTATCGAAAATCTTTATGGCACTTCTTATGCCGACAGCTTTGTAGGCAACGCTTCTGTGAATACTCTTAATGGCGGAGCCGGTAACGACTACATTGAAGGGGGAGCTGGTAATGACTCCTTATCAGGAGGCGACGGCATAGATACGCTTGGTTACGCGAATGCCACCTCTGCTGTAACTGTTAATCTTACTGCCGGGACTGCTACTGGCGGGGATGGTACGGACACTATCACCGGATTTGAGAATGTCACAGGCTCTGCTTACAATGATACAATCACTGGCAATTATATGAACAACGTCATAGATGGCGGCGAGGGTGAGGATAGCTTCGTGGCTAGTACCGGCACGGATTCATATTATGGCGGCTATGGCAGCGATACAGTTGATTACTCAGCTATGAGTTACACATCAACGATTGATCTGTCTTCTAATTATGCCACGATAGCAGGAAAGACGGATTATCTGGAAAATATCGAGAATGTCAAAGGTGGTACGCAGGCGGATAACATCACAGGTGATGGTGCTGCTAATATTCTTGATGGAGGTTCCGGGCATGACACGATCTCTGGCCTGGGTGGTCAGGACTACCTGAAAGGTGGCACGGGCAATGATACGCTGACAGGCGGTGATGGCGATGATACCCTCGAAGGCGGAATTGGTTCAGACACCCTTCATGGCGGTGATGGAAGCGATCGTGCCTATTACACCGGTGCCAGCACCAATTTCATCATTTACCGTGATCATGCCGATTACCTTATCGTCAAGGATTTGGGCAATACCAATGATGCATTTGGTTATGGCGGGGACAAAATCTATAATGACATTGAAAGTGTGCAGTTTAGCGATATCACCGTTGATCTGACAACGACGACATTTGCACTGAATGGTGATGGCTGGGGTTCATACTCTATAACCCTGACATCCGGAACATCGCAGCCTTACTATGGTTATAATGCGCGCGATATTATCAATGGCTATGCAGGCAATGATACTGTTTATGGTTATCTCGGTAATGATGATATTTATGGCAATGATGGCGTAGATACACTCTATGGCGGTGCCGGTAACGATAACCTCTATGGGGGAAATGGCAACGATACGTTGGACGGTGGTGATGGCGATGATGCCCTTGATGGCGGCGCTGGTACTGCCGATGTTGTCAGCTATGCTTCGGCATCAGCTGCTGTAATAATCAATCTGACCACGGGTACGGCAACAGGTGCTGGTAATGATACTCTCACAAATATTGAGAATGTTACGGCGTCTGCTTATGCTGATACAATAACAACTAATTCGGTCGCTAATGTGATTAATGCGGGCGACGGTGATGATACGATTATTGTAACAGATGACTCTGTTGCTGATACTTATAACGGCGGCAATGGAATAGACACGCTCAGTTTCGTCAACGCTACAGCCAGCGTATCTCTCAATACAACCTACGTGACGGGAAGCTCGATCAATACTGATTGGCATAGCGGAATCGAGAACTTCATAGGCACAGCATATAACGACTCTCTGACTGGCACGACAGCGAATAATACGATCTGGGGCGGCGCTGGAAACGACACCATGAATGGCGGAGATGGTAACGATACGCTCTATGGTGAAGCTGGTGATGATTACTTTACCGGCGGCGCCGGTGATGACGTCATTGATGGTGGAGCTAATACAGATGCTGTTGATTATTCATCGGCAGGATCGGGCATTACTGGAAACTTGGCAACGGGTGTTGTCACAGGCGGCGCAGGCAACGATACTTTAAGTAACATTGAGCGCCTATATGGTAGTGCATATGCTGATACATTAACGGGCAGTGCCGCTGCCAATATTATTAATGGCAATAATGGCGATGATATCATAGACGGTGGGGATGGTAACGATACGCTAAATGGCGGTAGTAATTCCGATACCGTCAGTTATGTGTCCGCATCAGCTTATGTCACTGTCAGTCTGACTTCCAATACTGCAACAGGAGGTGCTGGCAGCGATACGTTATCCGGATTTGAGAATATTACCGGTTCTGCTTATGGCGATAGTCTGACAGGTGACTGGCAGAACAATGTCATTAATGGTGGAGATGGTAATGATATCATTACGGGCTTAGGGGGCTCTGACGCCATGAACGGCGGTGCTGGAGACGATACATTCGTTAGTGGCAATGCTAGTGATGTAATGGACGGGGGTGATGGTATAGATACCCTTAACTACGTTGCTGACTACGCAGTCACCGTTAACCTCTCGGCAGGAACTACAACAGGCAATAGTGGAAACCACACTCATAGCAATATCGAAAATGTGAAAGGTTCTATCTACAATGATACGATTACCGGTAGTAGCGGTGCTAATGCCTTAAGAGGACATTCTGGCAACGATACGCTCTATGGCGGTGATGGTAATGACACTCTGTATGGTGAAGCAGGCACAGACACTCTGAATGGGGGTGCTGGAGCGGATACATTCGTATTTGAATCTGCTAGTGCCTTTAGTAATGTAGATACAGTTTCAGACTTCACAACAGGAGATGGGGATGCCATCAATCTTGTTGATGTCTTAAGTCTGTATGATCCTATGAACGATGCCATTACTGATTTTGTTCAGATGAGCACAAGTGGTAGCGATACACATTTGTCTGTGGACAGGGATGGCACCGGTACCACTTACGGCTGGACACAAATTGCGACAATTACAGGCGTAACAGGTCTGACAGATGAGGCAGCTCTAGTTACAAACGGAAACTTGATAGTTTAATTAGGTATGTAGATAGTACATGACGTACACAGTGAAAACATACAATGGTGGTGAAGAGCAGATAAGAAAATTTGAGCATCTTATCGAAACGGCTGTAAATATAGTTGATGAGTATTTCTTGGATTCTTACCAGGATATAGTTCGTTCCAAGTCTTATTCGACACAACAAATTGCTGCTGCTTATATTTATCTTGGATACTATGCGCTCAGGCGGACAGGTCCTGTTGGAAGCACAAGTGATCTCTTTGATTTAATAGCGCACTGTGCCAAAGAGCAGACCGAGGCCTTGATTGGCAAGACAGGAAAGGACCCTTTTATAAAAAGAATGACATAGCGGTGCTATTGTCCATCGCTTATTCCGGATAAAAGCTTCATTATCAGCGCTGTTTCGTCCTGTGCATCTTCGCTAATATCTTGTTCTTTTCTAAATGCTGCGGCGTCATCGAGCCAACTTGATAGATCGGATTTCAGAGCTTTGTTTTGATGTTGAGCTATACTTTGCTCAGTATATTTGGGTTCCTTTATAAAATTTTCTTTTGCTACAGGAATATCAAACTGTGGAATCCCGTAATTAATTATTCTGAGCTTCGGCACCTTGGGTGGCTCCATCTGACGCCCAGAGAATCCTTTATCCTGATAGTAGGCAATCTTCTCTGCTTTAATGGGTACGGAAGATTCAGTAATGATAATTTCCTGATGTCTAGATAGCTGTTTAACCTTCTCCTTAGAGATAAGTGGACGCGCGCGGCTACTTATGTTCTTGCCTGGTGGCTCAAATCTTGCCGCACCTCGTTGAGAGGTTGAAACAGTTTTCACAGTTCTTTCACCGCAAGAATTGCTGACATAAGTAGCTGTTTCTAAGTCATTGGCGGCAAAAAATATCTGGTGGGCGCAGCATGAAAGAATGCCATCGCGCTTATCCCGGCCGTAAACATCATCCAGCCATTTTAAGCCCTGAACCACGGCGAGAACGCGGCAGTTATAGCCTGCCAGTAGTGTAAAGGCAGATGTCATGGATGCCATTTCGCCCAGCATATGGAACTCATCGAGCATCATGAGAACTTTATAGGGTTCATCCGGCCCGGGTTCACGCATGGATAGGATTGTAATCACCTGCTCAAAGAAAATGCGGAGCAGGGGGGCCAGTGTGCCGATCTGTCCGGTAAGCACCCCTACATAAATAGAGGTTTTCCGGCGACGCAGATCCTTGATGCTAAAATCGCTGGTGGATGTGGCAGCGTCGATCACAGGATTGTCCCATAGATTGATAGCCTGGTTCAGGCTGGACTTTACGCCGCTACGCTCCTTGGCAGCTTTGTTAGCAAAGTTCATAAGGGATTTTTTGACCGTATCTGATAGCTCGCTATGGGTCTGTACGATATGGCGGGCCACTTCTCCTAAATCCTGCTCAGTCCCCAGCAGGCGATTGATTGACCCTATTGTAGGGGGCATATCAGGACTATCCATAACATAAAGCGCCAGGCCCACAAACAAGGCACGAGCTTCCGAAGCCCAGACGGGGTCGCTCTTGGGAGGGTTTTTAATAAGAATGTTGGCGATGACCTGTATATCGCTTACCCGCTGGTGAGGATCGCTGCTGATGGCATCCAGTGGGTTGTAGCGATGGGAACAGCCATCCGGGTCAAGCGGCGACCACATGAAAACCTCATGGCCGTGTGCGTGTCTGTAGCCTGCTGTCTTTCTGAAATTTTCGTTCTTAACGTCAAGGCATAATATGGAATCTGACCAGTTAAGCAGGTTGGGGATGACCAAACCAACACCTTTCCCGGAACGCGTTGGGGCAATCAGCATGGCATGGGTGGGCTGATCGCTTACCAGATAACGCCCTCTATACTTTCCCAAGATCAGACCATTGCCAGAGAAGAGGCCTGCCTTGCTGATTTCTTGCCATGTTGCCCAATGTGCGTCCCCATATTCCGCCTCCGGCTTTCTAGAAAGAGAGATGGCAGCGCCCACGATCAGCCCGTGAGGTAGAAGCAATGATACCCAGAAACGGTTTTTAAGGGCAGGGGAGTGGAGGGCATCAATATGCTGCCATATCGACCAGGGCCTTATCTCTGCAGCTGCAAACCCTGATAGGCTCATAAACAGGGCAGAGGCTATAAAGGATGCTATCAGCAGGCCAAAACACAGGCTCAATGTCAGGAAGATAATCTGTGCCTTAGAGATCGGCATGAGGGTACCAGATTTCAGTGATGACGCGCTTGCCTTTTACGCGCTTCAACTGAATGACAATATCAACGATTGATTGGATATATTGCATAATTTCTTCATGCTTCAAGCCGAGATTAGCCTGCATTACCATCAAAGCGATCTGCTCTATGGCGCCGTAGGGAGTATCTGCATGGATCGTTGTGATTGAGCCCGGATGGCCGGTGTTGACAGCTCTTAGGAAGGTATAGGCTTCCTTACCTCTTAGCTCGCCTAGTAGAATGCGATCCGGGCGCAATCTAAGAGAAGCTTCAAGCAGATCCTGAATTGTCACTCTGGCTGTTCCCTGTTCGCCTTTTGATGCCAGCAGAGATAACCAGTTAGGATGAGGGGGAGAAATTTCAGGGGTATCTTCAATCGTGATAATACGCTCGTGGGTATCAATATCCTGCAAAATAGCGTTCAGGAGTGTTGTTTTGCCGGTCGAAGTACCCCCGGAAATAATAATGTTTTTACGTTCGCGCGCTGCAAGACCGATAAACTGCCTGTAATCTTTAGATTTTGCCAACGCCTTCAGTTCGGCTGACATGGTCTTTCCCAGTGGCTCTGCGGAAAAGCAGATATTCTCAAATGTGCCCTGCTTACTAAGGTCATCCAATCCCAGGTTCTGAACCGTCTGCTTACGAATGGAGAGCGATATTCCATGGCGCGATGCTGGCGGAATAATAATCTGAATACGTTCTCCTGATGGCAGGTTGGCCGACAGGATGGGCTTTTGAGAATTTATCTCCTGCTTGGTTGTACGGGCGATCTGTTCAGCAAGATTCAATAGGTCTTCCGCACTCATCAGATTATTACTCTGATGTTCCATGTGTGTCTGGCCTATACGTTCTATCCAAAGACTTCCGCCTTGATTAATACATATCTCGGATACCGTCTGATCACCTAGAAAGCGATAAAACGGCTGCAGATAGTGATGAACAAAGACGTTCTCTTTCTCTAACGGTAAAGATCCTTGGAGGTGAGCTGGCTTCATATTTTTACCTCCGGGTCAGATTCCCTGCAACTTGAGAGAAATCAAGATCCTTGGCGACAAAGACTTTGATTTTGGTGCCTTGATCGACATTGATTGTAGGAGGAATGGCGATAGCATTATCCAGGGCGATTTCTGCTGATTTTGAGAAATCGCTGCCTGATTCCAGAGCGACAGTGGCGCTATTCTCATTATCAAGAGAATTGACACCTATCTGCAGACCAGCATCGATGAGGGATAGTAAGATAGAGGAGCCGAACCGCTCAAAGAAGTGCGTATCAAGATCGCCTGCCAAGCCCGAGCGGCCCAGATCATCGGTGCCCATAGAGCCAATATTCACACTGACGCCATCCTGTCTCAGTATGCGATTCCAGATTACAAAAATTCTGGATTGGCCACGGACGAGGCCAGAGCGGTAGCGGCCTATAATACGCGCCCCTTGCGGGATTAAAATGTGCGAACCATCATGACTATAGACAGGTTCACTGACGATCGCGCGCACCATGCCTGGTAAGTCACTCTGGATGGCTGTTTCCAGGATGCCGGAGATCATGGTTCCCTGTGCTATCAAGGTTGATAAGTTCGCAATCTGTGAGGCCTGAGCTGTTTCGACATCAAGACTACCATACTGCTGAGCAAACGCCGTATTGCTATCGCTGTTACCAGCCACCAGATTTCCTTCTCCTGCAGAGGTTCCTACAGTGTGAGCTTTAGCGCTCGACTTCTGATCAATAATAAGCTGCGGTGATCGCAAGCGTTCATCCTTTCTTTTTTGCTGTTCCTTTGCTAGGCGCAAGGCCTCGGCCTGCATCATTCTTTCTCTTTCCAGCTCATAAGGATCAATAGTATTGGCCGCCTCTGCAATAACCACAGGCTCGGGTTGAGCGGCGGCAGGCTCGATATAAGGGGCAGGAGTAGAATTGAGGCTTTTGAAAGTAATTTCCTCTGGTGTTACGAGCGAGGGAGGCGCATCCTTTTTGATGCCGTCAATGACGACAAAAATCATTGCCATGGCTGCCAGACCTAACAGCAGGCCTATAAAGAGAGTACGGCTCTTAGGAGCGGCGGCGACCGAGGGGATCTCGCGATCAACGGGAATATTGTTCTCTTGATCAGGCTTGTTTTCATGTGATTCATTCATAATGATTATTCCTTCTAGGGATTGAGGTCTTTTGTAAGAACAGGCCTTGCTCCGAGTGTGTCCCACGCCGATTTCACTTCGGGTAAATAGATAGGATTTTCCTTGACTTCAGGGCCGTAGGAAGAGGGTTTCTTCGCAGGTATTACACGCGCTTGCTTGTCTGGTTTTGTCTTGGCGTTATCAGCAATCTTGGCTTTCTGGGTCTGCTTCCCGGACTTACCTTGATAGGCCTCATTAAAAATGCAGGTGGCAATATCACCATCGCGCAGTGTGAATTGCTTCCCGATGCGTTCTATTATGAGATAAGTGCCTTGGACATTAAAATTGACGAGACTTTCCTTACCTTTCGAATCTGCAGTAAAGACAGCGGGCATCGTGTCTTGTTTGCTGAATTCGAGATAGGTAAAGGTGCCGTCGTCAAAGGCTCGTATAGGGCGTAATTGTTTATCGCCGGAATACGCATAATCGAAATTCCAGCCTGATGAATCCTGCTCCTGCAGGGGGTCATATTTCTCAGGTTTGCGTGCTCTGGTGCTGGTATTTTCCTCATCGGGGTAAATAAAGCGCACGCGGAAGGCTAGATCATCTGATCTGCTGGAGCTTGCCATGCCAGCTGTCATTTCAAAAGCATATATCCGTTTGTCGGTCAGTACTGTCATATTGGTGTCCGCATTCGGCTCCAGCGGTTTTATGAACAGCACGTTCCCGCGTTGATCAGAAGGGTGAACCTGCCAGGCTTCAGAATCTCCTATAGAAGCCGTTTCAATACGCTCTTTGGTAGAAAACTCAATGAGGGTTGTGAACCCGTAATGTCCTTGAAGTTCAAAAACATCATTGTCCCGGTAGGTGAGTGTTTTCACCCGCGCATCTGCTTTGCCTTTCTGAGGCTCTGTAAGGGCGTGGGCCGGATGGCTCAGGATTATGGCGGCAAGGCCTGCCATTAAATATTGAAGAAAAATTCGATTGTTTTTCATGGTGTACTCTCCATTACTTCAGGATTGATACGGTAGCTAATGACTTGAAAGCCTAAGGGATTGTTGAATCTGTCGATCATTCTCATAGGCTTTTGCACATACTGAAACTCTATGACCGCATTCCAGATACTGGTGCGTGTCAGGTTTGCTTCATGTAATTCCTTAATGAACCTGATGGAGGCAACTTTCTCGTTTAGGAAAGAAACAGACTGTATCTTGATATCGATGACATTCTTGTGTCCCAGCTTTACGGATGGGTTCTCTGGATTATTGCCATCCCATAACTCCTGATACTCTTTCAAGGCATTTCCGCTGGAAAGAAGTGATATAAGATCATAATTCTGGCGCAGTACGCTTTGAACGGGATTATAGGACTCTCTGGCGCTCAGATAGCGTACCAGATTGGCTTGTGTGAGAGCTTCATCTTCGGAAAGATGGCTGCTGTATAGACCTTTCGTGACTTCGAGATAGCCTGTATTGCGATCGACACTGACAACAAAGGGTTCAAAAGTCTTGAGGGGTAGCAGCATAGTCATCGCCAGCACAGAAACCAGAGCTATAGCCATGCTTATGAAGGTCAGCGCCCATGCGCGATTACGCGATCTTTTCATGTTCTGGTATATCTGCCCTTCCCAGCTCAGGCCGTCTTTATAGTAAGACTCATCTGCATTCAGGTTTGTCATTCTTTGACCTCTCTATTGCCTTTGATGATGTTTTGCAGGTAGGTTCTTGCCTGCTTTCCCTTATTGCTGACACTATTGTTCAGGCGATCTCTAGGGGCTTTCGTTGCCTGCCAAGACCATGAACCGGCTCCTTTGACTTTGCCTGTAATCCAGCGCGGGCCGCCCATGGTGGAGAGTGATAAACCTCCGGTGACGGATGCCGACATATTCATGGCTTGCATAAGGAGAAGCACAGAGATGAATGTCATCAAGCAAAAAGGGGCCATGCCGTTCATGAATCCATCATCTGTGGCGCTTTGTTGCTCCAGATTCTCTAGAGGATGCTCTGCCAGTGCCAGCAGGAATGCCAGCAGCGTGTAAACGAAGATGGGGATGACGGAATAATTCAGTAAAGTTCTAAGCCAACCTTCAAAAAGACCACGCGTATTCGTGAATATCAGCAGAAGAATAAAGATCGGGCCCACTGCTAGCAGAATCGCTACTGCAATTTTTGAAAGAATGATCAGCATACCGGCATAGCCAGCGAACCCAACAGTGCCGAGAAATACTGCTCCTGCGTAGAAGTACAGGCCCATATCGGTAAGCCCTGCCCCTTCAAGCATACGCTGCACGACGGTCATGCCTCGATCATAGAATTGGGACAGCCCGGCATTGGCTGAAGCTTGGTCGCCTGGTTGCCCTGCAGAAGCAAGGTTGCTTGCTGAGCCTTCTAGGATTTGCCCGGCAATATCAGAAGGTAAGTCCGTTACCATATTATAGACAATCAGGAAGAACGTGTCCCACTGTGTGGCAACGGCCAGTAAAACTATGATTTTAAGGCAGTGTACGATGAGGTCGGGTGCTGAAAATCGACCGCTGATCAAGGTTTTGTAGCCATAGACCGCGATAAATACCACGAACATGAGCTGCCATAATATGCTTACGGCATCGCTCAAAGACCCAAAAGACCCCTGTACGAACCCTAAAATTATGCTGTCCACGTTGTTAATCAGCGTTTCAATGGCACCCATAGCAAGCTTCCTATACCAGGCTGTTCTTCGCCGGCACCGACGCAAAGTTTATGGGGATTAGTTCACAAGGATTATTACCGGTAGAGGCCATAGGAGAGCAGGGAGCCATCTTCTCCTTCATGATTGTATGGCTGCAGGCAGACAGACTGAATGCCGCTAGGGTTATTAATATGGCTGTGATGAAAGATTTCATGTTTTAGTCCTCACGTTTAAAGGCGTTAGCTGCGACAGCGGGATCAAATTTATGTATTTTCTGACCGCGCGTATAATCACTGATAATCTGGTTATCCTTTGCCGCGGATTGCTGTATCTGGATGGCATTCAGCCTCATGACTTCATTGAGAGCCATTCCGTTTTCTGCTGAAATGCGGGCGAGCAAATCTATGGACGCCTTCACGTCCTGGGTATTATCAAGCTCGGCGAGAAGGCTTTCATAAGTACTCATACGCTGGGGGATGCTATCGAAAGCCTCTTCTCCGGCCGCCATCGCTGCAAATGTGGTACTGACCCGGCGATCATAGGCGCGGGCTGCTGTACTGTTGGGGTTGGAGACCATAAGAGCGGCACCCGGCGCAGGCTCATAGCTTGTATAAAGATTGCTATATGTCTTTTGTGTTTGAAGGCCTGCCCCTGACAATCCAGAGGTATTCATAATATTCATGGTTTCCTGCCATGTGTTGGGCAGGTAACGCCTCATACTCGCCTCTAACGGGCTATTCATAAGGCTACCCATCTCCCGTGAACCCGTGAGCGCGTTGGTCTGCTTCATGGCTTCTTCGAGCTGTTCGATTTGCTTTTGATAATCCTGTGCCATTTTATCAAGCTGCGTCAGGAATTGACCGAAACTTGCGGCATCATAGACAGGAATACCTTGTGCGTGCGCAGGTAAGGGGAGGGATAGCAGCCATCCTGCTACGAAGATTCTTCTTACCAACATCATTCTTTCCTCATCCTCTGGAAGTGGGGCAGCCACTGATCCGGGATGTCCCCGTAGTTTTCAATTAATTTGTGCATGAGCTGTACGGTTTCGGTACGGCCTGAAAGGACTGCGATGTAATCATCGAGGCCTGTAAGATCGAGGCGCGCCACAACGGAATCTGTCCCATGACGTATCAAAAAGCAGCGCGATTGCGGTGTCAGTTCTCGAATGAGCGTCAATTCATGATGCGATAATCCAAAGCCTCTACAGTAATCTTCTTCATTCGCGCGTGGATTAGGGAGAAAGATCTGCGTGGGTGATTGCTCTATAATGGCATCGCCAACAGAGCTTCTTAAAGAATCTCGCACGGACTGCGTGGCAAACCCTACAATTCCATTTTGCTTACGGATAGTCTTCATCCAGTCTTTGATGCGTGCAGAAAAAGCAGGGTCATCCAGCATTTTCCAGCCTTCATCGAGCATGATGATGACCTTCTGACCGTCAAACAGAGCGTTTATGCGGTGAAATATATACATGAGCCAGGGTGTGCGGCTCTTGGGATCGTCCAGGATGGAGGTAAGATCAAACCCAATCGTCTGCTTATCTAAACTCAAGGAATCTCGTACATTGTCGAATAGCCAAGCGCGTTCTCCGGAGCCATGCCACATAGCCATTCTGGATACGAGAGAGTTGCCTTGATCAATTTTATGCCCGCCCAGATGTTCGACTAAGACCGATAGTCTTCTGTGCTCCGGTGGTAACGTATATATAGCCTTAACCGCTCTCGTGATAACATCAATGTCCGCGGCATCAAGCGCGCCATTATCTTCTGTATCAAGAAGAACTTTAACCCAGTCACGTAAGAATGCTTGATTTTCAGGAGTATCCGGTAACTGCAGAGGGTTCAGGCCTGTGGGCTGGCCTGCGTTTACCACCGTATAGCTTGCACCGATGGTTCTTAAATAGATTTCAGCACCTCGATCCTTGTCAAAATAAACGGATTTTGGTGCCATACGCTGTGCTTGCGCGTGAAGGAAAGTTAGCAACACAGTCTTTCCTGAACCCGTCGGCCCGATCACTGTAAAATTACCAACATCCCGTTCATGAAAATTGAACCAGTAAGCTGTACCAGAAGTCGTTTCCAGCCTTGTAATGGGTGTACCCCAATGATTCCCAGAGTGTTTACCGCTTGGGAATGTATGCAGGCTCGCAAAACCGGCAAAATTCCTGTTGGATATCAAGGATCGACGCGCGATATATGAAAAATTTCCAGGGAGTCTGGCCCAGAAGGCCGGCTCCATATTAAGATCCTCGCGTACGGCAACGATGCCTAGATTGATTAATGCGGCCATAGAGTCGCTGATGACCCTATCTAGCTCTGCCCCATTTTTGCCGATGGCTGTCACTGTAAGATGATGTTCCCCAAAAGAGCTGCGCCCAGATGCAAGATCGTCAATCGCATCGTCCATATCTGACTCCAGCGATATGGCCCCTTGTTCGCTGGCAATCATTTTACGTTTTATATCGCGCATGGAATTTAAGGCGGCTTGCCGATCAACAAATCCAAATGATTGCGTGATGATGAATTCGTGTGGCAGTCGGAGCAACCCATCGAGCATTCCCGGGCCTGTGCCTTCTGTGTATTCCTTCAGGGATAGGATGGCACCGAGCTTTACATCACTGCTGGCGGCGCCGCGCACTTCAAAGGTTTCCTTGCCAAAGGAAATACGTTTGCAGGGTAAGTACTGATCCAAGGCCATGCGCGGAAGCGCAACCGGCTTATCGACCAGATTAATGAGATAGGAGAGGAAAGAAAGCGGTTCCGAGAATGAACCGTTATCCATCTCCTTGACCCCGAGGATTCTAGGGTTATAGGGGGAGAGCGTTGCTAGAATATGTGCACTGGCCTCATTGAGTGCTTTATGGTTCTCTGCTTCCTGCTGGGCGCTAATATTTTTATCCATTTTTCTGAAAGCTGTGCGGCCCAATTCTGCCATAAGGCCTATCGCTCCCTGCGCAGGTCTGCGGACGATGGTTAAATACTGCTCATTGATGAACATACGCTTGGTGGATAGTTTCTTTTGATATGCTCTATCCAGATCACCGCACCATTCATTTTCAAAGAAGCTATAAAGTCCCTTTGACACTTCTTTTCTTATGATGTGGTGATATACGGCAAACCGGCTGTTGGACATGCCTTTCAGCATTGCTGCCCTGATCTGCTTGCGTTGATTAAGCTCAAGCTGATCCTGGGTTTCAAACGGCAATCCGTCTATTTTTATAATCTTTAAGAGATAGCCGTCTTTTGTTTTGATGGTTGTGCGATCAATATGGCGCGTGTATGGAATGAAGGTACTGGCCGGCTTTTCAGCGAGCACTATTTTTTCCGGTCGCATTTGTGGCTTTAAGGCTGTTATGATCATTATAATCCCCCTGTTAAGGCATGTAGCTATTGCTTCTCCAATGAACGCGATTACGCGTTGGAGGGCATTTATTATATTTTGTTAAGAATATCCTCATCCAATGAGGGTCTTTTTCAGTCGCCAGATAGCCCAAAGCATGAAGAGGTAGAATGACGACTGCAATAAACACGATCTTACTGGACAGGGTTGTGAACATGATAAACCCGATTCCAAAGATAATGAAATTGATGCCGAAGAACTCCATAGGAACACCTAAAACCAGAGGCGGCATAGTCATTCCTAGAAATAACGGATCTATATCTACCGCTTCATCAACCATCTAAATTGACCCGGTAATGCTATCTACAATCGCAGGCGCGCCCATGACGAGGATAATCCCGACGCAAACTGAGAGTGCAAGTTGCATGGAGATCCTGCCGAACATCCATGCAAAGCCAAGAAAGACAACAGCGCAAATGGCGACAATTCTAGCCCATACGGATGTTAGAAGGTCTTCCAGCGCTGTCAGGAAGTTTGTTCCTGAATCAAAAAGCGCCTGTGCGTGCGCGTCTTGAGGTAATATGAGCAGTAATGCTGTGATTCCAATGGCTACAGCAATATTGTTTATTTTTGATCGGGTAGGAGTAAACATAGCTATCCTCTTGTTCATCATTAACCGCGCCATTATTGGCGTCCTTTGGTTTTGGAACTTGTGCGGTAGAGGAAGCTTAAGCCGATCTATTACCAGAACTGCAAGAATGAATTGTGAGTCAGAGCTATTATGCAACCAGCGGATTTATAATCTTTCGAATCAGTAGAACTAATGGTTATGCTTCTTCTTTCTTAACCATCGTTTCTATGAGATGGATCACCGCATCTTTTTGAGAACGACTTTCAAGTGCATCTAGTAGATTCAGAACATGACGCCGATATTCGTATTCGTTATTGCTGATCGGCAATCTGTTTCCGAAGGGATCATCTGTGAAAAGTAATAGATAGTTGATATCTACATCTAGATACTCTGCGATTTTCTTGAGCATTGTAGCGCTGACGCGGTTGATCCCGGACTCATATTTGCCGAGTTGCTGATAGCTGCTATCCATTGCAGCGGCAAGATCAACTTTGGTTTTGTTTCTCAGTACACGTGCTTTATATATCCGTGTGCCAATCTCAACATCTTCCTTTGTCACCCTCTTTCCGGGCGCCTTCATCTGGTTAGTCATGATTCTTCTCTCAGGCTATAAATGTTTCTTTCTCTCCATTTTTTTTAAGGCCACACATACAGTTTTCAGTGCTGTACTGTGTGGCGGATCGCCTGGAAGTTTAGATCTGTCCAATGAGAAGTGAGCCATGATGCGTAAACCGTCAATTTAGGCTCACGATTTCGGGCAGGGCTATGCTTTGTTTTTTCCTGTTCAAACATTTTAAATTTTCCATTTGTTAACCCGCCCCAAGGGGCCGGAGCGCACATCAAGGCTAGTTATGCTAGGCGTGGGGTGCCTGTCATAGCTGGCCGTGGCTCCGGCATTCTCAGTCTAGGGGAGGTTGAGAATTACTGTATTGTCTGATCCCTTAATGCTGCTCTGGTAAACCCAAGGAGGGCTGAAAGCATAAAGGTTAATACTGCTGCTAAAGCTGCTTGATGTTCCATTTTCTGTCTCCACACACATTAAGCTTTGTTAATATTTGCAAACTTACCCTCTTGTTTCCCCAGAGCAAGTTTGATAAAGTGCAAATCAATTGCAACATTTGCAAACTATATTCGCTTTAACATAAAGTCAATGAAAAAATTGCATAATATGCAAATAGAAATCACTTTTTTGTTGTGGCGCGTTAAACTTTGTATTAAGTAAAACAAAACTTAGATCAAGACCAAGTTGGAGACTCAGGTGCCTGACCCTCATTCCAGACTACGATCTCAAATACGGGCGGCGAGAGAACTTCTAATGCTTAAGCAGGTGGAGTTGGCTGAGAACTTGGGAATATCACTTTCCAAGCTTTCTCGCGTTGAGAACGGCGATACCAAGAGTGGCGATATACTTTTAGAAGTGAAGCATGGTCTTGAGAAATTGGGCGTTCGCTTCCTTGCTAATGGTGTTGAACTTGTTCAAAGCCATTTAGAAATTATTGAGGGGGAAGGGTGCTATCAGAAGCTACTTGATGATGTCTTTCAGACCCTTATCAAGTCTGAAGAGAAAACTTTATACATCATGTTTGCCTCCGATAGAGTTTCACCACCAGAGGTCAACTATCGATATCGGCTTATGCGAAATGCTGGCATTACTATGAAGCAGCTTATTGAAGAAGGCGATACTTATATTCTTGGTGAATTAGAAGAGTATCGCTCAATACCTTCGAGATATTTTAGTAATATTGTCACTCTAGTTTATGCTGATAAGGTCGCCCAGGTAAACGGTTCGGAAAGCCTTATTACTATTCAAAACGATCATCAGTTGGCCATACATGAGAAGGGGTTATTTTCTCACTTTTGGGATACGGGCAAAAAGCCTGAATTCTCTAATGCTCCGGAGCGATTCTAAAATGAGATCTGTTCAATATCCAGCACAGACAGGATTCTACGCTGTCAAAGTCAAATCAGAGCAAAGCTTTGATAATTGGCAGCAATTTAATACCGCAAGATTGCAGATTAGTGTGGGACAAGAATATCATGAAGACCATAAGATGCTTGCTACTCTTGAATGGTTGAAGCCTCGGTTCTCTGAGATTCATATCTGCATTAATGATACATTACAGCGATTTAACATCATGTTCGAGAAGGGGCTCTCTCTAGAACTGGCATCTATGGTTTGTGAAAAAGCGGGAAGAGAGTGGTACGGAAGATATGAAAGCGATATTAAAAAGCTTGCCAATTCCAAAGTCCATTACTGGTGTGAATGGCTTTCCCATCCGCAATATAGTGAGATTTATGAAAGTATAATAAACCTTTATAAAGGCAATGCTCAATTTTCTCATCTAGTTAATCAGAATATTAACGAGATCTGGAATAGGCGAGTGACTAAGAATCCTACACTTTATACAAGTGCAAGGTATTCTGAGTTTTTTGATCTATCTAAGGCCTATTTGCTGGAAGAGATCTCTGTTTTTTCTCTTATGTACGAGCATAACAACGCTATTGATATATACCCGGGAACGACAATTTTTGCGGCTACTGTCTTACAAGGCACTAGCTTGCCTGGAGCACCTGTAGGTTTAGGCAAGGGGCATTTTTGTAGAATCGATTTTACTAAAAGAACTAACCCTGCAATCGGTATTGCGGTCGTGCAATATAAACCAAAGCTGGCTTCGTAGAAATTACTGTAGGTCCAGTAAGTTCTCGATTCTTTTCACATACAAAATCGTTTCCTGATAGGGGGGAATACCGCCATATTTATCAACTGCTCCTTCACCGGCATTATAAGCTGCCGCCGCTAATCTGATATTATTGTCGTATCGATCCAAGAGAAACTTCAGGTATTTTGTACCTGCTTCTATATTTTCTTCCGGATCGAAGGCATCTATAGCCCCAAATCTTTCTGCTGTCGCCGGCATCAGCTGCATCAGGCCTTGAGCCCCTTTAGATGACTGAGCATTGGCATTCCATGACGATTCACAATTTATGATCGCTGCAATTATCTTGGGATTTACCTTATGCCGTTCGCTGGAGATACGAATAAAATCATCATATATAACCGCAGGTTTCGCTAAAATTGATTTAGGTATAACTGACGGTTTCATTCGTGCGCGGCGTTCATGTGCAAGATAGTCACTTGCCGGGTAACTTGTTACTTTTCCGTTACCATGAAATTCGATCACGGTGGCCCGCGTTTCTGCAGGGAAACAGAGGATAACAAGTATGCAAAGGGTCAATATCCTCATTGCTCTCTTGATCCGTATATCCGCGATCGATGACAGAGGTAAATGTTTTTTGCAAGAAAAAATGGATTTTATGATGCGCCTGATAGCCGTGTTTATTTTTGTTCTTGGTATTTTTACCGCGATAAATACCAAAACTTCCTATGCTGAGTCAGAAGCCGACTGTGCAATCTGGATCTGTCTGCCAGGAGGGTTTCCTACAGGATGTAGCGCAGCATACAGTGCCTTCCGTGATCGGATTAAGCACAGGAAGCCGCCGCTTCCAGATTTATCATCTTGCACGAGTGGCCCAAACGGAGAGAGGGTTGCCGGCAACTATGATCTTGGTCGAGAGACTTTTGAGACCTGCAGGGGTGGGTACGTTTTGAGAGAAAAAATCCGCAACGGTTTTCCGATGGGGAGGTGTTACCTCTCTCAGTGCGCCCCGGAAAGATATTTAGATGTTAACGAAACCTATTGTCAAAATTATGAGGCAGTAAGACGGAAGAAACAGAGCTATGTAAAAATGTGGGTTGATGGCGACTATTTAGGACAATTCTGGTATCAATAAAAAGAGAATTGTAAGGAAGAAGGCTATGGCAGCATGTAGCAGTTGTTCAGGAAGTGGCAGCATAGTGTCACAGAGGATGGTTTACGCATCACAGGGATCTTACCAAACCCTTATCTATGATCCGTGCACAAGGTGCGGGGGATCGGGGAGTATTAAGGATCGCAATCAGAATATAGCGCCTATGGGCTTTATTGATTCTCTGTCAGCTATAATCACGCTTACGACCTCTCTCTTTATTTGCTTGAATATCAGTCAAACAGAAATCTATTCTGAGCTCACTATGAATGGGAAATTCACCATCATGGTGGTCAGCTTTATTTTTAGTTTTTTCGGCGCATCCGTAGTTATCACATTTCCATTCGTTCAAAAAATGATGAGCTGGGTTGTCGGATTGGCTGTACTGTTTGTTGGACTTGCGATCCTGACCAGCCTTGCCTGATGCCCTTGGGGGCCATTTTTAATTGATGAGGTAAGTTTGGACCTAAAGAAAATTCAAGCCAGGCTTAAGACGTACGAGAGAAAGTTCAAAGATCGTGAATATCGTGATGGATCGGGTACGCGGTTTCTCATGGGGCCGTATTATCTCCTGCTGAATGATGTTCAAGGTGCTGTCGGTCATTACCAATGGTTTTCTAAACTGTTCCCAGATAGTGCGGATGAGGCGTTTCATGCTCTCGGCTGGTCAATCACGGAACTGAGGCTGGGTCATGAGGATGAGGCACTCTATCGACTACGCAGGACTCATGCTGCTAATGTCTACCTGATACCTTATATTTTGGATATCCCTCATGAGGAACCGGACATACGGAGATTCTCAAAGTGGCAATATCCGGACTACATTACCGGAGCACCAGAGGAATTGCTGAATTTTTGTTCAGAAAGCGATCTCTCTTGGTTGCGCTTGGTGTGGGAGGAGAAGTCTTTTAAAGATTTCGTAGATAAATATCGCTGCCTGCAGGTTCAGGTTTCAAAAGAGCAAGTCGGGCCTAAAAGGAATTTTCTTCTCGATGAACTGATGGGTTTGACGGAAAGATAAAATCTTTACTTGCGATAATTTAAAAATGGACCCCTTTGAGGGTCCATTTCGGTTTAGGTTGTCATGGGATGACATCAAGCAATCACAGCTGAGACAGGATATCTCTTAAGCAGTTCTTCATCGCTATATTTTCTTGCCCCTCCCGAGTAACGGGTTTCTCTAATCTTTGGTGTGCCATAACCAATATTAGCTGCGAGACGGGGTAGATTTATATCGACTTTGAAATGTCTGAGACGTTCTCCTGTACCTGTATGATAATCAAAAGATACCATTATCAGTATTTCAGCATCTAAAACTTGTGTAGACACGTCTGTAATCCAGTTCAAGGCTTTGGGGTTCATTCCCAATGTTTTCATCTGCTGGCGCAAACGCTCTTCAGCAAGAAATAAAGCCCAGTCACGCAAGCTTGGCTGAATTTTCTCCAAAAGCTCTTTATTACTTGTGATGACGGGATAAACCCCCTCAGCCAAAATGTAGCTGGGCGGCAAGTCAGGAGATAACCCTTCAAGGGTTTTAAGGCGCTGGTCAACGAAGGGGGTGGGTGGATCGAGCAGGATCAGTTCTGCCTGGTTCAAACTACTGATTGGGTGTTTTTTATCTGCCAGCATGGATATGCGGGATTTATAGCCAAAGAACGCCGCCACGATTTCATGGGCGTGGCCCGACTTCAGTTTGATGCCGTGTTTGTCGTTGAGATAACTGCGCAGGGAATCTGCGCAAAGTTTGGTGATATCATGTTGCATGAGCAATCTCCGGTTAAAAGCTGGGCTTGCAGTCGCCGAGAGTGTTTAAAGACAACCATGCCAGCAGGTTTAACGAAGAGTTGCTGTTAAGGTAGTCGGTATTGGTATTTCCTCACGTTTCGGTCACTCACAACCTAGGCGCTTGATTCCTGTATCCGAACATATGGCAAAAAATTGAAGGCTTCAAGCCTGATTTTTGGCGGGTCAAAATACTGTTCATGCCAGTTAAGAATGATCTAAATGTTCGGTTTGTCATTCATAAATATATAATTAAATCATAGTGTTAGATGTTCTCTGGCATTGAAAAACAGGGCATAAATGTCCGGTGGGATGCTTGTAAAAGCTTAGTATTTAATTGTCATTAAATGGCAATAAATGGCATAATATTTTATGTAGATTGAGGAGAACAAAGTTATGACAACAATGAATGTGTCTTTACCTGATCAGATGAAAGACTGGATAGAGAACCGCATAAAGGCAGGGCAATACCACAATGCGAGCGAATATGTCCGTGACCTTATCCGCAAAGATCAAGCTGATGCTGAGAAGGCGATGGCGTTTCGTGCGGCCATAGAATACGGACGAAGCAGCGGCATAGAGGATCGCAGTTTTAACAAAATCGTTGCCGATGCAAAATCAAAGGCTAAGCGATCCTAGATATGAAATTCAAAATCTCGAAGGCGGCTTCTCAGGACATTGAGAATATTTATCTTTATGGCTTTCTCACTTTTGGGGAAAATCAGGCTGATACTTATATGGCTGCCTTGAAAGATCTCTTTGATCTACTGTGTTCAAATCCAGAAATCGGTCGCCTTGATGCTAGAGTCAATCCAGCAGTAAGGCGTTTTGATTTTGAAAGTCATGTAATTTTCTATGATGCGGAAGAGGACCATATTCTTGTTGTGAGAGTTCTTCACAAATCTATGGATTTTGTTAAGCATCTCTCAGCTTAAAATAGAGCCTATTTTCACCAGATGTCGCACCTCATTTTTGAATCCACCCGGCTACAAATTCTGAGGTGATAATATAGATTACGAAAAATAATAGTATTTTATTTATTCTATTTCAATGGATTGTCGTCAATGTCATAGTTTATTGTATGGTAATATATTGAATAAAGTCACCCTGATATCTCGGTATTAAAAATTTCTATACCGAATGGCGTCTAACAAATTTTTGGGATTATCAAAGGAAATGTAAGGCCTTTTACGGTCTGTGCTGCTGGAGAGCAGAAAGTGGTAATTATGCGGCTTCTAACTCCCAGGCCTTGGACATAACTTCGAGCAAGTCTTTCTGGCGTTTTGTTAGGGTATCCTGGTTCCAAGTATCTGTGTTCAGAACTTGAGTAGTTAAGGCGTAGGAAGAGACATTATTTTTGCCTACGAAATACTTCTCTTTTTTTGTTTTAAAGTCATAGTTGCTTGCCGCTGAATTCCTTTGCTTATTCAAAGGAACAAGGTTGGAAATTTTGTGAACCCAATTTCTATGTATTTCTGCATCGGGCCAAATCTTTGCCCACTCGCTATCTGGGTTAATGGTTTGAGGTAAGACATGTTCAACCGTTAACTTACTTGCATCGTAATAAGCGGCTTGATCCGCTATGAAGGAGTCCAATCGAAGAATGATGTAATTTCTTCTGCGCGCTGTCATGTCATAAACATTTCCATCAAGAGCAATTTTCATTTCCTGTTTTTCTATGTCTTTTAACTCAACATGCTGTGCGTCTGAAAGGACTTCAGCGTAACGGGTAATGCGTTCATTGATGTTTTTTGCGCATACGTGTAGATATGCTGCTAAACGCTCTAGCTTCGTGAAAAACCATAGAGTGCGTTCTGAATCGTTCTTGTTCTGAGATAAGAAAAAAATAGCTGGCGGAATCCAGTCTGAATTATCAATGTGATTAAGCCATTTCAAACAATCACTAATTTCCTCAGCATTTGCAGACGAGACATACTCTTTTCTTTTAATTATTGATAAAGATTCGGCATAAGGCTCAAGAATGTTTTCAATTAACTTTATTGGAGAGCTTTCTTTAGATAAAACGTGCTCACGGAATTCTTGAAGGATCGAATACTTTGGTTTGTCTTTAGCATAAATCATCCTGACATAAGAGAACAACTCATTGAATGGCTCACGGCCTAGATTAACTTCCATATCTTCCCAACGTTCACTGTAAGCGTCTTTTTGCGCGCCCCCTTCTATTTTGCCAATAGTATCAGCCTTTATTATATCTGTAGATTGTAGGCTTAGTCCCCGCGTATTCATCACAGAGAAAACACGGAAAGCAGATTCTTGCGTTGGTGTGGAAACGGCAACAAGATAGCAGCGTTGCAATATGAAGCTTGCAAAGCTGCCCAAAGATTTCATGTCGTCCCCGAATTTCTCATTCAGGCGAGAGCAAATGGAGTAGCTGTTTTTGCGAATATTTTTTTGCGCTTCATTGGAAAGACTTTCTGGGTCAATAGCCAGAAGGCTATTGAAATCAAGAGACTGTACATATTTTTCAAAGAAATCTTTATCACGATCTCTTAAGGTCAAGCGTGGCTTTGGCTGCAAATTTTCAAAGGGGTTACCAGGCTCTCTGATATATTTTTTAAGAAGGTTTTGTTCATCAGTGGTCATTTTTGAAGCTATTGCAGCTAATAAAATCGTCAGAGTTGTCAGGCGTTGTTGGCCATCAATTACTTCAGCTCGAGCCTTATTTTCTTCTTTGATAAGAACAATGCTTCCGAGAAAATATCCCTCATCTGTGGCAGATTTATAAAAATCATATAGGTCATCAAATAAGTCATATGCTTGAACAATGCTCCAAGCATATGGACGCTGATATGACGGGATAGTGTACTCAAAATCGGAACTGAAAATTTTAGAAATTGGGTGTTCTGCGGCACTAATTTTTTTTGACATATTTGAAACTATCCTATTTTCTTTTCGAAAGTCCGACTTAAATAGGCGACTTTAAATTATAGTTATTTTAGACCAAATTCAGCAAATTATGATTTATATGGCAGAATAAGATCTTCATGATTCTGTTAGAATTTTTGAGTATTTCTCTACAACATGCTCCGGAACATTCTCAAACTTGTGAGGATCAAGGCCCCGGTCTGTCCATGAGAATAAACCGAGTATATATTGGAATAATAGAATCGAAAATACAATGAGTTTACGAAATTTGCTGCTGGGGCTTTTAAGAGGAAGATTATGCGCTTTATTGAAAATGGCCCTATTTTACCAGATGACTTATTAAATGCCCAAGATGAGGGGCAAGTTATCTTCTTTTGCGGAGCGGGAGTTTCAATAGCTGATGCTGCACTTCCAAGCTTCTCCGGTTTAGCCGAAGCCGTTCTGAAGAAACTTGGTGCAACTGAGGACAGTCCTGCTAAGAAACTTCTTATAGCATCACAGGAATTAGAAAATACACACGATTTAAGAGGCGTACTATCAGCAGATCAAATTTTTGGGAAGCTTTCTAGAAGCTTCGACTCTCACGATATTAATCGTGTGGTTGCTGAAAGCCTCAGACCACGCAAGAAAAGCAGTCTTCCCGCACATAAAACCATTTTAAAGTTGGCACGGCTTAAAGGGGGACAAACAAGATTAGTAACCACCAACTTTGACCTGCTTTTTGAAGAGGCATGTAAAAACTCAATAGAATCTCGAACGCGATCAAACCTCCCTAGGATAGAATACTCTGATAACGATTGGGGTATTATTCATCTGCATGGGAGAGTAAAGCCGGATTATTCTGGCCCAGATTCAGACGGTTTTGTACTTTCGAGCGCCGAGTTTGGAGATGCTTATTTAGCACAAGGTTGGGCAAGAAGCTTTGTTCAGAACATTTTAGATCGCTACATAGCAGTTTTCATTGGCTACTCAGCAGACGATCCTCCAATTCGATATTTGTTGGAGGGGCTACAACAAACTAAATCATTCAAGAATAAACTATATGCCTTCCAAGCTGAAAATGATGATGAAGCCGTTGCACAATGGGATGATAAAGGCGTTGAATCTATTATTTATGAATTAGGAGACAATAACGATCATAGTCCGTTGTGGAATACCCTTGAAGCATGGGCTGCACGATCAAAAGATCCTACAGCATGGAAACAGAAGGTCTTAAAACGGGCAAAAAAAGGCCCCACTAAGCTCTTGCCTCATGAAAGAGGAATGGTCGCACACTTAGTTAAGTCTTTGACAGGGGCTAGAGCTTTTGCACAGGAAACGCCAGCAATACCTGCAGAGTGGCTTTGCGTATTCGATGAATCTATTAGGCTAAAACAACCTGAAAAAAACGATCCTTTTTTCTCAGAAGAAAAAATTATAAACCCATATCAGTTATACTCTTTAGATGATGATCCTCCTCCCTCAGGAAGAAATGAGACATATAGTCCAGTACCAATAGAAACCTGGAGTGCCTTCAGGCTAGATAAAAAGGATCTGGATTCTGTTGATGATAAAAATTTATCTTCTATAAGCGGATTCCAAGCCAGCACAACATCTGCACTAGTGCCGCGCTTAAGCTACATAACACAATGGATAGGACAAGTTTCTCATCAAAGAATCGCCATCTGGTGGGCTGGGCAGCAAAGAGCATTGCATCCAACCCTAATAAAGAACGTTCTTTATAAAGCTTCCAGCGACAAAGATGGCAAATTAACAAAAGAAGCAAAAATTGCTTGGAATATTATACTTGAGCTTAATAGCTCTTCGGAAAGAGAAAAACATGATGGGTATGAATTTCTGATCCGCGTGAAATCATTAGGATGGAATACTACTACAGCAAGAGAATATGTAAGCCTTTTTTCTCCATTTCTTCATAAAGGAACGCTTTACCGCTCGATTCCTAGGGACAATCGAGAAAAATTTGAAGCTCGTGCTTTTGTTAAGGCGGATATTAGATATCCAGAAGGTATGAACGATGTCCTTATACCGGATGAATATCTTCCAAAGATAATTAATGGTCTTCGCTTCAACATAGAGAAGGCTGTCGATATGAAATTGGATTATTCTTACTGGCTCGATCTCTGCTCAATTGAACCTGAGGACGATGATGATGATGAACAACGCTATGAGAGAAGAAGCGATATCTCGGGATATGTGCTACATTTTGTTTCTCTCTACAAAAGGCTCGTTCAGCTAGATATAAAAGCCGCAAAACAAGAATATAAATCGTGGAGATATGATCCTATCTTTATAAGACTGCGTATATGGGCTTGCGGACAAGATGGGATAACAGACGAAACTGAATTTATGAAGGAAATCTTATCTTTAGAAGGTGAGGATTTCTGGTCTTTTAAAGGGGAAAGAGACTTATTGTTATGCTTGAAAAAAAATTGGAGCCGTCTTTCTGAAAACAACCGAAGTCTTATAGAAACAAAGATTATGGAGGGGCCGCCTAGGCCAAAAAAAATATCGCAGCAAGAACATGCTAGCCGTTCGGCCCATGGCAGATTGAATAGGCTTCATTGGTTAAATGACAACGGATGTCCTTTGATCCTTGATTTGGATGCAGTTACAACGGCATTGCAAGCAGATGATCCAGATTGGAAACCAGAATATGCAAGAAAGGCCGCTGAGAGTAATGACGGGCGCAGTGGCTGGGTGAAGACCGATACCGACTGGACTCTGCTGAAAAATACACCCTTATCCGAAATCCTATCTAAATCTGAAAATACGAAAGGTCGCGACTACTCTCTATTGGTCGAATACGCCCCATTCTCAGGTTTATGTGATGATGCTCCATTAAGAGCAATAGGCGCATTATCTCTGGAGTTAAAAACGGACAATTTCCGTGAAAAATTTTGGGAAACATTCCTATCTAGAGATAAACGTAAGGATGATTCTTTACGCCTGAAACTTCTTATCGGTGGCCGGATATCTCAAATTCCAAACCATAATTTTAAAGAAATTCTGCTAACGGCATCTAGATGGTACGAAAAGGTTGGGCCAGAGTTGAGACAAGCTTACCCTGACCTGTTCCATAGACTATGGGATAAATTCATCGAAACTATAGCGGCAAATGAGGAGTCTTCTGCCTCTGCCTTAGTTCGGCAAAAAGGGAAAGACATTGATTGGACAATGGAAGCCATTAATTCACCCTCTGGTAATCTTGCCCAACTACACATGACAGATCCTAGTAAGGACAGACATAAGAATGGCAAAGGATACCCTAAAGATTGGCTTAAAGGAATTAATCAACTATTAGCACTGCCCGGCGATCCTCATAGGTACGCAATGGTTATCTTCTCTTTTAACCTATCTTGGTTTTACAGTATCGACCCTAAATGGACATCGTCTCACATTCTCAAAGTATTAGAGTCAGAAGACTCTAATAGCTTAGATAGAGAAGCGATATGGGCTGGCTTTATGTGGGGAGCTAAAATTCCCCAAGCTGATTTGTTTATGAGACTAAAGCCCCTCTTATTAAGTATGGCTCATGATACACCTGCGGAACGTAAAGTTCGTCACACTGAGATATTGGCAGGATTACTTCTGGCTGGTTGGGGATCTAAAGATAGTGAGAAGAAGAGATATATATCGGATGAAGAGTTTAGAAATGTCTTATTAAACTCTGAAGATAGCTTCAGAACGCAAGTTCTATGGAACTTAGAGAAGTGGTCAGGCGGTAAAAAACTACAATGGGATAAAAAAATAATTCCGTTCTTAAAGCATGTTTGGCCTAAGCATAAAAAGGTTAGAACTGCCAAAGCCTCTGCAAGATTGTGTGATATCGCCCTTGCGCAGGAAACTAATTTCCCCGCGGTTAGCAAGCTTGTATCTCAACTTGTATCTAAAATTAGCAACGAACACTTTTATCTCCCAGAAATGAAAAGATCGGGAAATGATCTGGCATCAAAATATCCGGAAGAATTATTAGATCTTTTATATGCAATTCTTCCAGAGAGACCTGAGAGATGGCCCTATGGAACACAAGAAGCATTAAAAGGCATAGAAATATCTATGCCGCAGCTACTAAATGATCCTCGGTTGATTGAGTTGAAATCTAGGCTTAACGATTCATGAGCATGTTTAGTGCCTATGAAACTCTTATAATAAGCTATCCTCGCTCTACTATCTTTCCGGCCTTTGCCTCATAGCAGAAATTCACGATTGAGCCGAATTTAATTTTCTCTACTGCTTCATCAATGATGAATAGTGGGACCAGGAACCACTCGCGTGGAACTATAGGGTTTCCAAAGCGATCCTTGATTTCAATATTTAACTTGGCTGGTTCAAAAAATCTATGAATCAGATTTTCAAGTTTCACGCGGTTAATATTGGATAGTTTATAGGTAGCGACAACCTCAACATCCGCCATTAGGAATGTCGGATCAAGTTTGGCGTTAGCTATGCGCCTATCTACATCATTACCAGTAACGCCAATTTTATGGACGACCTCCCTATGCTCCTTAATCAGGGGGTGGTCTGACTTGCTTCTTAATACATAAATTGTTCCACTTTCTAAATCACCCTCTTCTGCTTCATCAGAGAATAGCGGCCCCGCCGATGGGTCTGTTATTCTCCGTCCGGCTTCGTCTTTATATAAAGCCCTCTGGAGCGACCGCATAAGCAAGTCGCTTTCTGTTCCGTTATCATAGATGATGCGAAGACGGGCATCTGTTGCCCCATTAGGTGCTTTGATAACTTCACCCATTTCAGCTACATAGACTTTCTGCCCTCCTAGGATGAAAAACTCTCCTTGTTTAATCTGGGCATCTTCTTTGAAACGGCGGCTTTGTCGAACGCCTGATTTCAGATCTTCCTGTATCTGCATGAAGAGAGGCTTAAACTTGGCAAAGTCTAAACAGGGAGCGCGTTTCGCTATTTCCTCAGCTGCCTTGATTTCGGCGCGCGTGCGAACATGGGTCAACTTGGTAATGTCATTATTGCCAGTATTCAGTGCGCCAAGCTCTGCTAAAATCTCATCATCATCAAGGTCATCAGACAGATCATTCTTGACAGTAGGCTGTCCTTCTAAAAGGCCGTGCTTATCCAGTCCTGCTAACACAGAGCTGCATTCTTCGCTGGAACGGATTTTATCAAGCCGCACGGCATAAAGGCGCTCAAAAATATCATTGCCCTCACCTTGTGCCGGAGGGCGGCCATGCTGTTCAAAAAACCGCTCTATATCTTCAAACCCAGCAATGATCCGTTCTTCACGCGGGGAGGGTGCTGAGGGATCTTTTTTTGCGGTGTGGAAATCACCTAGTTCATCATAGAGTTCGTCAAGTTCTTTCATAACGCCCCTCATCTTTGTAACGGACAAAGGCGGCAGCGCCTTCAGCCATGCGCTTCTCCCACGGGTCTTGAGAGTCGAGTGCAGGCAAACGGCCACGCTCTTTTTTAAATTGAACAGCACGGGCAGCAAGCCCCTTGGCTTCTTCTGGTGATAGCTTAGTTTTTTTGCCAGCAATCACGTTAGCGACCTGCTTCAGACTATCCTCATTCATTGCCTTAGATAAAATGGCATAGGCCTCACCGAACGGATTGATCCTGTCAATCAGGTCAATATCGAGGTCTTTCACATCCATCGAAAACTTGCGAACGCCATCAATCAGGGCGGTGTTGCCAGCTTTCTGCATTTCAGGGCTGTTCAGCATTTCCTTTGCTTTTTGCGTCAGGTTCAAGGCTGCAACAGCATGTTGGCGCACGGCTTCCTGATCTTCATCATCCAGCTCGGGGTATTTGTCCTTAATGATCTTGCCCATGCGGACTTGGGTTAGCTCTTCAGGGATCATTTCAGAGTCGAACAAGCCGCGTTCAAGTGCGGTCTTGTCTTGAACGAAGGCTGCAATGACTTCATTCAAATCCTCTTGGCAAATGCGAGAGGCTTCTTTGCTTTTGGGTTCAGCCAGACCTTTAATTTCAATTTGGAACTGGCCAGTGCTTTGATTGAAGCCGATATTCTCCTTATTGGGGTCATACCCCCCTTCCCCATAGTCAAAACCCTCAATCGGGCCATTATTAGGATTTTTCGGCATGAAATTGAATTTGGGCGCAAGAACCTGTTCCATCAACAGACTTGCGGCAATGGCTTTCAGCGTATCGTTCACAGCATCCGTCACTTTTTCTTCGGAAGCATCCGGTTCAGCAATCAAATTAGTAAAGCGCGAACGGGTCTTGCCTTTGGCATCCCGTGTGGCACGGCCAATAATCTGGATAATTTCGGTCAAGCTGGAGCGATAACCGATGGTCAGGGCGTGTTCACACCAAATCCAGTCAAATCCTTCCTTGGCCATGCCTAGCGCGATAATAACATCCACATGGTCACGATTATCTTTTTGGGTAGGGTCTTTCAGCGAGGTCAAAACCTTGGAATGCCGCTCAGGGCCATCATCCACAAGGTCTGCCACTTTCAGAATGCGGCCATCTGCGCGCTCAACAAGATCAAAGCCCGTGGCGGGGTCTTTGCCTTTCCATGCCCCCATCGTGTCCATTATTTCACTGACTTCAGTAGTTTTACCGCGCTGCGTGCTTTCTCGGGAATTCACGTTCGGGATATGGATGATGGTTTTTAAGTTCGTATCGAGAACATCCGCGATTTCGTCAATATAAGAGCCAGAATAGAAATAATAGCCAATATCAAGCTGCTTTAGATACTGATAGCCATTGAGTTGCTCATAGTAGGTATAGGTGACAGGCTCAAATTTTTCTTCATCCTGTGACAGCAAGACAGGCACGGCATCGCCACGGAAATATGATCCTGTCATGGCGAGAATATGCGTCTTATCCCGCGCAATCAGCTTGGAGATAATGCCTCCGAGAATATTGTCTTCAGCGGCGCTCACATGATGGAATTCATCCACGGCAATCAGGCAATCATCAAAGGCTTCAATGCCAAAACGATCCACCGAGAAGCGGAACGTGGCATGGGTGCAAACCAGAACGCGATCAGGGCTATCAAGAAAGACTTTAACGGAGCCAACCTTACCACCGTTATCATCCCCCGGCGCATTGCACAAGTTCCATTGCGGAGCCACTTCCCAATCTGCCCAAAAGCCGAATTTAGAAAGCGGCTCGTCATTAAAGCTGGAGCCGATGGATTTTTCCGGTACAACGATAATCGCCTTTTTCAGTCCTTGGTTATACAGCTTATCCAACGCGATAAACATCAAGGCGCGGCTTTTGCCAGAGGCAGGTGGCGATTTAATCAGCAGATATTGTTCCCCGCGCTTTTCATAGGCGCGTTCCTGCATGACACGCATTCCCATTTCATTTGCCTTGGTCGAACTACCATTGGAAGCGTATTTAACGGAAACGGAAGGGATGGATTTAATGTCTGTCATGCGGCTTCTCTCTCAGCTTGACCAATATTCTGTTTATTTTGAATAAACGCTCGCATCTCTTGAATGGATGTTAGCAACTGCGCTGGCGTATATTTGTCATTACGTGCGTTTTCAGGATGATGAATCTGGTGGCGCACATAAACGCTCAATATCACTTGCTCTGAAACGACATTGCCGTTTCTTTCCTTGAAATACTGCATGGTTGTTCTTCCTGTTATATATTCATTGAGCCAGCCTTCGTGCTCAATGAAGCCATAAAGTTCATTATGATATTCTTGGTTGGCCTCAGCAAATGCTATGAAATTAACTTCATTCAAAGAAGGATATGGCAACTCATGAGGCTCAACCTCAATAATCTCTTTTGATCCCTCTCTATTCTGAACCAGTTTTAAATGTTCAAAATTTAACATTTTCACAAGAGATGGGCTGTGTGTCGTTAAGATAACCTGAGTATGTTCCGCCTGTGAAAGTGAAATCAAGGCTTCGATAAGTTTCTTTTGATGGTCTGGGTGTTGTGAGGTTTCCGGCTCTTCTATCGCATAGATTACATCAGGAACATTTCTGTCTGTTTTTCTTCTTTCGGCTTCTGCCCTAAAGAAATTGAGAAGAACGAGTCGCTTAACACCGCTGCCTCGTTTATTTAGCGGGATATCATCGTCTCCAGAAATAGATACATTTTTAAAAACGTCTAACCATTTTAAAGTATCAGATGGGGGAATGACAGGGTTTAGCGTTTCCGCAATTTCAGGATTCATTTCTCTTAGTTTTTCACATGTTCCGTCAGCCACTTCTTTAAGCTTCCCGTTTACCTTCGTTGCCACTTCATTCAATGCGGTAATTATATCTAGGTCTTTGAGTATTTCTTGTACCGCCAGCTTCATAGGGTCTTGTATTTCACTATCCCCATCACTGTTTTTTCTATCAGACTGGAACAATGAATAAAGCGGCATATAACTTTTAAGCTGGGTCCATATATTTTTTACGTCTTCTTTAGTCACGTCAATTTCCACTGCGGCTAGTTGAAGATCGGTGCTGTAAAATCTCCAAATCGCTTGTCGCATAGATGCGTTTTTATTCTTATCAACATTTGTAATATTTTTAGCATCAATAATCTTTCTCAAGTCTGCCTGCTTCTTATGCAACAGTTCGGCACATTCAGGATTGGTTGGATGATGTGCTTTAATTAGCACCTTCTCTTTTCCCGCACTTGGATAGATCTTAAGAATTTCCAACTTGCCGTCATTCGTTAGTAGATACTCATCAGCGAGAGTTGTTGCGTTGCTTTCATCAATTACAATATTTGTCGGAAGATTTTCAAACACAACAGAAATTGCAATGTCTTGATTTCCGCTCTCTGAGCATTTTTTGTTGATATCGTCTTTGTCTAACTTAATGACTCCTTTTCCTTCATTAAAAAATATATCAAGGGCTTCGAGAACCGTTGACTTGCCAACATCATTTTTTCCAACAAAAGCGGTTAGATCATTGAAATCAATAACCACCTCATCTGAATATGAACGAAAGTTTGAAATTTTTACTTGTGATATTTTCATTGTGTAGCTCCCCTTTTCTTTGCATAAGGCTTTTTCTGTTCGGCAGTCATTTTGGTGTATAGATCGAATAATTTTTCCAGACGTTCGGTATCGTTTTTGAAGCGGCGACCGATATAGATACGCTCAAGCACTTCATCATTGCGCTCATGGGCATGGCGCAGATTTTCAGGCATGTTTTCTGGATCGTAAAGCTCTGCGATAGTGGCGGGGAAATGCGCCTCCCGCGCCAGTAGAATATCCTCGGCACAGCGAGTCAGGTCAGCTTTATTTTTTTCAGTAAGTTGAGGAACAGGAAACGTATTCCATCCCATAGTGTTTGAATAGTTGAAGCGAGTTTCTAACTTTCCACAAACAGCATCAATCCAAACATAATGAAATTTTGATGATAAAATTGCGAGGTTCCACAGTGGCGCATCATATAAAGCAAAATTTCGATTTGTAATTGTGGAGCGATTGTCAAGCAGTCCGATTTGAAACCATTCTCTTTTTTCTGATGAAACAGCAGGAATAATGATTGTATGGCTTCGACCTATATTCATCTCACGCATCTGGTGGGCACGTTTCGCCATGTCGTTTGCGCTTTTATCACGACTAGAAAGGCGCATCTCGCGCACACCTTGAACGCGTTGATGGATAGCGGGAATGGCGAGGGCTTCATCCAAATACCGATCTTCAATCCACAGACAGTAGCGTTCTTTGCCGCTAATGAATTCTTCGGAACCATAAATACGGCGTATAAATCGCTTTTCTTGAGCTGGCGTTAAGCCAAGTAATTTTAATTCATTAGAACAAAGAAGAAGGTTTCCGCCATCAACAGGCTTATTTCCAAAGCTCATATCGGAAACTTCAGTCATAGGTCTAGATTGTTTTTCTACCACAACATCTGCGCCCGAAACTAAATAGGCATTTATATACTCTGATTCTTTTAAAACAAATCCACCATCATCTGCGATAGAAAATAGTTTCCGCAATCTTCCTGCATGATTTGATATACCAACTATAACCACAGTGACCCCTGCATTGTAGCTTGCAAGGTTTGCCCATTTGAAGCTGGTATGGGCAAAGGAGATTTCATGTCCTGTTTTAAAAATCAGTGGCCAAAGGATAGGCACTTGCTGGCCTTGGCAGATGGAATTAGTAGATACGAACGCGGCAACAGCATTGGTTTTCGTACCGTAATCCGCCGCCTTCATGAACCATCCGGCAACATAGTCTAATGACTTCCAAGTTTTGGTACGATGATCGAATATCGCTTTCAGATCATTCTTCTGTTCATCAGATTGCCAAGTTGAACCTAAGTACGGCGGATTGCCGCAGATATAAGTTTCCCCACCTTCATTTTCAAAATCAATCTGCGCTTGATCTAATGGTGTATTGAACAGATCATCACCGTGTAGTTTTACGCCTTTACCAGTGGGCGGACAGATGGAAAGCCAATCAAGCCGCAAAGCATTGCCACAGGTAATCCAGTTTTGTTCATCCAGCGGCAGAAATTCTGCCAAGGCCTCTTTCTGGCCGCGATATGTGACATCGCATTGGTATTCCGCGATGATAAGAGCCAGCCGTGCAATTTCCGCCGGAAAATCACGTAGCTCTATTCCACGGAAATTTGTAATCGGAATTTCTGTGCGACGGTCAGGTTCACCGCGCCGTATGTTGATTTCCGCCTCAATCGCCCGCATTTCCTTATAGGCAATGACAAGGAAGTTGCCGGAGCCGCAGGCGGGGTCAAATACCCTGATCCGCGCCATGCGCTTTCTTAGGTTCAAAAGTTTTTGCGGGCTATCACCAGCCGCTTCCAGTTGTTCACGCAGGTCATCAAGGAATAGCGGGTTCAGAACCTTCAGGATATTGGGGACGCTGGTATAGTGCATGCCCAATGCGCCGCGCTCTTCATCATCGGCCACAGCCTGAATCATGGAACCGAAAATATCAGGATTGATTTTCTTCCAGTCCAGATTGCCAACATGGAGCAGGTAGCTACGGGCAATCTTGGTAAAGCGCGGGGTTTCTGTGCTGCCAGAGAATAAGCCGCCGTTCACATAGGGGAAGGTATCAGCCCAGCGGGGCAGCTTTGCACAGGCGCGATCTTGCAGCTTTGTATTCATGGCACGGAAGACTTCGCTGATAACCTCATGCGTGTTTGAGGAATCTTTCGCGCTCATTTGTTCAACGGTATCGGTGAATAAGCCTGCACCATTGAAAATGTCGGTATCTTCCGCAAAGAAACAGAAAATCAGTCGCGCCATGAAATGGTTCATTTCCGGGCGGCGTTTTTCGGTTCCCCAATCAGGGTTATCTTTAAGTAATTCAACATAGAGCCGGTTCAGGCGGCTGGTGGCCCGAATATCAAAGGCATTGTCGCTGATCTGCTTGACCGTGCTGATGCCTGCCAGCGGCAGGAAGAAGCCAAAATGATTTGGGAAGTCTTTAAAGTCACATGAAACGGTATCACCGCTTGTCAGGTCTTCTGCCTGAAAGTCATCACCATCGGTGGCAAGGATAAATTTGGCCTTTTGCTTGGACGTAGCAGGGCTGGCTTTCAGTTTTTCTAGCGTCTTTAGCACTTCACCTTTGGGGCTAACCGCTAGATGAATGTTGTTGTATTGAAGGACAGCATCCTCAATATCAGTTTTGTTTGTATTTCCGCTTCTTAAACGCTGGATCGTTGTAGCTTTGTTCCCGAACGCTTCAAGAAACCCATACGGGAATTCAGCCGCATCAAATGGCTGTTCCGCGAACCTCGATATTGCCTCTTCAATTTCAACGGCATTCATAGAATTTACTTTTACCCGATTATGAAGCTTTTGAGAATTTGAAGGGCCACCAGGATTTCTTGGAGGTTTGCTGCTGCTGCAGTTCAAGAAGCGTTTTGACGGCGGTTTCCATCTCGGAAAAGCGTTTTATCTGTTCCTCTTCCCTGTCGGCATGTTTTTCTGCGGAAGTGCGCTGATCGGTCAGCTGGGCTGTTACCTTCCCTACGACCTCCTGCTCTTTCTTGAGCAGTTCCTGCAGATTTTCGATCTGTTCTGATAGCTGCCGCCTCTCCCTCTCCCGCTCAATCTCTGACGTCTTCAGTCTCTCCCGAAGAACGGCAACCTCCGTTACCAGATCTGGATTGTTGGCAGTCAGCTTTGATGCTTTAGCGGCTGCAAGTTGGTCCGGAGGCGTTACCTTATCGCCGTAGACGCGCACAAGCTCGGACACATCAATTTTAGGCCGTTTGGTTTTAGCATCAATTACGGAAATGCTCTTCTCTCTTATATGTGCATAGAGAGTGGATCTCGTAATTCCAACCATTTTTGCTGCTTCTGAAAGGGAAACCTGCATGTGTATCTCTTTGTATGATTGAACAGTCAGTTAAGCAATTTTGCAGCAAAATCACTGATTAGCAAGGGGTGTATAAAGGTCTTACAGAGATTGTATAATAAGTGTTCGAACCTACGACTGTATAGGCCTGTAAGATCATCCATACAGTTATACTGAAGAACTGTTCACCGACCGATTCGAGAATCATCAGGACTGAGCGATTCTCTCCCACTAAATTTCAACGGGACGTCTCAGCTTATACGGAATCCCCGCTCTTCTGTGAATAAGTGTCTAAACGACTCGGAGTCTCCTGCCAAATAGCTGTGCATAAGACAATTTTTGGACAGTCTGATTGTGGATAACAAAACTGTATGTTACCTTTTTTATCGGACAGTTGTTCTTACAGTACAATTGTCTGTCTAACGGACTGACTTTGCTCTGTTCATGAGTGAGGGCTGTCTGTATCAAGCCCGTTCCGGGCGATTTGAGCAAGATTAACATCAAACGAGAAAGGAGACGCATCACCTAGACCCTGAAAAAGCAAAAACCGCAGTTGGCGCTGCGGCTGCTTTAAAAGCGGTGTTCGTAATCTCTTAACAACGAATCTACCGCAATCCGAATCGGGCATCAAGCGAAAAAGTAATTTTTCGTGACGATTTTTTGTTGCCTGATTAAAGGGCCTGGATAAGCGAATACCCATGGAAAATGTCAGTTTTTATGAACCGCCGGTTGGCGGGAGGATAAACTCACCCAAATTGCGGGGTATTGCTCAGTTTGTCAGCACTTTTGAGGGGTTGCCGGCTGGCGTTTCCCGCTTTGACTTACTAAAGCTCGTCAAAAATGCAGGGCCGATTGCCGGATTTACGCCCAAAATGATCCAGCTTCTGGAATATTACATTCTCTTTACCCGCGATTGCGATTGGACGGCAAACAGCCAGCCGATCGTGTTTCAGGCTTTATCGAAAACAGCCCAGCACTTTGGCGTGTCAGAGCGCCAGATCCAAAGACTTGAAAATGATCTATTCAAGATCGGTGCCCTCACCTGGAATGATTCAGGCAATCACAGAAGATACGGGGTTCGCTCTGAAGATGGAGAAATCATGCATGCCTTCGGGGTGGATTTGACCCCCCTCGCCGCTTTACGAGCATCCCTAGAGAGCAAGTTGGTCGAGAAGCAGCGGCTCGATGCCGCCTGGATGGAAACTAAGAGACAGATCTCCTGGTATCGCCGGCAGCTAAATGGCTTGATCAGTGAAGCGGGCGAATATGCATCTCTTGATCAAATTCGCTTCGAAACCGAGGCTGCCTATAAAGAGGTCGCCGTCCCCATTCGCGTGTATATGACGATCGAAAACCTACATAACTTGCTTAAAGCGCACAAAGCACTGCATAGCAGGCTTCTTGAAGCTGTGAGAGCGGCTGTTAATTTAGCGCTGGATGCTGAAATTGCCGCTGAGCAGAGGGGGCAGTCTGAAGTCATAGATGTTCAATTTACTCAAAATCCGTCATCCATGGACGACAGTATTGACGTCAACAAATACTCTACAACCTATAATCAATTTGATAAATCAAATCTTAGTAGTCAGAAAGACAAGTGGGCTTCCGAAAGAAGCGTAGTCGAACCTCAAGCGCCTAAAACCCAAGAAGGTGCCGATAGCCAAGAACAGCGGGATCAAAAAGCCGCTGAAATCGCCGAAGAGATCAGCAACATCACGATCAAACAGGTGCTTTATGCTGCCTCCGAGCGGTTCAAAACTCATTTGCCAGTTAGGGGCCGACAGGATTTCCCTGAAATTGTCGAAGCGGCCAGCTCGCTATTGCCTGCCTTGGGGATTCATAAATCAGCATGGGCTGAAGCCTGCAAGGTTCTCGGTCGAAACGGTGCCGCCATATGTGTTCTGATTATCGATCAGAAACTGCAAGACCCCCATCACCGTGTCCGAAATCCGGGCGGGTACTTACGTGAAATGACTGCAAGGGCTGGTCGTGGAGAGCTTAACCTTCACAGATCGGTCTTTGGCTTGCTAAAACGCGGTGAGAGGAAACACGATGCCTGATTTTTGTGGTCCTCATACAAAATCACGGTGGAAAGTATGATACTGACTGAAATGCTTGGAGGTGATAGCACGATAGAATTTATCGTCTCGGTATTTGTTCTTTTCTTGTTGATCGCTAGTTTTCTTGTGACGGGCGTTTTCTTCAAAAACCGTCATAGCCGCGCGAAGTGGGAAAAGGTGCTGTTGCGTAACAGGAAAGGCCGTCGCCAGCTAATGCGCTCCATCAGATTTCTTCCAGCTTGGGCCATTATTGCCGTTTCTTTACTGATGGTTTTTGCTGGAATTCCAGCCTATGAGACGTATTTACCAGAGCTATCATCTTCTGGTGACGTAATAACCTGTGAAAACCCGGAGATCATCGATGGAGATACGTTCACCTGCGCAGGCGAGCGCATTCGGCTTTCCAGTATAGATGCTCCTGAGATGCCGGGACACTGTCGCGCGGGGAGAGAGTGTACAAAAGGTGATCCTTATGCTGCACAAGATTATCTGAGCTCATTAACCAGAGGAGAGGTTATTTGCAGGCGAAAAGATACAGATCATTATGGTAGGACGGTCGCCAGATGCCAGTCATTCGGTAAGGATATTTCCTGTGAAATGATCGCCGCCGGGCATGCTGTTGAGCGCTATGGATATTTATTTTGCTTATAGATCCATAAGCTATTTTGTAAGGACTGCCTGAATTTCTTCTGTTTTTTCTTTACTGACGTCAACTTCTTTTGCCAATTTCTTCCAATTTGCTAACGCGCCTTGGCATTGATCAATGATCTCTTTGGCTTTTTTACCCTGAATGCTTGCCGATCGTGCCAGCTCAAGCAGGTGAGCCATACCAGGATTTCTGCCCTCACCTTCAACCATCGTACTTTGCTCACCGCCGGGGCCGGCGGAATAGATCAGATCATACGCGGGGCTTAACCGCCACTGCCCTCTATTATCCATCAGGTATGAAAAATTCTTGCCGTGATCATCACGGTTATGGGCCAGCACATTAAATACGGCCAGGCGGAACATCTTTTCCACGTCCACCATGTCGCGGGTGATAAAGAGCGTCAGCTTTATAAGGTCCTTATAATCTAGTGCGGGCTGTCTGAAATTTGAATGCAATAACCCCGAAGCTGTATGAAGGTGCAGTCGCTTGTTTTTTATACGGTCGAAGCGTTTGGTGCCGAAATATCCTGGCGAATTCTGGCTTGAGAAGAGATGGGTTTCCATCATATCCAATCCAGCCTCTTTGGCCATTTGTGCATATACATACTCGACCGCGCCGCTATCCCGACCATCTGTTGAATTCGGGAATTTTACGAGCCAGTGTTCAAACTCGTCTGGCAGATCGTGCACACCATGAATAATCTGGGATTTATCGATATTTACGCCAATCATGGCCTTCGGTCTGGCACCGGCCGAAGATCCGTTGAGGGCGACGAGTTCCTCTAGAACTGTATTGGTTGAGCCCTCTAATATTTCCTGAGCCTGTGTCGCCAGAGCGTCGAGGTTGAGTTCATGCTCCCTACCCGGCTTATCTTTATAATCAGGCTCATAAACGAGTGCGCCCATGCCGGATTGTCCCACATGCGCTAGCCTGTCTAAGCTTGTCAGGTTTTCAGGTTTAACATTCTTTGTACGCAAGACCCGATCAAGGATCAGCCTTCCCCATCCGTCCGGCAGTGAGTCATGAAATACACCTGGTAATCCCTCAAAGAACGGCAGATCGAAAGTCTGTAGTCCAGCGCTTACTGGCAGTTTGTACGGTGATATCTCCAGACCTTTTGATAGAAAGTCCACTTCATATTCAAAATGAATGACCCTGTTTTTAAGAGCCAGCCTGCCAACTGGTATTGTCTCCTTATCAAAGACAAGTCCCACATGGACAAGCTCGACGGCGGCATATTGCTGTTTCATGATATTTTACTTGCCCTTACCCTCATGCGTTTTGTCTTCTTGTCTTGCTTAAGCAGGTCGTCAAGAGAAGCAGGTTGCTCTTGAGTTTCAAGGCAGTCCATTATTTCATCCAATATCCCTAGCACTGTTGCCAGCTTGAAAAAGGACTCCAATGAAATTAACCCCGTACGCTCAAATTTGCGCAGCGTTGCTAAGGCTACGCCTGATTTACGAGCAAGATCCTCTTGCGTGAGGCTTTGACGAATGCGGTGCTGCCTAATAGCTTCCGCTGATTTTCTAAGTGCCTCACTTGGCGTTATAAATATCACTATAATGCCCTTTAAATTAAATAATAAGTTATTATTGATATAATAATATCATTTATAAGACTTGTCAAAATATTACAGGTATAATAGTCGAGTCTATTTTGTTCTTGATTTGTTCTAATTATTTGGGTCAATGTGCCCTATGAGCAAAAGCACCCCATATTTCAGTTTTAATGGTTTAGCATTTCAGACACCTGGCGATGAGGTAGAGAGACATATGAACCTCAAAATCGCCATGGCACGTTTAGAGCGCTACGTTCTGGGCAAAGGCCAGCAGGATGAAGCCATGACGGCGCTCGCCTTTATAGAGGACCTCCGCCCGTCTTTGGAATCTCTGTGTGATGATATACGCATCGCTTTTCTTCTTGATGATTTTGAAGACTATGACCTTAAACAACGTTTCATCAGACGGGCATATAACCGGATTGTAGATCGTCTCAACGGTGTTCCGCTTCGCTAAGATATGGGACGGATGAAGGAACGCTATTATGTCTGGCAACTGGCAGAAAGGAATGAAGTACTGGAGGTTGTCTGTGAGAAATGTGGCTATAAAGGCCGTATTTATACGCAAGGACTGACAGACAACCAAAAACAAAAGCCAGTACAATCACTACGCTTTAGGTGTACTCAGTGCGGATCGAACTCTGTCTGCTGTAATGCATAGCCATCTCTAGTCCTTCACTGAAAAGCACATATTAGTTTTGGCCCCCTTCGGGCCCTTTTTCAAGAACCCCCTGGCGGGTCGCTGACGCGCTCCCGCGCCGGTATCCCCATCTTCCGCGCTTCGCTTGTGCAGACGGGTGATACCCCTCCGGCGCGTCCGGATCTTGAAAAATTCCTCCCCGCTGTAAGGCCGCATGCATGCGGCCCGTAGGAAAAGAAGTGCGGCGCGATTGTCGTGTTGCATTTCAACCTAATAAGGAGCCTAAAATGACTATTCAGACACTGACCCACGCTCAAATCCAGCCTTCCGTTCTGAACCCACGCAAAGTTTTTAACGACACTTCAATTGCAGAACTGGCGCAGTCCATCAAGACCGATGGGCTTTTGCAAAACCTCGTGGTTTTGAAGCCTAAAGGCAAGAGCAAGAAGTACAACATTATTGCAGGAGAGCGCCGTTTTCGCGCTATCTCTCACCTGATTGAAAAAGGAGACCTGGACAAGGATTTTCCTGTGCGTGTTGAAATCAAAGAAAATCTGACCACAGAAGAAGCCCTGCGGATAGCGACCGTTGAGAACGTGCAGCGTGAAAATCTCTCCCCTCTGGAAGAAGCGGATGCGCTGTCTTCTCTGGTTAAAAACGGTGAAGAACTGGATAACATTGTCGCGCAGACAGGGCTATCCGTGGCAACTATCCGCCGCCGCCTGATGCTTTTGACCTTGAGCGATAAAGTTAAAGAGGCTTTATCTGAAAAGAAAATTACCCTGTCCCAAGCTGAAGCCCTTGCCATAGGCAAGCAGGAAGATCAGGACGAGGTTCTGGATGATGTGATCGATGGCTATTATACTACAGCCGAGGAGATCAAAGACAAGCTAGTTGGTGAACTACCTACCCTGTCTATAGCGATTTTTCCAAAAGAACAATATACGGGAACGTTCACCAAGGACTTGCTTGCCACGGAAGATGCAACCTACTTCGATGATGTGGAGCAGTTTGAAACCCTGCAAAAACAGGCCGCAGAGCAAAAAGTGGCTGAATATGCCCAAACCCATGATTGGTCTGTTCTGGAAGAAGGGTATCGCTTCAGCAGTTGGGAGTATGGAGAAGCCGAAGAAGGCGAGAAAGGCGGCGTGGTCGTGTTTCTTTCCCATTCAGGTCATGTGACCATTCACGAGGCTTTGACCAGAACTAAGGCTACGTCATCCACCACGAAAGCGCTGAAAGCCAAGGTGAAGGATTTTTATCCAACCCCGCTTCGCCGCTATATGGGGATGCACAAGAGTCTTGCGGTGCAAGCCGCCCTATTCGGCAATCCCCGCAAGGCCAAAGAGTTGGCTGTCTGTAACAAGCTGGCACGTTTCAAATCGCATGATTGCTTGCGGC
>CAMLJM010000016.1 GCA_946480475.1 uncultured Alphaproteobacteria bacterium
CTGAGATCAAGGCGCTGGGAGAGATTCGTAGTCATGCAAGAATTATACCATGAAATGGCGCATGCGGGAATTGGTGATTATGCGGTATGGATCAGACAGGCGCTTTTGTCAGGGCCAGTTTCAGTCCCAGCGCGATAAAAACCGCACCGCATGTGCGATCTATCCATTTCGATATTTTCAGGAACCGATTTCGGATAGTCGGGGCGGTCAGGAATAGCGATACCGCTATGAACCACGTTGTTACCATGATGCAGCATGTCAGGCCAAATAGTACCTGAATGATATAGGGTGTTGCGGGACTGACGATCTGTGTAAACAAGGCCAGAAAGAACAGGGTCGCTTTGGGATTTAGTAGATTGGTGATGAAGCCGCTACGGAAGGCCGCAAACGGACTGATATGTTGATGTGCTATCTGTTGCTGGATATTGCCGGAAAAGCCATGAGAGCGGAGTGCTTTGAAACCGACATACATCAGATAGGCAGCGCCTGCGAATTTGATAATGCTAAAAAGTATGACGGATTTGGCAATCAGGGCGGCAATGCCGATCATAGTATAGGTTGCGTGGATGGCAACGCCACAGCCAAAACCAAGCGCTGTCCAGAAACCAGCACTGCGGCCGTATTGAAGTGCATTGCGCACGGCAACGACAAAATCAGGCCCCGGTGAAATGACTGCCAGAGAAAACACACCTATCAGGGTCAGCCATTCGGCCATGTAACCTTGCATCAAGAAACTCCGAAATATGAATTAAAGCGAGAAGCCTTCGCCAAGATAAACCTTACGGACATCATCGTTACCGACGATATCGGCAGGGGTGCCTTCCATTAGCACTTTGCCATCATGCAGGATATAAGCGCGGTCAACGATGCCGAGTGCTTCGCGGACATTGTGATCGGTGATCAGTACGCCGATATTCTTGGTTTTCAAATATCCGATCAGGGCACGAATTTCACCGACAGCAATCGGGTCAACACCGGCGAGCGGTTCATCGAGCATGATGAATTCAGGCCGGCCTGCGAGTGCGCGCGCAATCTCGACACGGCGGCGTTCACCACCTGATAGTGCAATAGCCGGTGTACGGCGCAAATGGCTGATGGAAAACTCAGCCAGCAAATCTTCGAGCAGTTGTTCCTGATCTTCCTGATTGAGATCCTGCGCCTGCACGACAGCACGAATGTTGTCTTCCACTGAAAGGCCGCGGAAGATTGATGCTTCCTGAGGTAAATAACCGATACCCAGACGCGCGCGACGATACATCGGCAGGCCTGTGATGTCCTGGCCGTCGAGCTGGATATAGCCAGAGTCCGGATTGATCAGGCCGCTGATAATATAGAAACAGGTGGTTTTACCCGCACCGTTGGGGCCAAGCAGGGCCACGGCCTCACCGCGCTGGATTGTCAAACTGACATCGCGCAGGACGGGACGTTTTTTATAACTACGGGATAAATGAGTGGCGGTCAGGCCCTTGGGTACGGCCTTCAATTGACGCTTGCGAGGTCTTTTGGATAGTTCACTCATGACAAGGGCATCATGCCTGTAAATAGGGAAAAAGTCAAAAAAGGCGCGGATTTCCTAATGAAATCAGGGTCTAAGTTAGGTCGGATCAGGGGGCTGTCAAGTGGCCACCCGCTTCAGGTTTTGTCAAGGGCGGCGGCACCGAAGCCGGGCTTTCTTCCGGGATAACGGTATAACCCTGTTCGGATGCTGTCGGGGTTACGGGCACCGCTGGTGTCGGCCTAGGGGCAGGTGCCGCGGGCTGTTCTGTCTTGGTGCTGCCGGGGTAGAACACGCCTTTCACGCGGCCTGAGGTCGGGTTGGTTGTCGTTGTGTTACCGAACATCTTGCTGACATTGGTAGTGAGATCAATTTCAGCGCGTGTGCCTTCCAGCACGTTCGGGCCACGGGTGATTTTTACATTACCTGTGACTTCGGCAATATTTGTAGCCGCATTATAAACACCACGATCACCGGTCAGAATTTCTGTGGGAGTGGTGACGATCACATGACCCTCGCCCTCGAAGCGCTCGAGTTTGCGCCCACCCAGGGCGGAAGAGTTTGGAGCGCTGGCGGATGCGGGTTGATTGTTCTGGGCAAAAAACGCTGATGCCTTGTCAGCCTGGATTTTATCTTCGCCACGGATAATCAGCACGTCACCATAGGCACTCAAGCGGCCCTCATTGACAGCGTATTCAAACTTATCCCGTGCGGTGATGGTCTGATCGGGGGCTGTCATCTTCAGGGCTTCACCGGTCATAGTGGCGATACCGGTATCCAGTTCGTAGACCGCCTTGTCACCAAAGGCCTGATTGCCCTGTGACGTAATGACGACGTTATTATCGGCTGTCATGCGGTAGATATCAAAATTTGATTTCTCACTCTCGCGGTAGTCGGCGGTCAGTGTTTCCGCATTGATGGTTGTTAAGCCCTGCTTAGCTTCGGCTTTGCCCCGGGCGATATATTTTTTATCTGTACGATGCCATTCCAGCGTCTGATCCGCTGTGATTTCCAATGGTTTCTCCGCTTGTTGCGTTTCTTGGGCCCATGCCGGTGCCGCTAAGGATAACAACAGAAATGCGAATAGATATTTCATGGGTTATAGCCCTTTTAATTTTTCTTTTAGAATGAGTTTTGCAGGTCCGGTGAAGACCAGTATTCCTTCGGCGTTACGTCCATCCATGCCGCTGGCATGCAATGTGCCTGCGGGTCCTACAATCCGGACAGGTTGATCCGTGCGTGTCTCACGAGCCTTGGTGTCAATCATCAGGCGTGTGGTGTCCAGATCGTATCCGCTGCTGTGTTTCACTTTGACATCACCATCAAGATACAACAGTCCCGCGACCTGGCGGTAATTGCCTTTCAGGGCTGTGATTTTCACTGTCTCACTATTCGCGAGATTGATATCGCCCACAGGCATATCCAGCAGCAGGATGTCCGGATTCTGCTGGCTTTGCACAGCGCGTGTCGCGGTCAGCACATAAGGATTATTAGCGGAGTCAGCCCCTTCGAAGCGTGGATTGATAAGCTCGTTCTGCGTGGCGGGCTGGTTCTGGCTGACATTCTCGGGTGTGACGGGCGTAATCGCCGTTTCCATTTTTGGCCATGCCATCACAATCGCGACGATCACAACGGCAACAAGCGGTAAAGCCCAGCGCATGGCTTTGACGAATTTGGTGTAGGTATGGGAATGAACGACACGTTCCTGCTCAGAACGGATCAGGCGGCTCAGGCGCTCGGCGCGCAATTCCTTCTGGCCGGGTTCATCGTTCATTCAGCACCTTTTTCCTCGGTTTTCTTCTGGGCTTGCAGTTCTTTGTATATATGCCAGGCAGAAGGCAGGACCGATGCGGTGATAATCAGCAAAATGATCGGTAGCAGGTATTTATCCAGCCTGTCTGCCGGGATCAGTTCACCCAGGAAATATCCCATGACGGTCAAACCCACGGCCCACAACAACGCACCGATCACGGTATAAGCAAAGAAGAATCGATAGGGCACTTGTGCTACACCCGCCAGGAAGGGGGTGAACGTACGAATGATCGGCAGGAAACGGGCGAGAATAATGGCCATCCTGCCGTGCTTATTGAAGAAGCTTTGCGTCATTTCCAGATGTTTCTTCTTCAGGAAACGCGTATCGCCATTTTTGAACAGACGCATGCCGACACGCTTACCGACTTCATAACCCAGCATATTGCCGGTGACAGCTGCGATGAAGCAGCCTGTCGTCAGCGTCACGATATTCAATGTGCCTTGGGCCGCGAGGACGCCCGCGGTAAAGAGCAGGCTGTCGCCAGGGAAGAAGAAACAGAACAGGATGCCTGATTCAGCGAAGACAACACCCCAGACGCCAAAATAACCCAGAGCCTTGATCAGGGCGAGAATGTCAAAATGCATGATCTTTCCTTATGCTACGCCCGCCTGCAGACAATCCTGCAGACGGATCAGGCCCACAAATTTTCCCTGATCGGATACGGTCAGGCATGTGATCTGTGATTTGAAACCATTCAGCATGGTGTCCACGGCTTCTGCCGCCAGCAGGTCGCTGGCGATGGATTTTGGATTACGCGTCATCAGCATGCCAGCAGTTTTTGTCAGCAGGTCAGGACCCATATGACGGCGCAAATCGCCATCGGTGATGATTCCGATCAGGTTTTTCTGATCATCGATAATCACGACAGAACCCAGATTTTTATTCGTCATTTCCAGCAGCACTTTGTCCATCGTATCGTTTTCACGCACGAGGGCGAGTTTATCGAGCGGCTGCATAATCTCTTTGACTGTGCGCAGGCGCTGACCCAGTTTGCCGCCCGGGTGGAAAACGCGGAATTGTTCGGCCGTCAGGCCCATGCGTTCCAGCAGGGCTACGGCCAGTGCATCGCCCAGCGCCATCATCATGGTTGTCGATGTCGTCGGCGCCAATCCATTGGGGCAGGCTTCCGGCATTTTGGGCAATACCAGTTTGATGTCGGCATGCTTAGCCAGTGTGCTTTCACCGTTACTGGTCATGGCAATCAGGGTGATGCCAAAGCGGCGTGTATAATGGATCAGGTCTGAAAGTTCTGCACTTTCACCACCGTTAGAAAGCAGCAGCACAATATCCGTTTCGGTAATCATGCCCAGATCGCCATGGCTGGCTTCACCGGGATGTACGAAGTGCGAGGGCGTACCTGTTGAGGCCAGGGTTGCTGTAATTTTCTTGGCGACATGCCCGCTTTTGCCCATACCGGCCACAACCAGACGGCCACGACGGTCGCGTTTCATGTCATGAATGGCGTCTACGGCTTCTGCGAATGAGCCATCCAGTGACTTGGCGAGGGCTGTCAGGCCTTCTGCTTCCGTCGTCAAGGTACGGATGCCGTTCTCTATGTCTGTGTGGCCCTGATCTTTAGTCATGTTCGTTGCAGCTTTCATGAGGTTTCTTTTCTCTCATTTCTTGGCACTATCTTGCTGTATCTGCGCTTGCCCCAGGTTTTCCCAGTCGACATTGCGTGTCATCACCATAATACCTGCAATCAGCAGGAACAACAGCAGAGAGCCCATCAGCAGGGCATAATCTTCGGACAGCAATATGACATATAACACACCATAAAGAATTGCCAGCGCCAAGCCTGTCTGGATGCCCTGTTTTTTACCTTTCAGAACATACGAAACGTAATAAGTCAGCAGGGCTACGGTGGCTGCGGCTGCCAGCAGATATGCCATTGCAAAACCTATATGTTCAGCCAGTGATACCAGCAACAGGAAAAAAACAGCCAAGGCACCCCCGACCAGCAGGAATTGCGGCAGGCTGACATGCAGGTTTTTTAACGTTTCCATCACATAAAACAGCACGAAAGTCAGTACGACAAACAACAACCCGTACTTAATCGCGCGATTGGATTGTTTGTAGATGTCGGTCGGCTGGAACAATCCCACGCCGGATGACTTTTCCATCAGATCACGGCAATTGTCGTACCGTATGCAATCCGTCATGGCGTTCAGGATATTTGTTGCCAGCAATCCGGTTTTCCAGCTTGCGGTGAAGCCTTGTTCCGTGATCGTACGTTCATCAGGCAGAAAGCGTCCGTTAAAGCTCGGGTGGGGCCAGTCGGATTCCATTTTCATGGCGACATCGCCACCGACAGGCATGATGTGGAATTCATTCATGCCTTTCAGGTCGAAATTGATCGTGAAATTCAAGCTATCGTTTTCTGCCTGCAGGTTATCAAGCGGAATGTGTACGCCATCTTTCAGGCCGTTGATGCGCGTCCCCGGCTGCGGGGTATAGGTTTTATCATTCAGGGTGATGGCGGGGATACCACCAATCCCACGGATATCATTCACAGCCATGCTGAGGAAGGGCTGTTCAAGGGTACCGTTCTCGGATGTGATGGCAGCAAATGCCTCTTTAATCTTGGTGAATTGTCCTGTCATAGAGATGGAAGCCACATAAACGGGGATTTTATAAAGGCCGCGCTTACGCTCTTCGGATTCCAGTGAGGTCGCGATATTCAGCGTTGCCGGAATAGCCACCTGTTTCCGGGTAACTTTATTGTTTGTGATGACGATCTTGTTCTTTTCAGAGTCAAAGTTCTCAGCTTTTTCCACGACTATATAGGGGATCACCAGAACCGGCCCTGTGACCGTTTGTGTATCAGCCCAACTGGCGGCGATACTTCTGACGGATTCGTCACGGTATTGCGTGCGGTCTCTTACGATATCGTCCACCATTCCCAGGGGGATTAGGAACAGCAGCGCCAGCACTGCAATAAACAGCGGTCTTAATTTGCTTTGCATGGTTTTGCTGAACGATGAAACTTGTGATCCTATATACATGGCATTCCTCTTCTCCGAGGCCTTCAGAACAATACAGGAGTGTGACCGAATTTCAGCAAATGCTTGTTCTTTTTAATGGCTGAAAATGTCAATTTCCGGCCAACCCTCGGTATCAAGCTTTGCGCGGGCGGGCAGAAAATCAAAGCAGGCCTGGGCCAGCTTTGTACGGCCTTCGCGTTCCAGCATCTCATCCAAGTGCTCACGGATTTTATGCAGGTATAGAACATCGTCAGCAGCGTAAGCCAGTTGCTCTTTCGAAAGCTTTTCGGCGCCCCAGTCAGATGATTGCTGTTGTTTATTTAATTCAATACCCAACAGATCGCGACACAATGTCGAGAGGCTATGTTTATCCGTGTAAGTGCGGCACAGGCGGGAGGCGATTTTTGTGCAATAAATATTTTTTATGTCAATACCGAGGTTGTGCTGCAGGATAGCGACATCAAATCGTGCAAAATGAAACAGCTTGGTAACTTTTGGATCGGTCAGCAAGGCTTTCAAGTTAGGGGCATTTACTTTGCCTGGCGCAATCTGAACCAGATGGGCCTGACTATCACCGCCGGAAAGCTGGACCAGACACAGGCGGTCACGATGGTTATTCAGGCCCATGGCTTCGGTATCAATAGCGATAACGGAACCCAATTTTACAGTTTTCGGAAGATCGCCCTGATGCAGATGAATTTTCGGTTTGCTGACTTTGGTGGCGGACATGAAAAAACCCCTTATTTAAGGGGTCAATTCTATCCGGAATACCCGGAAAATCAATGAGTTGCTGAACCTTAAATCTCGACCTACGGAGGAGAAGTGGTGCCCAAGAGAAGACTCGAACTTCCATGACATTTCTGTCACACGGACCTGAACCGTGCGCGTCTACCAATTCCGCCACTTGGGCATGCCGATATATGGGCATTCGGGGAAAAGCAGGGGTTTATTAACCTACGGTGACAAGGATGTCAAACAGGTTTATGATCGCCCTATCAACCCGTCCGGGTTGGTTCCCCCTTTTTTGCCTGTGTTTCCCAGTTCTTAACATTCTGCAGGCAGACTGAGAGAGGAGAGTAGGACTATACGGCATTACGTTTATTTCCTGGAAGGGCTTGATATTAAATGAAAATTCTTGTCGTTGATCGTGACACGCTCGCCACGCAGCTGATTCGTTCCCGCCTTGAGGTCAAAGGGCACACGATCGTTGAAGAGCCGGTCAAGAATAATGCCATTGCGCTTCTGGAAAAGGATGCCTACCAGGTGGTCTTTATTGACCCTGCCCCTCTGAACAATGCGCGCCCTGTGGTTCTCGGCATTCGCCGGGCCATGCGCAGTTATCCTTATATCATTCTGATGTCTCAGGAAATTCCGCGTGAGGATGCCCTGCGGGCTGGTGCCAACGAAGTGATGGTCAAACCCATCGACCATACCGGCCTTGAGAAAGTCATGGAGAATGCTGAGCGCCTGACATCGTTGATCAAGCGTATCGGTGATGAAAGCGAAGATTTCCCCTCTGCTGGGGGTGTGATTGCCAAGTCCGCCTTCAATCAGTTGTTCCTGTCAGGGATTGACCGTGCGGACCGTTATGGCGAGCGTTCTTTCCTTGTCTTCATCGGTATCAAAAATTATCAGGACATCGTGGCGATGGATGGCACGTATGCGGCTGAATATGCGACAGCAAAGCTGTCTCAGTATCTCGTACGCCTGCGTCGCCAGTCAGATATTATTGCGCAGACAGGCAAGAACGAATATTGCCTGATGCTGCAACGTCCGATGTATGAAACAGAACCTATGGAAGCAGCGAACCGTTTTGCTGATGCTCTCCGCCGCTTTGATGATATTTGTGCCAGCGAGAATGTAAAAGTCGAAGTGGCCGTTACGCTGGTTGACCTGCCGGTTGGCAACAAGATTATCGAACACGTCGTAACTTTCACGAAGCAACGGGCCAACGCTATCTAACGCGATGGTATGCACGGCTTGACAGGTATGATCTGAAACATCATGTTCATATCACCAACGGGATGATTCCGTCCCGCTATCTGGAACCCGCCACGCAGGCGGGTTTTTTATTGCCCTTATTCTCAGGAGATCATTCCATGCCCACACTGCTTCCTCGCGATAGCGAGAATAATGTCATTCCGGCTATTCGTCTTAAATCACCGGGGGCGCATAGCATCGCTGCTACGGCGACATCGGCGCGTAATAGCACAGCGTTTGCCAGCGATACGCAAATCATCAGCCTTTACGCCAGTGTGCCGGTGTATGTGAAATTTGGTACATCATCTGTAACGGCCAGCAGCGGGGATCATTATTTCCCAGCGGGTGTTTATTATGATTTCTCGATTGGCGGCGGCAAGGTCAATCATTACACACATGTGGCCGTCCTGCGTGTGGGCAGCACAGATGGAACAGTTTATATTTCTGAAAAGGAATGATCAGACGCTGGACCTGGATTTAAGCGCCGTCATGATCGTGCCTTCATCCAGATAATCCAGTTCACCACCCACGGGAACACCATGTGCCAGGCGGGTGATTTTAAGATCCGGTCTGGCATCATGCAGGCGATCGCTCAGATAGTGGGCGGTCGCCTGTCCATCAACCGTGGCTGCTAACGCCAGAATAACTTCATCAATACCATTAAGGCGTTCGATCAAGGGGCGTATGGTCAGCATATCCGGCGTGACACCATCCAGCGCTGAAAGAATACCGCCCAATATGTGGTAGCGGCCCTTGAAAGCGCCTGTGCGTTCAATTGCCCACAGATCCGCGACACCCGCGATCACGCATAGCGTATTCTGCGTGCGTTGCGGATTGGTGCAGATACGGCAGGGGTCAGAAAGATCAAGGTTGCCACAGGTTGAACACGTGCGTACCTGTGCTGCTGTCTGCTCCAATGCCTGCATCAGCGGGTTCATCGCCTTCTGGCGGTTTGTCAGCAAGTGAAGGGCTACGCGGCGGGCAGAGCGCGGGCCTAATCCCGGCAGGCCTGCGAGGGCACGGATCAGGCTGTCGAGCGGCCCTTCATTATTCTTGGCATTTTGTCGAGATGAGTAAGACATGAGGCTAGTCTATTCGTTGAGACGGCGGCCTTCCAGCTTCTTCGGATCACTGTACACAAAAAGGCTTTTCGGCAGGTTTACGCCTGTTTGTAACTGGAACAGTTCTACCTCTGTAATGGCGCCTTGTGCATCCGTTACACGCCATTTCTTCAGGGCAAATGGTTCAGGGGTAAAGCCCAGCGTCAGTTTTCCTGCCAGCGGGTCCGATGTCTGAACCAGTGTAATCTGAATAAGGTTCCCGCCCCGTGTAATGTCGGTTACCTGTATGTCACCTGAAAGCTTTAGATCAGAACGCAGCAGGAAGTCGGCCATGGTTTGCCCGATCGGCGCGTTGCTTTGTTCCTGCAGCTGGCTGTCATAGAAATAGATAAAGAATCCATCCGCCACGACAAAATCTTTTACAGGCGGGTCATATTCAAAGCGCAGTTTTCCAGGACGCGAAATATAAAACGTACCTATTGCCTGTGAACCATCACCGGCGGTTTGCAGGAAACGGGCTTTACCGGTTTTAAGTTGCTGCAGATAGGATTCGGCCTGTGCCACTTCCGGAGCATTCACCATGGACGGCGTTCTGGCTGGTTGTGCCTGCACCTGCGTCACAGTGCGTTCAGGCACTTGTGTCTTTGCGGGCGCCGTATTTTGCGCCAGTGCAGGGAACGAAAAAGCGATAAGGGCTGCTGCCAGGATAATATGTTTCATAACCTTATTTCTAAAGAAACAAGGCGGCGAAAGAAAGGCTGAAAAAGGGTCTTTTTACTCTTTCAGCGATACCAGCGTAGCATTGCCACCCTGACGGGTTGTATCGATGCTGATGACCTTTTCTGTCGCAAAACGCGGCAGGTAATGCGGCCCGCCCGCTTTGGGGCCTGTGCCGGAAATACCATTTCCGCCAAACGGCTGGACACCCACGACGGCGCCGATCATGGTGCGGTTCACGTAAATATTGCCAGCATTTACAGCGCCGGTCACATTCTTGATCGTGGTGCCGATGCGGGTATGCAGGCCAAATGTCAGTCCGTAGCCAGTGCTGTTCACGTTGTCAATAACTTGCTGTAATTCTGATGCCTTGTAACGAATGACGTGCAAAATGGGACCGAATACTTCGCGTTCCAGTTGTTTGATGCTGCTAATTTCATAAGCCACGGGCGCAAAATAGAACCCTTTCTGCGTCAGTGCCGGGTCCAATGGGCATTCCGCAATCAATTTACCAATCTGGTCCAGCTTTTTGCGGTGCGCCGTCAGGTTGCCATGTGCCTCGGCGTCGATGACGGGTCCAATATCGCTGCTATATTCAATTGGTTCTCCGATACGGCGTTCTTTCATGGCGCCTTTCAACATATTGATGATTTTATCAGCGACATCGTCCTGCACATATAATACGCGCAATGCCGAGCAACGCTGTCCTGCAGACCCAAACGCACTGATCAGAGCGTCATCGACGATTTGTTCCGGCAGCGCGGAGGAGTCAATAATCATCGCGTTCTGTCCGCCGGTTTCGGCGATCAGCGGCACAATAGGACCATCTTTGGCAGCCAATGTGCGGTTAATCAGGCGGGCGACCTCGGTGGAACCTGTAAAGGCCACGCCTGCCACATCTTTGTGTGCCACCAGCTCTGCGCCTATTTTGCCATCACCCTGAACGAGAATCATCGCATCTTGCGGAATGCCTGCCTGATGCATCAATTGTACGGCATAAGAGGCGATCTTCGGTGTTTGTTCAGCTGGTTTGGCGACGACAGTGTTTCCGGCCATTAAAGCAGCTGTAATCTGGCCTACAAAAATGGCGAGGGGAAAGTTCCATGGGCTGATGCAGACGAAGGTGCCTCGGCCCTGCAGGGTTATGACGTTGCTTTCGCCTGTGGGACCCGGAAGGCGTTCGCCTTTCTCGCTGAAATCAACGCGTCCACGCTGGGCGTAGTAACGGCAAAAATCAACAGCTTCCCTGACTTCGGCAACGCCGTCATCCAGTGTTTTTCCCGCCTCCCTGGTGCAGAGCGCCATCAATTGCGGCATATGCTGTTCCATAAGGCCCGCAAATTTTTCCAATGCCGCAGCACGTGTTTCTGCCGGTGATTTTGACCAAGTGGCAAAACCAGCTTTTGCTTTAGTCATAGCAACGTCAACATTGATGCTGGTTGGGATGATGCTATTGATGTCGAATGCGTTGATTTTCTCCAGCAGCGGCTTGCGCATGGTGGGTTCAGAGAGATCGATACCGGCAGAGTTCACCCGGGCAGGACCATAAATATTAGCGGGCAGCGGAATATGCTTGTGGCGTTTCAGGTTATCGTTCTGTGCCATCAGCACAGGATCTGTCACCACTTTATCAGCAGGGATTCTCTCATCCATCATCTGGTTTACAAAGTTGCTGTTGGCGCCATTCTCCAGAAGGCGGCGCACCAGATAAGGCAGGAGGTCTTCATGGCTGCCGCACGGTGCGTAAACCGCCACCCCCGCCATACCGTCGGCCAGCACGAGGTCATGGAGTGATTCTCCCATGCCGTGCAGGCGCTGGAATTCAAATCCACCACGATTATTACCCGCCAGCTCCATCACTGCCGCGACCGAATGGGCATTGTGCGTGGCCAGCATCGGGTAGAGCACATCACGGCGCTCAAGCAATTTCCTGGAATTGGCGATGTAAGATAAGTCCGTATTCACCTTGCGTGTGAAAACAGGATATTCATTCAGGCCCATGACCTGTGCGCGTTTTACTTCCGTATCCCAATAGGCACCCTTAACCAGACGAACCTGCAATTTACGATTGGTTTTCTCGGCGATATCGATAACGCGGTCAATGACCAGCGGGCAGCGTTTCTGGTAAGCTTGTACAGCCAGGCCAAAACCTTCCCATCCATTCAGGGCTTTTTCAGCTGCAACCGCTTCAATGATATCCAGTGAAATTTCCAGGCGGTCTACTTCTTCCGCATCCACTGTCATAGGGATATCATGATTGGCGGCAAGCAGTGCCAGATCACGTAAACGTTCGATCATGACAGGCAGGCAGCGGTCCGCCTGAGCAACACTGTAGCGCGGATGCAGTGCTGACAGCTTGACCGATATACCTGATTTCATGCCTTGATGTGTGTGCTTGCCCACAATACGCAGGGCCTCGACATAGGACTGGAAATAACGTTCGGCATCTTCGGCGGTGCGGGCGCCCTCGCCCAGCATGTCGTAGGAAAGGCGGTATCCTTTCTTCTCGTAAGCGTGCGCGTTCTTGATCGCCTCTTCAATCGTACGGCCCAGAACGAATTGCTTGCCCAGCATTTTGAGAGCTTCGACAATCGCCTTGCGGATAACGGGTTCGCCTAATCTAGAGAGCGCTGAGTCCAACGTTTTACGAGTCAATGACAAGCCAAAACCTGCGGCCTTCATCATTAAATCTTTGGTGTCGCCCTGTGCTGCCAGCCAGTCAGCGGCTTTCATCTTGTCGCGGATCAGCGCGTGCGCTGTCTGGGCATCAGGAATACGCAGGAGCGCTTCCGCCAGCGTCATCAGCGCCAGACCTTCTTCGGTATCGAGGCCATATTCACGCAGGAAGCTTTCCAGTTCGCCCATCTTGCGTTTCGTGCCGCGTACACGCTCGACAATATTTTTGGCGCTGGCATGCACACGCTGGCTGCGGGCCGCATCCCACGGCAAGTCGTTCAACAATGCTTCAACGCATTGTTTTTCATCAGCATATAAAAGGGGCGAAAGGGATGTTGGCATGTCAGTGATCCGTAATGTGGGTTAACGGAGCCACTCTAACATTATGGACAGCGAACTTAAAGAGCGGGTGCGGCGGGGGCTGCGGCGCAGCATGGATAATCTTTAGGCTCCACTTCGGGGGCGATAGGGGCTTTCATTATGGCTCTAACTTGGCGCAAGCGCTGAGTATATTCCAGAATATCCTCGAATGGCAGAGCAAATGTCGCCCGGGTTACCAATTCGTTATCTTTCATACCCATCCAGGCCGCTGTACAGGAACCAATGCTATGACGTTCCAGAAGGGTAACCATGCTGTAATTATCTTCCAGTGGCTTAGACCATCCACCATGGGGTGCGGGATATGTGTGATCTTTCAGCGCACTAAAATCTATCATATGAAAGAAACCTGCCTCAGGCTTGCTGATCACTTTGATGCCGGGGATGCTCTTGTTCAGCCTTTCGACGGCTTCCCGCCGTGTGCATTTTTCAAGGCGTACGAAGGTCGATATAATTTTTTTCTTATCATCAGCGGCGGCTTCATCCAGCGTATCGATACCGTTGATCAGTGCTTTCATGAACAGGCCACGAATGCGGTGATCACGGTTCAATCTTGCCATATGGCGTTCACGCGCATTCCTGAATGAATCTTCCTTGCTGTAGAAAGCTTCCATGGCTGCCAGCGTAGGGCGCGGGGGGAAGTAGTTATTTTCCATCCTCATTTTCTCGATGCTGCTGATATCATTGCCTTCACCGATAATAATGCCGCCACGGACGCTCACCAGGCCTGCTTTGGAAGGGCCTGCCAGTGTAAAGGTATCCTCATAGATTTCAGGGATCTGGGCAAAAGCAAACGCTTTCTGGTCGCCATATTCCAGTCCGTCATAGACCATGTCGTCGATGATACGGATGCGGCTGGCCGCACCCTTCCACACATAGCCGGGCTTCCTCTCGAAGTCTTCGTCCATAAATTCTGTCTTGATAGGTGGTTGGGTTTCCTGCCATGCGCGCAGGGCTTCTTCATCTTTTCTGCGGTAGAACTCTCTTGCGGCCAAAAAAACTTCAGCCAGTTCGCGTGTCTGCGCTTTATCACGTATGGTGCCCAAAGGGTTATTGGGATTGGAATCAAAATAGGCAACAATACGATAACCATCAGCATCAGCCTGCCTGATCGCATCTTTCAGTTGTTGCGCCGTGATCTGGCCTGTGACCAGATCGCGATTGATCGTAATCACTTCGATTCCTTCGCGTATGGCGGGATTCATAAAAAACCCGTATGTGGGAACAGGCATCAGGATTGCGGGTTTGATCTGACGGCTGTAGGTCTTGTTCTCATTTTTTACGTCGTCTGCGAGATAGCGCATTATCAGATTATAGGCTTCTGTAGTGCCGCCGCCGGTCATAGTGAAGTGGCTAAACGGCAATCCGGCCCAGTCCGGAGGGTAGATCCCGCGAGCACTAAAATGGTCACTGATGGCTTCGTAAGTGCGGCGAATTTCCGGATCGCTCAGGCCTTGTTTCATAAAGCGATAAAAATTCAGGTCCTTGGTCGCTTGGGCGAAAGCATGACGGGCGGCGCTGCGGAAGGGGTGCAACGGATTGCCGAGGGACATATCCAGTTTGGTTTTTGCCATAGCCTGCCTGACGGTTTAAGATGAGGGAGGTTATCACAACTATTTACATATTGCAAATAGAGAGAGGAGGGTCCAGATGGCCATTGAAAAGACTATGAAGCGGCTGAAATCCGGGCTTTCCTGCGCCTGGAGCGCTGAAACCTGCTGGCCACCCATGCGCGCTGATTGGGCTAAAACCAATCCGGCGCACGGCCAATGTCTAGTCACCGCTCTGCTGACACGTCGTGAACTGGGCGGGCATCTGGTCATGGGGTATGCTTATATTCCTGACTGCCCGAAACCCATACTCCATTTCCGCAACCGCATTGACGGTCAGGATCATGACCTGACATGGCAACAATTCCCTGAAGGTACAAGATTTGAGGAACTGGATTTAACGGTACGTAAAAATCAGGATCTATATGATGAATGTGTAGGTGACCGCGATACCCAGAAACGTTATCGCCTTTTAAGCTTCCGTGTCGCTACGTTACCGTCACTTCAATAACGGTTTTCCCGGCGGCTGCGTGCCCCAGGTTTGCAGCGTTACTGCCGAGATAGAATTTTTGGGCGAACCTTGGATGAGTTTGTCACTCCAGGTCAGATAAACCAAGCTATTTGCAGTCTCATCGTAAAAGCGACTGACATGCAGGGCTTTGAATAAAATAGAGCGACGCTCGTTGAAGACCTCTTCGCCCTTCTCTCGTATGGCAATCGCCTCTTTGAATACAATAGGACCCGTTTGTACGCATTCTATACTGGCGTCAGATGTGTCTTCAGCAAGGCCTATGGCTCCGGTGATGCCGCCTGTCACAGCGCGGCTGATATAACATGTGATGCCGTCAATTTTCGGGTCAGCAAAAGCCTCGATTTTGATCTTGTCGTTGGCGGCCCCCAGCAAGCGGAATGTCGTGCTGACGCTGCCGATGTCGCGGGCCTGTGCGCCCAGAGGCACCATGATTGCCAGTATGGGAATAGCCAGAAAGATGAATTTTTTCATGATGTTTCCTTGAGTATGCTCTGTCTTTTGATATGTGCCTACCCATGCTATAACCCCTGACATGGATAACCTCTTCGAAACAGCAAACGCGCCAAAGCGTTCTAATGTTCCCGAGCTGACAGTATCCGAGCTCTCGGGTTCGGTACAGCGCACGCTTGAGGAGAGTTTTGGCCGCGTGCGCGTACGCGGAGAAATTTCCGGTATGAAACTGGCGGCTTCAGGACATCTTTATGCCGACCTGAAGGATGAAAGTGCCAACATCAATATGATCTGCTGGCGCACGACCATGCAGCGTCTGAAGATTAAGCCTGAAGAAGGCCTGGAAGTCATCTGTACCGGGAAGATAACAACCTATGCCAAATCATCCCGTTATCAGTTAATTGTTGATTCCATCGAGCTTGCGGGTGAAGGCGCCTTGCTCAAGATGCTGGAGGACCGCAAAAAGAAACTGGCGGCGGAAGGGTTGTTCGACCCGGCGCGTAAAAAGGCGCTTCCCTACCTGCCCCTTGTGATTGGCGTTGTGACGTCTCCTACCGGGGCGGTCATTCGCGATATTCTACATCGTTTGAATGACCGCTTTCCCCGTCACGTATTGGTGTGGCCTGTCATGGTGCAGGGTGCGGGGGCCGCTGAGCAGATTGCTGAAGCCATTCGCGGTTTTGATGCGCTCCCCATAAAGGGAAATATCCCGCGACCTGATCTTCTGATCGTAGCGCGTGGGGGCGGATCATTAGAAGATCTGATGGCTTTTAATGAAGAAATCGTCGTGCGGGCGGCTGCCGATTGTTCTATCCCGCTGATTTCTGCCGTAGGGCATGAAACCGACACGACACTGATTGATTACGTTTCTGATGTCAGGGCACCGACACCGACTGCGGCTGCCGAGATGGCTGTGCCGGTTCGCGCTGAACTGATGGCTGCCACGATGGATAGCATGCGGCGTTTACTGGGCGCTGCTACGCGCCTGATCCAGCATCGTCGCGAACGTGCAGAATCTTTGGGCGCACGCTTGGGTGATCCGCAGCGTTTTCTTGCAAGTAAGGCGCAGAGCCTTGATCATACAGCCCACAAGCTTGATGGGGCTTTTGATAAGGGTGTCAAAATTCGTGAAACCCGTGTGATTAAAGCCGGGGCTTTGTTGCGCCACCCGCGCCATCTGATAGAGATGAAAACGAAAAGTCTCGATCATGCATCGCATAAGCTTGATAACGCCTTTGATAAGGGGGTTAAGGTAAGGGTTAGTAAAATCCAGCAGCTATCGGCGTCCTTACGCCAACCGCGCGACTTAATCCAGCGTGAAAGTAACAGGCTTCAGGACCGCGCCGAACGTCTTAAGAATGCGGGTTTACGTTTTGTATCTGATCGTCAACGGTTGCTTGCGAATCAGGGGCGTATGCTGGAAAGCCTGTCCTTCAAAAAAGTACTGGAACGCGGGTATGTGGTTGTACGGGATCAGGACGGCCACCTCATGTCAGACGCCCAGAATATTGGGTCCCATCAGTTGCTGGAGCTGGAATTCAAGGAAAACCGCAGGATTCGCGCCAAAACCGAATAAGCGTTTTTTCTTCCCTATTGGCGTAAATAAGGCTATTTTCCGCGCAGATTCGACGAACTTAAGGTTATAATAAGTTATGCGCGTGGCGATCAAAGAGCTGATGGACAAGATGGGGGTGGGTTATGTACCCGGCCCCTACGAATCCGTGCCTTGGTCGGCCTATGATGCCGCAAAAGGCATCACTTGCAGCGCTGAAGTGCGCATGGGGCCTGATGCCAACGAGATCGAAGGTGAAATCCAGTTCATGTATGAAACGCCGCCAGCGGGCAAGGGTCCGATGGAACATATATGCTATCTGAAGTCGACACCTCAGGCTGATGGCAACTGGACGATTACAGATTTCAAGATCCGTGGCGAAGCTTACGGCCAGGATAAATATAACTGGGAGGAAAAAGCCTGCAATTTCTTCCAGCTCGTTGTTCAGGAATTACTGGGCAGCAATATCCCGAATATAGATGAACTGCTGGAAGAAGCATTCCACTCGCGTGATCGTTTCGCCGATCAATATGGCGGCGGCAGCAGCAAGTCGCCTAAGATCAAACCTGAGCAGATGCTCAACATCAAGGGTCGTGGGTTCTAATTCCCGGATGACTGCACTTCGCGGACAATGATGCCGTACTTCGTTGCCATCTCAGCCAGGCCGCCATTGATAAGCTGACCTTGGGCTTCAAACGTCCATTTCGGGCCTTCACGTATAAGGCTTGCCATATAAGCACCGTTTCCGCCTTTTAATTCGTCCTCTTCGAATATGAAGCGGCAGATTTCGTTCTGGTCATCATCATTGACCACACGCAGGAAAACGTCACGCACCATGCTGAAATTATGGCCTTTTGATTCTTCGTCATAGATAGAGAGAACAAATACGACTTTCTGAACATCGAACGGGATAGAGTTCAGATCCAGCGTAATCGCTTCATCATCGCCCTCGCCGGCCCCTGTGCGGCTGTCTCCTGTGTGCTTAATGCCGCCTTCGAGGCCGCTTTCCGCGTTGTAAAAAATGAAATCTTCATCCACGCGCGTCATGTCGTTACGGTCGAGGATAAAAGCAGAGAGATCGATATCCAGCTTTCCTTCTTCCAGCAAGCGTTGTTCCCAACCGGCACCAATACGTAATTTTTTAAGGGTCGGGTCTTTACGCAACAGGTCTATATATTCACCGCGCTTGATAAGCTTAAATTCTGTAGTTGCCATTTTGGCAGCGATATCAGGCGGCACTTCCTGACGATATTCTCCACCGATACCCAGATCGGAATTTTCGAAAGCCGGACTTCCCGGTGTCGGGCCAGATCCGGGAAGAGGGGGGGCGCCACTGCCGATATCAATGGGCTTTACTTCATCTTCACGTTCTTGCAGTTTTTTGAAAAATTCGTCTTCGTTGTCGAAATCGCTCATTTTATTATTCTACGCCTGTATTGAATCGCTGTTTGTTATTTCTGACCGTCGTCCCACTGAAGCCCAAAACCATAGGCGCGGTCCATTTCAGCATGGCCGGGGAAGTATTCGCCGAAGTTTGTGAACTTGATCGCTTCGCGATCATTCTCGATGCTGGCAACAGCGCAAACCGGGAGATCTGTCTTTTTGATGGCGGGTGTGATGACTAATGGTTGTTCGCCCGGAATACGGATGGTGATTTTGGGTTTGATGGTTTCCCAATTGAATTCACCGCTATAAATATACACGTATACGACCATACGTTTGATTTCAGCCCATTTCTTGCCGTTTACGTGAATGCCTTCGTCGTCGCCTTCTTTGTCGCCCGTGCGCTCATCCCCTGTAATGTGAATGTACGGCGCGTTATCGTATTCACCGAACATATCGCCAAACGCCTGCAGGCAACCACGCGTGCCATCCCGCAGCTCATAAAGGCAGCCCACATCAATATCGATACCCTGCTTGGTCGCTTTTTTCAGCAGCTTGCCGAAAAAGCCTGATTGCTGGACATCGACATTGTCCCAGGCGGCGCCAATGACGATATCCTCAAAGCCTTTTTCCGGCTTCTGTACAATCATGGTTTCACCAAAACCATTCAGCAGATTTTCTAGATGCTCTTCATTGTCCGGGCGATAGCCAGCTTGTCCCTTGGCGCTCCCGTGGCCCGAGAATGAGGACCGGTCGCGCGAAGCTTCGGTCAGGGCATCGGTGGAAATCGTATCGCGGGGCATAAGGCTCTCCTTGGAAGCAGTAAGATTGGTGGAAGGATAGCATTATCCGCTTCCGGGTAAAACCGTGAAGTCGTCATTAAAAAGGGCGGGAACGCTTGCTTCCTGGGGTATTTCTATCCTATTGTGCGGTCATTCCGGTTAACTATTCTCTAAACCAAGAAAACGAAGTGATCAGCCATGGCTTCTTATGAATATGTCTATGTGATGAACGATTTGACCAAGACTTATCCTGGCGGGAAAAAAGTTCTGGAAAATATCACGCTGAGTTTTTTTCCGGGTGCCAAGATTGGTGTTCTGGGACCTAATGGCGCCGGTAAATCGACTCTGCTCAAAATCATGGCGGGTGAAGACAAGGAGTTTACAGGGGAATCATGGGCGGCCAAGGGTGCCCGCGTGGGTTACCTGAAGCAGGAACCTTATCTCGATCCTAAAAAGAATGTTCAGGAAAATGTGATGGAAGGACTCGCCCCTATAAAGGCGATGGTGGAGCGTTTCAACGCCATCGGCATGGAAATGGCTGAGCCGGATGCTGACTACGACAAGCTGATGGCCGAGATGGGCGACCTGCAGGAAAAGATCGACGCTGTAAATGGCTGGGAACTTGATCGCACGGTTGAGATTGCGATGGATGCTTTGCGTTGCCCGCCGCCTGATGCTGATGTGACAAAGCTGTCGGGTGGCGAGCGTCGTCGCGTGGCGCTGTGCCGTCTGCTGCTCGAAAAGCCTGATATGTTGCTTCTCGATGAGCCGACCAACCACCTGGATGCTGAATCAGTGGCGTGGCTGCAGCGTTTTCTGAAAGATTACACAGGCACTGTCGTGATGGTTACGCACGATCGTTACTTCCTTGATAATGTTACAGGCTGGATTCTTGAACTCGATCGTGGACGTGGCATCCCTTACGAAGGCAATTACTCCGCTTATCTCGATGCCAAACGCAAGCGTATGATGCAGGAAGCAAAAGAAGAAGATGCGCTGCAGAAAACACTAGCGAAGGAACTCGAGTGGATTCGCGGTACCCCTGAAGGACGCCGCAAGAAATCAAAAGCCCGTGTGGCTGCTTATGATGATTTGCTGGCGCAATCACAAAAGCAGGATACACGTGGCACACAGATTGTTATTCCTACGCCACCACGCCTAGGTGAGGTCGTTATCGATGCTGATCATATCCGCAAAGCTTTCGGTGATCGCCTGCTGATCGAAGATTTGTCTTTCAAACTCCCGCCCGGTGGTATTGTGGGCGTGATTGGCCCGAACGGTGCCGGTAAAACTACATTGTTCCGTATGATCACAGGCCAGGAAAAGCCGGATGCCGGTACGTTCCGCGTATCTGATAACGTGAAGCTTGGTTATGTGGACCAGAGCCGCGATTCGCTTGACCCGAACAAGAATGTTTGGGAGGAAGTATCCGATGGTCTTGATATTCTCGAGCTTGGCAAGATCAAGATGCCTTCGCGTGCTTATGTGGGATCGTTCAACTTCCGCGGCCCTGATCAGCAGAAAAAGGTTGGCCAGCTTTCCGGTGGTGAACGTAACCGCGTGCACCTCGCCAAGATGCTGAAATCCGGCGCGAACGTCCTGCTTCTCGACGAACCGACCAACGATCTGGATACCGAAACATTGTCGGCGCTTGAGGAAGCACTCGAAAACTTCCCGGGTTGCGCTGTGATCATCTCGCATGATCGCGCTTTCCTGGATCGTCTGGCCACTCACATCCTTGCGTTCGAGGGTGATTCCCAGGTTGTCTGGTTCGAGGGTAATTATGAGGATTACGAGAAAGACCGCCAGCGTCGTCTGGGCAAGGACGCCGACCAGCCGCATCGTATCAAGTACAAGCCTTTGACACGCGCTGCTTAATATTGCTTGCCCTTAACGGGGGCTGCGTTATTGAAAATAAAGGCAAATTTTAGAAGGCCGGTTCTGGCAACAGAGCCGGTTTTCTGCTATTATGTTTAGTAAGAAGAGTTAAATAAAATTTTATGTATCTGGCATTATGATACTATAGGTGGAATATTGTTGAGGGGTTTTTTCATAAAAAGTGAAGCTGATTCAAGGCATTAATACCAAACAGGTTATGGCATACACCATGCTTCCGGGCGTGGTGCCACGTCTGCGCGCTTTCGCGGCAGAGGGTTTCAGTTGGCTGGCCTCACTCATGGCCTCCCTTTATGCCGCTGTCGGCCTGTTGCCATCCACGCACCCTTACCTGAACGGATCGAATAAAGGCCGCTTTGGCATTCGTCATGTGCTTGTCGAAGCCGGACGCCATCTGAAATTTGATCGTTATCATATCGATCAAGTGATTGTGTACTTCGTTTTGCTGACAGGCTTCGTTCTGTTGCTGGCGCAGATCGCTATGTTGACGCTTGGCATCCTCCTCAGTCCTGCCATGGCGGGGCCGCCCTTCCTCGGATTGTTTGTGACGCCTGACCCCACTAATGATATTGCATTCATGTTGCTTGATCGCGTGTTTGCGGTCCCTCTGCTTTATGGCTCGCAGTTTGATCCTGATATTGCCGGTATGACGCCCTTCAGTAATGGTCTGCATGAGCTGTTCCAGTTCTACAGCCAGGCGATCTTGATCGTTGGTGTATTTATCCTGTTGTATTACGTCGTCATTCTGGTTGCTGAAACGGCGCAGAGTGGCACACCTTTTGGGCAGCGCTTTGATTCCGTCTGGGCACCGATCCGTCTGGTTGTCGCCATTGGCCTGCTTGTTCCCGTCAATTACGGTTACAATAGCGCGCAATATATCGTTTTATATGCCGCCAAGTTTGGCTCCAGCTTTGCGACGAATGGCTGGAATATTTATAACGAGACTGTGGCGGCTTCCGCCGTGGGGTGCGCCAGTGCGGGCGCCAACAACCCTGTTGGCGATTGCGATGAAAACCTGGTCGCCGTTCCCCGGTCACAGGATGTGATGCACCTTGTGCAGTTCATGACGATTGCCCGCGCCTGCAAACTTGCTTATGAAACCACTTTTCGTTCGGAACGACGCCGAACACCGGACGGCGATGAAACGTTCGGACGTCCTATCAACCCGTATCTCGTGCGAAAAACAGCTACAGGACAGGAATACCGTCTCGTTGCGGGCGGACCCACCCCCACTTGGCAGGATGCTGTCGAATTTTATAATTACGGCGATATTCTGATCGTGTTTGGTCATCAGCACCCTAACCATACAAAGGCTACAGGCAATGTGCAGCCTTATTGCGGCGAGATCATTGTGCCGACCACAACAGCTGATCCTGCTCAGGTGGGTCCGCGCCAGATTCAGGAAATGTATTATGCCCTGATCATGACCATGTGGGAAGATGCCCGTATGGAAGAATTCGCCCGTAAGGCGAATGCGATGCACATCGACGTTTATGCTAACGAATTTGGCGGTCCTTGTGCTGCGGCTAACGCTATTTCGGTGGGTGATGTCGGTCCTTGTAACAGTGGGCGTAATCAGGATTTCCCCAATGCAGAATTCGGACAGCAATTAAAAACGGCTTATATGCTGACATCTCAGGCCATCCTGGCAGCGGGTCGTACGGCGATGCTGGGTGATATTGACTTCACGATGACGGATGAATTGCGTGACCGCGGCTGGGCTGGCGCCGGTATCTGGTATAACCAGATCGCCGAATGGAATGGCGGTTTATTTGCGGCGGCCATCAATATTCCGACACCGAAATCGATGCCTTTGGTGATGAAAGAGGCTGAGTCGCAGAAAAGCGGCACCGACCAGAACGTGAAGGCTTGTGAAAGATACGATCTTTATCTTGCGACCAAGGACCGTGTGGGTACGATCAATCTTGAGGCTGGTACGGAACCGATCGGCGAGATGCTGAGTGACATCTATAAATATTGGCGTTGCCAGAACCCGACAGAAAAACTGGACAACAAAGTGAGCGGCAACGTCGTATTTGACACCTTAAGCGCGATCTTCGGTTTAAACGGCCTGTTCACCATTCGGGAAAACCCGACTACACATCCTATGGCGCAACTGGCTGCCATTGGACGCAGCATTGTTGAATCGGCCATCCGTAACCTTATGACGGCCATGACGTTCTCATTTATGGGCGGTATGGTTGAAATTCTGGAACCGCAGCAAGGTGGCGCTTTCCACGCACTCAGCGGCATGTTCGTGACATTAACCAGTATGGGCCTGACTATCGGGTTCATCCTTTACTATGTACTGCCGTTCTTGCCGTTCATGTATTTCTATTTTGCGGTCGGTTCCTGGGTGAAAGCGATTTTTGAAGCCATGGTCGGTGTGCCGTTATGGGCTCTGGCGCACTTGCGTATCCATGGCACGGGCCTGCATGGCGATACAGCGCTTAATGGCTATTTCCTGATTTTTGAAATCTTTGTCCGGCCTATCCTGACGGTCTTTGGTTTGCTGGCCGGCATGGCAATTTTTGCAGCCATGGTGAAGACGCTGAATGGCATTTTCCCGCTGGTGACGATGAACCTGACGGGTTTCGAAAACGATGCCCCGAAAGTAAAAGGTGAAATTCTGGGGCAAGAGTTCAGACGCGCTATCGTCGATGAATTCTTCTTCACCCTTATCTATACGGTGGTCGTCTATATGATTGCGCTGTCGTCCTTCAAAATGATTGACCTTGTGCCTAACAACATCCTGCGCTGGATTGGTGGCGGCGTTGGCACATTCAACAGCGGCGATAACAATGAGCAGAGCATGAACCAGTTCATCCAGTACGCTGCTATTGGTGGCGCCCGTATGGTTAGCCAGGCTGCCGGTGCGGCGACTGCAGGATCTCGTGCCGCTGGTAACGTTACGGGTCTGATCCTGAAGCCATTACTGCCAGAGGCTAAAGCAGGATCTAAAGCCGCAGGTAAGCCTGGAAATTTATCTGAAGCCAAGCCAGGCGCGGGTCGCGGTTCCGTCAGCAAGCCTGATAGTGAGTAATTTTGTCTTGGATCTTTAGGGAAGTACGTTAAAGAATATGGCGCATATAACCGCCGGAAAAGTACTGAAAGTCGCTATTCTTCCGGGCGTTATTCCCCGGACAAGGAATCTGCTGGCTGGCGGCTTTGGCCATATTTCATTTTATATGGCGCAAATCTTCGCCGCTGTCAGGCTATTGCCTTACGGTCATCCTTATTTGAATCCTGCTAATTTTGGCCGTTTCGGCATTGGCCATGTAACTCTGGAAGCCTGGCAAACCCTTTCCAGAGGGCGGTGGCAAATTGATCAGGTGCTGATTTTCCTGCTCGTTCTGTTAGGTATCGTTATTCTGTTCGTACAATTCTGCTTTTTAGGGATCATGCTCTTTTCCCAAGCGGCCCAGGCGGCAGGATTGCCTGCAGATGGTTTTTTTAACACGGCAAACCCCGAGACGGATCTGGCGTTCATTCTTATGGATTCGGTATTTGGTTTGCCGGATTTCTTCGGCTCGTGCGTGGCTTTAAGCACGGAATGCTTCTCAGACAACCCGGTGCCGCATCCGGCACAGCCCTATCCTATGCCTTACCATGAAGGCTTGCGTTCGATGCTGCAGGTTTACAGTGTGGGATTGCTTGCCATTGCCATGATCATGTTCAGCTATTTCGCTGTCACGATCCTGATCGAAACAGCGGAACATGGAACGCCTTTTGGCAGACGTTTCAGCCACCTTTGGGCGCCTGTCCGCATGGTAATAGCCATTGCCTTGCTGTTGCCGGTTGCGAACGGCCTGAATGCCGCTCAGTACATTATTATGTATGCCGCAAAATGGGGTTCAGGTTTTGCGACCAATGGCTGGAATCTTTTTATTGATGAAGCATTGGATGGCGTGGGCGGTACTGTTCTGGGTGAGGCAAAAGACCTTATCGCCATACCCAATGCGCCGCCTGTAAACACTTTCCTGGAATTCGCTACGTTACTGGCAACGTGCAAGGTTGGTGAGGCCTCAGGCGAAAACCCGCGTGATGTTCAGGCTTATGTGGTCTTTCCCGACCAAGCAGGCCCTGCGGGCCGTGCTGATCTTACAGGGCTTGCTTATAATGATGCGCTTGAACGTGGCAACTATGGAGACATTCATTACGTGTTCGGCGTTTATGAAACAAATGCCGCAGGTAATCCTGTTCACACATCATATCCGGGACAAGTAAGACCTGTGTGCGGGGAACTGGTCCTTCAGATTACAGATGTTGATGATAATAATTCGCCGGGTTCACGCTATATCCTGGAGCAATATCACCGCATGATTCAAATCATGTGGCTGGATATGACCGGCGCGGATGCCTGGAGTCCCGATTTCATGTCTCTCCGCGCTATGGGATATGGCTATGTGCGCCGTAACTTCCCCCGAGACATCAGATGGACCCCTACCGATGTGCCTGATGCGCAGGATCCCAATTATCCCGAAGCCAGTGCGCTCGATCTTAACAATGCGCGCGAATATTACCGCACAGAAGTAGAAGAGATTCTGGCGGAAGGCATTAACCAGCAGATCGCCAGCCCTGCCTGGGATGACATGCTTGATTATGGCTGGGCTGGCGCGGGTATCTGGTACAATCTGGTGGCGCGCCTGAACGGTACATTGCTGGGTGCTTCTTACTCCTTACCGACTGTGCGTAAATATCCTGAGATCATGGAATATGTGGCTTCGCAACGCGCCATGCAAAAGCAGTCGGGTACAGGACCCGAACGCTATAACCCCGAAATTTCGAATGGCAAGGCGATTGAGTTCGATCCGGCAAAGGGCCAGCACATGGCGCAAACCCTTTATAAGGCCCAGTCTGCCTGGGGTAGTTCCTATTCGACTTCTCCGGCGGGCGGCGCCAACCCCTTCCTGGACGCGATGAACGCTGCCTTGGGGACGCAGGGCCTGTTTGAATTGTCCCGTAATACAGACACACATCCGTTGGCGGGTTTGGTGATGATGGGTAAGGGGTTGATCGAAGCTTCCGTGCGTAACCTGGGCGCTGCGACGACAGCCGGTCTTGCTGGCGGTCTGGCCAACTTCTTCAAGGACTTCCAACCTTTGGGCAAGGTGTTGACGTCTGTCAGCGCCCTGGCTTTAAAAGTATCAATTATGACGATGGTGATTGGTTTCCTGTTGTTTTATGTATTGCCATTCATTCCCTTCCTTTATTTCTTCTTTGCCGTGGGCAGTTGGGTCAAAGGCATTTTCGAAGCGATTGTCGGTGTGCCGCTCTGGGCGCTTGCGCATATTCGCATCGACGGCGAAAGCCTGCCGGGTGACGCGGCTATGGGCGGGTACTATATGGTTTTCGAGATTTTTCTGCGTCCCATATTGATTATTTTCGGATTGCTGGCGGCGATTACTATTTACGCGGCGCAGGTCAAGATTTTAAACGAGATATGGTATCTCGTCACTTCCAACGTTACAGGTTTTAATGCCACTACGGGCAAAACAATCCCTGCCGGTAATGTAGGCAGTATTACTTATATGCGCGGTATTGCAGATCGTTTCTTCTACACGATCATGTATGCCGTTGTCGTTTATATGATGGGTATGGCCTCCTTCAAGCTTATAGATGTATTGCCCAACCAGATTATACGTTGGCTGGGTAAAGAAGGCGGCGCGTTCGGAGATCAGGTACATAACTCGCCTGAAGGTCTGATGAGTAAAATGAGCATAGGTGCCAACCAAGTAGCAGGCCAGATTGAAAACCTGGGTGAGCAGGGTTTGAATATAGCTAAACGGGGTAGGAACTAAGCTATGAATGTTCATACCAAAAAGGTTATGAAATATGTTCTGTTGCCGCAGGTTGCGCCGCGGCTGCAGACCCTTTTTGGCGGCGGCTTTTCGTTTATGGCTTCCCTTATCGCGCAGATATTCGCATCTGTCAGATTATTGCCCGCTAACCACCCGTATCTGCAATCCAGAAATAGCGGCCGCTTCAACATCCGCCATACCATCTTTGAAGCTTGGCGGCACCTGCGGTTTGATTGGCAGCATTCGGATCAGGTGGTCATCTTCTTTGTCATCGTGTTAGGTCTTTTCATTCTGACCGTACAGGTGGCGCTTTTGTTCATTGGCATGTTCTCAATGACATCGGCCATGGCATTATCGTTGCCTGCCTATTTTGATGACATGTTTATTACCCCAGACCCGGAAAACGATATTGCTTTCATTCTTATGGATCGTGTTTTCGGCATACCGGATTTGTTTGGCTCCTGCGTGTCTACGGGCGCTGCTTGTTTTGGCGGCACACAGTATAATCCGGCTGGTATTATTGTTGACCCTGTATTTCCCACGCCTTTCCATGACGCTTTTCACGAGTTCCTGTCTGTCTATAGCTATGGCCTGCTGGTCATCGCGGCGATGGTTATTGTTTATTACGTCATTTCAGTTATCGGCGAAACAGCGCAATCCGGAACGCCTTTTGGCAAACGTTTCAATCGCGTTTGGGCACCCCTGCGTCTGGTCATTGCGCTCGGCCTGCTGATCCCATTAGAATCGGGCTTAAACAGTGCGCAGTATATCGTTCTTTATGCCGCCAAGTTTGGTTCGGGTTTTGCCACCAACGGCTGGAACATGTTCCTTGATGGCGCGGGCTTGCCTGGCGGCACAACTATTCTGGGCGATTCTGACACACTGGTGGGTATGCCGTCGGCACCGCCTATTAACAGCCTTTTGGAATTCGGCAGCTCTCTGGGTGCCTGTATACGTACGCAGCGGTTCTATCATAATCGTGAAATTCAGGGTTTTATCGTGAATCCGATGGGTATGACGCCTGCTGCAGCGCGTATCAATCTGGATACGGACCCTACCTATCAGGATGCTTTAGAGTTCTCTAACTATGGCGATATTTATTTTGTGTTCGGCGAGTATAAAGAAGAAGCTGGTCGGCCCACGCACATCAGTTATCCGGGGGCCGTCAAGCCATTCTGTGGTGAAGTGGTGCTGCAGATTACCGATGTGGCCGATGCTTATTCCCCCGGTTCGACGACGATCCTGGATTATTATTTCAGCCTGATCGAGGAAGTATTATGGGCAGATGCCGTAAACACCGATCCCCCTAATCTTACTTTCGCCCAGATTGGCGAGAATGCCATGCGCAGATATGCTGTTGGCTATCCGGGATATGATCCGGCCCTTGTTATTGCAGAGCAGGGTGATTTGCAGGATTTCAGTATTAATTACGAGGCTTATGTCGAGGTCGGCATAGAAGAGGGTATTGAAGATCAAAGAGCCGCCGACAACTTTAACGAACTGGATAACTACGGCTGGGCGGGGGCTGGGCTTTGGTACAACAAGATCGCCGAAATGAACGGCATGGTCATCGGCGCCACGAACAGTTTGCCGGTTGTACGAAAGTTTCCGATGGTCATGGAGGAGGTACTGAAGGAGCGTATGAAATATGACCAGGATGCTTCCGGGCCTGAACGTTTCATGCCGCGCCGTGCCGACGGTACTGAAATTCAGCTTAAGAACTCCAAATATAACGAAGCAGATATTCTTTATAATGCCTTTAAGGTGTGGGGGGATAAAATCTCCCGCGCTAAACCCACGGGCAATATTTTTACAGATACCATTCATGCCATATTTGGTACGCGCGGCCTTTACAATATGGCGGCTAATACGGATATCCATCCATTGGCGCAATTGGTCGGTGTCGGAAAGACTCTGGTCGAAAGCGCCATTCGTAACCTCGGTGCTTCTGCAACAGCCGGTATTTTTGGCGGTCTTACGGGTATTCTGGGTATGCACCAGCTGGGATCGCTGGCCAGCCATATCAGCAGTTTTGCCGGTATGATTGCGTTGGCAGCGATGACGGCGGGTTTCCTGCTCTTCTATCTCGTGCCGTTCCTGCCCTTCCTGTATTATTTCTTTGCTTTGGGCGTATGGGTTAAAACAGTTTTAGAAGCCATGGTCGGTGTACCGCTCTGGGCGCTTGCGCATTTACGTATTGATGGGGACGGATTACCTGGCCAGTCTGCTATGGCGGGCTATTTCCTTGTATTTGAAGTTTTCCTGCGACCCATCTGCGTGGTTTTCGGCTTGCTGGCGTCGATTGCCATTTTTGGCGCGCAGGTCAAGTTGCTTCATGAAATATGGTCATTGGTTGTTTCCAACCTGACGGGTTTCGATGCGGCGTCGAAGACGCTTCCTGCCCCCGAGGTGACGGGCGGCATAACGTGGTTCCGTAGTGTGATTGACCAGTTCTTCTTCACGCTGATCTATGTATTCATTGTTTATATGATGGCTTTGGCCTCTTTTAAGCTGATCGATCTGGTGCCGGATTACATCATGCGTTGGATGGGTTCAAGCGTTTCCACATTTGGTGATATATATAAAGATGACGTTGCTGGCATGCCGACCCGCGCTGTTATGGGCGTTGGCGCGGGTTTGCAACAAGGTATGCAGGCAGGTGGCCAACTGGCTAACGCGGCCAAAGCGGCCACAGCAAAGCCGAAGGGCGGTTAACTTAAATGAACTTAACGGCTAGAAAGACGATGCGATATTTTATGCTGCCGGGGTTGATACCTCGTCTGCAGCGCATCTTCGTGTCCGGGTTTTCCTGCCTGTCCTTCTATATGGCCAGTGTTTTGAACATTGCCCGTTTGCTGCCGAACAACCACCCTTATCTCAATCCAGCGAATTACGGCCGTTTTGGCATTCACCATGTACTTATTCAGGCCTGGAAGAATCTGGAATTCAAAAAGAAGAATACCGACCAGATCATTATATATTTCACCCTCGTGTCGGGGATTATTCTGCTGTTTTTGCAAATGATCCTGTTTGTCATGGCTTTTGTCATGCCTGCCGCCGTAGCTGGCGTGGGGGATGAATTCGCCCGCTTCTTCGTAACGGAGAATCCTGATGATGATCTGGCGTTTATGTTTCTGGATCGTGTATTCGGGATGGAGAATATATTTAACTCCCGTGTGACGACTGAAGGCGGCTGGCCGACAAACTTCCATGACGGCCTACATGAAATGTTTGGCTATTACAACACGGGGCTGGCTATTGTTGCCTTCCTGCTGATCCTTTACTTCGTCATTACATTGACGGCTGAAACGGCCCAGACGGGCGTTCCGTTTGGTAAGCGCTTTAACAAGGCCATGGCGCCTATACGTTTGGTTGTGGCGCTGGCCTTACTGGTGCCTATTACCAGCGGTATGAACGGTGCGCAGCTCGGTACGCTTTATATGGCGAAATGGGGTTCCAGCCTGGCGACAAACGGCTGGCAAACATTCCTGGATGAAATCAAGGGAACAACAATTCTGGGGGACCCCGATACATTAGTGGTTACACCCAAGCCGCCGATGGTGAATGCCCTGGTTGAGTTTATGTTTGTGGCGGTTGTTTGCCGGTATGCCTATGAACTAGCGACAGAGAATGAGCCTGTTCCCGTCAATCGCTATATGATTCGCCCTTATGTTATTTACCCTGACGATGCATTTGCGCAGCTTGGTGGCGGTGGGGCTGATAGTTTGAATACTATTGTGGGGATGAACAACAATCAGAATATTACAATTCGTATTGGCGAGCAGAATGGCGATTTTTATCCTGAATATCCAAGCTATGTGAAACCTTTCTGCGGCGAGATAGAAATTGATCTGCAGGATCTCACTGAGCCTGGCGCCCGTTATGTACAGAATGCCTATATTATCAATTTGATTAATGGTCTGTGGAATGATGTGCCCAATAACGACTTTGCGCGGAACATGGTGCGTAAACGCCTGACCATGGTTGATGGCCATGATCCATCATTGCCTGACCCTGACCAAGACTTCATTGCTGACACCTTTGATTATTTTAATGACCAGACGTTGGACGATATCGAGCAAGGGGTGATTGAGCAGGTCAATAACGGCACATGGAACGAAGATTTTACCAAGTATGGCTGGGGTGGCGCCGCTATCTGGTATAACAAAATTGCCCAGTTTAATGGCAGCCTTATTTCTTCCGTTTATAACCTTCCCGTGCCCAAGCGTTACCCATGGCTGATGGAAGTGGTTCTGGAGAAAAAGAAAGCGCAGAATAACTCTGTTCAGGGGCGTGAGAGATTCAAACCGGTGTTTGCAGATGATACCGAGATTTTCCCCCCGGGCAGGGAAAAGGAATTTGCGAAACTATTCTATGAAGCGCAAATATTGTGGCAACAGACACAAAGTGATAACTCAGGTAACTTCCTGAAAGACGGCATTAATATGCTGTTTGGTATGCAGGGTCTTATCGATATGCGTGACAACGTGAATATCCATCCGTTGGCGCAATTGGTGGGTATTGGACGCAGCCTGATCGAAAGCGCCAAGCAGAACTTTGGTTACACGGCTGCCAGCTGGGTTGGAGGTCTGGCCTCTGATCCTTCTATCAGCACTGTGGCCAAGAACGCTTACCAGTTCTTCAAGACATTGACAATTTTTGCTCTCAGTATCGGCTTTGTCTTGTTTTATATCTTGCCGCTGCTGCCATTTATTTACTTCTTTGTGGCGTTGACCAACTGGGTCAAAACGATTTTCGAAGCCATGGTGGGGTTACCTCTGTGGGCGCTGTCACATATCCGCATTGAAGGTCCCGGCTTGCCTGGCCCTGCGGCGATGAACGGTTATTACCTGATATTTGAAATCTTTGTGAACCCGATCTTGATTGTATTTGGTATGCTGGCCGGTATTACGATCTTCTCGGCACAAGTTGTGGTTCTTAATGAAATATGGGGGCTGGTTCTGACCAACCTGACCGGTTTTGATCCGGTGACTGTGGACAAGACTTCTGCCGACAAATCAGGCTCCATCCGCTATGTGCGCGGCGTGTTTGACAAGTTCTTCTACACCGCAATGTATGCAGTATTTGTTTATATGATGGGTCTGGCTTCTTTTAAACTTGTCGATGCTATTCCGGATCGCATCCTGCGCTGGATGGGTACAAGCGTGAAGAGCTTCAATGAGACAGCTGAATCCATGGCAGGCGAACTGGTTTCGAAAAGCTATCAGGCCAGCCAGATTACGGCCGGTAACACCACAGGTGTTATGGACCAGATGCTTATGCGAAACAGGTAGAAGGGTGAGATTGAAAAATAAAGCACGGCGATCAGACCGTGCTTTATTTTTTGGTCATGCCCAGATTACTGCGCACCCGGGGGGCTGCCGCGGAGATGCGCCAGCAATACCTGAACATCACCGCCACCACGCTGTATAACGGCGGCAAAATCAGAACGCTGTGTTACTGACATGCTGACGCCTTCAACAATTACGTCTACGATCTGGTAGCGGCCGTTTTTATAGCGTACGCGCCAGTCGACCTGCACTTCAGGGCCATCACCGGGAACGATATAGGATGTAACAATCGTATCCTTGTCGCCGTCGGCGCGGTGGCCACGTGTTTCAAACTTCTGGCCTTTGTAATCGCCAAAGCGCTTGGCGTAAACTTCGACAACCATACCCCGGAACAGCCGCAGATATTCCTGGCGTTGCGCTTCTGTCGAAGTTTTCCAATAGCGACCGAGAACAAAACGACCGATCGTATCCAGATCGAAGCTGTCATTTAGCAGATTACGGAATGCCGACTTCTTCTGCTCCTGGCCCATTGAAGTATTGCCAAGAAAACCCAAGGCACGCGTCGCCATGCTGCCGATAAAGCTTTCAGCGCCGCTGCCGATGTCGGCATTGCTGGCCTTATAAAGATTCTTGGGGTTTTCACCGTGGGCGACAGCATGACCGATGTTTCCCATGGTTGGTGTATAGATGATGCTGTCGCTCAAAATATTCAAGGTGAACGCCCCATCAAAGGCATGGGACTTTTGGGCAGGGACCCCCACTAATGCCGTGGATGCCAGAGCTATGATGACCATTGAGGAATGGCGGATCATTTGTGCGCTTTTAAATCCATAAATGCCCTTCTTCATCATTCTATCCTGTTCGTGACGCCTTGTCTGGCATCACCACCCATTTCTGTCTATTACACGATAACCCAGCGATATGACCTAATAGCGGCTGGAATGTGGCTATTTGGCATAGGGAGGTCAAAAAATCAAGTTTTCACATGAAAAAAGGCCTGCCAGGCAGGCCTTTTTCTTTAATCTCAGAATTACTCGTCAAAGTCCGGGATTGCTGGACTGCTTGCCAGCTCTGGATCCTGGTCGTTCAGCAGGGCTTCGCGACGCTGAATGTACGTGCTGCGGAGGGCTGCATAATAATCAAAAGAGTTTTTCTGCAAATCGTCCAACAGATCGAGCAGTTCTTCGCGGGTGCTGACCGTTGTCAGCCCCAAGCGGGCATAATGCCATTCTTCCTGATGGGTGTTGTACAGGTAGAGACGCAGCGGATCGGCGTAGGAATCAACCATCAGGCCTGTCGCATCGCGGAATGACGAAGGGCCGAGAATGGGCAGGACAACATAGGGGCCATGACCAATACCCCAAACACCCAGTGTCTGGCCAAAATCTTCCTGCTCGTAAGGCAGGCCTACCATAGCGCCTATATCGATCAGCCCGAGAATACCGGCTGTCGAATTCAGGGCGAAGCGCGCTACATCAGAACCGGCACCGCTCAGGTCGCCTTGCAGCGTCTGGTTTACAACCTGCATCGGACTCTTCAGGTTACGCAGGAAATTGCGTACGCCTGTGCGCACCGGTTGTGGCGCAATAAAGCGGTAACCCATGGCGATTGGTTCAAGGATGACGGTATCTACGGCATCATTGAATGCGAACATGGCGCGGTTATAACCTTCCATGGGATCATAAACTTCCGCAGCATCATCGCCTGTATTGGCTGTCGAGCATGCCGATAAAGAGAGCGCCATTACGGCAGCCATGCACACTCTGGAGAATTTTGTTTTCTGTGTATTCATTTCAATACTGTCCCCGAAATTACCCTTGGTAAGGGTTGAAAAAGCCCATTTCCTATACCTGAGTTAATCAGGTTTGTTTTACAACTTGGTTAATATTTTAATTAACGCGTCATTAAGGGCAACAATCTGAGAATCAATGATAATCAGGCATTAACCGGCGCATATATTGCGATGCCAGCAAGCGTGGGTCAACAGGGATGCGCAAGAATATTTTTACCCATCCTCAAGATTGAGCATGACGGCCAATCCCAGCAGGAAACTGACGGCAGCGGGTGCCCAGGCAGCCAGAATAACGGGGATCTGATGGGTTGAGCCCATGGCCTGCAGGAAGCTCGAAAGGAAGAATACGACAAATCCAATCAGAACCCCGAGGGCTGCCAGCGCGAAGGCGCCCCTGAAACGAGGGGGACGCAGGGATACGGATGCTGCTAAAAGGATCATAGCAGCATAAAGGAGAGGTTGGGCCAGGAGGCTTTGGAAATGGACCTTCAGGCGGGCTGAATCGAAGCCCGTAGAGTCCATAGTGCGAATAAAGGCAGGCAATTTCCAGAATGACATGGCTTGGGGGTCAGAGAAGCTTTCTTCGATCTCGGTGCTGGTCAGGGTCGTCGGCAGGGCCACGAGCGGTATTTTCTGGGCGACCGGCTGGCCGACCTCATTACTGATGGTGTTATGGAAGAGCCATTGGCCGTCTTCGAGCTTGGCGCTGCCCGCATCCAGCCGGCGCTCAAAATTATCGGCAGGGCCGTAGAACAGGGCCATGACATCACGTAACTCCCATTCCGGCAGCTGGACTTTGCCCGCATGCAGGATGACATGGCCGTTCTCTGATTCCTGCCGTAGCCACAAGCCCTCCTCAAGAAGAGTAATCTGCTGGGTTTCGGTGCTTAAGTAGTTCGCTTCCAACTGATCAAAGCGCCCCAGTAGTAATGATCCGACAGGATTGATCAACGTGGTCATCAAAATACCTGCGCCTACCGCGACACCCATAACAGGCGTCAGGAACTGCCATACGGACAATCCTGCTGCACGCACGATGATCAATTCGTAACGTTTGGTCATCTGCCAGAACGTAAAAATAGCACTGAACAGTACAGCGAAGGGGAACATGATCTGGCCCACCTCGGGCAGTTTCAGCAGTCCCATCTCCAGTATCAGGCCAAACGGCACTTCTTCGCGCTTGGAGGCGCGGCGCAGCAATTCAACCGTATCAAATAAATAAACGATCCCAAGCAGGATCAGCAGGCCCAAGGCGAGGTTACGCGTGTAATGCGTAGCCATGTAACGATTAAGGGTGGCGGAGAATTTCATATGGCACTCTCCTGCGGCGGCTCTTGTTTCGGTTCTGTCGAGGAGCACCAGAATTTAAGTTGATGCCAGCGTGCCTGACCACAAACCAGCCAGCGCAAACCCACCAGTAAGGGGGCAAATGTCAGCACATACATCAGAATCAGGCCTCCCAGGGGATGGGAACGGGCGAGGCTGAAAGCCCCCAGATATAATCCCTGGATAACGATGCATAAACTGACGGCCAGTATAATCCGGCGTGTGAGGCCGCGACGTTCCAGTGCGCCCAGCAATAAGGCGCACAGGGCGATTACGGCAAAGCAAGGGGCCAGCAGGGGGCTGATTATACGGCGGTGAATTTCCAGTGTGAATTCATCACGGCTTTCTGTGGCCCGCGTATCATCAGTTGCCGGGTGCAATAATTCCCACAATGTGCGTTCATCAGGTTCCCGCCAGCGCTGGCGCACGGGGCCTGATTCCGGCATATCGATCATATAACGTTCAAAATTCAGGCGGTTGAGTGCGCCATTCTTTTTGTTCAATGATTGCCGGGTACCGTCAAAGACAATCACTTGCTGCCCTGTCGGTGTGGCCACCAATGTGCCCCGCTTGGCAAGAATGGTGACAGGACCTGCGGCAGGGTCACGTGTATCATGTATCATCAGGCCGCGCAGTTCGCCGTTACTATCCCGCGCGCGCACAAAAACGGTCAGGCCCGGCATGACAGCGTTAAAGACACCTTCGCGGAATAGCATCACTGAATATTGCGCTTTGATCACCTGCCGCAGTTCCTGCATGCCTGCCAGTGATTTTGGCGCTATCCAGGTTGTCATCGCCAGCAGAATCAGCGTAATGATAGCTGCCAGAAGCAGGGCCGGGCGTGCCTGCTGAAGCGGTGATATACCCACGCTTTTCATGACTACCATTTCGCTGTCGGCCGTCATGCGGTTATAGACGAAGATGATTCCTGCCATCAGGGCGATAGGAAGAATGATTTCAAAGAAACGCGGCAGCGCCATCAAGGTCAGCAGCCAGAAGGCGCCGCTGGATGCCCCTGAATTAATCACCAGTTCGAGAAATCGAAGTGACTGGGTGAGAAAAATGACAGCCGCCAGCGTCACGGCGATAAAGCCGGTGGCAAGAAACAGATTTTTGAATATGTAACTGTTGACGACCATGTTTCCTTAAGTGCCTCTGGTTTTTGAGGGCTGCCCATCGTATATTGTCAGAGGCTTAAATGCCAGATTCTCTCCTGTTTTTCCTTCGAAGGATGCCTTTTCATGCAAACAACCGTCAGTTTTTCCAAAACACCCAAACTGAAAACCAAAACTGCCGTCATTCTGGTGGGCGATGGTGGCAAGCTGACCGACAAAGGTATGGCTTTGGATAAGGAAACCAAGGGGACTATCAGCCATTTTATTAAGACAAGCCCGAACTTTACGGGTAAAACCGGGCAGATTGCTGCCGTGCCGGGACCACAGAAATTCCCATTTGACCGGGTTATCCTGCTGGGTATGGGGAAGCCTGAGAAACTGGGGATTGAGGAAATTACGGCGATGGGGGGCCGCTTCAGCGCTGCCTTTACAGGTATGCAATTTGAGGCGGTGCAATTCATAGCTGATGGCTTCAAAGCCTTTAAGGCCGTGAGTCCGGATCAGGCCGCCAGTGCTTTTGCGGCGGGATTTGTCCTGCGTGCTTACAGCTTTGATAAATACAAAAGCAAGGCTAAAGATGATAAGGCTCCCAAGGCTTTGAAAATTGAATTCGTCCTGGATGCAGCGACCAAGGCTGCCGCACTCTTCAAGGATGAGAAAGCTGTGGCTGATGGCGTCCACTTCGCGCGTGACCTTGTAAACGAGCCACCAAATCTGCTTTATCCTGCCAGCTTCGCCCATCGCGTAAAGTCTGAACTATCGCCGCTCGGTATCAAAATTGAGGTGCTGGATGAAAAGAAAATGACTCAGCTGGGCTTTAAGGCTCACCTGGCTGTGGGGATGGGCTCGATACGTCCGCCACGGGTTGTCATCTTGCATTGGAATGGTACCAAGAGCACAACGACGAAACCCGTCGCCTTTGTCGGTAAGGGTGTAACCTTTGATACGGGCGGTATCAACCTGAAGCCATCTGACGGCATGGCCGATATGAAGATGGATATGGGTGGGGCTGCCGCAGTTGTCGGATTGTTTCGCGCACTCGCGCTGCGTAAGGCCAGGGTCAACGCCGTTGGCATTATCGGTCTTGCTGAAAATATGCCTTCAGATCGTTCGTATCGTCCATCAGATGTGATCGGTTCACTTGCCGGTAAAACCATTGAGGTGCTGAACACGGATGCCGAAGGACGTCTGGTGCTGGCCGATGCGCTGACATATATCCAGAAAAAACATGATCCCAAATTCGTGATTGACCTGGCCACGTTGACAGGTGCGATCATGATTGCCCTGGGCCACGAATATTGCGGCGCTTTCGTCAATGACGACAAGTTGTGGTCACAGATGGAGGCTGCCAGCAAGATTACGGGTGAGAAACTTTGGCGCATGCCGCTCGATGATGCTTTCAAGAACAGTATGAAGGGCAGCATTACCGATGTGCAGAACTTAAGCACCATGGGCCGTTATGGCGGCGCATGCTCGGCTGCCGGGTTTCTGGCGCATTTTATCGACGATAGACGCGTTTGGGCGCACATGGATATTGCAGGTACGGCCTGGGTTAGCCGCGATACAGCGACAGCGCCCAAGCATGCTACCGGATTCGGCGTGCGTGTTCTAAATCAGTTGATTGCTGATCATTACGAGTCTTAAAGATGGCTGAAAAGAAGACATATGCCCCTGTAATTATAGCTGTTCTTCTGCTTCTGATATTAGGTGCCGGTGTCTGTTGGTATTTGTTGCCGCCGCCGGAATATCGCGTCGCCATTTTGCCGGAGGCGGTTGATCGCTCATCTAAAACGGATGTGTTGAACTTCCGCTACCAATGGCATTCCGATATGATAAGAGAGGCACATTCGGCATATGCTTGCATATGTTTCAGGGATACGACGCCACCACTACAAGCTGTGGTTATCTGTCCCGGGGACGTGCCGACAGCAGACGCACAATGCAAGGCATCTTTGAAGGTTGCTCGTCTGGGTGATGATTACCAACCTTATCGTAATGCACGACGTTTCCCGCTCCCGTCTGAGCAGGCTCACTATATTCAGGAGCTTTTCGTGGAGGGTCGGCATAAATTTGAAATGGGCCTAATGCCGGATGCACAGGGTGCTCTTGCACCACACCAGCTTTATGTCGACGGTGTGACGCTGGAAAAGTTTATAAAGCAGAACGCTGTTAAGGCGCCCTGAAGCTTTCAGGGTCCTAAAAACATTGGCTTTCCGGTTACGCTGATTTATATCATTCTGCTATGAACCAGGCCCCGCTCAAGATCGATATTTTCTGCCATGTTGTCGATAATCTCGGTGACATAGGTGTCTGCTGGCGCTTCTGCAAGGTGCTGGCGCGGGATCAGGGTTGTTACGTGCGCCTGTTTGTCGATGATTTCAGCGCCTTCTCAAAAATCGAACCGATGCTGGATAAGACGCGTGATGTCCAGCATGTCGAGAATGTCGAAGTTTTCCGCTGGGATAATGCTGTGATTGCCGAGCGTTATACGGGTTGTGGGGATGTTGTGATCGAGGCATTGGCCTGCACGCTACCGGAAAAGGTCGTGACCCTTATGGCGCAGGCCGAAAAAACGCCTGTATGGATTGATCTTGAATATATGAGTGCCGAACCCTGGATTGATACGCACCATGCGATTGTGTCTTTGCATCCGCAGTGGGGTATCAACAAGACGTTATTCTTTATCGGTTTCAGTGAAAAATCGGGCGGGCTTACCCGTGAAAAGGGCTTGATAGAGCAGCGCCTGGCGTTTCAGAACGATCGGGCGGCACAGGATAAATGGCGTGCTGATGTGGGGCTGCCGCCCTGTGACCCAGAATTTATCGATGTCAGCATGTTTTGTTATGCCATAAGTCCGGTTGAGAAATTGCTGGCAAACTTACAGGCTACAGGATGTCCTATCCGGTTTATGATACCGGCGGGGGTTGCAATGGATCCCCTTACGCGGTTTACCGGGCAAAAGCCAGAACCCGGTACAATCGTACAGAAGGGTAATTTATATTTCCATAATCTTACATTCCTGACTCAGGATGATTACGACCGCTTGCTGTGGTCCTGTGATCTTAATTTCGTGCGTGGCGAGGATTCCCTGGTGCGGGCGGTCTGGGCTGGAAACCCACTGATCTGGGACATATATAAACAAGAACAGGCCGCCCATATGCCTAAACTTAAGGCGTTTCATGACCATTTCTGGGGTGGTTTAGACCCTGAATGCCGCGAAATACTGGACTTTTTCAGCATAATGTGGAATGAAGGGGGCCGTTGGGATGAACATTTTCCTGCCGAACGCCTTTTAGCGTGCCTCCCCCGGATTACGGAGCATGCCCGTCAACGCAGCCTGGAGCAGGCTGCTCAGGACGATTTGGCGACCCGGCTTGTAACTTTCGTCCGAGAACAAATGAAAAACCGAGGATAATTTATTATGAAGTTTGCTCAAGAACTGCGCTCAGGCAATGTTGTGACCATGAACGGCAACCTGCTGTTGATCACAAAGTCTGAATTCAGCAAATCAGGCCGTAACGCATCGGTCATGAAATTCAAATTCCGTAACCTGAAAACAGGTTCACCGTCTGAAGGCGTTTACAAAACAGACGAGAAATTCGACGATGTCGTGCTCGAGCGTAAGGAAGTGAAATACTCCTACAACGACGGCGACAACTACGTATTCATGGATGAAGAATATAACCAGTTCGAAATCTCCAAGGATTTCATGGAAGATGCACTGAAGTACCTCGAAGAAGAAATGCCTTGCGAAATCGTTATGTACGAAGGCAAGCCCTTGTCTATCGAGATCCCTGTGAAAGTCGTGCGCGAAGTGGTTTACACAGAGCCGGCGGTAAAAGGCGATACATCAGGTAAGGTCATGAAACCGGCGCGCCTGAACACAGGTCATGAAATCGCTGTTCCCGCCTTCATCGAAATCGGCGAGAAAATCGAAATCGATACACGCACAGATGAATATGTATCTCGTGCAAAAGTCGCTTAATTCTTAGAATTTAAGAAAAGCCCGCGTCTTGCGGGCTTTTTTTTATTCCGCTAGAACTAATCCATGACCGAAATCCGTTTTTATCACGCGCAGCATTCATCGCTGGCACAGGTTCTGCCCGGTATTCTGGGCAAGGCGCTGTCGGGTGGCCGTCGCATCGTCGTAAGTTTTGCGGATAAGGGCATGGTCGAACAGATGAACGAACATCTGTGGGTTTATAATCCGGACTCGTTCCTGCCGCATGGGTCGGCGAAAGACGGGCATGCCCCGTTACAGCCTGTATGGCTTACCGACAAAGATGAGAATCCCAATCAGGCCGATGTTCTTGTAACTGTGCGCGGGGCTGCCAATGACCTGCCGCCAAACCTTGCAGACTTTAAACTTTGCTGCGATATGATCGATGGCCGCTTAGATGATGAAGTCAACGCGGCAAGGGCGCGGTGGAAGGCCTATAAAGACGCGGGCTATGAGGTTACATATTGGCAGCAGACGGATAAAGGCTGGGAGAAGAAGGCATAAGCATTCGCCTTTTCATCCTGCGTGGCGTTATTCTGCGGTCTCGTCGTGCTCACGTACCTATGTTGGTTCCGTGCTTCTCGCCTTGAATGTCTGGCGCAGGATGAAAATTCGAGCGCTTAAAATGGGGATCATAAAAAAACCGGGAACAATGTCCCGGTTTTTATTTCATCTCATTTGTTCTTAGTGCGGTGCTGCTTCGCTAGGAGCAGGGGCTGCCGCCTCAGCGGGTGCGGCACCTTCAGCTGGCGCTTCTACCGCTGCTTCTTTCGGGCCCAGTTCTGCCATTTCAGCATCGATATCACCTTGTGAAGGTAGCGCAGGGTTGCCGGATATAGAACGCAGGTAAGCGATCAGCGCGGCACGATCTTCTGGCTTTTTCACGCCGATGAAGTTCATCGCTGTGCCCTTCACGTAAGCTTTAGGCTTCCACAGGAAGTGATTGAGTTCAGAGTATGTCCAGTTGCCGCCTTTGGCTTTCATGGCATCAGAGTAATTAAAGCCTGCATGGTGCGCTTTGGGCTGGTTCACAACACCTGCGAGGTTTGGACCTGTGCCATTCGGGCCGCCTGGTTCAAAGTTGTGGCAGGCCGCACAGGCTTTAGCGACTTGTTTGCCGCGTTCAACGTCAGCAGCCCCAATCATTGCCAAAATAGGTTCCGGCATTGCGACAGCAGCACCGCCGCCTGTGCTTTCTTCTGCCGCTTCAATCGAATAAGCGAATTCTGTGTACTCGTGCGGGTGTACAAGCTTGCTGGCGATAAAGCCTGACAGGGCTGCGATAATACCGGCCACCAGAATAGCGGCGAAGATCTTGTTGAATTCCATGTTGTTCATGGCAAAAATCCTGAAATCGAAAGGGGTTACGCGGTTAATTCCGGCCAAGGATTGCGTGCCGAAACACCTTGCATATACCCTTAAAAAATGCGATTGCCAAGTAGTCGTATACATAAGAGGGCATTTCATGGGCCAAACTGCAAAAAAAGTTTCGTTTCAGGGGTTTAAGGGGGCTAACTCCGATATGGCCAGCCGGGCGCTGGTTCCGGGTTGTGAAACAATGCCCTGCCTGACCTTTGAGGAAGCTTTCCGGGCGGTGCAGGAGGGTAAGGCCGATTTGGCTGTTATCCCGGTTGATAATAATTTGGCAGGCCGCGTGGCGGATGTTCACCACCTGATACCCAAAAGCGGACTTTCGATAACGGCTGAATATTTCATGCCGATACGTTTTGCGCTGATGGCGGTCAAGGGTGCTCAGGCTTCAGACCTGAAGCATGTTTACAGTCATGTCCATGCCTTTCCCCAGTGCCGTAATATTGTAAAGCGCCTGGGCCTGCAGACGCATATCCATGCCGATACGGCGGGTGCTGCGGCTGATGTTGCCGAATGGAACAAGAAAGATACGGCAGCGTTGGCACCGACACTGGCAGCCAGCATCTATGGACTGGATATCATTGAAGATAATGTGCAGGACAGCGATGCTAATACGACGCGCTTCCTTCTATTTTCCCCTTCGCATGATGTGCCGTCTTATGATCCGGCGGCTCATGTGGTGACCAGCCTGATTTTCCGTGTCCGCAATATTCCGGCAGCACTCTATAAGGCGATGGGCGGTTTTGCTACGAATGGCCTGAATATTGTGAAAATCGAGTCCTATGTAGACGAATTGTTCCAGGCGGCGCAGTTTTATTGCGAAGTTGAGGGGCATCCTGATGAGCGCCTGATGCAACTGGCGTTAAAAGAACTAGGCTTCTTCGCTGAGGAATATAAGTTGCTGGGTACCTATAAGGCCCATGAATTCAGGAAAAATCAGAAGAACTAGCCATGACAGCCAAAACCCTGTAATGCTGGTATCAGGTTTAAGAAAGAAGAAGGAGACTACCATGCCCTCACATGCTGAAATTGCTGCGCGCCTTTTGCGTGATGCTGCGGTCTTCTTCCGCGCTGTCGGTGAGCAGAACGAAGCCCTGCGCGATCAAATGGCGGAAAATGCCGATGTGTTCGAGCAAGTCGCCGCCTTGGTAGAAGTCAATCCGACTGGTGAACTTGAAGATCCAAACGCTTAGGTCAGGCGTCTCATCCCCTTTTTTTACGCGGCAGCCATCGCATAGGCGATGGCAAAGGCTATAATCGCGCTTGCCACAGCAAACCCCAGTATCCAGGTTGATGGGCTGGTGCGGTGGCTTCCTTTTTCAAAAACGCGCCAGGTTTCATCGATATTGCGCTGAGTGCGCAGATCGTAATATTTCTGCTTTACCTCGACCTTTTTGAATCGGCCGCTGTTGTACAGCTCTTCGGCATGATGAATGGCTGACTCTGCATGGTCGGCGCTGCCGCATTTTTGCCAGCAGGCGCGGGGGCTGTCGTCGTTGCTGTAGGAATAAATATTGTATTCGATATGGGTCAGCGGCGGACATTCGTGACGTGCCCATGATTCTGAGTGATTGGTTCCCGGTTTCTTTTGTGCGCCTGTATGTGGCATACGCGAATCTCCCTATAGCGGCCCCTGAAGGGCAGCATGTTTCTTCGATTTACGCAGTATCGGGATATTCCTCCGGGCTGCCTTTTCTGAAAATAAGCGAATCAAGGCGGTGGAGAATCCTCGTGACTTTAAGGAAATGCCAAAATCATTAACAAATCGTTAAAATGCTGCATTTGCTCTGTATTCTTCACATAAAATCTCTGTAGGGGTTCCTTTTCGCGGGACGACTTCGCCAGCAAGCCTGTGGATATCCTTGTCATTCATGGGCATCAACAGTACAATTTCCCTATCAATCCCTGAGAGCCGATTCCGGCTTTTCATCTGTTTTCTGACTGTTCTTCTCTTCAGGATTACCATCGCCATGGCCCGTTATTCTGCGACCGTACGCAACAAGCGCAAAAAACAATCAACTCCCTTCCTGCCGGAAAGCCTCCAGGTTTTCATGGCTCGCCGGATGGTGGATGGCGTGGCGTTGGCGCTGGGTCTGATCGGCCTTGCGTTGATGCTGGCCCTGGCGACCTATAACCATACGGATCCTTCGTGGAATACGGCCCGGGATGAGAGTTTTACCGGCATTCATAACATCATGGGATTGCCGGGGGCCTATGTCGCCGATCTTCTGATGCAAACTATCGGCCTGGGTGGTTTGGTATTTGGTGTTACCTTAAGCGCGTGGGGCATTCGCTTCTGGCGTCGCGATGAAATCGGTCCTGTGTGGGCGCGTATTGCGGCGCTCCTGTTTGCCAGCATTTGTATGGCGGCGGCGTTCGCACGCATCCCTGCCGGTGATTGGCTTCTAAGTCCATGGATGGGCGGCAGCGGCGGCGTTCTGATCCTGAATGCCATAGCGGGTATCCTCAATCCTTTGCTGGGTGCCTCTGTCCATGTTGTAACAGCATCTGTGATGGCGGTCATAGGTTCTGCAGCGCTTATGTACGCCTGCGCTGTGACTCGTGACGAGTTGTTCGGTTTTATCGGCATGATATGGGGTGCTGTCTGCGCTGTGACACAATGGATAGTGCAGATGATTTCTTCCTTCCGCGATTGGGTCAGCCATTACAACGATCAGGATTATCGCCCTGTAAAGCAATCACTGCGCAAGCCGGCGCCGCGTCAGCGCCGCGCACCTGTTGTTTCTTCCGATGATGAGGAAGCAGAGGAAGACGAAGAGGAATATGAGGAAGAGGATTCAGGGGAAGAAGAGCAGGAGGAAGAGGAAGAAACAGATCGCCGTTCTTTAAGGGCTGTGAAGGCGAAAGCCAAAGTCGTGCCGCCTAAGAAACAAAAGGCAAAAACCAAGACGCGTCAGCTTAGCCTGTCTCTTGATAATGATGGCGAATGGGAACTGCCGACATTGGATCTGTTGACCGAGCCGCCGACTGTTGACTCCCGTGCAGAAACCGATCAGAGCGGCCTGCGCAAGAATGCCGAGATGCTGCAGAATGTTCTCAACGATTTTAACGTCGAAGGCGAAATTGTCAGCATTCATCCAGGCCCCGTTGTCACGCTCTACGAACTGGAGCCAGCACCTGGCGTGAAAACATCGCGCGTGATTGGTTTGTCCGACGATATCGCACGCAGCATGGCGGCTATATCTGTGCGCTCTGCTGTTATTCCAGGGCGCAATGTGATCGGTATCGAATTGCCAAACCAGCGCCGCCAGACCGTATGGCTGCGTCAGCTGCTGGAAACGGATGAAGTGATCGAGACATCTGCAAACCTGCCGCTGATTCTGGGTAAAGACATCGGTGGCCAGCCTATCGTTGCCGACCTTGCACGCATGCCACACTTGCTGGTGGCGGGTACAACAGGCTCCGGTAAATCCGTGGCGATTAACACGATGATCCTGTCGCTGCTTTATCGTCTGCCGCCTGAAAAATGCCGCTTCATCATGATCGATCCCAAGATGATCGAACTTTCTGTTTATGATGATATTCCCCATCTGCTTTCCCCGGTTGTGACCGAGCCTGGCAAGGCCGTGGTTGCGCTCAAGTGGGTCGTGAACGAGATGGAAGAGCGTTACCGCGCTATGTCGAAGCTTGGTGTGCGTAACATCGAAGGTTACAATGTGCGTCTGGCCGAAGCCCGTAAGAAGGGCGAGACCCTGATGCGCAAGGTGCAAACCGGTTTCGATGGCGAGACAGGCAAGCCCGTTTACGAAGACCAGCCGATGGATATGACGGAACTGCCGTTCATCGTTGTCGTGGTTGATGAATTTGCTGACCTGATGCTAGTTGCCGGCAAAGATGTTGAGAACGCTGTCCAGCGTATCGCGCAGAAAGCGCGTGCCGCAGGCATTCACCTGATCATGGCGACACAGCGTCCGTCCGTTGATGTTATCACTGGTGTAATCAAGGCAAACTTCCCGACCCGTATTTCCTTCCAGGTGACATCCAAGATCGATAGCCGCACCATTCTGGGTGAAGCGGGTGCAGAGCAATTGCTGGGTATGGGTGACATGCTTTACATGGCATCCGGTGGCCGTGTCAGCCGTGTTCATGGACCTTTCGTATCCGATGAAGAAGTCGAAAGCGTTGTGACCTTCCTCAAGAAACAGGGGCAGCCTGCTTATATCGACGATATCACCGAGGGCGGCTTCGGTGGGGAAAGCGAAGTTATGAATGCCCTGTTTGGCGGCGAAGGTGGAGACGGCAGCGAAGTTGACGAACTATGGGATGAAGCGATTGCTGTTGTGGCCAAGCACAAGAAAGCCTCGACCAGCTTTATTCAGCGCTGCCTGAATATCGGTTACAACCGCGCTGCGCGTATCATCGAAGAAATGGAACGTCAGGGAATTGTGGGTCCCGCCAACCATGTCGGTAAACGGGAAGTTCTGGTTTCCGACTTTAGCGATGCCTAATGTTAGCACCGTTTAAGTATTTGCATTAATCCTGTAGAGTGCTCTGCAGGATTAATTTTTTAAGGGATCAGACATGAAAGTTCTTCTTGTGGGCGGCGGCGGGCGCGAACATGCACTGGCCTGGCAATTGGCGCAATCGGAACGGTGTGACGTGCTTTATTGTGCTCCTGGTAACCCTGGTATCGCTGAATGTGCTGAATGCGTGGATATTCAGGTTGATGATGTCGATGGCCTGGCCACCTTCGCCGTACGGAAAAGCATCGATCTTGTCGTTATCGGACCTGAGGTGCCTTTGGTGCTGGGGCTGGTCGATGAACTTGATTCACGCGGCATACGTGCCTTTGGTCCGACAAAATCGGCAGCACGCCTGGAAGGCTCCAAAGCTTTTATGAAAGACCTTTGTGCGAGATACAATATCCCGACAGCGGCTTATGGTCGTTTTACCGATGTTGATAAGGCGCTGGCTTTCATCCGTGCGAAGGGTGCGCCGATTGTTGTGAAGGCTGATGGTCTTGCTGCCGGTAAGGGCGTTGTCGTGGCGATGACACTGGCGGAAGCGGAAGATGCCGCACGTGATATGTTGTCTGGCAATAGCTTTGGCAATGCGGGGGCCGAGATCGTTGTTGAAGAATTTCTCGATGGTGAAGAGTTAAGCTTCTTTGCGATTGCCGATGGCAGGCATGTACTACCTTTGACTTCGGCTCAGGATCATAAACGCGTGGGTGATGGCGATACAGGACCGAACACAGGCGGCATGGGCGCTTATTCTCCTGCCCATATGATGAATGAGGAACTCGGTCTTAAAATCGAGCAACGCATCATCATTCCCACGATGAAGGCGATGACGGCTGAAGGCTGTCCGTTCAAAGGTATCTTCTTTGCTGGTATCATGCTGGTAAAGGGCGAGCCGATCTTGCTGGAATTCAATACACGCTTTGGCGATCCGGAATGCCAGACCCTGATGTTGCGGTTTGATGGCGATCTGCTCGAGCTGCTGGATTGTGCGGCTTGGGGCAAATTGCCGGGTGCCGAAGATAATTTCAGCTGGCGATCAGAGACCGCACTCTGTGTCGTGATGGCGGCCAAGGGTTATCCGGGGGCGGTCCTGAAAGATACCGTGATCAAGGGCATCAATCTGGCGGACCGGGAGCCGGAAACCAAGGTTTTCCATGCGGGAACCGGCAAGGATAGTTCTGGAAATATTATAGCCAAGGGCGGCCGTGTGCTGGGTGTCTGTGCCTTGGGCGAAACCGTATCCGACGCACAAGCGGCGGCTTATGAGGCTGTTGACCGTATTGACTGGCCGGGCGGGTTCTGTCGCCGGGATATTGGCTGGCGCGCTGTGGCGGCAGAGAAAATCCCTTCTTCTGGAAAAAAGATCACAGGATAAAAATCCATGATCTGTTAAGGATTTCGGCGCATGATGAGGGCGAGCTTCCCTTTTTCGTGTTCGGGCAGCCTCACATTTCGGCTTACGTACTCTTTATACGCTTGCGCCTCATGTTCTTTGCCGAACACAAACAATGTTTGCTCACCTGTCACCAACTCGGATTTATTCTATGACGCCTTCCGAACCGCAACCAAACTTGAAAACCAGGGCTCGCCTTAGTGATGCCCATGATTCGCTACTGGCACATCAGAGTGCGGGCCTTATTCAACGCTACGTCTTTCCCAAAGATACTGTTTTGTTTCGCAAGGGTGAAATGCGCCAATGCGCTTACCTGATTGATAGCGGGTCGGTGAGTATCTTTGGCAATGATGAGGGGGGCGAAGATAAGTTCCTCTGCCATATAGGCGAGGGTGAAATATTCGGTGAGATGGCTCTAGTCGACGATACGCCACGCACAGCGACAGCGATTACCGATTCAGAATGTGAGATATTCATTATCCCGCGCGATGCCTTGCAGAACAGGTTACAAGGGCTGGACCCTATCGTCACATTACTGATCAGTCTTTTAATTGAGCGGTATCGCCTGACGCGTATTCACCTGCCAGAATCATTAAGGCAAGGCAAAGAAGGTGGCGCCTTCATTAATAAACTGACCAGGCATCGCCACATCGTAGAAAGCTCCCTTAAAATCCATGATATCGGCATTCAGAAAGAGAATGCCCTGCGTGAGTTGAAACTGGAGCAGGAATTGCGCAAGGGGCTGGAACGCCGCGAGTTCATTCCTTATTTGCAGCCCATCATCAATTTGAAGACACGAGAAACAATCGGATTTGAGGCCCTGATACGCTGGCAGCATCCAGAAAAAGGGTTGGTGTTCCCCGATCAGTTCATTCCCGCTGCCGAACACACAAACGTGGTGCAGCAACTGGACAGATTGATGCTGGAGAAGGCTTGCGAGATATTACCGCTCCTGGACGAGATTGGCCGCCAGGATGTATTCATCAGCGTCAACATGTCAGGCATCAATTTCAATACGCAGAATATTGTGCAATCCATATGCGATGTGGTGGCACGATATAAAGCTGATCCGAAGCGTCTGAAACTGGAGATTACAGAGAGCGCGCTGATTGACGATCCTGTGCATGCGGCTGATGTTCTGCAGGGCCTTAAAGATTGTGGATTCACAATCGCCCTTGATGATTTTGGTACAGGCTATTCTTCGCTGGGATATCTGCACCGATTCACGATTGATTCAATCAAGATAGACCGTTCATTCGTTTCCCGCCTTCATGATAATGAGAAAAGCATGGATATTGTGAGCGCGATTATCGGTCTGGCCAAGACATTCCATTTGGGCACGATTGCTGAAGGCATCGAACAGGAGCCGGATATTGAAACGCTCTGCAATCTGGGTTGTTCCATGGGGCAAGGATATTTCTTCAGCAAACCTTTGCCGGTCAAGGATGCCATTGCTTACGCAGCTAAAGGCACCGTGTAATCTTTCCTGACTTTGCCCCACAGCCTCACCGTGATTTCATCATCGTCTATTTCCAGCCATGACCAGGCGCGCGCGGGCACGCGGTTCTTCTTTTTATAAACTTGTACTAATGATTGCTGCGCAATGTAATGAATGCCATTGATTTCTTCGTGGTGATTGCGGTGCAAATGTCCGTTCATGCACAATCGCACTTGGCCTGAATTTTCCAGTATTTCCCTGATTTTTTCTGACTCGGCGTGATGGAAACGAATGGAGACTTTTCCTTGTGGATGCGGTTCGGGATTAGTTTCCTGATATAGCGGCGCATGAGAGAAAACAATGGTCGGCAGCGGGTTTTGTTGCAGGTCGTTCTGTAGCCAGTCGAGGTCATTCTGTGTCACGCGTAAACCCATACCATCCTTGGTGACATGCGGATTCCAGAATACGAAATGGTAATTCCCTTCATTGATGCTGTGCGATTCAGCTGATTTTCCCGTAATGTGCAGATTGTCTTCACGACTCAGGAAGTGGATGTCGTGATTTCCAGCGATATGATAGACTGGTTTGGCCATGCGGTTAAAATGCTGCATCAGCGTTTCCATGTGATACCTGTCGCTTTCAGCATTACGGCTCGATACCTTGTCACCCATATCAACAATAAAATCAGGTTGTTTCCCGGCGACAGCGGCTTCAAAAGCACGCATTAGTTGCGGACCTTTGGTTCCCAGTTTCCCACCCGTGTCGAGGCCATAATGAATGTCTGTAATCACGCCGATACGCAGTTTTGGTTTACGGCGTGCCATCTTACCTACCCCTACGGCTTAAAAAGAAATCTTTCAGTATCTGTCCGCATTCTTCGACAGGCAGATAGATGACTTCCGGCTTATGATGGCAGGTAGCTTGGTCATAAAATTTTCCGCCATGCAGGACACCGCCACCTTTCGGATCAATCGCCCCAAATACCAGACGACGTACGCGGGCGAAGCTGACAGCCGCTGCACACATGGCGCAGGGTTCCAGTGTAACGTACAAATCATATTCAGGAATGCGTTGAGTTCCTGTCGTTTGGCAACCTGCACGGATGACTTCTATCTCGGCATGGGCAGTAGGGTCTGATTTCAGGATGGTATTATTGCCTCCTGTTATGACGTCGCCGGTTTGACTTTGTACCAGCACGGCACCGATAGGGACCTCGCCCCGGTTTGCGGCTTTGCGGGCTTCCTCGAGGGCCAAAGCCATATATTGTTCATCAGAAAGCGTCATACTTCTTTTTAACGTGAAAACTGTGTTACAACAACGCCATGACCGAGGAAAAAGAACGTATTGCCAAGATTATTGCCCGTGCGGGGGTTTGCTCCCGCCGTGATGCCGAACGTCTGATCGCGGAGGGCCGGGTTAAGGTCAATGGTCAGGTTCTGGAAACACCTGCCTTTCTCGCCAGTTTTTCTGATGATATTCGTGTTGATGGCCGTTCGATACCCAAGCCTGAGAGCACACGGCTTTTCCTTTATTATAAACCGGCAGGCCTTGTCACGACAGCGCATGACCCGCAGGGGCGCCCTACGGTGTTTGATAACTTGCCACCGGATATGCCGCGTGTGATCTCCGTGGGGCGACTGGACTTAAATACCGAAGGCCTTTTGCTTCTCACCAATGACGGTGAACTTTCACGCTATCTGGAATTGCCTTCGACAGGCTGGGTGCGTACTTATCGTGTGCGCGCCTATGGTAAGCCCACAGAGGATGACCTTGTGGCTCTGGCTCAGGGCATTTCATATGAAGGCGTCCACTATGGTCCTATCGATGTGCAGATCGACCGCGGGCGCGGTGATAACACGTGGATGACGATGAAGCTTACCGAAGGCAAGAACCGTGAGATCAGAAATGTCACGCGGGCCATAGGCATGCAGGTGAACCGTCTGATCCGTGTTTCATATGGCCCGTTTGCGCTGGATGATATGGAAGAAGGCGAAGTGCGCGAACTGACATCCGCGGCGCTGCAACGTGAATTTGCCGATTTCTTTAAGAGTCGTGCTTGAGGATTAAAATATGAGAATTACAGCAGGCGCGCATCGCGGGCGTATATTGAAAGTACCGGCAGGCGTTGCGGTACGCCCGACAACCGACAAAGTGCGTCAGGCTATGTTCAATATCCTGAAGGCCTATAACCTTCCGGTTGATGCTGTCGTAATTGATGGGTTTTCTGGCAGCGGGGCCTTAGGCCTGGAAGCACTCTCGCGCGGCGCCGTGCATGCAACCTTTATCGAAAAAGAGCATGCCCACATGCAGTTTATCAAGGGTAACGCCTCGGCGATGAAGATTACCGAGCAATGTGTATTTATGCAGAAAAACGTCACGCAGCTGGGTGCTAAACCGGCTGCGGCTTTGCCAGCGCAACTGGTGTTCCTTGATCCGCCATACCGGATGAATTTGCTGGGGCCTGCGCTGGCGGCGCTGGCGGCAGGTGGGTGGCTGGCCCCATCGGCATGCTGCGTATGTGAACATGAGAATCTGGCCACACCCGTTTTAATGCCTGGCTTCGTATCGCTGGATCAACGCCGTTATGGGGATACGCAGGTAAGCTTCGTCCGTTATGATCCTGCTCCATAAACGGATTGCCAGGTATAAAGCGGAAATGAAGATTTAATTCGCTCAGGTTGTTTTCCAGCGTATGCGAGGGCTGGTTGCTTTTATTGAAGCAGGCTGTTACTGCCTGCAGGCCATACTGGAATAAGGGGGAAGCCACTCTTTTTGCCGTATTGATAGTTTGGTCGTCAATATCAGCGCCAAAGCGGCACCAGGCTACATCAATCCCCAGCGGGCGCGCACAACCACTATCCTTCGCTGTATCGCCCACCATTAATGTACTTTTAGGCTCAGCATTAAAATCGCCCATAATCATCAACATGTGGTCAGTGGATGGCTTGTAAATTTTATCCTGCCAGATAGTCATGCGTTTCTTCATGATATGGATAAAATCAGGGTCAGCGTTCTTTAGAAAACCGTAATCATCCTGAATGCTGGGCTGGCAATAGTAATGATCGAACAGCGTGGCAAATTCTTCCTCGTCTTTTATCAACCCGTCACGTACAGCACTGCGTGCCAGCAACCACATACGTGCAATCATGCTGGGGGCATCTGAATCTGTATAGATGGCAGTCGCTGCTTTTGAAGCTTTAATGGTCTGCAGTGATTCCATGGTTTCGGGATACAAGAAACTTTGCTGCTTCTGATGACGGTGCCAAACATTGCAAAGATGATGCTTGGTAATATCTTTACGGTATTGATCTATCGGTGATGCTGCCTGCGGCAAAACCTGTTCGCGGTCCAGCCACTCAATTAACCCCAGGAAATCACTAAAACGATATTGGCTGGGGGCGCGACGAATGGCATCGATCAATATTTGTTCATCAATACCGAACGCTGGCCCCATTAAATTTACCACCTCATTGGTGGCGGTTGCCCAGCACTTCAATGTGTTGGTCAAAGTATTATCGAGGTCGAAAACGACCAGTGATTTCCCTATAGATGTACTCATACGGGCAGATTAGAGGGGTTTGCTATGGAATCGCAAGTTTTAGGCCAGAATGCCCTGATGCATCAACACCAGCAGCAAAATTCCCAATAAAACCCGATAGATAACAAAGGGCATGAAGCTGTGGCTGACCAGCCATTTCATAAGCACATGCATGGCCAGAAGAGCCGCGATGCAGGAGACGGCAGCACCAATTGCCATATCGAAGAGCAGCGCAGAGCTAGGATTTTGCAGCAATTCAAGGACGCCGATTGCCCCCGCACCGGACACTGAGATCACAGCAAGCAGAAAAGAGAAGCGAGCGGCTTCCACACGGGAAAAGCCGAGGCCGCGCGCAGCCGTCATTGTAATGCCGGAACGGCTGGTACCAGGTATCAAGGCCAGCATCTGGGCCAATCCTACAATGATTGCGTCTTTCCATGTCATAACTTCGACCGTGCGTGCGGCAGGCATGAACTTATCGGCGAGGCCTAGCAGGATACCGAAGATGATCAGCGACCAGGCTGCCACTGGAAGAGAGCGCGCCCATGCAGGTTCGAAAATGTGGAACATAAGGCCCAAGGCTAATACGGGCACAGAGGCTACGATCAGGAAACCAATAAGGCGAATTTCTTTTTTGTCTTTGGCTTTACCTGTGGCAACACGTACGCATCCCTGTAACATGGCCATCAGGTCTTTCCAGCAGTAAATAACAATCGCAATTAAGGTGCCTACATGGACCGCTATGTCCATAGTCATGTTATCACCCCACATATCACCGCCATCCCCCAGCAGATGGTGTGTCAGGATCAGATGACCGCTGGAACTGACGGGTAGAAATTCAGAAAGACCTTGTACGATCGCCAGGATTATGACGTGAAAAAGCGGCATGGTGTTACTCTGTGATTCCGTAAAAATATGTCTTACGCTATCGCATAATAAGCGACGCGTCCATGTAGACAGACTCCGGTTATTCACGATATTTTCATCATATGCGGGAGGGCTGATATGGTCTACGTGATAGGAATTATCGGGTTTATTTCGGGATTTTGCCTGGGTATGTGGATATTGGGCCATCTTCTTAAAGATCGTAGCCGCGAAGAGTTGCTGCAGGATAAAAGCCTGCGCATGACATACGGTTTGCTGACCTGGGGTGTTGCCGGTCTTACCGCATATTGTGCGGTAGCCCTTTATAAATATTACTTTCCTCTGGCGGGTTAACCGATACACTACTTGTCGGTCTTTTGCGCCGCACTAGTTTATTCAGATATTTCAGTTTGTCCCATCTTATGAATAAAGGAAACATGGCTATGATTCGTAAAATATCTACACTGGCTTTAGGTGTCGCGCTGGCCGCCGGTGTTACATTCTCTGCGGCTTATGCTGCCCCCTTGAAATACACGCTCGATAAACCCCATACGCAGATTCTGTTTAGCGTCAACCATTTGGGTTTCTCCAATTCGTATGGCAAATTTGTTGATTACGCTGGCCATATCAACTTTGATCCGCAGGCGCCTGCGACATCCTCTGTTGAAGTTACGATCGATGCCAAAAGCCTCGAACTAAACGACGCAAAATGGAATGAGCATGTGAAGGCTGCTGATTTCCTGGATGTCGAGAAATTCCCGGCCATCACTTTCAAAAGCACCAAGATTGAAGTGACTGGTGAAAAGACAGCGAATATCACAGGTGACCTGACCCTGCATGGCGTGACGAAACCTGTTGTACTGGCGACCGTCTACAACAAAACCGATAACCACCCCTACAGTGGCAAAACTGTTGCCGGTTTCTCGGCAACGACATCTATCAAGCGCAGTGACTTTGGCGTAAGCTATGGTGTTCCTGGTGTGGCTGATGAAGTGAAGATCACGCTGGAAGTCGAAGGTATCCAGGAAGATAAACCTGTTAATCAATAATAGAGTTCTTCATGATCTGGCGTAATACAAGCGAGCGTTACGGTTTAATTGCGCAGGGCTTCCACTGGATAGTGGCGCTTTGCGTGATTGCCCTTCTGATTGTTGGCCTTTTGATGACTGACATGAAACAAGGACCTGATATGTTCAAGGTTTATGCATTGCATAAATCCGTAGGCATTGTGGTTCTAACGCTGGCTGTATTACGCCTGATTTGGAAATTGACTAATCCGCATCCTCATTCTTTGCCCACGCATCAGAAGTGGGAAAGGTATCTGGCCAGACTGACCCATGTATTTTTGTATTTCGCAATTATTGGCATGCCGCTTTCCGGCTGGGCGATGTCAGCGGCGAAGAATTACCCTGTCAGCTTTTTTGGTTTGTTCACGTTGCCGAACATCGTGCCGCCCAGTGAAGAGATTGCAAAACTGGCAAACCAATTTCATGAATTAACAGCCTATGCCCTGATCGCTGCCATCGGCCTGCATTTCGCGGGGGCCATGAAGCATCACATAATTGATAAAGACGGCACATTACGCCGTATGATTCCGGGACTCTATAAAAAGGAAGAAGGTGCATTATGATCCGCATTCTCACGGCTGCCTTTGTCAGCGCTTTCCTTCTTGTTTCAGATTCTGCATTCGCCCAAGCTGTTCTGCCTGTCTGGATTATCGATCCCGCCAAAAGCACGCTTACTTTTGAGGCTACGCAGCAGGGGGCGCCTATCAGCGGGGCCTTTAAGGGCTTCTCGGGAGATATCCGCTTTGATGCTAGCAGGCCTGAAGAAAGCAACGCGACCATTCGCGTTGATATGAAAACTCTGGATAGCAAAAGTGCCGATCGTGATCAGTCATTGCGGGGAGCTGACTGGTTTAATCTCGAATCGTTTCCGGAATCGATCTACATTGTATCGAAATTTGAAAAATTGAATGAAAATCAATATCTTGCCCGTGGAGAGCTGGAGCTGCGCGGCGTCAAGAAGACACTGGATCTGCCCCTGACTATCACTTTCTCAACCGATGATGCGGGACGTGATGTCGCTCTGGCCGTGGGTGAAGTGACATTGAACCGACAGGATTTTGGTGTGGGCCAAGGTGAATGGAAAGATACCCAAGCTGTTGGAAATCCAGTGAAAGTTAAGGTTTCTGTGACTGCGACCCGCAATGATGCGGCGGCGCAATAAGTAAGATCTGCCTTTGCTGGGCCAAAAAATCAGTAAAAACAATAAGGTTAGGGGTGTTCTTCGTGTTTCACCTCGGGTAGAGTCTTATCCATGAGGACATTATTTCATCTCTGGCTCCATCCTTTCTCGCGCAAGGTACGAATCGTGCTGGCTGAGAAGAAACTCGACTTTGAGCTGACGATTGAAAAAGTGTGGGAACGCCGCACGGAATTCCTCGCGCTTAACCCTGCGGGCGATGTGCCGGTTCTCGTCGAACCGGATGGCACTGTCATCGCGAATTCCCAAGTGATCTGCGAATATCTTGAAGAAGTTTATGATGAAGTCAGCCTGTTAGGGCGTGACCCTGTGCAACGCGCGGAAACACGCCGTTTGATCAGTTGGTTCGATATGAAGTTCAACCGCGAAGTGACGGAGAACCTGGTCGGCGAGAAGCTGATGAAGCGTTTCCTGAAAATGGGTGAACCGCATGGACCTTCCATCCGCGCTGGTCATGCGAATATCCACTACCATCTCGATTATATCGGGTTCCTGACTGAAAAACGCAACTGGCTTGCTGGTGATGACTTCTCTCTTGCAGATATTGCGGCTGCGGCACATTTGTCGGCAATCGATTATATCGGCGATGTGCCATGGGAAGAACATCAGGCCGCCCGTGACTGGTATGCACGCGTAAAATCCCGCCCCAGCTTCCAGCCGCTTTTATCCGATCGTATTCCGGGATTTACACCCGTGGAACATTACGAAGACGTCGACTTCTAATATTCTTATTGTGTGGCCGTCTATCGGCTGTTTCTGCGCTTCCGCTTCTCAAATACTTTTATGTATTCTCCGATGCGGTTCTCGCAAAACGCTTTTTTCGCCACAGAATCCTTAAAATGCATTTCTTCTTCATTAAGCTGCCGACCTTGTATCCGACCTTTTCTATTTGCTATAGTCACTGACCATGTCGGATTCTGTGAAAAAATCCCTGTTCTGTTTTGGTTACGGCTACAGCTGTGACTGGCTTGGCCATGCGCTACAGCAACAGGGTTGGGCCATGGCCGGTACAACACGCGACAACGAGAAACGACGTCATATGAAAGAGCACGGAATTCGTGCTTTTCTTTTTGATTATGACCAGCCTCTCGAAGATCCTCTTCTTTTCCTCCGCGGTACGACGCACCTCCTGATTTCTACCCCCCCTGATGACGAGGGCGATCCGACCTTTCGGATGCATGCCGAAGATATATTGCGTCTCGAATCGCTGGAGTGGGTTGGTTATCTCTCTTCAACGGCTGTCTATGGCGACCGTGAAGGCGGCTGGGTGGATGAAGATGCTGAACGCCGACCCAATTCCAAACGGGGTTCGCGCCGCATGAAGGCGGAAGAGCAATGGCTTAGCCTTTATCGCGATTATAACTTGCCGGTTCATATATTCCGCCTTGCCGGTATTTATGGCCCCGGCCGCAGTGCGCTTGATAGTGTACGCGCCGGTGTTGCCCGCCGTATCAATAAACCCGGTCATGCGTTCAGCCGCATTCATGTTGATGATATCGTTCAAACGATTATGGCTTCGATTGCCAAGCCGAACCCGGGGCGCGCTTATAACCTTGCGGATGACCAGGCAGCGCCCAGCCATGAAGTGATTGAATATGCCTGTAACCTTTTAGGTTTGACCCCGCCGCCTGTTATTCCTTTCGAAGAAGCCGATCTTGCCCCCATCACCCGTAGCTTCTATTCTGACAACAAGCGTTTGAAGAATGATCGCATCAAGACAGAGCTGGATGTGAAGTTGCAATATCCTACTTTTAAGGAAGGCCTCGAGGGTTGCCTGGCAGCCGAGAAAAAGGGCCTCCACATGATCTGGAAGTCCGCGGTCGGCGGCGGCATGGAATAAATAACTCTTTGTAATAACTAATGAAATTCTAATTTTTGACGCTTTTTTCGGGCGTGTGATAACCTCCTCAAAAAACAGGGAGTTACGGCGTTGCCGGACAAACGAAAAAGCAACCGGGTTGCATTTCTCAAAGCCCAATATATTCCGCGCCTGCAGGCCGTGGAGGATCAGCTTGCCCCTGTCTGGAATAACAAGACAGCAGAAGAAATTTTCAACGCGCTGGTGGTGGCTGATACCACGCCCAAAAAATTATCACTTGAGCGCATTCTGAACTGGACCATAAAAGGCGACCTTACGCTCAAGGACCTACATGAAACAGCGGAAGCATTGTCCTTATTTCAGAACACCAAGGATAAACATACTGCCTGTCAGGTTGATTTAAACCGTTATAAGTTGCGTGCTGATTTTATGGCGTCCACTCTGGCTGACCCGCTTGCAAGGCTGCAAAAGTTATTACTGGCCGATCAGCAGAAGGAAGATAAGAAGCGGGAGTGGACGCGTGTTCCCCATTTCCCTGTAGATTCCTCAGTTGAAGATCAGGCAAAATTTGTGCTCAAATTGTTATTGTTGCACGACCCCGCGCAGGGAAAGTTTCTCCCCGACATATTGCGCTGGCTTGAGCATGAAAAAGAGCCTTTACTGCCTGAGGACCTGCAGCGCGTTACGAACGACTTGCTACTGTATAAGAAATACAGGCAAAGATTGGCTCCGGATAAGCGGGATATTGGACGGTGTCAGTCTAATCGTGATTTTCAGAGCTTGATATGGGCTTACAAGAAACTTCCTCATTTTGATGTGGCAGAGCTTGAAGAGATGGAGAATCAAGAGATTGCCATGGGCCGCGCAGCAGAAGCAGCTTGTGGTTCTAACTGGCGTCTTATACGGATTGATGCAGAGGCAGCGGCGATTACTCTTGGACGCGGTACGGAATGGTGTACGGCAGGAACGGGATCGCGGGCGAATTATTTTAGCAAGTATCATGATCAGGGGCCGCTTTTATATCTCCGTGACGATAAGGCGCAGCGCTATCAACTTCATTTTCCGGCCTTCCAGTTTATGGACGTTTTTGACCGGAGGATCCCTTATCCGTTTGATTGGGTCAAATCATTTAATGGCTTAAAAGATGTCTTATCTGCTTACGAGACTGGTTGGGATGATTCAGGGTATGGGAAGATTCTTAAATGGATTGATAGTGAAAACTTCCACGCAGAAATGTATGAAAGTAATGCACTTTTGCTATCGATTAATAAAAGAAACAGGCAGGATGTTGCAAACACCCTGCCGCTGGTTCTCAAAAAATCACTCGATCCATATTTTGAGGAAAAGAAGTTTGGTGGCGTATATGGCGTTGATGAAGACGGCAACAGAATCCCGGATTATGATTTCAGGTTAGCTGCTCATCTAATGATCGCTGCACATAAGGTGCCTGAATGGAAGGCGGCAGCAGAAACAGTTATTGATGATATTGTTCCCCGCCTTCTCATGCTGCCATCAGATCCGGAATTTAATTACGGCTTTGGCATCGATCTTATGAAAGAGATTAAAGGCGATCCTGTCTGGGAACGTGTCATTGCCGCGGCATTGCCAGCCATTCGTCATGCTTGCGAAATAAGGAATAATAGCAGCTATCTTAAAGCAATTGATAAGGTTTGCGCTGATAATCCGGCGCTACTGCTGGTAACGGTGCGGGCTAATATCCCTAGCGCGCCTTCTGTTTCTTGATATGGTCGTAAGCGTTGTAAGGCAGGCGGATGGTGACCGTTGTGCCCACACCCACTATTGATTCGATATGCAGGTTGCCGCCATGCAGTTCAACCAGATCCTTGGTAATCGAGAGGCCCAAACCTGTCCCCTCATGATTGCGTGTGTAAGAAGAGGCGGCCTGTTCGAACGGGCGTGTCACCACATCGATTTTGTTGGCCGGGATGCCGATACCCGTATCCGTGACACGGATGCACACATATTCTTCACGCGGCAGGCATTCCACTTTCACCGAACCTCCGGGTTTTGTGAACTTCACAGCATTCGATAACAGGTTCAGGATGATTTGCATGATGGCGCGGCGGTCGGCTACGATCTGCATATTCTCTTTTGATATTTCAGTTGTTATGCGAATGCGGCCTTCCTGCGCGCGGCCTTCCATCATGTGGACAGCGAGCGGGATGATCTTGTTGATATTCAGTTCTTCAAGATCAAGTTCGTACTTTCCGGCTTCGATCTTCGACATGTCGAGAATATCGCTGATCAGATCGAGCAGGTGTTCACCGCTTTCCCGGATGCCGGTGATGTAATCGAGATATTTCGGTGTGCCGATGGGACCCAGCAATTGACGCTGCATCATCTCGGAAAAACCGATGATCGCATTCAAGGGTGTGCGCAGTTCATGGCTCATATTGGCCAGGAATTGCGATTTGGCGGCATAAGCACGCTCTGCTGCATCTTTGGCTTCGTACAGGTCGCGCTCATGCAGGGTGCGTTCTGTTATATCCTGCATAATCCCGAACAGTGCTGTGACATCGCCATCTTCATCCTGTTCGCATTTGCCTTCGCAACGAATGTAACGTGTCTGGCCATCCGGCTGCACAACACGGAATTCCATGTCGTAATTCTTTTGTTCGATGATGGCGCGCTGGAATGCCTGCATCACGCGGCTGATATCGCGCTTATGCACCAGTGAGGTCAATGTTTCCAAGCTTGGTGTGAATGTGCCAGGTTTCACGCCGAAGATGCGATAAATTTCGGACGACCAGATAATATTGTCACCGCCGATCGGCCAGCGCCAATGCCCCATATGACCGATGGATTGGGCTTCGGACAGCATTTGCTCCTGCGATTTCAGAGCTTCTTCATGTTCCTTGATCGATGTGACGTCATGGCCGACGCTATAGATCATGTCACTGCTGCGTTTCTGGCGCCATTCGATCCAGTGAACGCAACCATCCTTGGCCACTACGCGTGCTTCAAAATCGACAATGTGACCTTCGGCAGTGTCATCCTGCATCAGGCTGTTAATCGTACGGCGCACAGCAGCGCGATCTTCCGCGCAGACAAGGTCAAGGAACGTCATGTCACGCAATGTTTCGTCGTCATAACCCAATACATCACGGAAGGTGCCGTTTACACGCGCGAAATATCCGTCATGCGTGCTGACGGCCATGACATCGTTCGACATATCGACGAAGTGGCGCAGGTCTTCATTGCTTGTTTTTGGCAATATAGCCGCCGCATCAACTGTCTTGTCAGTCTTACGGTTAACATTATCAGTGCCCAGAATGCGTGTCAGTGTTGTTTGCAGGTGGCTGTGGAATTTTGGATCGGTGCTGTCACCATCAATCTTCTGGCCCTTGCCTATTTCAGCAGCTATCAGGAAACGGCGGCCATCCGGCAAAGCCACGCGATCAAAACGGAATAGCGCACGCACAGGCTCAGCCTGGCCGTGCAGCAGTACCTCGTGTGTGCCTTCGTTAATGGTGTCGATATAGCTGCCGCTACCGCGGCCAAATAATGATTGCACACGCAGGGCGTCATCAGGGTCGGCAAATTCCAGCATGTCGGAAAGGGATTGGCCGCGTGCTTTTTCAACCGTCTGGCTTACCAGTGATGCAAATGCTTTCGTCGCATGGACAATCATACCGTTCTCGTCGATGACGAAACGGGCTTCTTTATCTTCAATCTCAACCTTTGACCTGGCAGATGTGCCAGAGCGGGGGGCGGATTTCGTTGCAGACTTGCGAGACTTCGCAGCAGTTTTGGCGGCCATGAACAGTGCCTTCTGAAGAACCAATCCTGGAAGATTATCGAAAGGATTCGCGCGTGTCCACCGCAGTGGCGCATTTTCTACAGACGATCCACCAGTCACCCGCGCTGAACGGGTGAATGACGTGGTCGCCGAACGGACAGGCCCCACAAAGTTACTCAAAACGCAGTTCTCCCACACGAGATCGAGCCTGGCATCTTTTGATGCTCTATCGACTCAAGATTATTTCCCTGTAACGAGCATGCACAGGCGGGTTTAAGAAAGGGTTAACGAAAAATTAACGATTTGACGTAATGCAAAGACTGAGCTTGTCGTTACGATTTAACCCTTTGATTTCTAACTCTCTTTTGAGAGCTGTGCTTTTGTCTGGCAAAGCTTCTGTAT
>CAMLJM010000017.1 GCA_946480475.1 uncultured Alphaproteobacteria bacterium
TTCTTGATAGGGTTCAGGACTGCAACGGTTAAGGTAAGTGAGGCCCACTCTCATGTAATTTTTCCTATGTAAGGCCGCATCTACGGTAAGAGGATAAGTGACTTCTGGTGCGACAACAGCCCTATCTTTCCAAACACAAATATTAGAGTTGAGCATTTTTAGATATTCATCGGCATATCCGGGATTTTGGCATTTCTTGATATCACCGGATGCAAACCCCACAGCAAGCATCCAACATTCCAATGATTGCTCAGATACTTCCGATCGTTCCAGCGTGTAGTAATTTTTCCTGAAGCCTTTTTGTCCATCATCGCGACGAATTTCATCTCTGGCATATTCCGGGTGAAGAGGGATGGATAAAGGTTCAAGATCATAGACGGGAGCTACAGCCCGGTCTTGGTCTATAAACCGGATTTTATGAATCATGCCGCTGTAGTAAAGTCCTGTTTTGGAATAAGTGTAACATTTAACTTGTTCCCCAAGATTGGGACCCGATACGTATTGCAGATCATCAACCTCCCCGAGACGGGTGCCGCTAATTTTGTAGGGTAGCTCAACATAAAAATAAATTCTCTCACCATTGAGCGAAGCTGTATCACCCAAGACAAACAGAAAGCTTCGTACAAACCTAAAGCTAAAATCAAACTTGGAAATTTCTTGAATGCCATACCGGTTAACAGCGTTCTTGAATTCGATATATTTTCTATAACTTCCATCACCCCCATCACTAGATGCAACGGTAAATATAATTTTATTTTCCGGCTCATATTTTGGAGCGTTAGGCAATTTTTCAGTTTCGTCAAAAGACTGGAAATATTCTTGTTTTAATTTCTCGGCTTCCTTTACTGTAAAGATCCCATCAACCCTGCCGCGTCCGGAGGAGATAGGAAGAGCATAAGCCCCGGAAGAACGCATAATCTTCAACAGTTCGGAGTCAAATTGATAAGCTGCCTCAGTGCCTTTAAGGGGAACCTTCAGCATTTCTTCATAAGCTTTTGCAATCGGCTCACAAAGCTTGTCCCCTAGTTTAGGATAATGTTCATAAGCGGCTTCTGCTTCAGCCAATTTGGGATTTCTATATTCCTCATACTTATCCTCTAAATAGAAAAGTTTAAGATCCTTAGGTTCCGGTTTAGGAGGTGCAAGGAAGTAATCAATAGTTACATTATGAAGAGCATCCTGAAATTCAGCCGATATAAATTTGTAATCTTCCGCTTTAGCTTGCTGCTTACAGCCAGCGGTCAATACAACTATCGTCATCAGGGTGAGACAGCAGGCTATCTTTCTCGTGAATCCTGCGGTAGCGCTGTTCATGACTTTATCTCCATCAGCAGGTTCGAAAGCAAAAGAGGCTTTCGTGATTCGCACACCCTCATCTTAGTGAAAAAATTATCAGTCCGCCTAGGCGTAACATTTAGGTTCCGTCTTTTGCGCAAATTATCCCCCATACCAGAGGAATTGAAGTTCATCTGATGCAAGACTGCAACTACCAGTTTTGGTAGTTGTGTGCTTTAAGCACACTTCATCGGCCCGAATACCGTGTATCTTCTTGTGGGCCTGCTGATAGTCTGTGGTTTCGAGGGAGATCACGCGTTCTGTTTTTTCCAGAACGTTCCCAAGATCGGCAGGAATGCGGACACGCAGATAACAGGCATTGCCTTTCTGCTATAATCCCTGCGGCTTTTTTGGCATCTCTTCCATGCTCCGCTGTGTACCAGCGCGGAAGAAAAACCGTTTATTAACAAAAAGATGATTATATATCAGTGACTTATATAGGAATTGGTGGGCCCGGAGGGACTTGAACCCCCGACCTAGGCGTTATGAGCACCCAGCTCTAACCAACTGAGCTACAGGCCCGACCAACTGATGAGTTAGCAGGTTTTCTTGCCGGATTCCAGCGTGTTTAAGGGTTAAATGCGACCTTTTCCGTTCAAATCCGATACAAAACGCTCGGCTTCGTCGGGTAAATCATGAGAATCCTCTGACGACCAAAGATTGCCGGATTCCTCGAGAATTTCGATGTCGTTGGCATGGCGATTTACGTCTGCCAAGGTGTTATAGATATCATCAGGCATAGACTGGAGATGGTCTAACACATCCTCTGAAGCCCCTTTGTCTTCAGCAAAGGCAATTAATTCCATCTTGCTTGCGGGAAAATCCATGCCATCAAAAACACCCAGGATATTCACCGGATGTCCTACCGCTGTCGTACTAACACCAGGCCCCATGCTGTCTTCCATATCTTCACGAATGCGATGTGTCATGATAGGTCTCCTTTGTAAAACCAATAGCCTCTGGCATTAAAAGTTCCTTAATTTACTGAACGTTATATGTTAGCCCGTATGATAAAGTGTGGTTAAATTTGTTTATAGTTTTATGACTGCAACCATAGAGGGATGAAGTGGGCATACGTCAATCAATCGAATGGGGAAAGAACCATCTCCGCACTATCAGTCAGAAATTATTTTCTCCTGCCGCCCCTACTGCTTTTGCAAAAACAGAGAATAAGGAGCATGTCTTTTCTTTTCCTACCGGCGCCCATCGTGAACCTCTGGAACTCCATATAAAACTTTTCCCGCTAGACGAATGGGGGCCACAAGCATCGCGCCTGATACTGGATACCAAGAATGCTCGCCACCCTTATGATAAAGAACATCAGTTCGGTTATTTCGGCATAGAGATTATGAATCCGGCATTACTGACGGCACTCACCCATATCGAGAGCATCTATGCCCGCCTTGAGAAAAATATCTGGCAGGCCACGAAGGCCATGAACCCCAAATCGACTATTCGTCCCCACATGAGCGGGATAGAGGCATGGTTCACTTTCAATACTGATGACAATGAATACCTAAAAGCCGCGCCATCACAAATCTCTGCTTTTTACGAACAGGCCATTGCCTTGATTGAGGAAGAACGACCGCTTATCCAAAAGCATATTGATCAATCGGTCGTTCTACAGCCTGATCCAAATCCCGATGCGGAAACAAGGTTTGCCTTTGATACGATGATATCAGAGGCCATCGTCAGAGGCCTTAAAGGCATGCCGGGACATGATCCCCATACGGTTTATGTCTTAAAAGACGGCACCCGGAAAGGCCTTTTAAAGGGTCCTGAATAGATTCAAAAAAACGGCAGGGAGTTTTCTGCCGTTTTTCCTATTCGTTTTTTCTTCTTATGACGGCGATGAACCCGTCAATGGCGTCTGTTGATGAAACCCTTGCGGTTTATATTCTGGCGTAAATTCAGAAACCTTCATATCGCCAAAGATATCCGGCACGGCAGGCCTTACATCTTCAACCAGCCAATCTAAAACGATACCCGCAATTTTATCGGGAATACCGGGATCAGCCTTATGATAGAAAGCTTCCGACGAAAGTGACGGTTTCATATAGCAATTAATGAAGAAATTTCTATCTTTGATAATTTCACCTGTACCGGCATGTATCAGACCGTCTTGCGCCGTAAAACCGCCTTCGATAAAAGATTTGGGCTTTTCTTTCCATTCGTCACGTGGAAGCTCGATTGAAAAGTCCCTCAGTTTATTATCAATTGCACATCTAATCCCGCCAGCTGCTCTGGCGATATAGTTATCATTCAAACCATATTTCACGAGTTGCTCATGCTGCGGCAAGTGCGTTAAGCCGCCTGTCGATTGTGCCAAAGCCCATACTTGCGCCTTATGCCCCACTTCAGGAAGATTGGCATCCTTTAAACGCTGGAGAAGTTTATCAGCGCGACCATCACCCATGATTTTCCGGGTCCACTCGAGTTCCTGCTGATACATGCTAACTTGCATTTGATCATTCAGCTCAGGGCCACCCTTAGGTGGTTTGGGTTCAAAGTAGCTGAGCGGCCTTGTAGCCAGATCGAACTGCCATTTAACGCCCTGGCCCAAACTGCGTATGATGCTGTATCCGACTACGCCCAGCATAACCGGGATCCCGACAACAGGTGAATCAGCAGCCCAATCAGTAAATTTTGCTTTTACAGACATATATTTCCCTCCGTGGAAACTATGCCGCAGGCCCTATGTATCGAGGAAGCTTCTCAGCTTGCGACTGCGGCTTGGATGTTTCAATTTACGCAGTGCTTTGGCTTCGATCTGACGGATACGTTCACGGGTCACGTTGAACTGCTGCCCGACCTCCTCAAGCGTGTGGTCGGTATTCATACCGATACCAAAACGCATACGAAGAACGCGCTCTTCACGCGGGGTCAGTGTAGCGAGAACACGGGTCGTGGTTTCACGCAGGTTCGAATGAATTGCGGCATCCACCGGCAACAATGCATTTTTGTCCTCGATGAAATCACCCAGCGTTGAATCCTCCTCGTCACCAATCGGCGTTTCGAGAGAAACAGGCTCTTTCGCGATCTTGAGAACTTTACGCACCTTATCGAGCGGCATATGCAGCCGTTCTGCCAGCTCTTCCGGCGTTGGTTCACGGCCAATTTCGTGCATCATCTGACGTGATGTACGGACCAGCTTGTTGATCGTTTCGATCATATGAACCGGAATACGGATTGTACGCGCCTGGTCGGCAATCGAACGTGTGATTGCCTGACGAATCCACCATGTCGCATATGTGGAGAATTTATAACCGCGGCGATATTCGAACTTATCAACGGCTTTCATCAGACCAATGTTGCCTTCCTGGATCAGATCCAGAAACTGCAAACCACGGTTCGTATATTTTTTAGCAATGGAGATCACGAGACGCAGGTTGGCCTCAACCATCTCCTTCTTCGCACGTGATGCTTCGCGTTCGCCCTTCTGTACCGTAGAAACAATACGGCGGAATTCGGCGATCGGCAGTTGCGCTTCTTCTGACAGCACCGTCACACGGTCACGAACATTTTTAATGTCATCTTTATGCTTGTCGGAGAACTTGGCCCAGCCCTTGCCCTTCAGCTTGGAAATTGTTGTTGTCCAACGGGGGTTCTGCTCGTTACCGAAGTACTGCTGGATGAATTCTTCGCGTTTTACGCCACAATCAACAGCCATACGCATCAGGCCGCCTTCAAGGCTGACCAGTTCGCGGTTGGCTTTATACAGGCGGTCAATCAACTGATCGATACGCGCGTTATTCAAGCGCACTTCGTTCATCAACTCAACCATTTCCTGTTTTACGCCATCATACTTTTTGTTCAGTGCCGGTGGCGGCTCTTTACTCTTGGAGGTAAACTCCATGCGCTCGGTCTGAACCTTGCGCAGCTTCTTATATGTCTTCTGAATCTTACCGAAAATCTCAGTGACCTGCGGCAGCAGTTCCTGCTCCATCGCCGAGAGAGATGGTCCAGCTTCTTCCTCACCGCCACCTTCACCACCTTCGGCACCCTCAACAGGTTCAGCTTCTTCACGCTCTTCGGGCGGCATCGCTGTGGCATCCGGTGTTTCACCGCCATATGTCGCATCAAGATCAATAACCTCACGCAGCATGATCTCACCCTTTTGCAGGGCATCGTTCCAGGCAATGATTGATTCAATAGCGAGCGGGCTTTCACAAATACCGCCGATCATCATTTCGCGGCCTGCTTCAATACGTTTGGCAATCGCGATTTCGCCTTCACGTGACAGCAGTTCGACAGAACCCATTTCGCGCAGGTACATACGTACCGGGTCATCCGTACGCCCCGTATCGTCGTCGGCGATGTTACCACCAGACTCGTAATCACCTTCTTTGGCTTCTTCGTTATCGTCTTTTTCGTTTTCAGATTCCAGATCGTCTTCGCTATCAACAACCTGCACACCTGAATCGGTGATGGCAGCCATCGAGTCTTCAATCTGGTCAGAGGAAAATTCCTGCGCAGGCAGCGCCTTGTTAATCTCGTCGTAAGTCAGGAAACCTTGCTCCTTACCTTTTACGACAAGCTTCTTAACGATAGACTCGAGCGAACCTTTGGCTGTCGCTGTGGACTCGCGTGTTTCTTCTGGCTCCTGCGCTTTTTTCTTTGCAGTAGCCTTGCTCGTAGTTTTTGATGCCATGGGTTTGCGACTCATCTGTACCGACTCGGTGAATTAGACCGTATTTTTTAGAAATATCAAAGGCCTATTGCAAGAAGTATTTGGTATAACGCGTTAATATTCTTTGCTTATGACGCATCCCGCTCCCGAAAAGCGCGCCAGCCCCGAATAGCCGCTGCATATTCTGCCGTAGGCTTGGCAAATCCGGCATGAACATAGACGTTTTCTGATAACAGCATATCCAGCTCAGAACCATAACCTGCCTGCTTTAAATGGTTAATGAGGGCGCCGGAATCAAGGGTCGGGTCGTTTAGCACTATCCGAAGCACTTCCTGCCGCAACTCATCAAGCCGTGGATTAACCGTAATATCGAGCGTTCCCAGATCCTCATCTATATCAGGAATGATCTGCGGATGGTTTATAGCGGTTGCCAGCAGAATAAGCACGGAACGCATTTGCGCCGTGGCCTGACCCGGACGACGCAACGGAATAGGCGCAAGCATCTTTTGGAATTTTTTATTTTTATTCTGATAGTTACCATCATTTCTTCGTGTATTGCCGTAGATTTGATACAGGCGATCCCTGAAGGCCTGGCGGTAATATTGCTGCACCGACCGATCCGCAATTCGGATCGTTGAATCCTCAAGCGTCTTCTCAAGGCCCGCCCTTAACTCCGGTGTTTCAAAGGATTTTCCTGCCGTATGATGATTCCAGAGAAATTCCACCAAGGGAATCGCAGAATCCAGCACCGCGCCCAGCGCCTTGGCCCCTTCACCCCGCACCAGAGAGTCAGGGTCCTGCCCCGGCGGCAAGAAAGCAAATTTAGCCGAGTGGTTCGGTTTCAGGTGCGGCAGCAAATTTTCAGCGGCCCTTACCGCCGCTCGCTGTCCGGCACTATCACCATCGAAGCACAGCACCGGGAATTTCTCCTCACCCGGAATCATTTTCCATAGATTTAAAATTTGATCGTCGGTGAGGGCCGTACCCAGCGGCGCCACGGCCCCACGCCACCCCGCCTGGAAACAGGCGATAACATCCAGATACCCCTCGACCACGACAATCTTTTGCCCTTCAGCCGCTGCCTGACGCGCATGAGATTCCCCGTAAACCATGCGCCCCTTATGAAAGAGTGTCGTTTCGGAAGAGTTGATGTATTTGGGCGGCTTATTACCCCCTGCCGGAATGGGACGCATATGCTCAGGAAGAATACGGCCCCCGAAAGCCACAATACGGCCGCGACGATCTGCCACAGGGAACATGACGCGATCACGGAAGAAACTATATGGTTCGCGCCCCTGATCTGACTTACGAATGACCCCGGCCTCTATCATCTGTTCATCCGTATACTCAAGCGACTTCAGATATGTACGCAAGACCTGCCCATCGGCAGGTGAATAACCCAAGCGAAATGCAGCAATAATATCATCCGGCAGACCACGCTCCTTAAGGTACTTTAAAGCATCCGGTGTTTTCGGCTCATACAACTGCTTCTCAAAAAACTTTGCCGTATCATCCATCAGCGCATACAGGCTCTTCTCGCGCTTTGAAGCTTCGATTTCCTGTATAGATTGTTTGGGCACCTCCATACCGGCCTGCGCCGCCAGCACTTCAACAGCTTCAATAAACGACAGGTTGTCATGCTGCATGGTAAAGCCCACAGCATCGCCATGCGCACCACAGCCAAAGCAGTGATAAAACTGCTTGTCGTCATTCACGTAAAAGGAGGGTGATTTTTCCCCATGAAACGGGCAGCAAGCCTTATATTCCCGTCCTGCCCGCGTGAGCTTCACCTTCCGTCCGATAACTTCGGACAGGCTCAGGCGATCACGCAGTTCCTGCATAAAACGTGGAGAAATGGACGACATAAAGAGTTTCTAGCAGACTCTCTGTCCCTAGTAAAATCCAGCAAATCCGCCGCTCACAACAAATTGACAGAAAACGTGACTTACTTTAAATTCAAGAGTTGCTACAGTAAAAAATAAGAATACGAACAGATAACGAGGCTCATTATGTCGAAATCCGGTTATGCCGCCCCTGTTGCTATTGCTGCCGTTGCCGCCGCTGCGTTTCTCATCGCTGGCGACGATCCTGCAAAAGCCGCCCCTGCTCCTAAACCCCAGGCACAGCCCTGCACGGGACAACCAGCCCAAGACCAGCCTTTACGTTCTCTGGAATGCACTGTTATAGAGGCATTAAAGCCCCTCCGTCTCTGATCTTCCTGCTTTAATAGTACAAAAAGCCCCTATGTGGGGCTTTTTTGTTATTGAATTTCCTCATAAATATTAAATAAACGAAAAGAGAATTTAAATAAATTGAAAATATGTTCGTTTTTTATTGATAAAATTAAAAATTATAGCTATGATTAAAGTATGATGGATTTTATGACAAACGTTGAGGCTTTCGTACCCAAGAAAGAGGCATCCCATGATTGATTGCCCCGTTTGCAAAGGCAAATTGATGCTTTCAAAACTAAAATGCGGAGATTGTGGAATTGTCATGGAAGGAAACTTTACCATGCCCCGACTAGCGCGTCTGCCCCAGGAACTCAGAGTTCTTGCCGAACAGATGATTTTATGCGGCGGCAATCTGAAGGATTTAGCCGCCCAAGTGGGTGTGAGTTACCCTACACTGCGCCGCAAGGTGGATGACCTGATTGCCGCCATACAGAAACTGAAGGATGAGGATGAAAAATTAGTCTCCTCCATTCTGGAAGGCATTGATGCAGGGACCATTAAATCAGAAGAAGGCATTCGGAGAATAAGGGAGATTCAAAGTGAAATTTGATAAGAAAATAAATGATCTGCTTGCAAAAGGGAAAATATCAGCCGACGAAGCCGGACTGTTAAAGCGGAGTCTGCAGGAAAATATCGTCCGGGCGCAGGAAATCAAATTCCATACCCAGTTCTCTTATAAATATATGGCTGTGGCCGTTATCGGGAACGTCATTCTCGGTGCACTCTGGCTTATTTTAACCAGCGATCCGGCCACATCTCATGCCGTTGCCGAAACTGCTGCATCCGGAACGATTCAAAACGTGTCAGATATACTCAATCAATCAGGAAAGGTTGGCGAAATGAATAAATCTCTCTCCTCTGTTATCAGCATTATCCTTATCAGCCTGCCTGTTCTGGGTTCATTAGCCTGGTTCGCATTCAGCTATAACGGCCTGGTTAATAAGGAAGAGGATGTCCTGGCATCGTGGGCGCAGGTGGAAAGCAATTATCAGCGCCGCGCCGACCTGATCCCTAATCTGGTTAATACAGTAAAAGCCTACACGGAACATGAGAGTGAAACCCTCACGGACGTAGCGCGCCTGCGTTCCCAGCTCGACAATGTGGCCCAAGAAAATGCCAAGGTAAAAGAAATCAGCAAAGATGCCGCGGCCCATCTGGAAGACGAGAATTACATGACCTCCCTCGCCCAGGCCCAGCAAAACCTGAGCGGTCATGTCAGAGGCTTGATGCTGACGCTGGAAGCTTATCCGAATCTGAAAGCGTCGGATCAATACATGGAACTGCAGGCTCAGCTTGAGGGGACTGAGAACCGCATCAATGTTGCCCGCATGGCCTTTAATGAAAAGGTCGGGGAATTTAATTCCGCGATCCGCCGCATGCCGTCCAGCCTTATTGCCGGAATGGGTAACTTCCAGCGCAAAGCCTATTTCAAATCTGACGAAGGCGCCGACAAAGCGACGCAGGTTAATTTCGAACAAAGCCAGGCAGCGGAGTAGGTTTATGCGTTTCCTTGTTCTTTTAGCGACCCTGTTTCTGACGGCTGAAATTTCCTCCCCGGCCTCAGCCGCAGAACCAAAATGTTACAAGGATCTCGTCTGTGACAATGCTTCCATTTTCACAGCACAGCAATTTGAAGCCCTGTCGCAATATCATCAAGCCTTGCTTGAACGTTATGACCTGGACTATCGCATCGTCGTCATACCCGATGCTGGAAACCTCTCCGAGAAAGCTGTTAGAACATTCAAGGCCGCACAAATCGGAGCGCGCAGCAAGACGAAGAAAGGCATACTTCTGCTGATCGATCCTGAACAGGATAAAGTCCGTCTCGAGATTTCGGCCGGGCTGGATGCCGTTTATACGGATGGATTTGTCGCCTATCTCCAGCAACGCCAGATGATCCCCTTCTTTCAGGCAAATCGCGTGGCTGACGGCGCTCTCGCGACGACAGAAATGATTGTAACCCGCGCACAGGAAGCACAGGAAGGAAAAGAATTTATTCCACCGGAACAATTACCGGATAATCTTGCTATTGGCGCCGGAGCACAAACGAAGGCTTCGATCGGAACAGGTTATCAGGCCCCGCAAAGCTCCGCAGTTGCTGCGCCCCGGACAGAAGGGATGACTCCGGAGCAAGTTGTTGCTGCCTATCATTATGCTCTTGAAAAAGGGATTACAGACCCTGATCTCGATATCTACTCAAACGCCACACGAACGCTCAGAAATGGCTGGGTTGTTACACCGGCGCAAATGAAGAATGAACTAAAAGCCTATGAGAAGTGCGATATTGATAAAACGGTTTACACGAAGGACAACATGCTTGCCGTCGTGCGTTACAAGGTCGATCAGCGCAAGTGCGCCCCCTATTTTCTTGTCATGGAGAACGGAGCATGGCGTCTGGATTTCGTTACCATGATGCAGAATATCCGTTTCAATGTGAGCAATGACTGGCATTTAGACATGAAGCAGCCCCTTCCTTATGCTGATGCCTTTCTTGACTGGGACTTTAATAAAGACGGATATCCTTTCCCGCAAAGAAAGCTGCGCTGGGGTCTGAACATCAACACAAACTACCGGAACAACCAGACCACCGTTCACAGGATATTCCCCGGCACCCCCGCCGAAACCATGCCGCTGCAAGAAGGTGACATTATCTTGAACTGGGACGGCATAAAGAACCCCGATCATAGACAAGTTGTCAAAAGCATGGATACCGTCACGGAGGGCAAGCCCATGATGATCGAGATCGTACGTAACGGCCAGAAGATGACGGTTACCCTCAAAGCGCCACCCAAGGTATAGGACAAATTTATGTCAGACTGGCCACTCGACGGTATCATCGGATTTTTTATCATCATCGCAGGACTGATCTGCCTGATCGGACATGCGGCATTCAATATCGGCCAAAACCCAAACGCTGAGATCAAAAACGGTTTCTACCTTATGTCGCCCATGCGTGGCGGCAAGGTTCTGGCAATAGGGACCGTGCTTGTTGTCGGCATTCTGGTCTATGCAGCCTTGCAAAGCGGTCATTGCTTTAAAATGACGACGGAAGAAAACAGGCAGAACCAGATCCTGGCATATATCATCGCTACGGCTGCCGTTTTTGGCGGCATCTGGATGATCTACCAGCTTCTGGTTACGAAATACGCGTTCAACAACGAAACCTTCATTTACGAAGCCCCGCCCTTCTTCAAAAAGAAAATACGCTGGAATGATGTCACGGAGATAACACCTGACTTATACGCACCCAAATTAAAATCGAAAGACGGCACCACAATCAGCCTGCCACTCAGACTCCAGCGTCGGGGCGCCCCGCAACTAAAGGCCCTGATCGGTGGAAAAGTAAACAGCTTTGACGCACCGCCCTTGCTGCCGATATCGACGCCGGAAATGCGCGCGGACCTGATCGGAAAAACCGTTCGGGCTTCATTTATTGTTGTACACAATACTTTAGAGGAAGAGGAAATTCACAGCGTCGATGGAACGATCATACGAATTGACGATTCAAATCTGATGATCCGCTCGCAGTCAGGAAAAGAGTTAAGATTTCCACCCAACCTGCGGAGTTTCTGGCCTAACGAGATTGATGAAGATCCATCCACAGAGCCAGAATTCCTGTCGTTCTGGTTTATCACATCAGAAGACACAGATACCGAAGCACTGAAAAGAGACTACAGCTAGAACGTTGAAAAACTAACCCGCCAGACGCTTCTTGATCGCACCGCTGGCTTTGGTCATGTCCAGTTGACCGGCATAACGGGTTTTCAGTTCGGCCATAACCTTTCCCATCTCTTTAATGTCTTTTACGTTCAGTTCGGTAATCAGGCCATCAATGGCCTTGTCTACCTCTGCTTCTGACATTTGCTGGGGCATGAATTTCTGGATGACGCTGATCTCGCCCATTTCGCGGTCATACAAATCCTGACGTCCGGCTGTTTTATAGGTCTCAGCCGATTCCTGACGCTGCTTCACCATCGACTGCATCATGGAAAGGATTTCATTATCGGTAATACCGTCGGGATTGCCGGAACCCCGGGCGTTAATATCACGGTCTTTGATTCCCGCATTGATCAGTCGTACGGTGGAAAGCGTCAGCTCATCCTTGGCTTTCATCGCTTCTTTCATGGCGGTTGTCAGTTCGGTGCGCTTATCCATGGTATTATGTCCTCTTTTAATCTTTTGAAGGTCTTTACATCTGCTATTGGGTGTAGCTATTCTGCGCCTGTCCGTCAATCCACTCATAAGGTAGCCCGCCATGTCTGAGAGCCAGAAACCCAAATCCGCGACCGGCGTGATCGTTTTGGCAGACGGAACCGTGCTGTGGGGCAAAGGGATTGGCGCAGAAGGTAAATCCGTCGGCGAAATATGCTTTAACACCGCCATGACCGGTTATCAGGAAATCCTGACCGACCCCAGCTACGCCGGACAGATTATCACCTTCACCTTCCCCCATATCGGCAATACAGGCACCAATGCCGAAGATATTGAAACCATGACACCCGCCTGCCGCGGGTTGATCCTGCGTGAAGACATCACCAGCGATTCCAACTGGCGCGCCAAGAACACATTTTCGGGCTGGCTGCAGGCTCATAATATGAGCGGCGTATGTGGCATTGATACACGCGCCCTCACGCAGCGCATCCGCGATACAGGCGCACCGAACGGTGTGATCTGCCACAATGCCAAAGGCGAATTTGATATCGAAGCGCTGAAGAAGGAAGCCGCCGCCTGGGCGGGCCTCGAAGGTATGGATCTCGCGAAAGAAGTTTCCTGCACCCAGACATACACATGGGAAGAAACTTTGTGGGACCCCAAAACGGGTCACGGCACATTGTCGAACCCCACCTATCATGTCGTTGCGATGGACTTTGGCGCGAAACGTAATATCCTGCGTTGCCTTGCCTCTGCGGGCTGCAAGGTCACTGTCGTTCCCGGCAACACCAGCGCCGAAGAAATTATCGCGCTGAAACCCGATGGGGTATTCCTGTCGAATGGTCCAGGCGACCCTGCGGCAACAGGCGTTTATGCCGTCCCCACGATCAAAACATTATTGGATAAAAATATTCCCACATTTGGCATCTGCCTTGGTCACCAGTTGCTGGGCCTGGCGCTCGGCGGCAAAACGGCCAAAATGCCGCTGGGTCACCGTGGCGCGAACCACCCGGTGCAGGATTTGCAAACAGGTAACGTCGAAATTACCAGCCAGAACCACGGCTTCTGTGTTCTGCCCGAAACTCTGCCTGCGGATGTTGAAGTCACGCATATCAGCCTGTTTGATAAAACCAATGAAGGTTTGCGCGTGAAAAACAAACCGGTATTCTCGGTGCAATATCACCCGGAATCATCCCCCGGTCCGCATGACAGCCATTACCTGTTCCATCGCTTCGTCGAAATGATCCAGCAGAATAAGAAGGCGGCTTAATAGCCTTTAAGCCATTCAAATAAAAACAAAAATGCATTTTCTTGCATCGCCCTATGCAAATTGTATAGGGTGCTCTAAATCATTGCGTACCCGGAGGGATTTAAAAATGAAACTGCGCCACCTTATGCTTTTATCCGTAACCGTTCTTGGTCTGTCTGCCTGCAGCAGCACGCACAGCATGTCACGCCTTGATCGCGCCGTAGTCGGCGGTGTTGCCGGTGGCGCTGTAGGGGGTGTTGCATCCCAGGATGTAACAGGTGTCGGCATTGGCGCTGCTATTGGCGCGCTGCTCGGTGCGATTACTTACTAACCGGACATCTATTTATAAGTACACGGCGCATTGTGATTTTGCATGTATTGCTGCATCTTCGCTGTGTGCTGCCGTAGCTGCTCATCTACCACACTGGTTGCCTGCATGGCCAGAATATCTGCCTGCTGGGACGTAAGATACAAAGCCTCACGTATCTGTCTATACTCATCGTCATCGCGGTTTATACGCGCCAGCAGTCTTGCATGATCAACATAAGCGTCAGATTCCAGCGTTGTCAGGTTGGCGGGTTGTGGCGTCATTGTCAGAACTTGCATCGCCCTCCTCAGTTCGGGCAGCTTTGCCTGCTCTTTCAGAGCATCATATCCCGCTTGGTCCAACGGTTCATGCGGCACTTTCAAATTATAATGGCTGGCCAGAAAGCGGGCATAAATGTATTTTTCTTCTGATATTTTATCTTCCGGATTTAGTTGCAGACGACGCCTTAATTCAGGCAGGGCATCACGAACGAGTTCCGTTAGCGCCGCAGTTCCATGATTATGGACTCCTAATTCATGACTGTAAGCAACACCATAGTCACGACTTGCGAGAAACTCCGCAGGCTGTATAGGGATGTACAGATAATAATCCAGTTTGCTGACAGGATCAGTGGCCGCGCGCATATTCTGGTAGTTCATGTGCGCGACCCAGAACATCTGGCAACTATCATCGCCCAGACTTTTGGAATAGGAAATATCTTCTTCATACCTTGATTGCTCTGCCTGGTTCTCAGCACGTTGCAATAGACCCCACATGTCATTCGTAGGCGCCTGCGTACTTTGCTGCGGGAATGGCAGAGCTTTTGAACCGTTCGATGGAACATCCGCTATCGCAGACTGATGATTTTGTCCCGCATAGGGACCGGCAGTTTTCTGTATCGCTTGTACCGGTGCTTCATCCGGACCTGTCGTGAAGTAAACCAAAGATGCCGCTGCTATAAAAGCGGAAGTAACACCGACTATCTTCCACTTGCGATAAGGATCGTATGTCTCCTGGCTGATAATGCGTGCGCGGCCCATAGATATTTCCCTGAATTAATTTTTAATTATGGCCGGACTATATATTTTTACACTTGTATTTGCCAATAAAAACCTCAGAACCAAAAACCTTATAAATCAATGTAATGAAGGCACCTTACGGTGCCTTTTATCAGGATCTGGATCCCGGCCTGCGCCGGGATGACGGATTTTTAAGCAGCAAAGCTGCTAACAAATCCGTCATTTCGGCTCGAACCAAAGCTCGCAATCGTAATCGAAGGTGACTTCTTCGCCGGCTTTAATATCGCGGGCGGCCGTCATGGTCATTTCCTTGGTTTCGAATTCGCAATCGAATTCGGCGTTCGGATTTTTCGAGTGGTTATAAAGACCGATGTAACCAAGACCGATCGCATATTCGATATCTTCGCCCTTTTCTTCCCACAGGAAGCAATAATTTTCCAAGAGCAGTGACGAACCATCAGCGCGTGTCATATCTTCAACCGGAAAAACAATCGCCGGTGAACGTTCTATCAGCGTCCCCTTGGGAATATCGACACGTGCGATAATGCCGCGATCCTTGCCATGGACGTATGCCCATTCCACCAGAGGATTCAATGCAGGTGCCGGTTCAGGTTTCTTCAGGACGTTTGCGGTGTTCATCAATTTAGCCTTTGTTGGGGTGATGATGTTGACTCCTACATCTGGCATCTCCAAAAGTCTATCAGGAATGATGTCCTATTTAATGTTACCCTCTTCCGGTCTATAACGGATGAAACAACAAAGAACAGGGAATATCATGAGACATTACTTTGCTGCCATCGCTATGGCGGGGACATCTCTCCTATCTGGTCCTGCATACCCCGCACCCGAGGACTGGGAGAACGATCCCACCATTGTCTATAACGATGTGAAGCATGAAAGCTGCACAAAATCTGTTAATGGCCAACCCCAGACAGTCACTTTCACAGTGGAGCTGATTGCCGCAAAGGATTCATGGGACAAGGCGTCTGCTGCACAAAAGGGAGCCTTTAAAGCAACGGCATTAAAAGCGCTGGATGATGACTGGCGTCCGCGTGTGAAAGAATTCACAGCCGAAGAAGTTACAGACCGCATCAACGATTATCGTCTGGCTGCGCGTAATTCGCTTACGTATGTTGGTGAAGAGATCAAGCGCCAGACAGGTATTGAAACCATGGTAGGCATTGATGTCGGACCCGTGTTTGTGCCCGGCTGCAAACTATAATGACTTACGTTGCAAAAACACTAAGCCGGGAGCGTAATAACTACTTGTTCGCCGCCTTTATGTTTGCGGCCACGTCAGGTGGTGCGCTCTGGATCGCCAATTCCATGGATGAGGGCGAAGCATTTGATGCTCATGGCCGCGTGGCTACAACAGCGATTATGCAGAGTTATGCCGACAAGGCTGAAGCAACCGCCTTACTAAGCTGCGCCGCTTTTACAATACTCAGCGGCATTAATCTTCATCGTCGCAGGAAGAAATATGAAGAGGTCAAGGAATGGGCCGATAATCCCCCGAGTCCGTTATAAAGAAAGGCCCGTCAGAAACGGGCCTTTATTCTTTTTCTTTGGTAACACACCCGAGTGCAAACCGCTGTTTGCCCGGAAAATCCCTTAAACTTGGGATTTTTATGCTTCTTATTTTTGAATATCTCAATTTATAGACCCTTATGGGAATAAATTCAAGCTTTTCTTTATCCCGGTTTTATCCCCAGACCCATCCCCTTCTTTACCCACCCCGGAAAACCGCGCATTTCCGGGCTTTTTTCAGTGCGTAAGACCAAGAAAGCGGTTGCCCTAGCCTCTTTATTCGCTTACACCATGGTTCTCGGTACCCCCTTCTTCATTACCGAGAGTTTCATGCCAAAACGTACTGATCTTAAGTCCATCTGCATCATCGGCGCTGGTCCCATTGTTATCGGCCAGGCCTGCGAGTTTGATTACTCCGGCACCCAGGCCTGCAAGGCGCTGAAAGAAGAAGGTTACCGCGTTATTCTGGTGAATTCGAACCCGGCCACGATCATGACCGATCCCGGATTTGCCGATGCCACATATGTCGAACCCATCACCCCTGCTGTTGTTGCCAAGATCCTTGAAAAAGAACGCCCCGATGCATTGTTGCCGACGATGGGTGGCCAGACGGCGCTCAATACTGCGATGGCGCTGCATGAAAATGGCACGCTCGAACGCCTGGGGATCGAACTGATCGGTGCGCGCGCCGATGTCATAGACCGCGCCGAAGACCGTTTGAAGTTCCGCAACTGCATGGATGATCTGGGCCTTGAAAGCCCCAAGAGCCAGGTTGTCAAAACACTGGAAGAAGCGCGTGCCGCCCTTCCATCGATCGGCCTGCCTGCGATCATTCGCCCGTCCTTCACGCTCGCAGGTACCGGCGGCGGCATCGCCTATAACAAGGAAGAATATGAACACATCGTGCGCGAAGGCATTGATGCGTCCCCGGTGCATGAAGTGCTGGTCGAAGAATCCGTTCTTGGTTGGAAAGAATACGAGATGGAGGTCGTGCGCGACCGCAAGGATAACTGCATTATTATCTGTGCGATCGAGAACATCGACCCGATGGGTGTGCATACAGGTGACTCGATCACTGTGGCCCCGGCTCTGACGCTGACAGATAAAGAATATCAGATCATGCGCGATGCCTCGCTCAAGGTACTGCGGGGGATTGGTGTTGAGACGGGTGGATCGAACGTGCAGTTCGCGATCAATCCTGCTGACGGTCGCATGGTCGTGATCGAGATGAACCCACGCGTCAGCCGTTCCTCGGCCCTAGCCTCTAAAGCTACAGGCTTCCCGATTGCGAAAGTTGCTGCGAAACTCGCAGTGGGCTATACGCTGGATGAACTCGGCAACGATATCACCGGCGGTAAAACGCCAGCCTCATTCGAACCAACCATTGATTACGTCGTTACAAAAATCCCCCGCTTCGCGTTCGAGAAATTCCGCGGCACGCAAAGCACCCTCACCACATCCATGAAGTCGGTTGGTGAAGTCATGGCCATGGGCCGCAGCTTTGAAGAGTCGATGCAAAAGGCACTGCGTTCCCTCGAAAAGGGTTTGAGCGGCTTTGATGAAATCAAGATCGGTAATGACGAAACACCTCATCCGGACGATATCCGCGCCGCCCTCGCACGCCCGACACCGCAACGTATTTTGTATGTGGCACAGGCGTTCCGCCATGGCTTTACACTGGATGAAATTCATAACATCTGCAAATTCGATAAGTGGTTCCTTGAGCGCATCAAAAATATTGTCGATACAGAAGCCCGTGTAAAAATTTCCGGCCTGCCTGTAGATAGCGAAGGCTGGCTGAAGTTGAAAAAACTCGGCTTTTCTGATGTGCGCCTGGCGAAGCTGATGAATGTCGATGAAAAATCCGTTCGCAAGGCACGCCACAAATACAATGTACGGCCTGTCTATAAACGCGTCGATAGCTGCGCCGCCGAAATACCATCCAACACATCATACATGTATGGCTGCTATGAGGGTGATGGTGTCAATCCACCGCACAATGAGTGCCGCCCGACAGACCGCAAGAAAGTTATTATTCTTGGCGGCGGTCCGAACCGTATCGGCCAGGGTATTGAATTTGATTACTGCTGTGTGCATGCGTCATTTGCGTTACGGGAAGCTGGCTATGAATCGATCATGGTTAACTGCAACCCGGAAACGGTTTCAACAGACTATGACACTTCAGACCGTCTTTACTTCGAACCGCTGACCACAGAAGATGTTATCGAGCTGATCGAGGGCGAGCGCAAGAATGGCGAAGTGCTGGGTGTGATTGTTCAGCTTGGCGGTCAGACACCGTTGAAGCTGGCTACAGCTCTCGAAGAAGCCGGCATTCCTATCCTCGGGACTTCTGTTGATGCGATTGATCTTGCTGAAGATCGTGAACGCTTCCAAAAGCTCCTGCATAAACTGAAACTGCGCCAGCCTCCGAATGGTCTTGCCCGCTCCGAAAGAGAAGCGCTGCAGAAAGCTGAAGAGATTGGCTTCCCTATTGTTGTGCGCCCGTCTTATGTTTTGGGCGGCCAGGGCATGGAAATCGTTCATACCAAGGAAGAACTGCAACGTTACATCACCACGGCGGTACGCATTTCGGGTAATGCGCCTGTGCTGCTAGACCGCTATCTGCACAGTGCTATCGAAGTTGATGTCGATGCTCTCTGCGATGGCAATGATGTGTATGTATCCGGCATCATGGAGCATATTGAGGAAGCAGGCGTTCACTCAGGCGACTCTGCCTGCGTACTGCCCCCGCACTCCCTCCCCTACAAAACGGTGCGTGAGCTTGAGAAGCAAACCGTCATTCTGGCCAAATCATTGAAAGTGAAAGGCCTGATCAATATCCAGTTTGCGCTGAAGCGTAACCGCGACACGGGTGAATTCGATATTTACATTCTGGAGGTCAATCCGCGCGCCAGCCGGACCGTGCCATTCGTAGCGAAAGCCACAGGCGTTCCCGTTGCGAAAATAGCCGCACGCCTGATGGTGGGTGAAAAACTATCCGTTTTCCGGGAGGCGGATATGCTGACAGGCATGCCCGATGGACACACCGCCGTGAAAGCACCCGTGTTCCCCTTCACGCGATTCCCCGGTGTCGATCCCCTGCTCGGCCCTGAAATGAAATCAACGGGTGAAGTCATGGGTATCGACCGTGACATGGCGCAAGCATTTGCAAAATCGCAACTCGCCGCCGGTACAGTTCTTCCACTCGAAGGTACTGTCTTCCTATCCGTGAAAGACCGCGACAAACCGGAAGCCATTCAGGTGGCCCAAGACCTTGTGGAGATGGGATTCAGGCTTGTAGCCACGGGCGGAACATGCAAGACGCTGCAGGAAAATGGCATCCCCGTCACGCGGATTAACAAGGTTATGGAAGGTCAGCCCCATATCGTTGATGCGATCATCAATGGCGAAATCAACCTGATGATCAATACGACAACCAAGGGTCCGCAGTCATTTGCTGACGCCGATAACATCCGTCGTATGGCCCTGATGCATAAGATCCCGCACTATACGCTGCTGACAGCTGCGCGTGCAGGCCTGCAAGCGATCCGTGCCTTGCGCGCCAAGGATATGGACGTGGTGCCCCTGCAACAATATTTGCCGCAGGGCAACATACAGGAAGGTGAAAGTAACGGGTCAGATCTGGCGGCCTAAACCGCCAGTTGACCCGTTTTACAGGGCTGCTATATTGCTCTTATTCAAGTAACCATTCTGAAGTCCCGCCAAATTTATGGCGGGCTTTGGCTTTATAAAGTGACGACAGGAATAATCATGGACAAGATCCCTATGACCCGTGAAGGCGCCGCAGCTCTTGAAAAAGAACTGAAAAACCTGAAATCCGTAGAGCGCCCGAATGTTATTCAGGCGATTGCCGAAGCACGTGCGCATGGCGACTTGTCCGAGAACGCTGAATACAGCGCCGCCAAAGAGCGTCAAAGCTTTATCGAAGGCCGTATTCAGGAGCTGGAAGCCGTTATTTCCGCCATCCAGATTATTGATCCGTCTACACTCTCCGGAGATACGGTAAAATTCGGCGCACGTGTTGTTGTTTATGACGAGGACACCGAGATTGAGCTTTCGTACCAGATCGTTGGCCATTATGAAGCCGATGCCGATAATGGCCTGATTTCGCTGAATGCACCCATGGCGCGCGCCATGATTGGTAAATCAATTGGCGACACCGTTGAAGTCCGTACGCCGCAAGGTGTGAGATCATACGAAATTCTGGAAGTCATTTACGAATAGGATCTGACTATGTGGCTTGTATATAAATTAAAAGCTTTGTTTGATCGGTCTGCGGTTCAACCCGGAGTCTCACAGGAGTCCCCTCGTTTTATCAAGGATGAGGAAAGCGGCGCTCTCATTGAAACAGATGATCCGATGCAAGCCGCAGCGATTGCTCTTGTACTCAAAACAGGAAAACCTGTTGCAGGCACACGCGACGGCGATGGCAAATTTACAATTAAATCCCTGGATCCGTAATCTAAACGTCGATAGGCACGCCCGGCGCTTCTTTAGAAGCGCGAATGGCCAATGCCGATTTCACTGATGTTACGTTCGGCGCACCTGTCAGAGAGCTTGTCAGGAATTGCTGATACGTATCCCAATCCGGAGCCACGATTTTCAGCACGAAATCAACTTCGCCCGCCAGCATGTGGCATTCACGCACCATAGGCCATGAAACCACGAGATCTTCAAATTTCTTGAGGTCGGCTTCTGCCTGACTTACCAACTTCACCATAGCAAAAACTGTAACGCCATAACCCAGCGCCACTGCATCTACACGCGCATGATAACCCTTGATATAGCCTGCTTCTTCAAGTGCGCGTACGCGGCGGAGGCAGGGCGGCGCCGAAATGCCGGCTACTTTGGCCAGTTCAACGTTTGTAATACGTCCGTCGTCCTGGAGGTTTTTCAAAATTTTTTTATCTATTTTGTCGAGCTTGACGCGCTTCATGAGGTATATCGCAAATTTATTGTCGGGGAAGACCTGCAGTTGGTATAAAGTTGCGCCACAATATAGGCAAGCCCCTTTATACCTAAGAATCAAAGAATCGGTGTAAAATCAGACCTATTGATAATTATCAAAGCGGCAATTGGAAAATAATGGGGTCTAGGCTCTGCTCTTACGTAGAATTCTGTGACGTATGCACAGGGTAGATGCAAGGAAAAAGAGCCGTAGACATAATGGTTTTTCGGCAAGGCTTTTGACGATGCAGATGCCCTGTGATACGTCACCCTTTTGGGCGCGGGAGAATTGCTCATAGGCGGCTTCAAAGACCTTGCCAATAGGAACCGCTATTAGCTACGGTCTTTTCATGGCCGGATGAACAATTTTCCCTACGCGCAGAATTTATGAAAGAGCGGAGCCTGGACCCCTATTATGACATCATGCTGGATTGTCACAGAAGGTATGGCTGGTACTGAAAACCAGTGCATTGGTATTGCGGAGGCTATGGGTTTAATGCCTGTCGTTAAACGCATCGGGTTACGCCAGCCCTGGAGGCTGCTATCCCCCTTTATCGGGTTCGAGCAAAACTGGACGTTTACAGGCGATCATCTGAAAGCCCCCTGGCCCGATCTGGTCATTGCATCGGGTCGCAAGGCTATTGCCGCTGCGCGTTATATTCGTAAGAAAAGCCTGGGCAAAACCTTCATTGTGCAGGTGCAAGATCCCCGCGTGCATGCTGATGAATTCGATCTGGTGGCTGTTCCTGCACACGATAGGCTGCGTGGCGACAATGTTGTTGTCACTAACGCCGCCCCTAACCGCATCAATGCGCAACGCCTTGCCGATGGGCGTCAGGATTATGCCGATATATTACGGTCCGTTCCTAACCCGCGTGTCGCCGTGCTTATTGGCGGAAATAGCAAAGCCTACACGTTGACCGCTGAGAATATGAACAAGATCGCATCCCAGCTGAAAGAGCTGGATCGGCTTGGTTATGGCTTAATGGTCACAGCATCCCGGCGCACAGGTGAAGAGAATCTCACGACGCTAAAAAACGCCCTTAAAGAAACCAAGGCTTACCTGTGGGATGGCCGTGGAGAGAATCCTTACTTCGGCATTCTGGGCTGGGCTGATTATATTCTCGTGACAGCCGATAGCACCTCCATGATTTCCGAAGCCGCTACGACCGGAAAACCCGTTTATGTCATACCGCTCGAAGGAGGCTCGGCCAAGTTTGATCGTTTGCATGGAATATTGCTGGAAAAGAGTATTATCCGGCCCTTCACCGGCCAGCTTCAGCCCTATATCTATGAGCCATTGCAGGATGCTGCCCTGATCGCTGGAAAAATACGCGAGAAAATGGGGAAATCCGCCTGAAAACAGGTGTTTAAGGGCTTTACGCCTTGCTTCCTGCCTATTAAGACTAGGTTATTATCACGAGGAAGCAGATTTATGAGTAAGGACAAAGACATCCGGACGAAAGTCCTGATTATTGGTTCCGGCCCTGCCGGTTACACCGCCGCTATTTACGCCGCACGCGCCAACCTGAAACCGGTTCAGGTTCTGGGTCTGCAGCCTGGGGGGCAGCTAACCATCACAACCGATGTTGAGAATTACCCCGGCTTTGCCGATATGATCCAGGGTCCATGGCTTATGGAACAGATGAAGGCGCAAGCTGAACATGTCGGCACCGAAATGGTGTATGACTATATCATCGATGTCGATTTCAGCAAACGCCCCTTCGTTGCCAAAGGCGACTCAGGTGCGACATACACCGCTGACACCGTTATCATCTGCACGGGTGCGAAAGCACGCTGGCTGGGCCTGCCTGAAGAAAAATCATTTATGGGTATTGGCGTATCCGCGTGCGCGACATGTGACGGTTTCTTTTATCGTGGTAAAGAGGTCGCCGTTGTTGGCGGCGGCAACAGCGCGGTCGAGGAAGCATTGTTCCTGACCAACTTCTGCAGCAAGGTGACACTTATTCACCGCCGTGATTCATTAAAAGCGGAAAAGATTGCGCAGGATCGTCTGTTTAATAACCCCAAGATCAACGTGATCTGGGATACAGCCGTCGAAGAGATCCTTGGTAACCAGCAGGGCGAAGAAAATCCCGGTGTGACGGGCCTTGCTATCAAGAACCTGAAAACCGGCGAACAATCAACACTGTCAGTGCACGGCCTGTTTGTGGCTATCGGTCACGACCCGGCAACTGAGATTTTCAAAGGCAAAGTGAAGATGGATGAACACGGCTATATCGTGACAGCCCCTGACTCAACAGCCACAAACATTTCCGGCGTGTTTGCCGCAGGCGACGTGAAGGATAAAGTATATCGTCAGGCCGTTACGGCCGCCGGTATGGGCTGTATGGCAGCGCTGGAGGCTGACCGCTTTATCGCTGCAGAAGAAGCAGCACACGCGGCAGCGGCTGAATAGTATTTCTGTTGTCATACTGAGGGCTTTAGCCCGAAGGATCTCCTTTCTTAAGATGAGATTCTTCGCTACGCTCAGAATGACAAAATTTTTGATAAGGACATCAAAATGGATTGGGACAAACTGCGTATCTTTCATGCTGTGGCAGAGGCAGGCAGTTTTACTCATGCCGGTGATGCCCTCAATTTAAGTCAGTCGGCAATTTCACGTCAGATCAGCACACTCGAGGAGTCTCTCGGCGTTACCCTTTTCCATCGTCATGCGCGCGGCTTGCTGCTGACCGAGCAAGGTGAGTTGCTGCAAAAGGCCGCCAAAGAGATCTTTGGCAAGCTCGCCATGATCGAGGGGCAACTGGTTGATTCCAAGCAACTGCCCGAGGGTCCGCTTCGTATCACCACCACAGAATTTATTGGCGCCAGCTGGCTGGCCCCTCGCCTTGCTGATTTGCGCAACGAACATCCGGACATTCAACTCACACTGCTGATGGATGATCGCGTACTTAATCTCTCAATGCGTGAAGCCGATGCCGCTATCCGCCTGTATAAACCGGAACAGCCAGACCTGATCCAGCGCCATCTGGCGACTATCCAATTCCACATTTTTGGCAGCAAGGCCTACTTTGAGAAGCATGGCCGCCCGAAAGAACCCAAGGACCTGCGCGACCATACGCTGATCGGTTACCCTGAAAATGCGCCGCAACCATTCATGGATTCCAACTGGCTGTTCCGTGTAGCCGGAGTTGACCCGCAGGAGCATAACAACCTGATCATGCTGAATTCGCTCTATGCCATTCTTGAGGCTGTTGAGGGGAGTGCGGGCCTGGGTCTATTGCCAGATTTCATGGCCAAGAATCTTGGCCTGGAAAGTGTTTTGCCAGACCTGCAGCCCGTCAGCGTCGATATGTATTTTGTATACCCCGAAGAGCGCCGTCACTCACAGCGCCTTGCCATATTCAGGGACTTTTTGCTGAAGCATGTCGGGAAAACCGAATTTTAATAACGGCAGAGAAAGAAAGTAAGAGATTTTCACAGTGATTTTGAGGGTCTTGCAGACCCTCTTTTTTATGATCTCATGTATAATAACACATTGATTCATAACAATTTTTTTAAGTAAGTGGTACTTTGGATTTCTGATATGAATTAATTGCATAGCTGCACTGCATAATTACCTCTGGCTCTCAGGAGTCATCCCAGTATATAAACCCGCCATCGACGTTCCGATGTCGATGGGATCCTTCGGGGTCCTACGTCTCCCAGACGTGAAACCTCCCTGTTCAACTCGCCGGGTCATATGACCCGGTTTTTTTTTGCTTTTTTTGCAGATATCCGCCTTTTTTCAACCCCGTCTGTGAATTGTGCTGCGGCGCAAGCTGACTTTTCAGCCCCTCTGCCCTATAATTATCAATAAATACAGTTACTTCCTTTTATATGGACAAGATGAGTAATCCTATCCCGCCACCTCAACAGAAAACGACCATCGCCTTATTTACATATGGTGGCGGCATGCGCGGATTGATACCTGCCCATATTATGACCCGTATAGAAGAAACAACCGGCCTGCGCATGGCCGATATGGTTGATATTTTTACCGGCCCTTCCACAGGCTCAATTCTCAATGCCGCAATGACGTTGCGCCACCCCGAACACACCAGCAGTCCCCGCTTCCGCGCACGCCATATGGTGAAGTTTTATGAACGCGAGGGACACAAAATTTTCCCCGCTGACCGCTTTCGTGAGTTTCGCGGCATTGTTCATGATTTTAACAACCGCACATTGAAACTAAACCAGCTCAACTGGCTTTTCCGTCATGGTCACTACGATCCATCCAACCTTGGGCGCGCGCTCAAGGCTCTATACGGCGATGCGCGACTTTCGGATTCCCTCCGTACCTTGGTTATTCCCACCTATAATATTGATGGTGAACAACTGAAGGTATTAGAAGAAGGTTCCGATAATGAATGGGTCGCGCGTGGCCGTGCCTCCCTTACCGATTACGGCGGACATGCCCTGTGGATGAGTAATATACGCCATATGGCGAATACAGGCCCCAGCCTTCGTACGCCCGATGTCAGCATATATGACGCAGTTATGGCGAGCTGTGCGGCACCCACCTATTTCCCCTGCCATCACTTTAAGGCGCGCTATCCCGGCAAAAAGGAAATCAATTATACGGGTATAGATGGCTGTATCTTCGACAATCCATGCATCAGTTACCTGGGCGCTATTCGCCGCATGGTCCCGCCCGGGAATAAACTGGTCATGCTTGTACTGGGTACGGGTTATACCAATAAGGCGATCAAGAAGGATGAATGGAATAGTTATGGAGCACTCGGTGTCGTTGATCCGGTTAACGACCTCCCCCTCATCAATATTTTCTTCCATGCGTCAGAGTCTGCACTCATGGAAAGTTTTGTCGATGATCTGGGACGCGATCTTTATGTGTTCAACCGTTCGATCATGCCGGGTGATGGCGACGACCTTCCCAGCCTGCAGATTGATGATGCCAGCCCCGAGAACATGAAACGCCTGCGTAATTTCTCAGAAGGTCTAATGGAAGAAAACAAAAATCAGCTGGATGATATCTGCCATATATTAGCCACCAACCGAGATCGCCGCGAAGAAGAGCAGCGTCAGAGCACAATTGGCGACCGGGTGAAGAAGTACTTCACCTTCTTTGGCGAGCGGGAAACTGTAGAATAACCAGCGGCCCTTTGTATTTTCATAAGTTTACCGATATCCCCTGCTTATACGCAGCGCACAATCTCAATTTCATGACAAGCCGCCTTTTTTCTTTTAGCTTTCCCCGTAAGGCCTAAATAGGCTACAAGACATAATAATAATTATTTAACAGGGGCATTTCATGACGCAGGACGTATCCTCTGCGGCAGATACATTGGAAGAACGGGTAAAGCACACGGTGTTGCTTAAGAAGCCTTCCGTTGTCCACGGATTTGCCGAGGGCGGCGGCGTTCTGGGCAAGATGTTTCCTGTGTTCGGCAATGACTGGGAAGAAAAAACAGGTATTCCCTTTGGCCTTGCCATCCACGTGAAGGAAGGCGTTTCCACAGGCCTGCCTTTTATGACAGGCATTAGTATTCCCGACCCCGAAAATCCTATGCGGCCTTTATATAGCTGCAAAGACATCATGCGCATGTATGATGAAGACTGCGCAGAAATGTTCAAGCAAAAGCCGCGGCGCCTTTTCAATTTGCTTGCTTCAAATGGCATCAACTTAGCTCAGCATTTCATTGACCCCGCGCAAAGCCGTGAAGATCGTGCGCATATCGAACGCATTAAACGCTATTGCGATCTGCTGCTTGAGGAAGTTCCTGAAGACAGGCAAAAATATGTCACTATGTTGCGCGAGCGCGCCTCCGTGATCTGGCTGACAAAATCAAACCGGGATTCGGCGCTTCGATTATTCGATAAATTTACGAAGGAAATCCCCGCTAACCCCAAAAAGAAAATTGAAGGATACAAACCCACAGAAAAAGCAGTCGAGTATGTGGATGAAATTGGTCGATTAATTAACCGGCGCAGTACAGGACAAAAAGGGTTGCTGCGTACATTGTTCATGCGTAGCGTTCTTTTCTCCATGGACACCGTGAAAACACGATTAGGTCCGCGCGAGAACCGTTATCATAGCCCGGTAGTGAAAGAAGAAATATTCAAGATGCGCATGAAAGACCGTACACCTGATCAGGTGATTGGTTCTTTGTATGCCGCAGCCTATAGCCCTAAGAAAAACTCGATTGTTTATTTTTATTCGCGCCGCGAAAATCTTCTGGATATGTCGCCTACCGCTCCTGTTGCCCATCTTTCTCACCCCGGCATGAAACTCTGGGATATAAATATGGCGACGACAGCTAATCTATTGGCTTTTCTTCCTCATGTTACAGAAGAAGGATTGTTGACGGTTGATAAAGCGACAATTCATGCACCAGGCTTTGTTATCTCCCAGACTATAAAATACAAGCCACAGACTATGGGAGTCATTAACATTACCTTGAGTACCGGTTATACGGCGTTGCGCGACCGCGATGACAAACAGATCTATGAATTTTATGCAGAAAATAGCGAAGTGCATCAGCATTTCCTGGACGAATCAAAATCATACAGGACGACAGATGCCCATATGGATCTTGCGGAACGCATTGGCGAAGAAAACATCTTTTATCTGTCACCCCGCATGTCGTGGAAAGATTATGATGAAATGATCAACTTCCCCTCACTCGACATTACGGATGCCAGCCCTGAAAATATGGCAAAGATTGAAAGGCGCGCTGAGAAATATTTGCGTGATAAGGCCGACTTATTCAACCGCCTGTGGCAGACGCTGGCTGATAATATGTACTTGCTGGGCCATATCGATAAGCCAAAATTTGACGAAATCACAAACCGGCTGGGTGTGAAGGCACTGATAGAGCAAGAGATGGCATCGAGAAATAATGTTGTACCTCTGCATACGGCAACGGCGGCAAATATACCGCCGTCACATCCTCCCGCCAAATTGGCGATTTAAGCTGCCACGCGCTTCTTGAGAGCGCCGCAGGCTTTCTGGATACGACCGCAGGCGTCTTCCAGAGCCTTGTCGGATGTCGCGTAGGAAATGCGGAAATATGGCGACAACCCAAAGGCCTCGCCCTGTACGCAGGCAACCCCTACGCTTTCCAGCAGGTAGTTCACGAAATCAGTATCCGTTTCAATGATCTTGCCATCCGGTGTCTCTGCCCCGATGCAACCCGCACATGAGGCATAAACATAGAATGCCCCTTCGGGGGTGGGGCATGTAATACCCTCAGCCTTGTTCAGCATACCCACCACAAGATCGCGGCGCTTCTGATAAGCGTCTTTCCAGCCTTTCAGGAATGACTGATCGCCATTCAGGCCCGCCACAGCTGCTGCCTGTGAAATGGAGCTCGGGTTTGAAGTGCTTTGGGACTGAATAATCGCCATGGCTTTGATCAGCTCCTTAGGACCTGCCGCATATCCGATACGCCAGCCCGTCATAGCATACGCTTTGGATACGCCATTAACGGTTAAAGTGCGGTCAAACAGTTTCGGTTCAACCTGCGCCGGTGTGAAGAACTCAAACCCGTCATAGGTCAGATGTTCATAAATATCATCTGTCATGACCCATACGTGTGGATGCTTGAGCAGCACATCTGTCAGCGCCTTTAGCTCTGCCCTTGTATAAGCAGCACCTGTCGGATTTGACGGAGAGTTCAGGATCAGCCATTTTGTTTTCGGCGTAATAGCCTTTTCAAGATCTTCCGCTTTTAATTTGAACCCATTACTTTCCGGGCATTTCACGAAAACAGGCGTACCTTCGGCCAAAAGCGTCATATCGGGGTAAGATACCCAGTAAGGCGCTGGAATAATAACTTCGTCGCCAGGGTTCAGTGACGCCATCAGAGCGTTATACAGCACCTGCTTGCCGCCTGTGCCCACGGTAATGTTTTCCCTTTTGTACTCCAGGCCGTTCTCGCGCTTAAATTTAGCAATAATGGCATCTTTCAACGCCGGGGTTCCGTCAACAGCTGTGTATTTTGTATCGCCCTTTTTCATAGCCGTTGTAGCAGCTTCCTTGATGAAATCCGGGGTATCGAAATCCGGTTCGCCTGCGCCCAGACCGATAATATCGCGACCTGCGGCTTTCAGTTCCGCCGCCTTGGTTGTCACGGCAATGGTCGGTGATGGTTTAATTACACTCAGGCGTTTGGCAAGAATCGACATTTTTTCCTCAAGGTTACTGAATTGTGTTTGAAATAAAGCATGGAAGGATCAGTTTTAAAAGGATTTTCTAGGGATAAAGCCAAACAAAACTTGCCGGAATCAGCAAAAAATCCTAGTCTGGCCTCTGATTTTAGAAGAGTTATTTTTTATGCGCCTTCCCGCTCTTAACATTCCGCTTAAAATAGCGATTTCAGTCGCTATCGTGGCTGTATTGATGTCACGCATGGATTTCAGCCAGGTGGGCGCCCAGTTCGCCAAAGTTCAGATGGGTGGATTGTTCTGGGCCAGCGTGTTTATCCTATCGCAAATTGGCCTGCTTGCCTGGCGCTGGAAAGACCTCATTAACATCGACCATAACGGCCCTATCCTTTCTTATAAGGAATCTTTGAAAATCACCTTGGCCAGCTTGCTTGCCAATGTCTTGTTCATTACCTCAATCAGTGGACTTGTCGTCAGGGTGGGGCTGACTGTTCATCGTGGGATTGATCTTACTAAAAGCATTTGTGCCGCTGTGGCTGACCGCCTGATGACATTACTGGCACTTGTCTTACTGGCCGCCGTCTTTGTTCCGTTCTTCGATCGCTTTGCCAGCGCGGCGCTTCACAACGCCGCCTATGCCACAATGGCCGTTCTGGTATTCACAATTCTGATTTTTATCCCTGTTTTCTATAGCAAGGCTATCAAGGAAATGATTCTCAGCACGCCGAAGCTCGCCGCTTGTGTGCGCTATCTCATATCCATTGGCCGTGACCGGGTTTTATTTTCGCGTATTGTTATAAACAGCCTTACGGCACAATTGTTCTATTTTATATCCGTTTATTTCATTGCTCTTTCAGCAGGCGCGCACTTCACATTCTTTGACCTGATGAGCGTTCTGCCCGTTATCACGCTCGTCGCCAGCCTTCCTGTCAGCTTTGGCGGCTGGGGCATAAGAGAGGGTGCTTTTGTTTATGGCCTTGGTCTTATCGGCATTCCCATGGAAATGGCATTTGTGATTTCCATTGAAATCGGGCTGCTCACAATGCTGGCCACCGTACTCGCTGGCATTCCTGCCCTGCTCAGCATGGATATGCAGAAAATTGCACGGGATATAAAGGCCCTCATGAATAAGAGCAAAATACCCGAGCAGGCATGAGATCATGCGTAAGGGCCTATCAATAATACTGAACAGCCTTATAGGCCCGACCCCTCTTCCTTTCATTTATCTTATACCGGGGCTAGCGCTCTGCCTGCTCCTACAGCTTCAGCTCACGTTTTTTAAAACCGAGGCTTATTTAGGATTACGACTGAATGCCGCAGACCTTATACTGCCGCTGATAGGTATTCTGATCATCATCAGATTGGCGCTTGGAAAGGACAGATGGCCTGCGTGGCGCGTGCGGGGAACATATCTGTGGCTTGCGGGACTGACAGTTGTGATGACATTCGCTCTATTTAATGGGCATAACACTATTGAGGGGTGGGACAAGTGGGCCATACTGAATAAGTATACTGGCTGGTATGTATTGCTGGCGTATCTTGGTATTGGCGCATGGCTAGGCAGCCGACCTGTTGCTGAATGGGTCAATAGCCTTTTGCCCTTTTTTATAGCTGTATGGGTGTGTGGCCTGATCATCACTTTAGGCCCCCTTATGTGGTTTGATATGCAGGGCGATAGGCACCACATATTATTGAACTATCCGCTGGATGGTTTCATGGGCAACCGGAATGCCTACGCTTTTTTATCGTTCAGTGCATTGGCCATTATTACGGCATTGCAGTTGCGCAGCGCAACCCTACCCTCTTGGGGTTTTTATACGTTATGGGCGCTGGTTCCCATGCTATATTCATACAACGCATCGCGTGCCGGTCTTGTGATCCTCGTTTTCTTACTGATTGCCTTTTCCTTACTTAACCTGAAATTTGCATGCCGTTACGTACTATTGCCCCTTGTCGTAGGAGCATTAGCAACCTTCATTTATTTCAGCTCCTTTAATTCCTATGCCATGCAGATTACCGGGGGTCATGTAAAGAATAGCGCTCAACTTATAGAACTGGGCTACCTCACCCCTGAAGAGGCGAAAGAGAAACTGGATTATGTAGGCGACAAAGTCAGGACGGAAACATATGGGGATGCTCTAGAGCTATGGCGACAGCGTCCGCTGTCGGGAAGCGGACTGGGCGCATTCCGTGATTATCAGACCGATAAACGTGGTAAATTCAGCGATGTCATAGATTGCACAGGACTTTGGCTGCTGTCAGAAACAGGTATCCTGGGATTAGGATTATTTGCGGGCCTTTTCCTGATGGCGATGTGGAAAATTCTTGCAAATATCCGTTCTGGCAGGGACTCATCAGGAATATATCTTGGCATACTGCTTCTCATGATGATATTCGGCATCATGTCACTTGTGCATGAATTGCTATATACACGTTTCCTGTGGTTCTTTATGGGATTGGCGCTGGCATTGCCGCCCGAAGAGCGCAAAACCTAGAAAGCATCCGGCCGAATGACCTGCCTGACCTTTGCGGGATCGACCTGCGGCAGGTTATCAAATTGCACACCATGACTATCAAGCCATGATTTGAGCGGCGCCAGAACAGGATCTTTCAATCCTTCGGCAATATATCCCGCTACACGCGGCAAATGCTGTAGATAACGATTCTTTCCATCGCGGACAGCCAAACGAATAAATTGCCCCAGAACGCGGCAATGGAATTGTGTCGCCAGAACGCGATACCAGTTACGGAAGTTTTTTTCCTCTTCTGCGGACATTCCTTCACAGAAACGATCCAGCATGGCCTTGCGCAGGTTTTCAGGCACATCCACACGCGCATCTTCCAGAAGATTTGCGAGGTCATACGGCAGAGGGCCTGTCATAGCTCCCTGAAAATCCAGAATGCCGCAACGATCCTTATCCGCACGTTCCGGCATCCACATCAGATTTTCAAAATGATAGTCGATATGCAGGAAACCCTGCGGTACCGGCGGCAATGATTTTTCTATGCTGTCCCATACGGCCAGATACTCCTCGACCAGCCCGTCGGGGTTCGGCACGCCTTTCTGTACAGGCATGAACCAGTCCACTAACCGACGACGCCCGGTATGAACATGGCTGGCATAATATGCCGGGAGTTCGATATCGCCTGATTTAGCATTCTCACGCAGAAATTTCAGAACATCTGTTGCTAATGCGTAAAGTTCATCGCGGTTAGTACCATTGTCGAGCGCCATCTTGAACGAAGTGCTGCCAAAATCTTCCAGCAGCAGATACCCTTCTTCCATATCGGCTTCATAAATCCCGGGCGCCGCCAAACCAAGATCACGCATATATTTACTGATGCGGATGAAATCTTTCATATTGTGCCCGGGCGTAACGTAAACGCTGCCATCGGGAACGGCTTCCATCAATATGGCTGTTTTGCCTGTGTTCGCATGCAAACGGAAGTAGCGACGAAAAGCTGAGTCTTCCCCCACAGCCGAAAGCTGCGCCTGTCCCCAGCCTGTACGGGCAAGGAAATCATCACGTACGCTGGCACGTGCGTCGAACCATTCCTGAATCTTGGGTAAGGGCTGGGACATAAACAAAGAAATTAAAGATACACTCTACAAATGCAACCTGAATCAATAGATTTAGGCGTCTTTTCCGCCTTTACCGGATCCTCTGCTTTTGCTGGCCATCTGTTTCAAGGCATCGATATGCGATTGCGAGGCCTGCTTGGGACGCGAAGGAGCGGCCCCCGTCTCCCGGCCAAACAAGGCTGTATTTTCACTAGCCAGCGCCCTGAGGATTTCCTTGCCAAATGTATCGGGCGCCATATCCAGCGCTTGCGGTGCTTCCGGCACCTCGTGCTCCTCTTCCTCAATTTCCTGACGATAAATCACGCGGCTGACAGCATGGGCCACAATCCCTGTTAAATGAGGTTGTGCCAATGCTTGCAATAATTTGGGGTCTTCGTTCGTCCACGCAATGATCTGCTGGCGGGCCTTTGTAGCATTGCCCCTGGTCAGATTCAGGGCTTCCTTGATGCGTCTTTCAGCGTATTCGCGGCTCATTTAATTTTCCTGAAGAAGATGAGAGAAGATATGAGATCAGAACGTCCTTCTATTGTCTCATATAAATCCGAGGTTAGCCAACCATGGACGTAAAAGACTGAAATTGCGAAATATTATTTCGCAATTTGTTTTTCCGTAAACTGTCGAAATCAGGCGTTGAGAATCTTATTCAGGGCTATATACATGCCTGCATCCTGAGGGGCTGCCGCGTAGCGATCCGCCAGTGCATACATTTCCCGCACATTTGCGGCAATCTTTTCCCGGGTCATAGCCTTGGCTTCATCCGCTTTCTTGCTCGACTTGGATGTCAATTCCACAAAAGCGGCAATAACGCCGCCAGAATTTGCAATAAAGTCCGGCACCAGGTAAATGCCGCGTTCATGGAATTTTTCCCGGGCCTCTTCCGTGCAAGGGCCGTTAGCCCCCTCGCAAACAAATTTGGCCTTTACCTTCACTGAATTGGTTTCTGTCAGCACATTCTGCACAGCACAAGGGAACAGTATATCCGTTTGCTGATACAAGACATCTTCCGGTTCATCAGAGATCTTCTGGCCTTCCTTAGGCAATAATTTATTGACGATCGCAACATCCTGCGCGATCAGCGCCGCTTTCAATTCTTCAGATAGCGGTTTCGTGAATGTCCATGTGCCGCCATATTTCGGATCAGCCATGGCGCTTAAACGTGCACCTGTTTCACTGAAATAACGGAACACAGCAGCACCCATAGCCCCCATGCCCTGTACTGCAAATGTGCTTGTCCCCGGTTTAACCCCACGCACTTCCATCATGGTCTGTCCCGCGACAGCGACGCCCAGACCAGCAATACCTTCGCGGTCGTAATCGGTACCGCCCATGCTGAGCGGCTTGCCCGTAAAGCAAGTTGTCGATTTCAATTCATCGCAAGCCCAGATGGCCTGTTGTGGCTGCGCACCCAGATCAAAACCAAAGCCACCAAACGATCCGCCATTTTCACGCAGGAATGGCGCGCAAAGCTTCACGAAGCGGCGGTATTTCTTTTCAAAATCCGGAGCGGATGTATCAGCGCGCAAGCCTGACTTGGAGCCACCAAGCGGCAAGCCCGCCGCTGCGTTTTTCAGCGCCATCGTGCGTGCCAGCATTTTCACTTCATCAAGGGTAACACTGGTTGTTACACGCGTGCCGCCCTTGCCGCTGCGCTCCATGGGGCCACCGATACTAATTGCGGTGTTCCACACAACCACGTAACCTTCGACACCCATTTCTGGATCACGGACTGTTGTCTCCAGCTCTGGCTTCATATCTGCAAAACGTGTTTTGAGATCAGCTAACTGATCGTAGAATTTGGTAGCTTCCGGTGTGACTTTAATGGCAGCGGCACTCATAGATATACTCCCAGAATGTTCTTATTAATTTTCCCGAATATATATATCCGCATCTCATTGCTACGCCAAGGGCCTGATTTTGCAAGTGCGAGATGCTTGCTTTTGTCATCTCGAGCATAGCCGAGAAATCTGTTACAAATTTCAAATATCCTTCGGCTGCACACGCTCGTGGCGCACTTCGCTCAGGATGACAATGAGGATAGCTCTTTCACCAAGGCCTCCACGCCTTTAACGCGTTGTTGCGTGCTCATCCACTGGCGCGGCGTGAAAAGCTTCTGGTCAGGGCGGAGTTTTACGGAGCCACCCTTTTCCTGCATCCACTTCATCAGGCCCGGCACGTTGGGCGGATTATCCTTATAGAAACCGATCACTACACCTTTAGGTCCCGCATCGAGGCGATCAACACCCGCCAGCCGGCAATATTGCTTGATCGCGACAATAGAAAGCAGATTCTCAAACTCTTCCGGCAACGGTCCGAAGCGGTCAATCATTTCAGCGGCGAAGCCTTCGATGCCCTGTTTGTCTTCCAGTTCTGACAAGCGACGATAAAGCGACATACGCACATTAAGATCTGCTACGTAATGCTCAGGAATGAGGACCGATGTACCCAGATTAATCTGCGGCGACCATTTATCAGGTATCGCGTCGCCACCGGAAATATCAAACCCTTCGCGCGCCGCTGCTACAGCTTCTTCCAGCATCTGTTGATAAAGTTCTACACCGACCTCGCGGATATGACCGGATTGCTCCTCGCCCAGCAGGTTGCCCGCACCGCGAATATCCATGTCATGGCTTGCGAGCTGGAACCCTGCCCCCAACGTATCCAGTGTTTCGAGCACCTCCAGGCGTTTTTGTGCCTGATCGGTTAGTTTCTTCGTATGCTCATAGGTCAGGTATGCATAAGCCCGCACTTTTGAACGACCAATGCGCCCCCGTATCTGGTAAAGCTGCGCCAAACCAAACAGATCGGAGCGATGAACAATCATTGTGTTCGCCGTAGGGATATCGATCCCGTTCTCGATAATATTGGTTGCCAGCAGGACATTATATTGACCGTCATAGAATGCGGTCATACGGTCTTCCAGCTCCTGCGCACTCATCTGCCCATGGGCGCTGATGACTTTTACCTCTGGCACCAGTTCTTTCAGCATGTCCTCGACATCCTGAATATCCTTGATGCGCGGACAGACGTAGAAGGACTGGCCGCCGCGATAATGTTCGCGCAGGATCGCCTCGCGGATCACCACCGGATCAAACGGCAATACGAACGTACGGATCGCCAAGCGATCAACCGGGGGCGACGCAATAATGCTCATGTCACGCACGCCCGTCAGCGCCATTTGCAGCGTGCGCGGGATCGGCGTTGCCGTCAGTGTCAGGACGTGGACATTCGCTTTCAGTTCTTTCAGTTTTTCTTTCTGCTTCACACCAAAGCGTTGTTCCTCATCAACGATGACAAGGCCCAGATGGGCAAATTTGATTTTCTCAGCCAGAATGGCATGCGTGCCGACCACGATATTGACGCTGCCATCGGTCAGCCCCTTGCGTGTCAATTCGGCATCCCGTGCCGATACCATGCGTGAAAGTTGCCCCACGCGAATACCGGTTCCGGCAAAACGCTGGCTGAAATTATTGTAATGCTGGCGCGCCAGTAACGTAGTCGGTACCACAACGGCCACCTGCACCCCATGCATGGCCGCCACATATGCCGCCCGCAAGGCAATTTCAGTCTTACCAAAACCGACATCGCCGCAAACCAGGCGGTCCATCGGCTGGCCACTCAGCAGATCTTTCTGGACATCATCAATAGCGCGAAGCTGGTCATCTGTTTCCTGATAAGGGAAGCGCGCCACAAAATCGTTATAGGTCGCGGTGACTTCCATGACCTCGCCACGCTGCAACTGCCGCGCCGCAGCAATTTTCAGCAAACCTTCGGCCATGATCATCAGATCTTTCTTGACCTTGGCTTTACGGGCTTGCCAGCCTGCCCCACCCAGCTTATCCAGCTGGCTTACGCCGTCTTCGCCACCGAAGCGTGAAAGCACTTCTATATTCTCGACGGGGACAAACAGCCGATCGCCGCCGTCATAAACCAGCTTCAGGCAATCATGCAACGTGCCCGCCGCCTCAACCGTTTCCAGCGATTCAAAGCGGCCAATACCATGATCGATATGAACAACGAGGTCGCCCGGTGTCAGTGATGAAACCTCGCGCAGGAAATTATCGGCCTTTTTACGTTTTTTGGAGGCACGCGCGAGACGGTCGCCCAATAAATCCTGCTCAGTAATAACCGCTAAGTCAGGTGCAACAAATCCATGCTCCAGCGCCAGAATGCACATACCGATCTGGTACTGATCAAGATTCTTTAGGTCTTCGGCATTATTGACATCACTTAATGAAGTGAAGCCCGCCGCCATCATCAGGCTGCGCAGGCGCTCTCGTGAGCCCATGCTGTAGGCCGCAATCAATATCTTGCGGCCATTCCTTCTTAATTCGGAAGCATGTTCCGAAAGCGCCTTAAAAATATCACCGTTCGGCAGAGCACGAATGTCAGCGAAGTCCCGCCCCTTCCGCGCACTATCTTCCGTTTCATGCGCCGCGCCAAAAGGCGACAGTGTGAACACATCTTTTAAGTGACCTGACCATTCCTGCTCGGACAGATACAACCGTGACCATGGTAATGGATGATAGATGGTGCCACTTAAGGAAACATCAGCGCCGTCCTTTTTCTGTTTCCGTTTACTGCCTGCATCTTCGAGAGTGCGGCGCGCCTGATAAAAATCGACAATCTGTGTCAGTCGCTCTGTGCGTGACTGTTCGGCCGCTGCATCCATCGTGACCATGGCATTTGGCACATAATCGAACAGCGTATCCATATGTTCAAAGAATAATGGCAGCCAGTGATCCATACCGTTATAACGGCGGCCCGCACTGATTGATTCATATAAAGGGTCATTATCGTGGATGACACCGAAAAGCTCACGATACCCTGAACGAAAACGCGCGATCGATGCTTCATCCAGAAAGAACTCAGTCGCCGGATGCAGGGTTAGCTTGGATATTTTCTTATCCGTACGCTGGCTTGCAGGATCAAATGTGCGGATACTCTCGATCTCATCACCAAAAAGATCAAGACGGACAGGTTCGTCGTAACCCGGTGGGAAAATATCGACGATACCGCCACGGAAAGCATATTCGCCGTGTTCGCGCACAGTGTCTGTACGCGTATACCCATTATTATGCAGGAATGTCTGCAGATGTTCCTGCTTCAACTGCCCGCCCCGTTCGGCGATAAGGCTGGCACCGGCAATCACATTCTTGGGCGTAACTTTCTGTGTTACCGCATTCACGGTTGTCAAAAGGATGCGGGGATGACGCTCGCGCTGCAGCTCCCATGCCATCAATGTGCAAAGCGTTGCCACACGTTGCGCCACAATCTCGACATTCGGGGATACGCGGTCATAGGGCAAACAATCCCAGGCCGGGAATGAAGCCACTTTTACATCCGGCGCAAAGAACGCGATCAGGTCCTGCAGTTCTGCTACGCGGGCGTCATCCATCGCCACGTGAATCAGCACGCGGTCCTGCGGCATCAGGGCCTTGGCGCGTTCGATGAGGATACGAGCATCCTGCCCTTCTGGTGCACCGTGAATGACCGGATGGGTAAGGACGGAATGTGCTGATTTTTCCACAGGTTGTGACATGCGGAGGTTTTACTCTTCCCACTTGGAGAGGTAAAGAAAACAAATCCTAAAAATTATATTTATGTCAAATTTTCTAGGGGAGTTTATGCGTCAGAAAACGCTCCAGCATGGACGTCACCAGATTTGCAGGCGGCACTTCTACACCTGCAATCCAGTTATATAAATCCGGATCCGGTGTTTCGAGCAATTGCTCATACGCTGTCAGTTCCGTTTCTGAGAAACCGGGAACGTTCTTATCAGCGAAAGAACCCATAATCAGGTCCATTTCCCGTGTGCCCCTGTGCCAGGACCGGAATATCAGCCGTTTGCGCCAGTTCTGTATTTCTTCTAAAGTCATGTTGGATTCATAATATAAAGGACACCGATCATGAAGAACTTTCTCAAGGACAACGCCGTACTGGTTGCAGGTATCGCCCTGCCCCTTTTACTGGCACTGGTGTTCTTTATTGCCACACAAATCAGCGCCGGTAGCGGAGAGCCGCCCCAGACATCAGTGGTTTTCACTACAGGATACTATGATACGAATACAGGTTACGGTTTCGAAGTCAAAGACGGAGAGCTTATCTTTCGTTTTAGCAAGCCAGACAATAATTACAATATGGGGAAACCGCGCCTTTACATCTATGAACCACTTAAAAAAGCTGTACGTGAGATCGAACTGCCGTCCATAGATAATACAAAAAAATACTCATCAGCAGTGGTTAAGGGTATCGGCAAGCTGAATACGCTGGAAAAAAGCCCTGATGGTTTTGTGTTCGAAATGGGCAGTCGTGGCGGCGGTTCAAACCTGATGACTGAAATGTTTGGTGGCGGCTCTCGATACCGCAACCAGTGCATTATGCGTAAGAATGCCTATCGCCATGTCTTGCCTGATGTATCAGATTACTACTGCCGCTTCATCGGCTGGGTTGCGGAATAACGACCATGATGAACCCACAAAACAAGCAAGAAGCTTTAGCGCTTATATCTGATCTGGCACGGTCATTTGATCTTTCATTGGATGAGATTGGCGCTTATCTGACCAAAAATCCGGCGCCGCAGAAAGTCAGTAAATGGCTGCCCCGTATCCTCGGATACCTGGGCGCTACATTTGTCTTTGGTGGTTTGGCTTTGTTTATCGCCATGCAATGGGATGACTTAAGCAGCCCTGCCCGCGTCATTATTACTTATGGTCCGGGCCTGGTTGCCTTCATTCTGGGTATTGTTACGCTGAATGATGAGCGTTTTCAGCGTGCTTCCACGCCCCTTTTCCTGAAAAGCGCCGTCCTGCAACCCACGGGCATGTTCGTATATTTGCACGAATATGCCGAAGGTAATGATGCACAACTGGCGGCATTACTGGTCTTCGGATTGCTGTCGCTCCAGTTCCTGGTAACATTCTGTTTCTATCGCCGGACATCGCTTTTGTTCTTTGGTTATTTATTCTGGAACAGTGCGGCGGGGATTCTGATGGATCGTTCCGGTGTCCCCGGGGAAGCGCTGGGTATTGGCCTTGGCCTTTCGATTATGACCGTTGCCTGGGCGATGGATAGAACTCAACATCGTGCAATTGCACCATTCTGGTACTTCGTGGGGTCCATCGGCCTGCTATGGTCTGTATTCGATGTCGTTGAAGGCACATTGTTTGATATGAGCTACCTCGCGATTGCCACGGGCATGATGTTCCTCAGCGTCCGCATGCAAAGCCGTACATTACTGATTGTCAGCACCGGCGCCTTACTGGGATATCTCGGTTACTTTACCGATGAATATTTCAAAGATGTCATTGGCTGGCCGATTGCCCTGATGTTAATGGGCGGCATGCTGATCAGTATCAGTTATTGGGCGGTACAGATGGGCCGCAAGATCAAGACCACATAAATAATGGGCGAAGCTGCAAAAAAGCCAACACAGGAACCAACACGCAAACAGGGGCGACCTTTTGCGCTGGATCCCTTGTTTGCGCCGCTGACCAGTTTACCCGGTATTGGTCCCAAGAACGGCAAATTGCTGGAAAAACTGGTGGGTGGACCAAAGCTGCTGGATGTATTGTGGCACAAGCCGCTCGATATCGTAGACCGCCGCTTTCACCCCACAGTGAAAGAAGCACCCAACGGCCATATCGCGACACTGACAGTCACAGTGGAAAAGCATACACCGAATGCACGCCGCAATATTCCTTATCGCGTACGCTGCAAGGACGAAACAGGCCTGCTTGATCTTGTGTTCTTTAATGCGCACAAGGATTACATAGAAAAACAATTGCCTGTTGGCGCTACCGTTATTGTCAGTGGCCGTGTCGATCATTATCAGGGCCGCGCTCAGATCGTTCATCCTGATGCCATAGGTACGCCGGAAGAAATTGATGAGATTGCGGTTGTGGAGCCTGTCTACCCCATGACACAGGGTTTGACGGCTAAGCCTATTCGTAAAGCCGTACTCGCCGCTCTGGAAAAAGCCCCTGTCCTGCCGGAATGGCAGGATGAAGCGTGGCTGAAAAAGAACCAGTTACCTGCCTGGCGAGAGGCAATTGAAACCTTGCACAATCCACCGGGCATGAATGGCATTAGCCCTGAACACCCTGCGCGTATACGCCTTGCTTATGATGAATTGCTGGCAAATCAGCTGACCCTGGCACTTGTACGCCACCATAGCCGCCGCCAAAGCGGTCGTAGCCTGGAAGGTGATGGCAAATTACGCGCAGCGCTATTGAAAGCTATTCCTTTTAAGCTGACAGGCGCGCAGGAACGTTCGCTAAAAGAGATTTACGCCGACATGAAAGACCCCACACGCATGCTGCGCCTGTTACAGGGTGATGTGGGCAGCGGTAAAACAGTTGTTGCGGCACTATCGATGCTGAACGCCGTAGAATGCGGTACACAAGCGGCATTAATGGCGCCCACAGAAATTCTCGCGCGGCAACACGCTGAATCGCTCCGCCCCTGGCTGGATGCGGCTGGCGTTCGTTATGTCGTTTTGACGGGCCGTGATAAAGGTAAAGCCCGTGAGGTTCTGCTGCAGCAAATTGCTAATGGCGCCGCCCAGATTGTGATCGGTACGCATGCCTTGTTCCAGGAGGGTGTTGAATTCGCTGATTTAGGCCTTGCCGTGATTGATGAACAACATCGCTTTGGCGTGCATCAGCGTTTGCAACTTTCATCCAAGAGCAAGGCTACGGATGTGCTGGTGATGACCGCCACCCCCATCCCGCGTACATTAACCCTGACTGCCTATGGCGATATGGATGTCAGCCGTCTTGATGAAAAGCCACCCGGGCGCAAACCGATTGAGACATTACTGTTATCGCAGGACAAAGCCGAAGATCTTGTTGAAAGTCTGGTGAAACAGACCAAGACAGGCGCCCGGGTTTACTGGGTATGCCCGCTGGTAGAAGAATCGGAAGTGCTGGACCTTGCCGCCGCTACGGAACGCTATGAAATCCTGCAGGCACGTTTTGGTGATAAAGTTGGCCTCATTCATGGACGCCTGAAGCCGGACGAAAAAGATGAGGTCATGGGTAAATTTGCCCGTGGCGAACTTTCCGTGCTGGTGGCAACCACAGTCATTGAAGTCGGCGTAAACGTTCCTGAGGCCACGATCATGGTCATCGAACATGCCGAAAGATTTGGTCTGGCCCAATTACACCAGCTTCGGGGTCGCGTCGGACGCGGGGGAGACAAATCCTTCTGCTTCCTTGTTTATGCCCCCCCCCTCTCGGAAACAGCTAAAGAACGGCTTTCGACCATGCGGGAAACCGAAGATGGCTTCCTGATTGCCGAAAAGGATCTGAAATTGCGGGGTAGCGGGGAAATCCTGGGCACCCGTCAGAGCGGCTTGGTCCAGTTCCGCCTGGCCGATCTGGCTTTCCATGGGGAATTGCTGGCTGCCGCCCGGGATGACGCCCAATTAATCATAGAAAAAGACGTTGAATTACAAGGTGCTAGAGGAAAAGCGCTCCGTCATCTGCTTTATTTGTTTGAAAGAGACCAAGCAATCGCCTATTTAAGGTCTGGATAAGAACCAAATCTAAGAAAAAATGTTTGTCATCAGACCCATAAAGGGTTATTATTACGGCAAATAAATATACGGACGCATTAATAGAAGAAGGTGTGAACTATGACCGCTTCCGCACAAAATGAAACTCCGCAACCGGCAGAGGCTCCACAAGCCTATGCGGGTTTTTCGACGCGCCCCCGTCAGGCTGCGAATGAAGATGCGGAAGAGATAAATAGTCAACCTGTTCGCCCTGTAGAGGAAACATACCGTGCGAATAAAAAAACAGGTCTTGCCGGTGAATTCGACAATACAGAATTCATGCGTTTGCTGACCATGATTTACGGCATTCAGCAAATTCCTACAGAGTCTGTTTCCCTGCTCCGTGATTACAAACTGAACAGTGAGAAAGAAAAACCGACAACAGCTGATGGCACCATCTATGCTAAGTTAGGTGACAGCGATATTGAAATCACACGCGATTCAATCACAACAGATGACGCGGTAACACCGGCACTGGCATACAAGATGGCTGCCGCCGCTGCCCTGAACCCTCATTATACAACGCTTACCCTTTCAGGCTCTCTCGAAGATCGCGTCATGCTTTTCATGGCTGCACAACATTTCGGCATGGAAATCGATCAAAGCAGCATTCCTGATGTGCCTGCAGATCAGATTGGCGCACTGGCCGCTAAATTCCGTGCATTCGAGACAGAGGCAGGCTTGGATAACAGCGTTGCGGCACAATACATTCAGGAAGAAGCGGCTCCGCAGCCAACCGCACGCAACCGCAAACCACAACAACAAGAGCATAGAGAACCTAGCGGCCTAGGTCTGGCGCCCGCTTAAGGATAATTTGAGGGAAGATAAAAATGAACGCGAGAACACAACAAGAAGCTGATGCTGTTATCGATGCGGATCTGGACGTAGACGCTGCAGGTTTCACCGCGCGCCCCCTTTATAAACGCGAACAAGCGTCCGCTGGCGACACCCCGGATATCAATGAACTTCTGGCACGCGCCAGCGAAGATCCGCTGCGCAAGTCTCTTGCTGCTGATCTCCATGGCTCACCGGCTGTCGAACCGCAATTAGCCGGCTTTGGCCCTGCTGCTACAGGTCCTGTTGAACCAACACTCGGACCTGATTTTGTTTACGACCTGCGTGAGCACCTTGCCGCAGCGTGGGGCCAGACAGCCATTGATGACAGCGCCTTTGAGGCCGTAAAGAATTTTGTCGTGGTTGACCCTGCCGATGGCACACAACCTCTCGTTATTGCTGATCCTGCCAGCGACGATGAAGTTATGGTCGGAACGCGTGCCGACGGCGCTCAATCTGTTCTAGGCCGTTCTGGCATCACAGCCGCGCAAGCGCTAAGCCGCGCGCAACTGGCTATGACCAGCGATATTATGCGCACGGAAGGCGTTGAAGAAGTTCATGGCACAGAAATGGATAAAGCCCTGCTCCTGCTGGCAGCAGAAAAGGTAGGGCTGACTATTGCCAATAAACCAGAGATTAGCGCTGAAGTTATGCAGGAAGCCCGCGAACAATGGGCCAGACTGATGCACGATATGGAAGCCAAGCGCGTATTTGAAAATGCCTTGGCCGTCGGCGCTACAGCAACAGAAGCGCATGATATTGCTGCGCAACTGACACCGGATCTGGATGCCGGCCCTGTTATTAACCGCAACCCAGCTACAGAAATTGATGAAAACACCTTCGCAGCGGCAGCGGCTCCCGCTGTTGATAAGGATGGGTTCCCCGACACTGTTATAGAGGAACCTGCTTTCGCTGACACAGTGTTTGAAGAACGTCCAGTTGTAGCCGCTGTTGAGCCAATCCCTGCTCCCGAAGCGATTGAAATTGAGGCTGCTGAAATTGTTGAGCCTCAAGCCGTTCAGGTCGAAGCTGTGGAAGTTGCTGAAGCAAGGCATGTTGAGATCCCTGTTTTGACAGATGTTATTGACGAAAGCACCCTTCTTGAACCTACAACGGCTGAGGAAGCTGCCTATCTAGCCGAAGTACAAGCAAGCAGACTGAAACCAGAGGTTAAAGCTGTATTGGCCGGCAACAGCCCGAACGAAGCTGTGAACCCTGAAGTTTATGTTGATCTGGTATCTGGCATAAAAGCGGGCAACGAGAAATTCGCTGATAAAGAGGGTTTCATCAACGTGCGCGGTATCACCGAGGAGTTCCAGGCACGTGGTATTGGTACAGGTAAGGCACGCCGCCTGGTAGAAGCCCTTAAGGCAGATCATCTGGTTTATGAAACCGGCCAAAGCGCCCCTGCCGTGCGCACAGTGGTAAATTATCAGGTATCTTCACCTGTTATGAAACCGCCACGGATTATGCCTCAGTAAGGATCTTACAATTTCATTAAGGGCCGGGATTAAACCCGGCCTTTTTGATTCTCGATGATGAGCAACAAGAAACCCCCATATCCAAAAGAATATGAGGGTTTCATGAAAGGACAGAATGAGGGTATACGCCCTTAAGAACTAAACTCTCATTCTGTCCATACATTACCAACGCACAAAATAAGGGCGCATTCCCAAAAACGATGTTTTCTTGGAAGAGAAAATAATTCAATAATTTCAGGGAGATAATGGTGGCTGCGGTGGGACTTGAACCCACGACCCTCTGATTAAAAGTCAGATGCTCTACCAACTGAGCTACGCAACCGAACCGGTTAACGGGTGCAAATTATGGATTTTAATGCCCCGCGTCAAGTATTTGTTTTTACTTATGAACGGGGCTGTTTTTTCGGGGGTTTTTGGACCCTGAAACGGCTAAATCTGGCCCAGTTTCTTTTTAAGAAGAGCCTCGGTCAGGGGTGTCACCACTTCACTGACGTCCCCGCCCAACTGGCAGATTTCTTTCACAAAGCTGGAAGAAACAAATTGCCAGCGATCAGCCGCCATCAAAAACACGGTTTCAATGTCGGGGGCCAAACGGGCGTTCATTCCCGTCATCTGGAACTCAAATTCAAAATCCGACACCGCACGCAGACCACGGAAAATGCATTGGGCATGGGCATCCCGGGCAAAATCAATCAGCAGGTTGTCAAATGAGCGTACTTCGATGTCGCAATATTTGTCCGGCATGTTGTTGATGTCATTCTGCACCATAGACACACGTTCCTGCGTTGTGAATAAAGGTGACTTACGCGCATTGGCCGCCACCCCCACCACCAGCTTATCTACCTGTTTGCTGGCGCGTTTGATGATATGCAAGTGCCCTTTTGTTACGGGATCAAAAGTGCCAGGATAAACGCCAATACGCTTTTTAGGAGTAGTCAATCAAACACCTACGGAGTTAGCTTTGGTGGGTTGCAACGGGTACATGATGCCGCACGATCAGGATCACCGCAAAGGCTTTGTGAAACGATCAGCACGGCCTGTATGCTACGATCTTCCGTTTTCCAACCTGCCGAAAAAATATCTATCGGCTTGCGGTTTTGCAAATGCGGGTTCGGACGATCAAACCAGCGTTGTATACCGGCCTCGTTATAGCTACCCTGTAATGCAAAAATAATACGGCTTAGTGTTTCCAGGTGCCCCGTGTCGGCGGCCTTATCATCTGCAAGGCAACCTAGGATGCTGATTTGTTGCTGCTCTGATAAATTCACACTCACCAGTTTTCTACGCGCTTCGATATTTGTTACTGTCATTTATTCTCTCCCTGTTAATTAAATAAGGCGCCCGATATTTCGGCGCGCCCTAATTCTTGCTTAAGATGCCAGATGGAACTGGTTTTCGCGGGCTACGGTCCCCAGTTCATCCTGCAAGGCCTGCAATTCATCCAGCAGGCTCGAATCTATTCCCCGGAACTCTTCGATGCGCTGGCTGAATTCCTGTGCCGCCATCTGATACATAGGCAGCAACTTTTCCTTTAATACTTCTACGTCCTGCATTGCTGTTTCGTTCTTAATGCCAATTGCCCGCGCTTCCTCGCGCATCGCAATTAACATGCGGCGGGTGATCTCCATCATAACAGAGACAGCTTCTGCCGGGTCCTGAGGCAAAATCGTCTGTGACATTCAGAACTCCTTATTGAACAGAGGGTTCGGTTGTAGGTTCTATGACTTGTGCTTCGACACCGTCAGCATTCTCGCCGTCCTCAGCCTCTTCGTCCTGGATCAGCCAGCCCACGGATACCACGCTTTCATCTTCTGCGACCTTGAATAAGGTTACGCCCTGTGCTGAACGGCCCGTGAAACGCACGTCCTTAACCGGTGTACGGATCAACTGACCGCCATCGGTCACCAGCATGATCTGGTGTTCGTCAGTCACAGGGAATGTCGCCACCACTTCGGCGCCATTCTTTTCCGTCAGGCCCATATTGGTTACGCCCTGCCCGCCACGGCCGGAAATACGGTATTCGTAAGCAGATGTGCGTTTACCGAAACCTTTAATGGAAACAGTCAGCAGGAATTGTTCCTTAGACTGCAGCTCCTTAAAACGCTCTTCGGACAGGTCGATACCGTTACCGCCTTCTTCCAATTCGACGCCCTCTTCAACGCCGCGCAATTTGCTGGCCATTTTCAGGTAAGCGTTACGTTCATCTGGTGTGGCATCCACATGCGTCAGAATGGACATGGAGATCACTTCATCTACCTTGTCAGACTTGTTCTTGCCCTTGCCCGCTTCTGCCAGCTTCACGCCCCGCACACCGGTTGATGTGCGACCTGCGAAGACACGGATATCGTTAACCGGAAAGCGGATTGCGCGGCCCTGAGCCGTCGCCAGCAGGACATCTTCATCCTCGCGCGCGATCTTCACCGAAACAAGCTTCTCGCCTTCTTCTTCCAGCTTCATGGCGATCAAACCATTGGAGCGGATATTCCGGAAGTCGGACAATTTGTTACGGCGCACGTTACCAGTAGAAGTGGCGAACAGAATATCCAATTCATCCCAAACCTCTTCATTTTCCGGCATACGCATATAAACGGAGATGTTTTCCCCCTCTTCCAGAGGCAACAGGTTTACCAGCGCCTTGCCACGCGCCTGTGGCGTGCCAAGCGGGATCTGCCAGACTTTCATCTTGTGCACGATACCCTTGGATGTGAACACCAGCAGCGGCGTGTGGGTCGAAGCCACGAAAAGATCGGATACAAAGTCCTCATCCTTCAGTGCTGTACCCGTACGGCCCTTGCCACCCCGCTTCTGTGCGCGATAGGTTGCCAGCGGCACGCGTTTCGCATAGCCGCCATGGGTGATGGTCACCACCATGTCTTCGCGCTGGATCAGGTCCTCGATGTCTTCTTCAAATTCAGACTCAACGATCTCAGTACGACGCGGTGTGGCAAACTTTGCCCGCACCTCGATCAGTTCATTGCGCATAACCATGTAGAGTTTCTCACGGCTGGCAAGAATTGAGAGGTATTCAGCAATAGCATCAGTGATTTCTTTCAGTTCATCGCCGATCTTGTCGCGCTCCAGACCTGTCAAGCGGTGCAAACGCAGATCCAGAATAGCTTTCGCCTGCACTTCAGACATCTGGTATGTGTTATTTTCATCGACCAGGTAATCAGGATCGTCAATCAGCGCGATCAGCGGGGCAATATCACCGGCAGGCCAACGTTTAGCCAGCAACTGCTCTTTTGCCACTGCCGGATCCTTGGCATTACGGATCAATGCAATCACTTCATCGATATTGGCAACAGCCACAGCCAAGCCCGCCAATACGTGTGCACGATCACGGGCCTTGCCCAGTTCATAAATGGTGCGGCGTGTAATAACTTCCTCGCGGAAGGCCACGAAAGCAGAAATGAAGTCCCGCAGCATCAATGTTTCGGGGCGGCCATGGTTAAGCGCCACCATGTTGCAGGGGAATGATGTTTGCAGCGCCGTGTGTTTGTACAACTGGTTCAGCACCACGTCAGCAATAGCACCTTTTTTCAGCTCTACCACTACACGTACGCCGTCGCGGTCAGATTCATCGCGAACATCTGCAATGTCTTCGACGATTTTTTCACGGGCAACTTCCCCCAGACGCTCGAGCAATTTACCTTTGTTTACTTGGAAAGGCACTTCGGTGATGATGATCGCCTCACGCTTATCGCGGATATCCTCGAAATGAGCTTTCGCCCGCATCATGATCGAGCCATTGCCCGTCATATATGCACTGCGGATACCATTGCGACCCAGAATCTGCCCCCCCGTCGGGAAGTCAGGCCCCGGGATGTAAGACATCAGATCAGCCGTATCAAGGTTCGGGTTATCGATGTAGGCACAGCAGGCGTCGATCACTTCGCCCAGGTTATGCGGCGGAATATTGGTGGCCATGCCGACGGCAATACCGCCAGCACCGTTCGCCAGCAGGTTAGGAATGCGCGCGGGAAGAACCTCAGGTTCCCATGTCGATTCATCGTAGTTAGGACGGAAATTCACCGTATCCTTATCGATATCATCCAGCAGCGTTTCAGCAACCTTGGAAAGGCGCGCTTCGGTGTAACGCATCGCCGCCGCCGGATCGCCGTCCATGGAACCAAAGTTACCCTGACCATCGACCAGCACAACGCGCATGGAGAAATCCTGCGCCATACGTACCAACGATTCATAAATCGCAGAGTCACCGTGCGGGTGATATTTACCCATCACGTCACCGACGATACGCGCTGACTTCTTGTATGATTTATCGGATGTATAACCGCCCTCTTGCATCGCGTAGAGAATACGGCGGTGCACAGGCTTCAGACCGTCACGCACATCGGGAAGCGCCCGGCTCACGATTACGCTCATGGCATAATCGAGATAGGATTTTTTCATCTCGTCTTCGAGAGAAATGACGGGCAGATTGCCCTCTACAGCGGCTGAATCACTCATGCTAAAACGACCTTAAAAAGACTGGAAAATCAGCCTTTTTTCTAGCATTTTACGCACGCCATAACAATCAATGAATGGCGGAAATCCGCGATATTCCCGGGGATAAAATGACTTGGAAAATCAGTGGATTATCAGGGGGTTGCCGGCGCCATTTTTTCTGCCGGCGGCACGTTTCCCTGCTGGGTCTCGTAACCTGTCCGCAACGCCATAAGGGCCTTGTCAATTTCACGTGTAATACCAGGCTGCACCAACCCCTGATACACAGGCATTTTCTCTGTTATTCTGGCAGCTTCAGGCTTGCTGTAATAATCCAGCATGGCCTGCAGCTCTTCTTTGGTGAATGTATCAGCCAGCGCATCCAGCGAAATCTGCTCGACCTTATTGATATCAATCTTGGCCATCATCTCACGCTGGAACTTTTCTTTCTCGGCCAAGCCCCAACTCTCACCCACGCGCCCTATAGAAGTTTCAACCTGCCTGGAAACAGGATTCACCTCATTCAGCTTGCGCGCCAGTTCAAGACGTTCCGCCTTGCCCGTATCCTGCGCATAAGCAGGCAGAACTATCACCATGAGAAAACAGGCTAACAAGAATGAGCGCATATTAAACCCCTTACTGGCGGGTGAGAACTAGAACGGGATCTCGTCTTCCATATCGTCAGCAGCCTTGCCACGGCCACCGCCTGATGCTGCCATTGATGGGCCTGCATCATAAGAAGGCATATCATTGTCATTGAACGCACCGGAACCACCGCCGCTTTTTCCATCCAGCATGGTCAGTTCGCCACGATATGGGCGCAGAACAACTTCTGTCGTGTATTTTTCTACGCCTGTGTTATCTGTCCACTTACGTGTTTCCAGTTGGCCTTCCAGATATACCTTGGAACCTTTTTTCAGGAATTTCTCGCAAACACCCACGATATTGTCATTGAATACAACAACACGGTGCCATTGCGTACGCTCTTGACGTTCACCTGAGTTTTTATCTTTCCAGGATTCTGATGTCGCTACGGAAAGATTGCAGACACGGCCACCCGACTGCATCGTGCGCACATCAGGATCAGCGCCCAGATTACCAATCAGAATAACTTTATTAACGCTACCGGCCATGAGGGGCACTCCTTCTTACGACAATTTCCTGTTTTGAGTGTCTGCACTATAGAGGAACTTATCCCTTTGTAGAAGTGACAGACTCTACATAAGCCGGGTTTTCCTCAGCTCCTTCTGGTGGGCAGCCTCTTATCCATTATTATGCATTTTTAAAACGATACGTCCTTGATCTTAAGCTTATATTTTGCTCTAATCTCCCGATGCCCAGCCTAAAAAGGGCAATAAAAAACAAAACAGGGAGTACTCACACTATGGATATACGTGCGCAGTTTGAAACTGCGGCGGGCAATGCCGCCTATGCTTACATCAACTATATCCGCCAACTGGCTGATAATCCGCTCATTCGGGATGCCATTGATAACGCCCCCATTCACCTGACAAAGGGCCGGCAGCTGGAGGATATCGTCCTGGATGACATGATGGACCGTTTTGCCGGTGTTATGTCTTCCGCCCAAGATACCCGGATTGTTCCTAATACCTTTTATTACTGGCTGATGACCCAACGTTACGGCTCCGAGAATGTTTCTCTTCAGGAATCGGATGGCGAACTGGCCAATGCCACCCGCCAGATGAAACGCAAAATGATCCCCGATGCGCTGCCCACGTTCCTGCAAATCCTGGAGTCATCCATTAGCGGCACAGAACTGGCCAAGCTGACCAATCAATGGAATGACGTTTTCACAAAAGTCGTACGCCTTTCAACGTCGGACGATGCTCTGCGCGTATATTCCCGTAACATCAATACCCAAAACGCCATGGTGGAAGTGGCCAACAACGCGATTGCACTGAAAGCCAAAAATACAGCAAAAAAGGTTGGTAATGGCGGCTTGGGTGGCAAATCTGGTGGCGGCAGTGCCAATGACGACGATGACGATGATGATGACAGCGATTTCCTGGATAAAATTGCCGAAAATCTTAAGCAGCTTAATATGCCTGAAAATATCAAGACGGAAGTCTGGAAGCTTTTTAAACAGACCCGCAGGCTCAATCCGCAAATGTCGGAATTTTCCGTCAACTGCAAACGCCTTGAGATCATAACATCCCTGCCCTGGGGTGTATTCAAGGATATGAACAGCGACATCAATGAAGCGCAAGAAATTCTGGATGACGACCACTACGGTCTTGAGAAAGTCAAAGAGCAGATCATCCAGCATATGGCTGTGCAGAACCGCACGGGCGCGCCCGATGGCAAAATCATGTTGCTTGTGGGTCCGCCGGGTGTCGGCAAGACATCTATCGCCCGGTCAGTCGCCAAAGCTACGGGCCGGGAATATATCCGCATCTCTTTGGGCGGCGTTAGCAAGGAATCCGATATACGCGGCCATAGCAGCACCTTTGTCGGCGCTATGCCAGGCCGCATTATTCAGGAAATAAGAAAGGCAAAGTCCAGCAACCCGCTTGTGGTGCTGGATGAGATTGACAAGCTGGGCCAAGGTGGCGCGCATGGCGATCCTTCCGCAGCCCTACTTGAAGTTCTTGACCCTGCGCAGAACCATACTTTCCGCGATGATTACCTAGGTGTCGAGTTTGACCTGTCCAAAGTGCTTTTCTTCGCAACCGCTAACGATTTCGCAAATATCCCGGGCCCTTTGCGTGACCGTATGCAGGTCATACATCTACGCGGTTATACCAAGGACGAGAAATTTGAAATCGCGCAGCGTTATCTTGTACCCAAACAGATGAAAGCCAAGAAGCTGAGCAATGAAGAATTGGTCATTACCCCAGAGGCTGTGCGCACGCTTATAAGCCACCACACGACTGAGGCTGGTGTCCGTACACTAGAGAAGAAAATCGGTGAGATTTGCGGCAAAACAGTTGTTGATCTGGCTAAGGGAAAAGAAGGCCTTACCACTGTCGCCCCTGAGAACCTGGAAGATTTTGTTGGCGTTGGCCACGGCGGGCGCGACAAGATTCCAGCAGTCGATATGGTCGGTGTTGTGAATGGTCTTGCTTACTCTTCCGTTGGCGGTTCCGTGCTGCCGATTGAAGTGGCCGTGAACAACTCTGCCGGATTCAAGATCACCGTGACGGGCAATCTCGGTAAGGTCATGGGTGAGTCCGCGAGTGTTGCAGAGAGCCTGGTGCGTTCGCGTGCGCCTCAATTCGGCATTCGTGATGCGTATCTGAATAAGAGCGAGCTGCGCATCCATGCCCCTGAGGGCGCCATCCCTAAAGATGGCCCCTCTGCAGGCGCCGCATTTACGACTGCGATTATTTCAGCGCTGACACACATCCCTATACGTCGTGATGTCGCCATGACCGGGGAAATCAACCTGCGGGGCGAGGTCACAGCTATAGGTGGCCTGCCGGAAAAACTGGAAGGCGCTCTGGATGCGGGCGTGAAGACAGTGCTCATTCCCAAACAGAATATCCCTCACCTGAAAGAGGTGCCGGAAGCTATTCGATCAAAACTCACGATCATTCCTGTGGGCACGATTGAGGAGGTTCTGCAGCACGCGCTCACATCAAAAATTGAGCCTGTTGTAGAAACGGCACCTAAACCACTCACTTTCGGGGTACGTCTGCGCAAGGCATGGAACCTCGTTGTTAATAATGTCAGCAACGATAACCAACCGCAGCCTGTGCAGGTTCGCCAGGCCGCTGGAGCCCATCCCAACGACCCTAAACCATTTTAAAAAGAATTTCATATTTGGAAAAAGCCCCTGTTATAGGGGCTTTTTAATCACTAAATTTCCATGTTTTTCATAATTTGATTTAATCTGAATGACAGCCTATAATATTAACAAGGAAAATTTCATGGCGAATTCTGGTGGTGGTACAAAAGAAATATGGGGCGGGGTTATATCCCCGTTTGGCTCTTGCTCGCGTGTTTTTGCCGGTGCCTGCACGGGCGGCAGCAGCGATCAGCAAGACAGAGTAACAGCCCCTTCTCAGGACCGAGAGAAACCGCCATCGCTGGCTGAAGACATAAATAGTTTGAGAAACTTGAAAGAGCGCGTAAATGATCCGCGCTACGACAAACAGAAATTGATCACTCTGGGGGCACTTATACAGGGGGTTTCATCTTATGAAGCGCAGGGTAAAATGGGGCAATTACCTGCGGAATTACAAAATTTAAGGGCATTTAAAGATCAGTACCGCGCATATGCGAATGATTTTCTAGACCAATCCATACAAGCTTTAAACACGGTATCCAGCGCTCCCCAAGACGTTCGGGACCGCTACAGCACTTACACGCAGGCATACCACGCCATGAGATTTATGAATGATCACGGCCTGCAGAGTATCGATACAAGTATGTCACGACTGGGCACTCATCGCGACGCTTACATGGCTGATTACGCACAAGTGGCGCAGCTTCAGGGCCAACACGTTGCCTCTGAAATTACCGTCGGCATGAAATCTGGCTCTCTGGATCCTTTAACAGGCATTGGCAAAATATTGCAGTTTACAGAAACTCAGGGTGTTATCGCCCTGGCACATCCGGAGCGCGCTTCGCAAATAGAACGCGATACAGAGAATATGTTGAATAGCTGGAAGAAACCTGTAACGCCCTTTGAGTTATCCACGAAACCTTCTGGCCCCTCCAAGCCCTAGCCGCTACATTTTGCAAAAAAACCTATTTGTTCCTAGCCAAGCGCTGGAAGAATCACATATATATGTGATACGAGTGGAACTTTTAGAGAACGAAATATGTTAAAAAACATCTCTGTCCGCGGCGCACGCGAGCACAATCTGAAAAATATCAACATCGACATGCCACGGGATCAGCTTGTTGTTCTGACTGGCCTATCGGGGTCCGGAAAGTCGTCCCTGGCATTCGACACGATTTATGCGGAAGGACAGCGCCGCTATGTCGAAAGTCTGTCTGCCTATGCGCGCCAGTTCCTGCAACTGATGCAGAAGCCAGATGTTGATTCCATCGAAGGCTTATCACCTGCCATCTCGATCGAACAAAAAACCACCAGCCGCAACCCGCGTTCGACTGTCGGCACGGTCACTGAAATTCATGACTATATGCGTTTGTTGTGGGCCAGGATTGGCATCCCCTATTCTCCCGCCACGGGTCTGCCGATTGAAAGCCAGACCGTCACGCAAATGGTGGATCGCATAACCGCTATGGGCAAGGACACGCGTCTTTATATACTCGCCCCTATCGTGCGGGGCCGTAAGGGGGAGTACCGCAAAGAGTTTGCCGAACTGCGCGCCAAAGGTTTCCAGCGCGCCAAAGTCGATGGTAAATTTTACGAGATTGAGGATATTCCGGCGCTTGATAAGAAGCTCAAACACGATATCTCGGTGGTCGTTGACCGCCTCGTCATTCGTGACGATCTGGGTAATCGTCTGGCTGACTCGGTTGAAACAGCCGTGCGCCTAGCTGATGGCCTGGTGATTGTTGAAAATGCCGATAATGGCGAACAAACCCTTTTCTCTGAAAAATTTGCCTGCCCTGTCTCCGGCTTTACAATTCCGGAGATCGAACCACGCTTGTTTTCATTCAATAACCCGCATGGCGCCTGCCCGAATTGCGATGGCCTGGGCGTCAAAATGTACATTGACGAAAGCCTGGTTATTCCTGATCCCACATTAAGTGTGGAGGAAGGTGCGATTGCACCGTGGAATGGCGCCTTCTTCGGCTTTTATTTGCAAGCCATGGAAGCTGTCGCCAAACATTATAAATTCCGCCTGGATGTGCCATGGAACAAAATGAAGAAAGAACACCAGCAGATCCTGCTGCACGGTTCTGAAGACTCCATCAAAACCACTTACCAGAGCAAAAGCGAAAGCACCTGGAAGAGCAACAAGCCTTTCGAGGGTGTTATTCCCAATATGGAACGCCGTCTGCTGGAAACGGACAGCGAAAGCCAACGTGAGCACCTGTCACAATATCAGAATGCTTCCCATTGTGATGCCTGCAATGGTAAGCGTCTGAAACCCGAAGCTCTCGCTGTTAAGATCGACAAGCGTGATATTGCCGAGATTTCTGATTTTAGCATTCAGGAAGCCCATGCATGGTTTGGCGGACTGCATAAAAAACTGAAGAAGCAACAACTGGCAATTGCCGAACGTATTCTGAAAGAGATTAATGAACGCCTGACCTTCCTGATGAATGTGGGCCTTGAATATCTCAATCTTTCCCGCACATCCGGCACGCTTTCAGGCGGGGAAAGCCAGCGTATTCGCCTTGCCAGCCAGATCGGTTCCGGTTTAACAGGCGTGCTTTATGTTCTTGATGAACCCTCCATCGGCCTGCATCAGCGCGACAATGATCGCCTGCTGGAAACGCTGAAGCGTCTTCGTGATCTTGGCAATACAGTGTTGGTGGTCGAGCATGATGAAGATGCCATCCGTCAGGCGGATTACCTGATCGACATGGGACCCGGCGCCGGTACACATGGTGGCAATATTGTTGCTGCCGGTACCCCCGCCCAGGTGATGAAATCCAAAGACAGCCTGACCGCACAATATCTGAATGGCACGCGTTCGATTGACATTCCCGCAGAGCGCCGTCCGGGCAAGCCGAAGCAGTTCCTTGAGGTTAAGGGTGCGACGGGCAACAACCTCAAGAATATTAATTTGAGAGTGCCGCTCGGTACCATGACATGTGTTACAGGCGTATCAGGTTCCGGCAAATCATCACTGACGATCGATACCTTCTATCAGGCCATTAATAAGCGTCTGAACAATACCCGTGAACAGCCTCTGCCATTCAAAGAGCTGAAAGGCATTGAATTCATCGACAAGGTTATTGATATCGATCAATCCCCGATTGGCCGCACACCGCGCTCGAATCCGGCGACGTACACAGGGGCCTTCACACCGATCCGCGAATGGTTTGCGGGCTTGCCGGAAGCGAAGGCGCGCGGTTACGGTCCCGGGCGTTTCTCATTCAACGTCAAGGGCGGTCGCTGCGAAACGTGCCAAGGCGACGGTGTTATCAAAATCGAGATGCATTTCCTGCCTGATGTTTACGTGACATGCGATGCCTGCGACGGCCAGCGCTATAACCGCGAGACGCTTGAAGTGAAATTCAAGGAAAAGTCGATTGCGGACGTTCTGAACATGACGATTGATGAAGCCGCCGATTTCTTCAAAGCCGTCCCCTCTATCCGTGACAAGATGGAAACGCTGAAAGAAGTTGGTCTTGGTTATATTCATGTCGGACAACAGGCCACTACCCTTTCAGGCGGTGAAGCGCAACGTGTGAAACTTTCGAAGGAACTGTCACGTCGCTCTACTGGTAAGACACTTTATATTCTGGATGAACCGACCACCGGCCTGCATTTCGAAGATGTGCGCAACCTGCTGGTGGTTCTGCATCGCCTTGTCGATCAAGGCAATACAGTCGTTGTCATCGAACATAACCTCGAGGTCATCAAGACTGCCGACTGGATCGTGGATATCGGTCCCGAAGGCGGTGATAAAGGTGGAACAATCGTCGCGGAAGGTGCGCCTGAAGATGTCAGTAAGGTTAAAGGCAGTTACACAGCCCAATATCTGGCACCTTTGTTAAAAGCCCCTGCGAAAGATAAAACCATCAAAAAACGAGCATAGTTCAATGAAAACAATAGCTTAAATTATTGCAAATTACTGACGATTATGTTAATATTTGTCAGCTTATAAGAACAATGGGCGCTTAAAGCGCCTACGTATAGAGAGTGTGTCATGGCCCAGAATGGTTTTAGAAACGGAAATGCTTCACCCCGTGGTACGGGCGGTCAGCAAAAACTAAACATTGTGCCTGCCCAACCTGCGACCCCGGCACCTGCAGCTCCTGCCGCCCCTGTCAATACTTCGTCAAACCGTAGCGGCAGATTAAAGAGCCTCTGGCATTTTATCTGCGATCACAAAATGGGAACTGCATTAGCGACTATCGGCCTGCCTCTTGCTTTGGTCAGTCATACACAAATCAACCGTGAACATCCTGAACATTCTCTCACCTCCCTTGAGGGGGCCGGATTGCGTATCGCGCGCGTATTCCAGAATGCAGCCCTTGCCACAGATTGGGCCGGGGATAAAGCTGCCGCTGTTGTAAACCCTCTTTTGGGCGCTGCTGATCCTATTACGGCACGTCGCCAACCCGCTACAGAGGCTGTCGTCTGCACCAATGCTGAATTTTATAAGCAATTGCAGCAGAAAGAGCCGCGCGCCGTGGCGTTTAATGCCGTCGTACAAAAGCAGTTTGAATCAGAGATGCGCCTGCTCGCAACCGTTGACGCGCCATTCTATAGAAAGAATGCGCATTTTGATCCCGATACACAAGCACCGGCAGCCGTGTTCCATATTCCGGCAGTGCCTGCTAAATTCAACCCCTCAGTAGCATCTTATGTGCTGCCCGGTCCTGTACCCACACCGCAATCGGAAATGGGTCCGCGCGCTTGCGGACCGGATGAGGTCCACCGTATCGCCCCTATTCCCGGGCTTCGCTAATCCAGAAAACACAAAAAATCCGGCATAACGCCGGATTTTTTTATTTATCGATGGTGCGGGTGAAGGGACTTGAACCCCCACTCCCTTGCGGGAAAAAGATTTTGAGTCTTCCGCGTCTACCATTCCGCCACACCCGCACAGTGATAAGGATATTCTGGTGGACGCCATTTTCTAGCATCTCTGCCCTGCGCTTGTCCAGCCGGGCTTTTCAGACAACGCGACTTTATTATTGGCCCATCGTCACCCAGACCGCGCCATCGCAGAACTGTAAGGCATTGGCATCCGTATTATAAACGATATCGCCCGCCCTGCCTTCAGGCGCGCTGCAAATGATGGGTGTGGGCGTTATAATATCATCCGGGTAAGTGGTATTACCGATCCCGAAAGAACCAGTCCATGGGCTTCCCCAGCACATAGCCTGCGATTTATTAATCCCGCAGGCAAAACCCCAGCTTCCTGCCGATATGGATGTCCAGTTACCCCCGCCATGAATCTGATAGGGAACGTCCTGGTTGGCTGTTACCGTGGGGCCATTTCCCAGTTGTCCGTTAGTATCACTACCCCAGCACCAGCCCGAGCCGTCCAGCTGGATACCGCATGTCATACCATCCCGGCTATTTATAAATTTCCATGATCCGCCGCCTGATATCTGGACAGGCGCACCCTGGGCACCCGTTATCCCAGGGCCATTGCCCAGTTGACCTTCGGAATCATCGCCCCAGCACCAGACCGTATCATCCATCCTGATGGCGCATGCCTGATCATCGCCAGCACTGATTTCTTTCCAGGTATGGCCCCCGCTGACTGGCACAGGCACACTGCTGTCTGTAAACGTGCCATCACCTAGTTCGCCGTTACCATTGTAACCCCAGCACCACATCGTATCATCCGATCTGATTCCGCAGGTAAAACCGTAACCGCCATCGATCTTTTTCCAGGTATAACCGCCACTAACTGCCACAGGCGAAAGTTCGGCGTTCGTGCTGCCGTTCCCTATTTCACCGCTATAGCCTGCGCCCCAACACCATGCCGTATCGTCAGACTTGATCCCGCAGGCATGGAAAGACCCCGTGCCGATCTGCTTCCATGTGGCGCCCCCATCATCCAGTGATACGGGGGCTGGTGCGCCATTGGTCGTGCCATCGCCTGTCATGCCATCACCCCAGTTCGCTCCCCAGCACCAGCCTGTATCGTCAGACTTGATCCCGCAGGTATGATAGTCGCCGCCGGTCATGCTTTTCCATGTCCCCCCGCCCGCGATGGCATAAGGATAGGGTTGCGAGCCGGATACCGCCCCATTTCCCAAAGTACCGTCACTATCTGTTCCCATGCACCATCCGGTACCGTCTGTCTTGATACCACAACTGAATTCATCACCTGTTGTAATATGGAGCCATTGGCTATTCCCGGATACAGGTTGTGGTGCTGAAAAATCAGAAAAACGATTACCCTGACCAAGTTGGCTATAACTATTATAGCCCCAGCACAGTAAACGGCCTTTCATATTGATACCGCAAACTGACCGGTCCCCCGCCCGGGCGAATTGCCATGTCCAGCCGCCGGAAACAATCACGGGTGATGTCGAGCTACCTGATGCTCCATTGCCTAACTGACCCTCGGCATCGTCACCCCAGCAATACAGAGTGTCATCGGATTTAATGCCGCAGCCTGTAGTCCCCCCCACTGTTACACTTTTCCACGTTCCACCGCCTGTGATAGCGCCGGGGGATGTCGTACTACCCGTTGCCCCGTTGCCTAATTGGCCATATATGTCAGAACCCCAGCATCGTATAGTGTCATCCGACTGGATGGCGCAGGATGAATAAGATCCCGATTCAACATTCTTCCATGTTCCCGTGACCTGGTAAGGCGTCTGCTGATCGCCGGTAACCGCTCCATTGCCTAATTGCCCCAGGTTATCGCGGCCCCAGCAATACATACTGTTGTCACTTTTGATGCCGCAGGTAAATTCATCGCCCCGGCTGACATCAATCCATGAACCACCACCCGAGACAGCATCCGGCACCGTCGTGTTGCCCGTTGCCCCGTTGCCCAGCTTGCCGTTTGTATCATCACCCCAGCACCATAGCGTGTCATCAGATTTAATGCCGCATGTGGCATTGGAACTGGTGCGGACAGCTTTCCAGGTGCCTCCACCTGATACTTGCTCTGGTACTTCCCGGTTGTCTGAGTCAGTCCCTACCCCCAACTGGCCCGCAAAGTTATTGCCCCAACACCATAACGTATCGTCGGACCTAATGGCGCAGCTCGCCGTTGTTGACACACTAATGGCTTTCCATGTCTGCCCAACGGCAATGGGTATGGGAATCGATCTTGTATCGTAACCAGGGCCGTCGCCCAGCTGCCCCCAGCCGTCGGAGCCTACACACCAAAGCGATCCATCGAATTTGATCCCGCAGCCATGATACGCACCGACAGCAAACTCTTTCCAGTGCCGGATGCTGGCTCCCCCGGCTGGGGTGACCGTGCGCCATACATTGCCGGTGCATCCCTGCAACATACTCTGGTCGGCATTAAAAACTATCTGCCCCTCAGCGACCGCAGGGTTGGTGCAACCGCCGCTGCCTGAACCGGGCATGGTCATGCGCACCCAGCTTGTATCATTACAAAACTGGAACAGTTTATTGGTGCTGTTGTAAACGATCTGTCCGGCAGTTCCGGCGGGGCTTGCGCATTGCGCCTGCGCATTCGCGGGCAGCAGCCACCAGCCGCATAAAAGCGTTACAAGCAGAATTTTAGGAAATTGGGCGGGAAGAATCCTCGGCATAAGAGGCCTCTCCTATCCTTGTTTGCGGCGTCGGGAAATCAGCAGGAAGGTACCGGCAAAACCACCCATCAGCATCATGCCGATCATCATGCCCAGACCCATCTGCGCTTTGCTGATGCCGTAGCCTGTATGCGCCTTCATACCGTTCATGTCGCCTTCCAGGGAAGCCATGCGCTCTTCAATTGTGCTCAGCTTGGCTTTCAGGTCTTCATTCTCGGCCTTCAGCTCTTTGCTGGCCTCTACCAGAGGCGCAATCAGGCCTACATAGTTTACAGACATGTATTTATCAGCTGTGCTTTCATCGACTTTCACCAACTCAGGGAAGACCTTGTTGATTTCCTGCGCCATAACACCGAATTCAACCTGGCCGTCTTTGTCATCCTTCATGGTGAAGCTGTAGGTGCCGATCTGATCCAGTTTATCCAGCATGCTGCCACGTTCGCTCAAGGCTGTAATATTATCTTTCAGGCGCATATCAGAAACGTCAGTCAGTGTTCCTGTATACTGAACATCACCTGTGACATCCA
>CAMLJM010000018.1 GCA_946480475.1 uncultured Alphaproteobacteria bacterium
CCGCGAAGGTGGTCGTACAGTCGGCGCCGGCGTCGTCGCCAAAATCCTGAAGTAAGTATGAAGGATATAAAGGAATAAGCACATGGGTACGCAAGTTATTCGCATTCGTATGAAAGCGTTCGATCACAGAGTTCTGGATCAGGCGACTTCTGAGATCGTAAACACCGCGAAACGCACGGGTGCCCGTGTGCGTGGTCCCGTACCGCTGCCCACACGCACTGAGCGTTTTACAGTGCTGCGCAGCCCGCACATCGATAAGAAATCGATGGACGCATACGAGATCCGCACGCACAAGCGCGTTCTGGACATCATTGACCCGACCGACCTCACAGTTGGCGCGCTGATGAAGCTGGACCTCGCGGCAGGCGTGGACGTTGAAATTAAAATTGAGGATGCCGCTTAATATAAGTGGTGACTGGAGATTAAAATGAGAACTGGACTGATAGCACGTAAGGAAGGCATGACACGGATTTTTGATGACGAAGGTCGTCAAGTTCCGGTGACAGTGCTGAAGATCGACAACTGCCAGGTTGTTGGTGTGCGCACCCAAGAGAAAAACGGTTACGTGGCTGTTCAGCTCGGTGCCGGTACAGCAAAAGTAAAACGCACATCCAAAGCGATGCGCGCTGTTTACGGCGCTGCCAAGGTTGAGCCGAAAAAGAAAGTCGCTGAATTCCGCGTATCTCCGGAAAACCTGCTGGATGTTGGTGCGGAGCTTTGCCCAAGCCATTTCATCGTCGGCCAGTTCGTCGATGTTCAGGCAAAGACAATCGGTAAAGGTTTCGCTGGTGCGATGAAACGCTGGAACTTCGGTGGTCTGCGTGCCTCTCACGGTGTGTCTGTGTCTCACCGTTCTCACGGTTCGACAGGTCAGCGCCAGGATCCGGGCCGTACCTTCAAGAACAAGAAGATGGCTGGTCATTTCGGCGTTGAGACAGTGACAACACAGAACCTGAAAGTGGTCGGTCACGACCTCGAGCTGGGTCTGCTGCTGGTGCAAGGTGCTGTTCCTGGTCCGGATAGCGGCTGGGTCATGGTCAGCGATGCTGTAAAGCGTCCCGTGCCAGCTGATGTGCCAATGCCTGCTGGTCTGAAAGGCTCTGCAAAGGCAGTAAAAGCTGAAGAAACAACAACAGAAGCTCCGGCGGAAACACCTGCTGAAGCGCCTGCGGAATAAGTAACGAAAGAACAAAGGACTCTTCAAAATGAAAGTCGCGGTTAAAACAATCGAGAACAAGGAAGCCGGCCAGATCGAACTGGACGATGCCGTGTTCAATGTTGATGTAAAGGCAGCCCTGCTTCACCGCATGGTGAACTATCAGCTGGCAAAACGTCGCGCCGGTACACACGACACCAAGGAAATTGGTGAAGTGAGCGGTACAGGTAAGAAGCCGTTTGGTCAAAAAGGCGGCGGCCGTGCTCGTCAGGGTTCTCTGCGCTCCCCGCAAATGCGTGGTGGTGCGGTTGTGTTCGGCCCGACACCGCGTTCTTACGCGCATGATCTGCCGAAGAAAATTCGTTCACTGGCACTGCGTATGGCTTTGTCCGACAAAGTGAAAAACAACAAGCTGGTCATTCTTGATGCAGCTGTAGCCAAGGATCACAAAACCAAGCCGATGGCGGCTAACTTTGCGAAACTCGGCCTGACATCGGCACTGGTTCTGTGCGGTAAAGAAGTTGACGCTAACTTCGCTCGTGCGACAAACAACCTGCCGCGTATTGACGTACTGCCCAGCCAAGGCGCGAATGTCTATGACATCATCCGCCGCGACACGCTGGTGCTGACCAAGGAAGCTGTTGAAGACCTGACAGCCCGCCTGAAAGCATAAGGAAGTTGAAAATGGCTGCTAAAACAAAAAAGACAGACAAAGTACAAGAAGCACCGTGGATGTATGACATCGTCAGCCGCCCGGTTGTTACAGAGAAATCCGCACGTGGTTCCGAGCATGGTCAGGTCACATTCCGTGTGCCTCTGACAGCAACGAAGCCGCAGATCAAAACCGCTGTAGAAGTTCTCTTCGGCGTGAAGGTCAAAGGTGTGAACACAATCGTCAACAAGGGCAAGACAAAACGCTCTAAAGGCAAAATCGTGTTCCGCAGCGACGTGAAAAAAGCGGTTGTGACCCTCGTAGAAGGCTCAACCATCGACGTCGGCGCATAAGAATTGACGGCCTAGCCGTCATCCCGGTGAAAGCCGGGATCTAGTGAATAGTAAAGTGAAGAAAGGCTAAACAAATGGCTTTGAAAAAGTACAACCCCGTGACGCCAAGCCAGCGCGAGCTGGTTATGAGCGACCGTAGCGGTCTGTGGAAGGGTGGTCCCGAGCGCAGCCTGATCGAAGGTCAGAACAAGTCCGGCGGTCGTAACAACACGGGTCGCATCATGGTTCGTCACCGTGGTGGCGGTCATAAGCACAAATACCGTGTGATCGACTGGAAACGTCGCACATGGGATGTCGAGGCGACTGTTGAGCGTCTGGAATATGACCCGAACCGTACGGCACACATCGCTCTGATCGTGTACCCGAACGGCGACAAGGCTTACATCCTAGCTCCACAACGCCTGAAAGCTGGCGATAAAGTGGTTGCGGGCGAGAAGACAGACGTGAAGCCAGGCAATGCTATGCAACTGCGTAACATGCCGGTGGGTACGATCATTCACAACATCGAAATGAAGCCAGGCAAGGGCGGTCAGCTCTGCCGCGCGGCTGGTACTTATGGCCAGCTGGTTGGTCGTGATCAGGGCTATGCCCAGATCAAGCTGGCTTCTGGTGAACTCCGCGTTGTCCGTCAGGAATGCATGGCGACCGTGGGTGCCGTTTCAAACCCTGACCACCTGAACGAAAACACCGGTAAAGCTGGTCGTTCACGTTGGAAAGGTCGTCGTCCGCACGTTCGCGGTATCGTCATGAACCCGGTTGATCACCCGCACGGTGGTCGCACCAAAGGTGGTACACACTGGTCCTCACCGACTGGCGTACCTGCCAAGGGTTACAAGACACGTAGCAACAAGGCCACGGATAAGTTCATTATCCGCCGCCGTAAGAAGTAGGTTTGAGGGAGTTTTAAGAACATGGCTCGTTCAGTTTGGAAAGGCCCGTTTGTTGACCGTCACCTTCTGAAAAAGGTTGAGACGATGCGCGCTGCGACGAAGAAAGAGGTTATCAAGACCTGGTCTCGTCGTTCGACCATCCTCCCGAACTTTGTCGGATTGACATTTGGCGTTCACAATGGTCGCAAGTTTATCCCTGTTCTCGTGACTGACCAGATGATTGGTCACAAACTGGGTGAATTCGCACCAACCCGTACATTTGGCGGTCACGCTGGTAACAGCGGCGACAAAAAAGCCTCCAAGTAAGATTGGTTAAGTAAGGAAGTTAAAAATGGCTCAGGCAGCAAAGAAACCGCAGGCAGCAAAGAAGCAGCCCGCGAAAAAAGTAGAGAAAGACGCACCGAAGGCAGCATCAACTGCGCCGGTAGCTGAGGCTCGTGCATATGCCAAGTATATCCGTTCCAGCCCACGCAAACTGAACCTGGTGGCTCAGACAATCCGTGGCAAGAGCGCAGGCAAGGCACTGACCGATCTCGACTTCAGCAGCCGCCGCATCGCAATCGATGTGAAAAAGGTTCTGCAATCAGCTGTCGCCAACGCTGAAAACAACCACAACATGGACGTGGATCGTCTGTATGTGGCTGAAGCAACCGTTGGGCGCGCCATTAAAATGAAGCGTTTCATGGCACGTGCGCGTGGCCGTGGTGCGCCCATCGTAAAAGAATTCAGCCGTCTGACGATTGTCGTCAGAGAGCGCCAAGCATAAAGAATACATAAGGGTTTAGGAGAATATCTTATGGGTCAGAAGGTTAATCCAATCGGTATCCGCGTCGGTATCAACCGTACATGGGACTCCCGCTGGTTTTCGGATCGTAATTACGCCGATCGCCTGATTAAGGATCTCAAGCTGCGCGAATATGTACGCGACAAGCTGAAAGCTGCTGGTATCAGCAAGGTGATCATCGAGCGTGCCGCACAGAACACGAAAGTGACTGTACACACAGCACGTCCAGGCGTGATCATCGGCAAGAAAGGCGCTGACATTGAAAAACTGCGCAAGGATCTGTCTGACCGCGCTGGCAGCGATGTAGCACTGAATATTGTTGAAATCCGCAAGCCGGAAATCGATGCGCAACTCGTGGCTGAGGGCGTAGCCCAGCAGCTGGAGCGTCGTGTATCTTTCCGCCGCGCGATGAAGCGTGCCGTTCAGTCTGCACTGCGTCTGGGCGCACAAGGTATTCGTATCAACGTATCCGGTCGTTTAGGCGGCACAGATATCGCTCGTACTGAATGGTATCGCGAAGGTCGCGTGCCTCTGCACACACTGCGTGCAGACCTGGACTATGGATTCTCCGAAGCATCGACAACCTACGGGATCATCGGTGTGAAGGTCTGGATATACAAAGGTGACATTCTTGAGCACGACCCTATGGCACGTGACAAGCGTTCTGCCGATGGCACAACACCGCGTAACCAGGGTTAATTGAATTAGGTTAGTTGAAGAGAAAAGATCATGCTGCAACCAAAAAGATCAAAATTCCGCAAACAGCATAAAGGCCGTATCCACGGCAATGCCAAGGGCGGTTCGACACTGGCTTTCGGTGAATATGGCCTGAAAGCCCTGGCGCCTGAGCGTATCACAGCGCGTCAGATCGAAGCAGCACGTCGCGCTCTGACACGTCATATGAAGCGTCAGGGTAAAGTCTGGATCCGTGTGTTCCCGGATGTGCCGGTTTCGAAGAAGCCGCTCGAGGTTCGTATGGGTTCCGGTAAAGGTTCACCTGAATTCTATGTATGCCGCGTAAAACCGGGTCGTATCATGTTCGAACTCGGTGGTGTACCGGAACAACTGGCACGTGAAGCACTGGCGCTGGCTGCTGCAAAACTGCCGATCGCAACAAAATTCGTCGCCCGTATCGGCGGCTAAGTTAGAGAAGTAAAGAGGAGACCGCCATGAAAGCGGAAGACCTGAAGACAAAAACAGCTGACGAACTGAAAAAAGCTCTGCTGGAGCTGAAAAAGGAACAGTTCACCCTGCGCATGCAAAAGGCACAGGGCCAGCTCGAGAATTCGGCAAAAGTACGTCAAGTGCGCCGCGATGTTGCGCGCGTGCAGACGGCCCTGACACAAAAAGCGAATGGCGCGGAAAGCACGCCGGCTAAGAAAGCCGCTGCGAAAAAGCCCGCCAAAGCAAAAAAGACAGCCGCATAAGGCATAGGTAGGAGATAAAGAATGCCCCGTCGTGTATTAGAAGGCGTCGTTGTAAGCGACAAAATGGAAAAGACAGTAACCGTTCTGGTAGAACGTCGTTACATGCACCCGGTGTACAAAAAGTACATCCGTAAGTCTGACAAATTTGCCGCGCACGACGAAAGCAACGCTTTCCAGATCGGTGACCGCGTTCAGATCGAGGAATGCCGCCCGCTGTCGAAGAATAAACGTTTCACAGTGATCACGGTTCCGACCAAGGAAGCTGTAGCGAAAACAGCTGAAAAGAAAAAAGCCAAGGTAGATGCAAAAGCTGCTGAAGAAGCTGCTAAAGAAGCCGCCAAGGTAGAAAAGAAAGAAGCAAAAGCTAAGGCAAAAGCTGACAAGGCAGAAACCAAAGCGAAAAAGACAACAACAACCAAAACTACTAAAGCAAAAAAAGACGAATAAGCTTTAGTGTGAGATGAACGAGTAAAGAAGGCAGGATTGCTATGATACAGATGGAAAGCGACCTCGACGTAGCTGACAACAGCGGCGCGAAACGCGTGAAATGCATCAAGGTGCTGGGTGGTTCGATGAGAACAACAGCAAACATCGGCGACATTATTGTCGTTTCGATCCAGGATGCTATTCCCCGTGGCCGTGTGAAAAAAGGTGATGTGCACCGCGCTGTGATTGTACGCACGAAAACAGGCCTGTCACGTAACTATGGTGAACGTATCCGCTTTGATACCAATGCGGCAGTTCTGATCAACAAACAAAACGAACCGATTGGTACACGTATTTTTGGACCCGTGACCCGTGAACTTCGTAAGAACTTCATGAAAATCGTTTCTCTGGCTGCAGAGGTGCTGTAATGACACAACCAAAACTGAAGATTAAAAAGGGCGACCAAGTCGTCGTTTTGACAGGTAAGGACAAAGGCAAAAAAGGCGAAGTTCTGCGCGTGATCCCTGAGGATCTGCGTGTGGTTGTTGCCGGTGTCAATGTCGTGACCAAGCACGTGAAGCCATCCCAGACAAACGCTGGCGGCATTCAGAAAACAGAACTGCCAGTTCACATTTCGAACGTGGCAATTGCTGATCCAAAGTCCGGTAAACCAACACGCGTTGGTTTCTCGAAACTGAAAGACGGCAAGAAAGTTCGTGTGGCGAAAAAATCCGGCGAACAGATCGCCTAAGGTAACGGAAGAAAGATAAGAAAATGAAAGCGACAAAAACACGTTTTCAAACGCGCTACGAGAAAGAAATCAAGCCGGCTCTGAAACAGAAGTACGGTTACAAGAATGATTTCCAGATCCCGCAACTTGAGAAAATCGTTCTCAACATGGGCGTTGGCGCAGCGACAACAAACCGCGGCGAGATTGACTCCGCGTTTGATGACATGGCTCTGATCGCTGGTCAGAAACCGGTTGTAACATATGCTCGTAAATCCAACGCGTCGTTCAAAATTCGTGATGGCATGGCGATTGGTGTAAAAGTGACACTGCGCGGCCACCAGATGTACGAATTCCTGGATCGTCTCGTAACGATTACAATGCCCCGTATTCGCGACTTCCGCGGCATTAACGGCAAAAGCTTCGATGGCCGTGGCAACTACGCCATGGGCATTAAGGAACACATCGTGTTCCCGGAAATTAACTATGATAAAGCTGACAAGATGCGTGGTCTCGATATCATCATCTGCACATCGGCAAAGACGGACGCAGAAGCAAAGGATCTCCTGACAGCTTTTGACATGCCGTTCAAAAACTAAGGATTTGAGAAGGAAAGAAAATGGCAAAGACCTGTTCAATCAACCGCAACAATAAACGCAAAAAGCTGACCAAACAGCATGCAGCGCGCCGTGCAAAGCTGAAGGCGATCGTCAATGATCGTGATCTGCCGCCGGAAGAGCGTTTTCAGGCTGTACTGAAGCTGGCTGAAATGCCGCGTAACGGTGCAAAAATCCGCATCCGTAACCGTTGCGAACTGACAGGCCGCCCACGTGCCCATCACCGCAAGTTTAAACTGTGCCGTAACGTTATCCGCGAATTGGCTCAACTCGGCGAATTGCCGGGCGTGACCAAGTCCAGCTGGTAACCACGGGACGATAGGAGATTAGAAAATGACAATGAGCAGCCCTCTGGCAGATACGCTGACACGTATCAGAAACGCCCAGAAAGCCCGCAAAGCGGTTGTAGAGGTTCTGGCATCCAAATTCGTCGGCGCCGTTCTCGACGTGCTGGTGGATGAAGGTTACATCCGTGGCTACAAACCGGCCAAAGACGAAAAAGGCCATGCCGTTTTCGCTGTTGAGCTGAAGTATGATCAGGACGAAGGCGCGATCCGTGAAGTGCACTGCATTTCCAAGCCGGGCCGTCGCATCTACAGTGCTTCTAAGGAAGTACCGCGTTTCTACAATGGTCTGGGTCTGACAATCGTCTCTACACCTCTGGGTGTGATGGCTGATTATCAAGCCCGTGAAAAAAATGTTGGCGGCGAGATTCTGTGCCAGGTCTTCTAATCGAAGAACGAAACGGAACTGAGTTTTAAAGAGGACAAGAAAATGTCACGTGTTGGTAAAAACCCTGTGAAACTGGCTGATGGCGTAACCGCCGAAGTCAACGGTCAAACAGTGAAAGTGAAAGGCAAACTGGGCGAGCTCAGCATGCAGGTTCATAACAATGTTGCCGTTAAGCTGGAGAATGGTGAAATCACTGTATCTCCAAAAGACGACAGCCGTGAAACACGCGCGCTGTGGGCGACCATGCGCAACCTGATCAAGAATATGGTGGTCGGTGTTAGTGCCGGTTACACCAAGAACCTTGAAATTCATGGTGTTGGTCTGCGTGCGAATCTGCAGGGTTCCAACCTGAACCTGCAACTCGGTTTCAGCCATGACATCAACTTCCCGATCCCGGACGGTATCAAGATCGCTGTTGAGAAACAGACAAAGATCACCGTTACAGGTATTGACAAACAACAAGTCGGGCAGGTGTCTGCCGATATCTACCGCATGAAGCCGCCAGAGCCATATAAAGGCAAAGGCATTCGTTACGAAGGTCAGCAGATCCTGCGTAAAGAAGGTAAGAAGAAATAAGTAAGGTTTTGACGAGGAAAAAGTCATGAGAGCACATCTGTCATCAAAAGATCGCCGTACATTCCGTACACGCAATAAGCTGCGCGCGATCAATACCCAGAAGGCCGGTCTGATCGAGACCCGCCCGCGCTTGAGCGTGCACCGCACGAACAAGCAGATTTACGCGCAGGTCATTGACGACCTGAAAGGCGTAACGCTGGCGGCGGCCTCCTCGCTGGACAAAGAATTCAGCCTGAAAAAAGGTTCTGACAAAGCTGCCGCTGCTGAAGTCGGCAAGCTGGTTGCGCAACGCGCACTGAAAGCTGGCGTTAAGCAGGTTCAGTTCGATCGCGGTAGCTACCTGTATCATGGCCGTGTCAAATCAGTTGCCGAGGGCGCCCGTGAAGGCGGTCTGGATTTCTAAAGGATTTATGGAGAAAAACGAAAAATGTCTCGTGGACAACAGCAAGAACAACAACGCGGTGAAGAGAGCGAACTGGTCGAACGTCTGGTAAGCATCAACCGTGTAGCCAAAGTGGTAAAAGGCGGCCGTCGTTTCGGTTTCGCAGCCCTGATGGTTGTCGGTGATGGCCGTGGCCGTGTTGGTTTCGGCACAGCAAAAGCACGCGAAGTACCCGATGCGATCAAGAAAGCAACCGAGCAGGCAAAACGCAGCATGATTCGTGTTCCCCTGCGTGAAGCACGCACCATTCACCATGATGTGATGGCAACAGACGGTGCGGGTAAGGTTTATCTGCGTTCGGCTCCTGCTGGTACCGGTATTATCGCTGGTGGCCCCATGCGCGCGATTTTCGAAGCTGTTGGTATTCAGGATATCGTTGCAAAAGTAGCTGGTTCAAACAACCCGCACGCGATTGTGAACGCGACTGTGGCAGCGCTGAAGAAAATGCAAAGCCCACGTCAGGTTGCTGCTCGTCGCGGCAAAAAAGTCAGTGACGTGATCGCGAACCGTGAAGCTGCCCGTTCAGCTGCGGAAATCGCATCAGCAGTGGCTGAAGCTGAGTAATTAGGAAACTTAAAAAGGTTATTTGAGGTCGATCATGACTGAAGAAGCAAAGAAAAAAGCACCGGCAAAGAAGGCAGCGGCTCCTAAGGCCGCTCCGAAAGCAGCTGCTAAAAAAGCTGAGAAGGCACCGAAGTCCGGTAAGACACTGACCGTGCAGCAAATCGGCAGCCCGATCGCTCGTGAAGCATCACAGCGTGCAACACTGATCGGTCTCGGCCTGAACAAGATGAACCGCACACGCACGCTGGAAGATACGCCGGCTGTTCGCGGCATGATCAATAAAGTGAAACACCTGGTTCGTGTCGTAGACGCGGCCTAAGCTAAAGATAGAGTGAAAGGCAAAAAGCCATGAAACTGAATGAACTGAAACCGAAGAAAGGCTCGACCTTCAACCGTATGCGTGTTGGTCGTGGTCTGGGTTCCGGCAAGGGTAAAACCGCTGGTTCCGGTACAAAAGGTCAGAAATCCCGTTCCGGTGTTGCGATTGGCGGCTTCGAAGGCGGTCAGATGCCTCTGTACCGTCGTCTGCCAAAACGCGGTTTCAAGAACATCTTCGCGCTCGACCTGGACGAAATCACATTGGGCCGTCTGCAGGCTGCTATCGATTCCAAAAAAGTTGACGCGAAGAAGCCTCTGGATCACAAATCCCTGGTGGCGGCAGGCGTTCTGCGTTCTTCGACAGAAGGCTTCCGCATTATTGGCGGTGGCGAGCTGAAAGCAAAAGTTGAAGTGACCGTACACGGTGCTACAAAAACAGCGCAGGCAGCCATTGAAAAAGCGGGCGGTAAAGTAACGTTCGTGGAAATCAAGAAATTCGTCCGTCCTGGTAAAGAAAACAAGGGCAAAGGCAAAAAAGGCCGTGGTAAAGCGAAAGCCGCAGCAGAAGAATAAAATTTGCCAAATTGACATTGAAAACAGCACCCCTTGGGGTGCTGTTTTTTATTTATTTATGCGCATTTTTTTACTGTTAGATTCCTGCTAATCTGTGCGTGCGGGGCTTGTTTCCGCAAGTTGTTTTCTTTATGTATCTAACATATTCACCACTTCACCCGCGTAAAGGATATCACGATGGCATCAGCCGTTGAACAACTCGCCAAGAATGCCAATTGGGGCTCATTTGCCAAGGCTACCGAACTTAAGCAGCGCATCCTGTTCGTGCTGGGCGCTTTATTAGTTTATCGTCTCGGTACATATGTGCCTATCCCTGGCATTGATGTCATGGTCTGGAAAGATATTTTCAGCCAGAAGGGTGGCGGCATTCTCGACATGTTCAACATGTTCTCGGGTGGTGCGCTTCAGCGTATGACCATTTTCGCACTGAACATCATGCCCTATATTTCGGCATCGATTATCATGCAACTCGCATCGTCTATTTCACCGCAACTCGAGGCGATGAAGAAAGAGGGCGAGTCAGGACGCACACGCATTAACCAGTATACACGATATCTCACTGTTTTGCTGGCTGCTGTACAGGCGTATGGTTTGGCCGTGGGTCTTGAAAGCCTGCAAGGCTCCACAGGTTCCGCCGTCATTGATCCGGGCATGTTCTTCCGTGTCTCTACCGTCATCACGATTGTGGGCGGCACTGTGTTCCTGATGTGGCTGGGCGAGCAGATCACCGCGCGCGGCGTGGGTAACGGCATTTCCCTGATCATTTTTGCCGGTATTGTGGCGGAACTGCCGCGCGCTATCGTGCAGACGCTCGAACTGGGACGTCAGGGTCAGTTTAACCTGATAGAAATGGCGCTGATCGCCGCCATGGTTGTTGGCGTTATTGTGTTCATTGTCTTTATGGAACGTGCACAGCGCCGCGTTCTGGTGCAATACCCGAAACGTCAAACCGCGACAGGTGCGATGCAAACCGGCATGCAGAACCATATTCCGCTGAAGCTTAATACAGCGGGTGTTATTCCGCCGATCTTTGCATCTTCCTTGCTGTTGCTGCCCATGACGCTGGTGGGATTCAGCGGTGCTGATGGCGGCGATTTCACGGCGACTATCGCGCGCTATCTGCAGCATGGAACGCCTACCTATATGGCGCTTTATGGCCTGCTGATTATCTTCTTTGCATTCTTCTACACAGCGGTTGTCTTCAATCCGCAGGAAAATGCCGAGATGCTGCGTAAGCATGGCGGTTTTGTGCCGGGTATCCGCCCCGGTGCGCCAACAGCGGAATATTTCGATTATGTCCTGACGCGCACCACGACCATTGGCGCCCTGTACCTGACATTCATCTGTCTGTTCCCGGAATTCCTGATTGCGAAAGCGGGACTGCCTTTCTATCTGGGCGGTACGTCCTTGCTGATCGTGGTTTCGGTAACCATGGATACGGTCGCGCAAATTCACTCTCATATGATCGCCCATCAATATGAAGGGCTGATTAAGAAAGCCAAGCTGAGAGGATCGAAGCGTCGATGATGAACCTGGTTCTTCTGGGTCCCCCCGCTTCCGGCAAGGGGACTCAGGCGAAAAAACTGGTTGAAGACTTTGGTTTGACGCATCTGTCGGCAGGCGAACTTTTGCGATCTGAAATCGCAGCGCAAACATCCCTGGGCCAAAGTATAAAAGATTGCGTTGAAAGCGGTAACCTGCTGCCGGATGATATTGTAATCGGGCTGATTGCCCGTCGTATTGAACAGCCCGATTGCCAGCGTGGTGTTCTGTTTGACGGGTTTCCCCGCACCTTGAATCAGGCGCAGGCGCTTGATGATATGCTGAATGCCAAGGGACAACCCCTGTCTTTGGCCATTGAGCTGCAGGTCGATGAATCGTTGCTTCTGAACCGTATGCAGGCTCGTATCGACAGTATGATGGCGCGGGGTGAAACACCCCGTAAGGATGACAATCTGCAGACGCTGGCGCACCGCCTTCATATCTATCGTAATGAAACGTTGATGGCCGTGCCCTATTACCAGCAGCAGGCCAAGCATGAACCGATTGATGCCGCCCCCGCTGCAGATCAAGTCTACGATTCAATAAAAATCGCGCTGCAGGCGCATGGATATGCCGTGATGACAACGGCACAGAAAAATGTAAAAATTCCCACTCCAAAACCTGAGGAGCCGCAACCATGATTAATTTGATTCTTCTGGGCCCTCCCGGGGCAGGCAAAGGGACACAGGCAAAACGCCTCGAGGATAAATACGGCCTGAAGCAGCTTTCGACCGGTGACATGCTGCGTGCCGAAATTGCAGCCGGATCTGAACTGGGCCTGAAAGCAAAATCAATCATGGATTCAGGTGCCCTGGTTTCTGATGAAATCGTGATCGCCATGATCGCGGGCCGCATGGAACAGGCTGATTGCAAGAACGGTGTTATCTTTGACGGCTTCCCCCGCACAGTGGCGCAGGCGGAAGCGCTGGATAAAATGCTTGAGGAGAAGGGACGCCCCCTGTCGGCCGTCATCGAACTGAAAGTGGATGAGGAAGCGCTGGTAAGCCGCCTGAATAACCGTATCGCCGAAACCAAAGCGCGGGGCGAGCCTGTGCGCGCTGACGATAACGAAGAAACGCTGCGCAAGCGCCTGCAGGTCTTCCGCGACCAGACGGCACCGATCATTCCTTATTATAAAAATAAAGGCCTGCTGCAATCGGTTGATGGCATGGCCGCGATTGAAGTGGTGGAAGCCGAACTTGCAAAAATCCTGCAAGGCGCGAAAGCGGCATAAGATACCGGCCATCTTCATCACGGTTTAACCCGTTTCACGAAAACCGCGGATGGAACACTGATAGGCACTGATGAATTTATAGAACGATCCGTGTTCATCCGTGTGTATATGTCGTTCTTTATGGGTATGCGGAGGGTGGCGTACTCAGGGGGCACCAGTTCGTTCGTTGCTTCCTGGATGATTTTTCTGGATACGCCTGCTCGTTTGTAACGCAATAGCAGGCGTATTTGTTTTAAGAATTCTTTCTGCACACGCAGGTAATGTTTCACAGCGCGGCGTTCAGCGATAACAGCAGCGGAACGGTTGCCATGTTTCAGGGCATTCATGCACGAGATGGATTTGCCCCGCGCTGTGCGCGGCCCTGTCGATTTCAGCCACGGTTTATGGGCGTGAACAAGGGCGGCAGTATTCATGGTTTATCTTTTGATTGTTCTTGCCACTGACGCAAGGTGCGGGCCGTGGCTTGGCATTGTGCCTGCGCCCGCAGTGCTACATGAATGCGGTCTTCGCTGAATTTGCCGATTACGGCGTGTTCACGGTATTTGTGAAAGATATCGTCAAGGGCCTGGGCTTGTTGTTGAAGCAGGACTTCGATGTCGGTGGGCGTTGCGGCGGGTGTGTCGTTTTCTGTTTCAGTCATGTAAAAATGATAGGATAAAAATCCTATAATTACAACCAGCGCATACGCGGGTAATTCTACAATAGCGCCATTAACCTAACTTTACAGAGGCGGCCTCAATAAGACGTGCCACTTCGCCTTTACCGTATAGGTGTGTATTCTGAGGACGCATTTTCGCAGCATCCGCCAGCCAGGAAAAACTGCTGATTCTGCTATTGCGGGCCGCTGCGCAAACCGGGGCTTGGTCTTTTCATGGGATAATAGGCGGGGGCCGGATCAACCGATTTCACGCCGGGTAGGGTCTTAACCTTATCTGCAAAATCCTGCGGACACTTGTTCAGTATGATCACGCCTAAATTCGCCATCGAGGTGTTCAGTTCGATCTTACCGGCCAAGCCATCCTGTTGGATCAGGTTTTCAATGACGGGGACCAGGGGCATAACATGCCTCTCACAGATATCACCCTTAAATTTTGCATTTCTGATACTGCGCATAGGGGGGAGTACAGCATAGACATGATATTGTTCAGGGATGTGTGCTGGTTGGGGCGATTGGCCGGGACGATGCACCATAAATGAAACTCCTGCGGTTATATTTGATTATGACGGCGGCAACTTAGTTGTCGATACCGGGTTTGTAGGCACGGCGTTTGGAACCTGAGGCAGGATATGCCACTCCCATAGGCTCAACTGATTTGACCTCAGGCAGGGCTTTGATTTTCTCAACAAGGGCTGCATCGCACTTAGTAACGGCAATGCGTACCAAATTGGTAACATCACCCATAATAATATCCTTCTTTTCAAGACCCTCTTGTTTAAGAAGCCTTTCAAGAGCTGTTCTCAGGGTGGCTGTAGCGGCCTCACATTGTGCGGGTTCGCGGAAGATGGTTGTCAGACCCCCTACCAATTGCTTTTTGCCGCGGGGCAACTGGCCACAGACATAATATTTATCAGGGGCATGAGTCAGGCGGGCTTTGGGCAGGCCTGGGCGATGGACCATGGAAATTCTCCGGCAGAGGTTAAATCTATAGTTTTTTACCCTGCCAGAAGGCCTATAAAAAGGTGAATTTATTTAACATAATAATATTGCAAAAACCATGCTTTTCCACAGGTATTTTGATTGACTCTCGTTAAGAAATTCATATAATCCGCGCATCTCCCTATAAGGAGCATGCGTTTTTCTTTCCCTCTGAAAAGGTTGGGAAAAACGGTTGGTATACGACCCGGCGTCCTATCACTTCGTGATTTGGATTTTACGGATCGGTTGGAAATCAAACTAAAACGAGGAGTAAAAACGTGGCCCGTATTGCTGGTGTTAACGTTCCTGATAACAAACGCGTAATCATTGCGCTTACCTATATCCATGGCATTGGCCGCACATCCGCGAAACAAATCGCTGATGATTGCGGTATTACACATGACCGCCGTATGAATTCCGTGACAGAAGATGAGCTGAACGCCATCCGTCGCGAAATTGAATCCGGCAAATACGTCATTGAAGGTGATCTGCGCCGTGAGATTTCTCTTAACATCAAGCGCCTGATGGACATGAAGTCCTATCGTGGTCTGCGTCACCGTCTGAACCTGCCGGTTCGCGGTCAGCGCACACGCACGAACGCACGTACCCGTAAGGGTCCTGCGAAGCCAGTCGCTGGTAAGAAAATCGTTAAGAAGTAATCTCTTCAGATATAAGGAATTTGAATCATGGCTAAGGAAGACGCAAAAGCTGGCGTTAAAGGCAAAAAGAAAGTCCGTAAGAATATTTCTTCGGGCGTTGCTCACGTAAACGCAAGCTTCAACAACACAATTATTACAATCTCTGACGCGCAAGGTAACGCTGTGTCATGGGCATCGGCTGGTATGATGGGCTTCAAAGGCTCACGTAAATCAACTCCGTATGCCGCACAGCTGACCGCTGAAGATGCGGGCCGTAAGGCTCAGGATCACGGCATGCGTGAACTGGACGTGACTGTAAAAGGTCCGGGTTCAGGTCGTGAATCAGCGCTGCGCGCTCTGCAGTCTATTGGTTTCACAATCCGTTCGATCAAAGACATTACACCTGTACCGCACAACGGTTGCAAACCACGCAAGCGTCGCCGCGTATAATCGCCGTATGGCACCCCGGCAAAAGCCGGGGTTCCGCATTTTAAGTTTTTTAGTAACCAGAGGCCGGCTAAGAACCGGATGACGTTAGAAAAGGAAAGACCATTATGATCCAGAAGAACTGGCAGGAACTGATTAAGCCTAATAAAGTCGATGTTGACCATGGCAACAACCCGCGCGTGGGTAAAGTTGTGGTAGAGCCGCTGGAACGCGGTTTTGGTCTGACGCTCGGTAACGCGATCCGTCGTATTCTTCTGTCCTCTCTGCAGGGCGCGGCTGTAACAGCTGTACAGATCGATGGCGTTCTGCATGAATTCTCCAGCATCGAAGGCGTTCGTGAAGACGTGACGGACATCGTCCTGAACATCAAGGCGATTGCTGTTCGTATGCATGTCGAAGGCCCGAAGAAAATGCGTTTGCATGCTGAAGGTCCTTGCGAAGTGACTGCAGGCATGATCGAAGCAGGCGCTGACATCGAGATCATGAATCCTGACCTGGTGATCTGCACGCTCGATAAAGGCGCGAAGCTGAACATGGAAATGACAGTGAACACCGGCAAGGGTTACCGTCCGGCTTCACAAAACCGTCCGGAAGAAGCTCCTGTCGGTCTGATCCCGGTTGACTCGGTATTCTCACCCGTTCGCAAAGTTTCTTACGAAGTGGAAGATACGCGTGTGGGCCAAATCACCGACTACGATAAGCTGACACTCAACGTGGAAACAAACGGCGTGATCGCGCCGGAAGACGCTGTAGCCTTCGCTGCACGTATTCTGCAAGACCAGCTGCAAGTCTTCATCAACTTCGAAGAGCCGAAAACAGCGGAAGCAAAAGAAGAGCGCAGTGAGCTGCCGTTCAACCGCAATCTGCTGCGCAAAGTTGACGAGCTGGAGCTGTCTGTTCGTTCCGCGAATTGCCTCAAGAACGACAACATCGTTTACATCGGCGACCTGGTACAGAAATCCGAAAGCGACATGCTGCGCACACCAAACTTTGGCCGCAAGTCACTGAACGAAATCAAGGAAGTTCTCGCGACCATGGGCCTGCACCTCGGTATGCAGATCGAAGGCTGGCCGCCAGAGAACATCGAAGACCTCGCCAAGAAAGTTGACGAGCCGTTCTAATCGTTTATTGGCGGCAGGCCCTTTATTCAAGGGCCTGTTGCTGAACAAAAAGGGCATGGTGCCCGCTTCTGTCTTCTATGACTTGTCATGCTGATGGAAAACACAATGGTTCTTCTAAGGAAGGCCGCTTTTGAAAGGAAGACCGCGATGAATCACGGTATTAAACAACGTAAACTGAACCGCACAACACCGCATCGTCAGGCGATGTTTGCAAACATGGCGGCTTCTCTGGTGAAGCACGAGCAAATCATCACAACACTGCCGAAAGCAAAAGAGCTGAAGCCGATCGTTGAGAAACTCGTCACACTGGGTAAGAAAGCGAAAGCCGATCCGAAAACGGCACTGGCAAACCGTCGCCGCGCGATTTCCATCATGCGCGACAAAGAACAAGTGGCCAAACTGTTCGACGTTATCGCTGACCGTTACGCCACACGTAACGGCGGTTACATCCGCGTTCTGAAAGCCGGTTTCCGTTATGGTGACGCAGCGCCGATCGCCGTGATCGAATTCGTTGATCGCGATGTTTCTGCAAAAGGCAAAGACAGCGGCCCGACACAATACGCTGACGAAGCCGAATACAAAGCAGCACAAGAAGCTGCCAAGGCTGAAAAAGCAGAGAAAAAAGCGAAAACAAAGATCGAAAAAGGCGATAGCGCTAAAGCGAAAAAAGATGCGGGTGCGGCTGGCGGTAAAACCACCGTGCGCAAAGCGTCGCAGCGTGGCAAATAAGCCCGTCTATATAAATTTCGAAAAAGGCAGCTTCCGGGCTGCCTTTTTTATTGTGCCTGGCCCTGATAAACTAATCAGGTATGACTATCGAAGCACCGCCATATCCTGCAGCCCTTCAGCCCCTCACAGCTCTGCGCTTTTTTGCGGCGCTGGTCGTGATTATTCATCACTTCGGCTATTTTGCGCCATTCCCGGTTGAGGAATACACGTCCTTTCTGAAGAAGGGATATCTGGCAGTTGATTTCTTTTTTATCCTCAGCGGATTCATTCTGACGCATGCTTACGCGAAAATGGTGCTGGCGGGTAATTTTGATCGCCACGATTTCCTGCGCCGACGCTTTGCACGTATCTATCCTGTTCATATTGTCATGCTGCTGGTCATGGCGCTGGTGGCACTGACACCGCTTCATTTTGGTCCCATTAAGGAATGGCCAGGTGCATATCCCTGGGACCTTTTCATACATAATGTATTGCTGATTCAGGGGTGGGGTATTGATGATACTTTGGGCTTCAATATTCCTTCGTGGTCGATTAGTGCGGAATGGTTTGCTTATCTGCTGTTTCCCATACTGCTGCCGTTAAGTGTACGGTTGCATACGGCATTTTTACTGATTGTCAGCATATCAATCTATGCGGCGGCATGGTTCATATCCAACTATCTGGACCCTTTGCGCCCGATTACAGAATTCACGAATGACTTCTCACCCTTGCGCATACTGCCGGCCTTCTTGCTGGGTATGGCCATATATCGTTACAAGGCAGTGCGGATGCCGAACGCCATGTGTGGATGGGGTCTGGTAATTTATGCAGCGCTTGCTTTTCTGTTCATGCATTACGGCCTGATTGATATAGTGGTTATTCCCTGTCTGGCGCTTATAGTGGCATGGGGCGCGGATCTGACGCGCACGCAGCAGGAAAGCGGGCTCGCAAACCCTGTGGCCGTCTGGCTGGGGGAAATATCTTATTCCCTGTATATGGTCCATTATCCGGTCATGGTCGTCGTGCTTTACAGTGCGCAATTGTATTTATCAGAACAGGACTATCGTCTGGCATTCTGGGGACTGGCCCCTTTAAGTATACTGTTGTCCGTTGGCGCCGCCGCCCTTCTTTACCGCTATATCGAAATTCCAGCCCGGCGCTGGATTAGCGGCCGTAAGCCAGTTTGAAACGTACCAGCGCTGCCATATATTTGTCCCATATTTCAGCAAGAATTCCCATCGATGGAGGATATCATGCGCACTACATGCCGTAATTTCAGTCTGATACTGGCCCTGGCCTGTTTGCTGCCGCTAAACGCGCAGGCCCAGGCAGAGAAAGTAACGCCAACAGATCAGGCAACCGTGCAACTCTCGTTTGCGCCGCTGGTCAAGAAGGTGGCGCCAGCCGTGGTGAATATCTATACCACACGATTGATATCTACTCCGCGTTATAACCACCCTTTCATGGATGATCCTTTCTTCCGCCAGTTCTTCGGTGATATGCCGGGATTCGATAGCGGTGGCAGCATGCGCAAGAAAGTGGAGGGTGCTCTTGGTTCTGGCGTGATTGTCAGCGCTGAAGGTCTGGTTGTGACAAACACGCATGTCATCAAGGGTGCCGATGAAGTCAAAGTGATCTTATCCGATGGCCGTGAGTTTCCAGCCAAGGTGTCCTTAATGGATGAACCATCGGATGTAGCGCTGCTGCGCGTTGATGCTGGCGGGCAGATACTGCCTTACGCGGAAATGAAGCCCAGCGAGTCACTGGAGGTGGGCGATCTGGTACTGGCAATAGGCAACCCGTTCGGTGTGGGGCAGACTGTCACCAGCGGTATTATTTCCGGCTTGGCGCGTTCGTCCCTCAATATCAATGACTATAACTTCTTCATCCAGACTGATGCGGCAATTAACCCCGGGAACTCCGGCGGCCCGCTTGTGTCCATGGATGGTGGCGTGATTGGTATTAATACGGCGATTTTTTCCCAATCCGGAGGGTCCGTCGGCATCGGCTTCGCCATCCCCTCTGAAATGGTGGAATCGGTTATCGCCGCCGAAGCGGGTGGTGGGAAAGGTGTTGTCAGGCCCTGGTTGGGTGTGACATCAGAAGCTGTAACAGCTGAGATTGCTGATAGCTTAGGGTTGGAGAAACCGCGCGGCACCCTGATTTCAGCGCTGCATCGTGCCAGTCCGCTTGCAAAAGCCGGTATCAAAGTGGGTGATGTGATGGTATCGCTGAATGGTCATGAAATTCGCGATCCATCAGAAATGAAATTCCGCATGGCCACGGTAAGGCTGGGTGATACGGCTAATATCGGATACTTGCGTAAGGGTGAGATAAAAGAAGCTAAGGTCGTCGCTATGGCGCCGCCTGAAGATCCGCCGCGCGATGAACATACGCCTGAAACGGGATTTTTTGGCGGTGTCAGCGTTGTCAATATCAACCCCGCTGTGGCTCATGAATTGGGGATTACCGACCAGGATGCCAAAGGCGTGGTCGTAACCAAAGCAGAAGGCCAGAGCTACGGTGCCCGCATCTTCCGCAAAGGGGATATTATCGTCAGTATCAATAACCGTGACATTACGGATACAGAGAGCTTCCGTAAAACGCTGATGCTGCGCATGGCGTTAATAAATATTATTATTAATCGCGGTGGAAACATCCAGCAGATAGCCATTAGATAAGCGCCCTACATTGATATTGTTCATGGATTGTTCTATATATTTTCCATGCCCGACTTATTCGCCCATGATGCAGTGAATGAAGATATGCCACGTCCGCTGGCGGATCGGCTGCGTCCGCGCGTTTTGGCTGATGTGGTAGGGCAGGACCATCTGACAGGACCTGGCGGCGTGCTGCGTCGTATGGTTGATCATCGCAAGATGTCCTCCATCATCCTATGGGGACCCCCGGGATGTGGTAAGACAACGTTGGCGCGCATTCTGGCAGATCATACGGATCTTCATTTTGAACAGATATCAGCCATTTTCTCGGGTGTGGCTGATTTGCGTAAAGTTTTCGACTCGGCACGGCTGCGCCGCCAGCAGGGCCGTGGGACCTTGCTGTTTGTCGATGAAATCCATCGTTTCAATAAATCCCAGCAGGATGCGTTTTTGCCTGTAGTGGAAGACGGCACCATTATCCTGATCGGCGCCACGACTGAAAACCCGTCTTTTGAATTGAATGCTGCGTTGATGTCGCGTGCGCAGGTCGTGGTGCTGAAGCGTCTCGACGATGTTGCCATCGAAACCTTGCTACAACGTGCAGAAGCCGAGGAGGGCAAGAGCCTGCCCCTGACCAAAGATGCTCGCGAGTCATTAAAGGCTATGGCTGATGGTGATGGCCGTTATGCCCTAACCATGGCTGAACAAGTGCTCAACCAAGATGCCGAACTGGATGTCACAGCGCTGACCGCCCTGGTGAACCGCCGTGCGCCCCTATATGATAAGGCTGACGAAGGCCATTACAATCTTATCTCTGCGCTCCATAAGTCCGTGCGGGGTTCCGATGTTGATGCTGCCTTATATTGGTTCTGCCGCATGTTGAATGGTGGTGAAGATCCCCGTTTTATCGCAAGACGTATTGTGCGTATGGCTTCTGAAGATATTGGCCTTGCTGACCCTCAGGCATTAGCCATTGCCCTGCAGGCCTGGGAGACTTACGAACGTTTGGGCAGTCCCGAAGGTGAACTGACCCTTGCACAGGCCCTGATCTATGTCGCAACAGCGCCGAAATCAAATGCCGTTTATACAGCCTACAAAGAGGCCAAGCGCACAGCACAAGAAACAGGCTCGCTGATGCCCCCGATGCATATCCTGAATGCGCCGACAAAGATGATGAAGGAAATGGGGTACAGTAAAGGATATCAATACGATCACGACACACCCGAAGGCTTTTCGGGTCAGGATTACTTTCCCGAAGGGATGGGCCGGCGCGAATTTTATATGCCCGTCGAACGCGGGTTCGAGCGTGAAATCCAGAAACGTCTGGATTACTGGAACAAGTTGCGCGAGAAAAAGAATGCCTGACCAGACGTTGCTGCAGCAGCTGGAGAGTCATCAACCTTTTGATGATAAAGAGAAAGTCGATCTCGCGGCGATGATATCTTTCCTGAATGCAGGCGGCCCTTGTTTTGAACGCACACACTTGCCCGGCCATTTCACAGGCTCCGCTCTTCTGGTCAACAGAACGGGTGACAAGGTATTGCTTAATCACCACAAGGCTCTGGGATTCTGGCTGCAGTTTGGCGGCCACGCGGATGGCAATCCCGATTTGTTTGACGTGGCGCGCCGGGAAGTGCAAGAAGAATCTGGCTTCATGGATATCGTGCCTGTTATGGCGGATATACTCGATATTGATATTCACCCCATCCCTTACAATCCGAAGAAAGCTGAGCCAGTGCATCTGCATTACGATGTGCGTTATATCTTCCGCCTGACGAATGATGATGGCAATTTCACCGTGAGCGATGAGTCTCTGGATATGCGGTGGTGCAGTTTCGAGGAGGCTGTAGCGCTAACAGGCCCGGGAACTGTGGCGCGCATGCTCTCCAAGTGGAACAGGCTCTAGATGAAATCTTTCCCCCGTAAACCTTTCTATCTCGTGCGCCACGGCGAGAGCTTTGCCAATCGTTTTGATTATCCCTCAGGACGTATGGATACACGTCTTACCAGATTAGGATGGGAGCAGGCGCGTGGCGCAGCACAGATTGCGTCAAGATTAGAGAATAAGCCATCTATTATTGTGGCGAGTGCCCTGGTGCGTGCGCGCGAAACAGCGAAGTTAATTCATACGCATATGGATTCCCGGATGGATCTTAGAATCGACCGCCATCTGGGTGAGCAGTTTTATGGCTGTTATCAGGGTGTTTCGAAACAGCGTATTCGTGACCAGCATGGCCATGAAATCTGGTGGATGAAACCTATCGATGGGGAGGGTATGCCGGAATTCTCACACCGTGTGATGAGTGCCATGGGTAAATGGCTAAACCGGTATGACTTGCCTATGTTTGTGGCTCATGGCGGCCTCTATACAGCGTTTGGTAACGCCTTTAATCGACATATCCGTGGTATTCCCAATGCCAGCGTGTTTCTTTTCGAGCCTTCTGGAAAAGGCGACTGGTCTTTGCACCTGATAGAAAACAAGGGCGACCATAACAAAACTGTACTATACTGCCGCTTATGAAATTCATTCTGCTCGTCTCAGTTCTGCTTCTAACAGCCTGTGCCGCCGGTGCGCCACCAGGCGAAATGGAACGTATGCGTTCACAGATGCCGCAGGAACAGAATCCGCCAGCGTCTTACAGCAGTAAAGGCATAGGTGTACCATGATGCCATGGATCGTAGTCGCTGCCGGGGGGGCTGTTGGGGCAACGCTACGTCATGGCGTCAACCAGATAGCCTTGCAAGCTATGGGCCCTGATTTTCCTTGGGGCACTCTCGCGGTGAATGTGTTTGGCTCATTTATGATGGGGATGCTCGTCGGTGCCTTCGCTCATTTCTGGGATGCATCGCAAACTCTGCGTCTGTTTCTCACCGTAGGTGTATTGGGCGGATTTACGACGTTTTCTGCATTCTCGCTTGATTCAATACTCATGCTTCAGAAAGGCCAGATGGTGGAAGCTATGCTTTATATACTGGCCTCGGTTTTTCTTTCTCTTGGCGGCTTATTTGCCGGGATGATGTTAATGAGGATATTGCCAGCATGAGCACCAGTAAAAATGATGTCCAGCAATTAACAGTCGCGGATGATGACGACGGCCAGCGCCTTGATCGCTGGCTGAAGAAAGCAATGCCAGGCGTCCCCTATGCCTTGCTGCAGAAGATGATGCGCACGGGACAGGTGCGCGTGAATGGAAAGCGGGCGAAGGCAGAAACACGCCTTGAGTCAGGGCAAACGGTGCGCATTCCCCCATTCGATGCGAAGTCAGGTGACAAGACAGGAAATCATTTCACACCGGATGAGGGGGATCGCAAATTCCTTGAGTCTCTCATCATTTATGATGACGGTGATCTTTTAGCCCTGAACAAACCCTACGGTCTGGCGGTACAAGGCGGCTCAGGTATTCGTCGCCATATGGACGGCCTGCTGGAGTTGATGACCAGTAAGAAGGGTGTAAAGCCGCGACTTGTGCATCGCCTGGATCGTGATACATCAGGCGTGTTGCTGGTAGCGCGGTCGCTTAAGATGGCGCAGGCGATGGGTTCCATGTTCTCTGGCCGCGATATCAGAAAATATTACTGGGCACTGACGGTGCCCGTGCCTGAAGTGATGGATGGCACAATCCGTATGGCTCTGAATAAGGGTGAGGGCAAATATAAGGATATGATGGTCGTCGATGAAATCGATGGCAAGAAGGCTACCACTGAATTCCGCGTGATCGAACGCGCGGGGCGCAAGGCCGCTTTTGTGGCCTTCTGGCCGCGCACCGGCCGCACACACCAGATCAGGGTTCATGCGGCATCCGGCCTGGGTTGCCCCATTTACGGGGATGAGAAATATGGTGGCGATATCCCGGATCTGGATGATCTGCATATTTCGGGTCGTTTGCATTTACATGCGCGGCGTGTGATTTTTCCGCACCCCGTTACGGGTAAGCTGATCGATATTACAGCGCCGCTGCCGGACGATATGCGCAAAAGCTGGAAAGCCTTTAACTTTGATCACAATTTGAAGGATGATCCTTTCGCGGATATTGAGCTTTAAAGCCGCATACTGCGCCGCTATAATGCGGCATGATTTCTGGTCGCCCTCTTTTTATTCTTGTTCTGGCCCTGCCGTTAACAGCGGCAGGTATGTATTATTTACATATTAAAAAGAATCCTGATCAGGCACAGGGTGATCTGTTTACAACAGCCTGCATTACACCTGTCCTGGGGGGCGAAAAGAATATTGGCGAGGCCTGCCGTAGCCTACAGGGGATCAAGGAAACTTATAATATTGATATCAAAGCGGTTATAGATGACCGTTACCAGAAGATGGCGGATACGGCACGGCGTATTGCCAGCGGTGAATTACGGGAGCCGCATATTTACAAGGCCTGTATTGCGCGTAATGAATGTGCCGAAGTGCCGTTGGTCGACGCAGATATTGATCCTGCAAAAATGACGGCAGAGCAGGAAGCGGCGAGTACGGCGTTCTGGGATCTGGCCGAGAAAAACAAAATAACAGAACCTGTATGCGCTCTGATTCCCGAATGCCAGGCGATGGTAAAGCTGGAAGTGATTGATTACGGATTCAAGGCCGACAGGTAAGGGGTAACACAGGATGGTGCTTTTCTACGATACCGAGCCGAAACCAAAACCAACAGGTAAACGTAAATATTTCTATAGGCTTCTGAAAGTGATGGCAGCTTTTGCCATTCTGACATGGGTAAGCTTGTGGGTGCTGTCGACGATTGGCGGTAACGGCAATGCATTGCGCCTGGGCATCCAGGATTACCTCAGTGAATCGACAGGTTACCTGGCACAGATTAGTACGCTTGAGAAAATGTCATTCTTCCCGGTCACGCACATTGCTTTCCAGGGTGCAACCTTTCACAAGCCCGTAGAGAAGGCAGAGAAGCCGCCGGAAGAAGTGAAGAAAGAGAACGAACGTCAGCGTATAGAAGATCCTTCCTATCCTCATCAAAAAGGCATGGCCGATTTTTTCGACGCGGGTGATATGGTCGCCAGTGTAGGCAGCGGCGTTGTTTCTGTAGATTTCTGGGATATGTTTTTTTCCCGTCGGCGCTTTCATCAGTTTGAGGTAACCGACGTAGAGATTGGACCGGGTGTCTGGTTGCCTGCGGCACTAAATCTGTCTGCCGTCAAAGTTGTTCCCGATACTGATTCCCCCTCTTTAATTGCTGAGGGAAAGTACGGCGCTCACAAACTTGATATCAAGTTAAAACTGGCACAGGTAAAAGATAAGCGGTCCCGTATTACTTATGAACTTCCCGATGAAACGCCTATCAAAATTGTATTAGGCCCCATGACAATTGATGGCACATTGCATTCGGCCAGTGGCCAGGGCGTCCAGCTTGATGTGTCTAATCTGGTCATGAATAAAGTTTCACTGTCAGGCCAGATAGGTATGCAAGGCAAGGGTGCAGGGAAACGTGCGATTGAATCAGAGTTAAAAGTCGGCAATACGCATCTGAATGCTAACCTCATGGTAACGCCCATGGAGGTTACAGGCCTGATTACGGCTTCGGCCCTAGACTTGCAGGACATCAAGACGATCAAGAAGGCTTATTACGATATCCGCGATTTATTAGGGCTGGATAGCGCCGATGACCGCGTATCTTTCAGTGATATCCCTTTGAATGTAGATATGGTTATTGAGAAGCTTGTGCGGGACCAGCAGGAATGGGGGAACGCCAAAGCTACGATCATGGCCAAACCCTATATGCTGGAGATCAAGGACGTTATAGGCCTGATCAACGGCGGTGCCCTGAAAGGTGATTTTATTATTGATGCCACGTCCCCCGAGAAAGAACCCTCGCTCAAGTCTGAAATTCACTTGCGGGGCTGGGATTACGCCCGCCTGCAAAATGAAGTGACAGGGCAAGCGGACAGTCACCTTACCCTTAGCGCGCAGGGAAAAACTTTTGAAGCGCTTGAGAAAAATCTGAAAGGTGAGCTTGTTACGATTGGTGGTGCAGGCGAACTGACCCGCAATAGTGTGCTGTATTGGGGAAGTGGTCTTCTGAACACAATGCTGCCGGACCTTTCAGGGAACGAATCCCTGCATATGAATTGCCTGGTGGCTGACTTTGATATCAAGGGCTATACCGCCAGAACCCAGACATTGTTTATGGACTTGAAAGATCTGACCATCGTGGGTGAAGGTCAAATCGACCTTGATGATCTGACTATTGATATGGATCTGAAACCCAATCCTAAGGAAATTAGCATACTCGATGGTGGTGTAACCGTGAATGTCAGCGGGCCTTTGGCTAGACCGGAAATAGAGCCTGAGGCATTTTCCGTGGCCAAGAAATTGGGGGGCTTATTCCTGGGGACAATCAATCCCGCTTTCTTTGCGCTCAGTCTTACCGATCTGGGCTTAAATGAGTCGCATCCCTGTAGTGCTTATCTGAAGAAGTAGGTCATGAAAAAATTCTATAAACTTGTATCCGTGAGCCATCGCGATGGGGGCTGGGTTATCGAGCTGGATGGCAAACCCGTTCGTACCCCAGGCGGTTTATTACTGAAAGCGCCTGTACAGGGGATGGCAGATTTAATCGCGCAGGAATGGAATGCGCAGGATACCGATATATTGCCGGACACAATGCCCTTAACACAGTTGCTGGTTACGGCGCTTGATCGTGTCGAACCAGAACGGGATACGATTCAGACGGCGGCCCTGGCCTACTTTGACACGGACCTGCTTTGCTATCGCGCCAGCGATCCGGTTGAACTGGTGAAAAAAGAGTCCGCAGCACGCGATCCTTGGCTGGGTTGGTTTGCACAGCATTTTGGCAGCAAGCTTGAGACAACAACGGGTTTAATAGCGCTGCACCATGATCAGCGTGCGCATAATCAGGTCGAAAATGCAGTGCGCACGCTTGATTTATGGGCGTTCACGGTGCTGCAGATGGTAACGTCTGTCACGGGATCTTTAATTCTGGCGTTGGCGTTTGTGGTGGGACCCGCCCGGGAGGAAGATTTGATGCGCGCTTTATATGTAGAGGAAGATCATAAAGCCAATATCTACAATGAAGATTTCTATGGCAGGGCGCCACATCAGGAGAAAGCCATGAGTGCTGTGGCGCGTGACTTAAAAGCGGGCAGAATATTCCTGGAAACATTGGGCCTGAAAAAGATTTAAAGCCAGGCCTTGGGCTTTGCCAGTCGATAGCCTTTTAACGCACGGGAAAACCCCTTGGCAATCCTGTAGGTAATATAAGTGGCGCTGGGTATCAGGCAAATAACACCGGCCGCTATCAGCATGGGCATATTCGCCTTGATGTATGTCATCATGACATCGACTGATTCCTGCGGACTATACGATGTGCCATTCATCATATTATTGATCATCTCATCATAGGCGCTGTTGTCAGCCTTGAGCGATATCAGTATCCCTGCGATCATGGCCAATAGGAATGTCAGCGTCGACCATGCTGTGATGGTGCGGGCAATATAAGTCATGTGGTTGTGAACAAGGTTATCTTCCTGCTTACCGAACCTGAGCGCAAGGCTCAGAAGCCATGTAAAACTCAACATTAAACCGCCTGTCACGAATACAGGTATGAGTGGCACAAACAGGCACAACGTTGAAACAATCAGCAGGCCGTAAGTGAAAATGATGGTGTTGCTGGTTTTACCAGCTTCCTGAATGTCATTCATCCGCGTCGTCCGAATAATTTTTCGATATCTGAGAGTTGCAGCTTTATCCATGTGGGGCGGCCATGGTTGCATTGGCCGGAAAGGGGAGTTTCCTCCATCTGCCGCAGCAATGTATTCATTTCATCGGCATTGAGGCGGCGGCCAGATCGAACGGATCCATGGCACGCCATCGTGGCCAATACATGATTGATGCGTTCGGATAAACCCTGCACACTGCCATTCTCAACCAGTTCATCACACAGATCACGAATAAGCTGGGGAACAGACACTCTCTGACCAAGAAGTGCAGGCACACTACGGACAGCAATGGCGCCTTTCCCAAAGGGTTCAATCTCAAGTCCCAGCCGGGCAAGTTCTATAGCGTTATCCAGAATGCGTTGCGCATCGCTGTCATCCAGATCGATAATCTCGGGGGTAAGAAGCCCCTGACGTACAATCCCGGTATCGGCCAGTTGCGCCTTGAAACGCTCATAAACCAGGCGTTCATGGGCCGCGTGCTGGTCAACGATTACAAGGCCGTCATCAGCCTGTGCAATAATATAGTTCTCATGTATCTGTGCGCGTGCAGCCCCCAGCGGATGGGAAACAACATGGATTTCCTGCGGTGTTTCCTCGGCACGGGCGGAAGGCGCCATGGCAATAAGCGGTTCATAAGCCTGCAGCACTTTCTCTGCGAGTCCGCTGGGCGCATAGTAATTGTAAGAAGGCGTGTATGACGGGCGTGATGCTGCTATCTGGTTATTCTGCAGGGTATGCAAGGCCCCCAGTGACACGGTACTCGCAGTAGACTGCCCATTTTCATGCAGCGCATGTTTCAAAGCGCCGACAATCAATCCCCTGATGAGGGCAGCATCACGGAAACGAACTTCTGCTTTTGCAGGATGTACGTTCATGTCTACTTCTGTGGACGGCAGGTCGACAAATAAAGCCAGAACCGGATGACGATCACGGGCCAGAACGTCGGCATAAGCGCCGCGCACCGCCCCATGCAGCAATTTATCCTTTACGGGACGGCCATTCACGAAAAGATACTGATGAGTGGATGTGCCGCGGCTATAAGTCGGCAGCGCTGCCAGGCCGGTAAGGCTTACGCCCTCGCGCTCCGCATGGATCGTCATCGTATTCTCGGCGAAATCGCGGCCCAGAACAGCGGATAAACGCTCGCGGCGCGCTTCATGGCGGTCCATCTGTAATGCAGCAGGATAGGAGAAAACAGCCTGTCCATCATGCTCAAATTTAAAGGCGACATGCGGGAACGCCATAGCCAGTCTTTGCAGCGTATCTTTGACAGCATCATACTCGCTGCGATCCGTTTTCAGGAATTTCAGGCGGGCCGGTGTAGCGTAAAAAAGATCCCGTACTTCAATCCAGGTCCCTTGTGTATGGGCGGCAGGTTCGGGATCTCCTTTGCGGCCACCTTCGACGCGTATTTCCCAGCCTTCATGATCCGCCATGCGTGTGCGGATCGTCATGCGGCTGACAGCGGCGATAGAGGGCAGGGCTTCGCCGCGAAAACCGAGATGCTTGATATTCAAAAGATCGTCATCAGGCAATTTGGATGTCGCATGACGATCAAGCGCCGCAATCAATTCCTCGCGCGTCATGCCGCAGCCATCATCAACGATACGGATCAGGCTTTTCCCCCCTTCGCGTATATCGACGCTTACACGTGTGCTGCCCGCATCAATGGCGTTTTCCACCAGCTCACGGACAGCAGCGGCAGGCCGCTCGATGACTTCACCGGCGGCGATCTGGTTCACCAGTATGTCTGGCAAGTGACGAATGCGCATGGAAAGAACCTAGTGGTTCAGGGGCGCTTTGTCAGCTTTTGATCGGTAAAAGTCCCGGAAAACCGGGGATAATGAGCCTAAGATCAGTTATTTTCTATAACGCGCATCCATGATGGCGCCCGTCGTCAGGGCGCCGCTTAAATCGGCGCCGTCCAGAATGGCGCCTGTCAGGTCCGCACGCCGCAGGTCGCAGTCAATTAAAACCGCGTAGGAGAGATCAACACCCATCAGGATGGCATCCGTCAGGTTGGTGCCGCGGAGAACCGCATAGCGCAGATTGCTGCCGCTCAGGTTTGTTCTCTGTAACCATTTGGTGCCATCTTCATTCGTGAAGTGAAGAGGTGAAAGATTGGCTTCGGAAAGATCGGAACGGGCCAGCATGGCGTTTTTAAGTGTTGTACCACGCAGATCGGCACGGCGCAGAACCGTGTCGCGCAGATCAGCGCGATCAAGCAAGGCGCTCTGCATTTCGATACTTTCAAGATTCTGACGCAGGAAATTCGCGCCTATGGCTTTAACGGCTGTCAGAGAGTAATTGCGCAGTTGCGGTACGGTGCGTAAATCAAACCCGCTAAGATCAAGACGTCTGCCTGTATTACCGGCAGTGGCTACCCATGATGTGTGTTCTTCCAGAAGCTCAGCCAAGGATTTGCCCAGCTCTTCAATCTTTGTTCCCATACCCTCGTCGGTAATGGCCTCGCGCAGATTAGCGCCGCCTGTTTCCGCCTGTTGCAGGACAGTACCGCTCATGATGGAAGAGCGCAGATTGGTATTGCTGAGATCAGAGCCTGTAAAATCAGCATTTGTGAGGTTTGCGCCTTCAAGATTAGCGCCACTGAAGTCAGCGTCCTTGACAATGACACCTGACAGGTCAGCATCAGAAAAATCAGCAGCGGATGCGCGTGCACCGGAAAGGTTGGTTTCGGAAAGTTTAGCGCCCGTAAAAATCGTCTTATGTGTTTTATCATGCGGAACGCCCGGGCGTTCCATATCGACCATCTGGCCTTTATCATCACGTTCCATCAGGCGGCCTTCACGCATATCTGCGCTTTTAAGGTCGGCCCCGGTCAGATTGGCGCCCGCGACATACGCGCCGCGGAAATCGGCACGTGAAAAATCAGCATGCTCAAGATTGGCATTGCGCAGGTCACAGGCAAAGAAGGAAACACCCTTAAAGATGCCCTGCGCCAGATTGGCGCTATTAAATAATGAACCTGTGAAGTCGCCCTGCGAAAGATTACAGCCCCGGAAATCGAGGTGACTTAAATCCTTGAATTTCAGAATAGCCCGCGCGCCGCCGCGAATACCTTTCAGAAAGGTGGCGTGTTTCTTGATGATATCATCCAGTTCGCGCTGTGTGACCTTTTCAAGGCCACTGGGGGCTTCAGGTGCCGATAACGACATAGTGTTCCAGACTCATAACTCTTCTTTTTTAAGGGCCAGCCCTTCTGGCGGGAAACAACATCCTGTTTTTCCCAAATTTTAGAATAGCTTGGCTTATCTAAAATTTTATGAATTTTGCCAGTTGCCCGATTTTAAGTACATGGGGAAAGCGCAGTTTCCCCCAGCCGAACGCTTATATTTTACAGAACTTGATATTTAAGCCATTCAAATTAAATAATTATTCGACATTTGGCACATTTGTCAGGGTATCTGTCGGGGTTACCCCCTCCGGCTTCCCGACAATGATGGTCAGCATTCTTTCAGGCTGCAAAAGCCTTTTAGAGACCCTCTCCACATCGGCGATGGTGACAGCCTTAATCAGGGCGGGGAAGCGGTCAAAATAATCTATCGGGTAATCGACTTCCTGCAGCCAGCGCACATTGGCGGCAATCGCGCTTGTCGAACTGAGTGAAAGAGGACGGGACCCTATAATATAGGACTGGGCATCTGCCAGCTCTTGCGCAGTGACAGGCGCATCACGCATGCGTTCAATTTCCTGCCTGATAATTTTCAGCGCCTCGCCTGCGTTCTTATTCTCGGTTGAAAGACCGATGCCCAAGCCATTGGTATGGTCCATATCGAAGAGCGACGTATCAATGCCATAGGTCAGGCCGCGCTTTTCACGTACCTCCTCGGTCAGGCGCGATCCAAATCCGGAACCGCCCAGAATAAAATTCATCAGCACCGCCGGATAATAATCCGGGTCACGGTAATCAACCCCAGGGAGTAACTGATTGATGAAACTCTGGGGGATGTCTTGTTCGTACAGATAGGTCTTGCCAGCGTTCTGAACTGTAATATCCAGCAATGTGGTTGTTTTGGCTGTCGCAGGAAGATTGCCGAACATCTGGTCCAGAACAGTTTCCAGTTCCTCTGGTGTAATATCACCCGCAACACCGACGTAAAGACGATCACGCGTAAGGTTATCCTTTACGAAATTACGCAAATCATCCGGTGTAATAGAGGAAAGCCCGCTCAGCGTGCCTCCGCTATTCAGGGCGTAAGGATGACCTGAATAGGCAAGATCATTCTGGAATCGTGCGGCAATCCAGTCTGGTTCTGTCATCGAAGATTTGATCCGGGCAATGTTGGCGGCCTTCATGCGGTCCACGGCTTCCTGATCAAAACGCGGCTTGGTAATGGCCAGCGTCATCAGATGGAACGCTTTATCCTTATGACGCGTCAGTGTCTTTAATGATCCTGAGAAATCATCGCGCCCCACATTAAATGAAAGGCTGATGGAATAGTCACTCAGCATTTTCTGGAAGGCCTGGCTGTCAATCTCGCCAGCCCCTTCATCCATGGTATTGGATGCCAGACGGGCAAGCCCCTGCTTTTGCGGGTTATCGCGGGCCGATCCCGCCTCGCGGAAAGAAAATTCAATCGCAATAATGGGTAATGTATGGTCTTCCACCAGCCATGCTGTCACACCGCCAGGACTTTTCACCTCCTGGATATCCAGCATGCGTTCTATTGTTGCTTCTGCTTTAACGGGAGGGTTTTCTGGTGGTGCCTTTTGCGCATAGCCAGATGCGGAGAAAGCAACAGTCATCATCAAACTTAAAAGGATGGTTCTCATTTCTTTTCTCCGTCTTCAGGTTTGTCTACCGGAGGAGAGGCGACAGGGGGCAGGAGATACCCTGAAATATAAGGGCGACGACCAATGTGATCAGGATCAAGGTATTTTGCAGTGACAGCCTTGATCTGTTCCTTATTCACGTCTTTCAAATGCTGAGGCCAATATTCAACATCATCAAGTGTAAGGCCGCTGGCAAGTGATTGTCCTACGACCATGGCAGGACCCGCTAGAGAATCACGGGCAAACGCAGCGCTGTCCTGCATGCGCTGGCGCGCTTCGTTCAGTTCCTGATCGGTGACGCCATCTTTAATGACCTTACGCAGTTCGGTTTCAAGCGCTTTCTCAACCACATCCAGTGAAACGCCCTCGGCTGGTATGGCAGAGAGCCAGCCGACACTATCCGATATTGCCAGACCGTCGTAACTGAAACCAACGCTGGTGGCGATTTTCTGTTCAACGACAAGTGACTTATAAAGCCGCGTGGCGGCGCCGCCATCGAGAATATCTTGCAGTACGCTCAAGGCATAACCATCTTCACGGTTCTGCAGCAGGGAAGGCAGACGATAAAGGCGCATAAATACAGGTTGTTGTATTTGCGGGTGATGCAATGTCAATTCTGGTGTCGCTATCATGGGCGGCACGGACGTCCAGGTGCGGTCTGGTTTTGCAATCGGTTTCAAAGGACCATAGTATTTTTCAGCCAGCGGTTTTAGCTGTGCCGCCGTAATATCACCTGACACCACTAAAATGGCGTTATTAGGCCCGTAATGTTCTTTATAAAACTTCTGTATTTGCGGCCATGTCAAAGCGGCGACTTCGTGCTGCCAGCCGATAACGGGATTACCATAGGGGTGGTTAACGAAAAGCAGGGCTTTCATTTGCTCCGAAAAGAAACCACGCGGGTCGTTTTCGGTACGCTGGCGGCGTTCCTCCAAAACAACTTTCTGCTCCGACGTAAAATCACCCGCTGGCGGGTTCGTATTCATCATCCGGTCAGATTCCATTTTCATCACGGTTTCCAGATGATCAACGGCGATGCTGGCATAGAATGCTGTGTAATCCTGCGCGGTAAAGGCATTGTCATTGCCACCCAGTGCGCGCACTCTCTTGGAGTATTCGCCTGCGCGCAGAGTCGGGGTGCCTTTAAACAGCAGGTGCTCAAGATAGTGTGCCATCCCTGTCAGGCCACGGGGTTCATCGACGGCACCGACGCGGTACCAGATCATATGCGTGACGACGGGTGCGCGATGGTTGGGAATAACGACGACCTGCATGCCATTGGCAAGGGTAAAGGTTTCAGCGTTGTAGACTTTATCCTGTGGCTTATCCTGCGCCTGCGCGCCGGAAGTTACGAATAACGTCACCAGAACAAGAAAGATGCGGATTTTTTTCATGCTGCAAATATACAGCAAAAAGGGTGGCGCGAATATGGCGCACATAGGCATCTGTTTTACAGATTGCCGTGCTAGGGGATTCGGGGTGTTATTGTGATGCCCGCTTTACGCAGGGTCTTCTCGTAAAGGGAGGCAACGTTATTACGGAAGTGGAAATAACGATTACTGCTACCCTGTGCCTGCAATGAAAATTCGAGAGAGAGGCGGTCCTGAACTTCATCCAGCGTAACGGGTTTGGTGGAAAGCTCTTGCGAGAGATTATAAAAGCGGCGTGAATCGCGCTGCTTGATGCTGCGCAAGGCGTCTCGTATGGCTCCTGTATAAATCTCCTGCGCCTTCAGTAGTTCAGGCGCCCATTTAAGGTGAGCATTCTCGCGCGCATGCTCTATGGCGGCAGATACTTGCTGCACACGTAAGGCCAGGCTGGGTGTGATTTCAGGCAAAGGGCGGTCAATAACGCGCGGGTGTGCAGGCCGGCCAAGCGCTATAATCGCACGCACCAGCCAGGGGTCGCGTGTAGGTTCGACAACAGACCGTTCCTCTTGAGCGGGGGTTTGCGTATGTTCTGATTCTGAAGATGCCTGCGCAAAATGGGTTTGCGAATGAGTAACCGCCATAGCCGTTGTTCCCTCTGAATTACAAAATTTATGGTAATTGCCCTATCTAAGGGTCTTTGGGAACTACGGCTCTATACAGCCTCCGGGCTGTGGGCCATAGCGCTTTAGCTTTTCTAACGCGGTGCAAGCTGATCCTCAAATGCCGCGGCCCGAATGAAAGGCATGAGTAAATTAACCTACTGTTCTGGAAAAAGCAATCTATGTTTTTTGCAAAGCAAAAACCGGGCTTTGCAACCCGGTTTTCTTAAGGAATCTCATATATTTATTCTTCGGCAGGGGCTTCTTCTTCTGCAGGCTCTTGCTGTGCTTTCAGACGGGCGGCTTCCTCTTTCGGGTCGATCACGCCTTCTTCCTTGCTGCCGGGGCGTTTAAAGCCGAACAGGCGCTGGGCCACAGGTTTATGGGAATCGTCCTCCACGCTGGACTCACGGTCTATGACGGTACGGATATTCGGGTCTGTATGCAGGGCGCCGGCTTCCTGCAGCAGCGCGGATTCACCATTGGCAGGGGTAGCCTTGCGGGCGCCTTGGTCATCTCCAAATACGGTTTCGCGGGCCTGTTCATTAACGGCTTGTTCTTGTGGGCGGGCGGCGCCGGGTCGCGGGGGGCGCAGGGTATAGTCAGGCGGCAATTCCAGTGGCGCGCGCTTCACAACCGCAAATTCATCAGGCGCTGAGCGCGTAAGGCCGAGCGTTTCCTTGGCATTGCTGCAGGCGGATAAGGAACCTGCGGCGATCAAGGCGGCGAGTAGAAGCTTAGACTTGTGATTCATGGGACACCGGTTTATTGCGTTTCGGCTCAAAGAATAGACTATCCAGAACGATATAGGCAATACCCAGCACAATGGCGGAATCCGCCACGTTGAAGGCGGGGTAATGCCATCCGGAGATGTGAAAATCCAGAAAATCGACAACCGCCTGAAAGCGGATTCGGTCAATAACGTTTCCCAAGGCCCCGCCAATGACAGCACCGATAGCCAGCGCCAGCGGCTTGTGGTCGACCTTACGCAGCCAGATGAAAAAGAAAACAGTGATAACCAGCGATAGCCCCACGAGCAGCCATGCCCCTGAATGATCATGGTTAAACAGGCCAAAGCTGATGCCGCGGTTCCAAACATGGACAAGATTAAAGAACGGCAGAACTTCCTTTTGCCCTTCATACAGGAACGTAACGATCAGGTTCTTTGTGATCTGGTCAACGATAATGACCAGAAGCGCAAATAAAAGGCCTGTTTGTTTCAGTGGCAAAGCTTTCAAGGACAATCCTTACATAGGTTCTATTTTAACCTGTAACGGATGCTCTTCCCGGCGTGCCCGTTCCAGTGTCTGCTCGACTTTTGTTTCTGCGATCTCACGGGAATAAGTACCGGCAGTACCTTTGCCCTGATGATGTACCTGCAGCATGATCTGTACAGCCTGTTCAATGCTTTTGCTGAAGATATCCGTCAGCACGCCTGTTACAAACGGCATCGGCGTGAAATCATCATTGATTAGCACAACATTAAAAAGCGGCGGTTTTTTGTATGCAGTTTTTTCTTTTTCGATGACACCAAGGCCACCTTCTTCTTTTGTAGACATTTTCCCTCCTCGTTAAAGCTTATGCAGCCAGCTTCTTGGCGTATTTGCGTACAGCCTCGGCGCAACGTGCGCACAAGCCTTTATGTTCCTTGTCCTGCCCCACTTCCGGCAGAATTTTCCAGCAGCGTTCGCATTTGCAGCCTTCGGCCTTTTTGAATTCATAACTGGACTCGGGCGCCTGATTGATTTCCACCTGTGATGTGATGCAGGTTTCAGCCATATCAATACCGGTCAATGCCTTGAGCGTTTCGGCGTCCAGTTTCAGGGCGGGAGCCGCTTCCAGTGATGAACCGATAACTTTCTCGGCGCGTTTTGGTTCCAGAAGGGCCATCACATGACCGCGTACTGCGCGAATCGTATCCCACTTTGTTGCCAGTTCTGGATTCTTCCAGTCTTCAGGAATCGTGGGGAAAGTGCGCATATGTACGCTGTCTTCCTTGCCCAATATCGCTTGCGGGCGATGCTGCCACGCTTCTTCCGTAGTGAAGCACAACATGGGCGACAGCCATGACACGAGACAGCTAAAGATTTCCTTCATCACCGTGCGGCAGGCACGGCGGCGCATATCGTCCGGATGATCGCAATACAAACTGTCTTTACGGATATCAAAGTAAAGGGCAGATAATTCGTTGGCACAGAAATTATGCAGGCGGTGCGCCAGTTTGCCGAATTCATAGTTCGTGACATGGCCGCGAATTTCTTCATCAAGTTCAGCAAGCCAGTGCAGCACAAGGCGCTCCAGTTCCGGCATATTCTTGTATTCGGATGCCGGGATCAATTCGTCTGGGGTCAGGCCATCCAGCGCGCCCAGCAAGTAACGGAATGTATTACGCAGGCGGCGATAAAGGTCGGCGGTAACTTTCAGCGTTTCCTTGCCGATACGGATATCTTCGCTGTAATCCGACAGCATCGTCCATAAGCGAACGATATCAGCGCCATGTACATTCATCATCTCCAGCGGATCGACAACATTGCCGACCGATTTTGACATCTTGTAACCTTTTTCATCCAGCACAAAACCATGCGTCAGTACCGCTTTGAAAGGGGCGTGGTTGTTGGTGCCGCATGATTCAAGTAAGGAAGAATGGAACCAGCCACGGTGCTGGTCGGAACCTTCGAGATAGAGATCCGCTTTCTCGACGCCTTTGAAGGCAGGCCATGTCTGGGTATCGCCCAGCACGAACGCGTGTGTTGAACCGGATTCAAACCACACATCGACGATGTCAAAAATCTGTGTGTAGTCTTCGGCCTTATATTTGTCCCCGAGGAAATATTGCGCGTCGTGCTTCCACCAGGCATCCGAACCCTCACGCTCGAATGCGTCAGCAATGCGGGTGAGCACGTCCTGATCACGCAGCGGCACATCGGTTGCCTTGTTCACGAACAGGGCGATGGGCACCCCCCAGGCGCGCTGGCGCGAGATACACCAGTCCGGGCGGTTTTCAATCATCGCCGTAATGCGTGTTTCACCCTTGGCAGGGTACCATTTGGTTTCCTTGATCGCTTCCAATGCCACAGTGCGCAGGGAAGGCAGGTCATTACCGCCATTACCGGTCACGGCCAAATCTTTCTCGCGTGTATCCATCGCAATGAACCATTGCGGTGTGGTGCGGAAGATCAGCGGCGCCTTGGAACGCCAGCTGTGCGGATATTCGTGACGGATAGAGCCTTTGGACAGTAATCCGCCTGCTTCATCCAGCGCCTTCAGCACGGCAAAATTACCATCACCCATTTCGCCTTTTTGCGTCAGGACTTCCTTGCCTGCAAACAGCGGCACATGGTCGCGGAACTTGCCATCATCAGATACGTTGTCAGGAATATCCTTGGCGCCGAAATGCTTCATGTAAAGCCAGTAGTCGTCTTCACCATGGCTGGGGGCTATATGAACAAAACCGGTACCGGCGTCTTCGGTGACGAAATCACCAGCCAGCATCGGGATATCGTAATCATAACCCTGACCGCGCAACGGGTGGGCGCAGACGCTGCCAGCGAAATCATATCCGCTAAGACCATCAATGACAGTCCAGACTTCTATTTTTGCTTCTTTCTTGACTGATTCTGCGAGGGATGTCGCAACAACAATCTTCTCACCAGGTTTTGCGCGGCTGCCCTCGGCAACACTATCAACCTTATAAACGGCGTATGTAATTTTTTCACCATAAGCAATGGCGCGGTTGGATGGCAATGTCCAAGGCGTTGTCGTCCAGATGACGATGGAAGCATCTTTGAGTGCGGCATTCTTGCTCTCAATGACAGGAAACTTCACCCATACGGTGATGGATTTATGTTCTTTGTATTCAACTTCAGCTTCTGCCAGCGCGGTTTTCTCAACAACGGACCACATGACAGGCTTCACGCCTTTGTACAGCAGGCCGTTCATCAGGAACTTATGAATCTCACGCACGATCTGCGCTTCCGCACGATTGGTCATGGTAAGGTATGGTGTGTTCCAATCACCGATAACGCCCAGGCGCTGGAATTGCTGGCTTTGCGTATCGACCCATTTCTGCGCGAATGCCCGGCATTCGGCGCGGAAGGTCAGCGCATCCACATCATCTTTATTCTTGCCTTCAGCACGGTATTTCTCTTCGATCTTCCATTCGATCGGCAGGCCATGGCAATCCCATCCCGGCACGTAAGGCGCATCATAACCCATGGCCTGCCATGAACGGTTGATCACGTCTTTCAGAATTTTGTTGAGCGCATGTCCCATATGGATGTCGCCGTTGGCGTAAGGGGGGCCGTCATGCAGCACATATTTGGGCTTACCTGCCGATGACTCGCGCAGTTTTTTGTAGAGGTCGGATTGCTGCCAGCGTTTGACAGTTTCAGGTTCATTCTTCGGCAGTTCACCGCGCATGGGAAAGTCGGTTTTGGGCAGGAAAACAGTATCCTTATAGGCGTCTGTATTTCCGGGCGCGTTGCTGGTCGTGCTGTCGGTCATTTCTGCAATCCGTCGAGTGAAAAATTAGACCCGCACTATCGCCAAAAAGCCCTAGAAAATCAAGGAAATGCTGTATTTTTATGGATAATCAAGGGCCTGTTAGGCCCTTATTTCCGGCAGGCCCTGATGCGGGCTTTGCCGCTGTCGTGTAAAATGGCCAGAGAGCCGCCAGATCACCGATATCGAGATATTGCCCGTTCACCACTTTCATGATCATCGGGCATAATTCTGTCGTCAGGCGGTGAATGGTATCAATATTATCTGCTTCGCAGGAAATGACTGTAACGAATTCATCATTTGAAGGTTTGATGTAAATCGCATCAAGCTGATAGAGGGCTGTGTCCTCGTTAAAAACGATATCCAGATTGACGGATACTGAGTCTGTTGTCAGATCAAGGCTTAATTTCTCAGCTGTGTCGATTTCGCCATCTTCAAGTTCCAGAAAATCATCATCTTCATCGCCCAGGGCAATCTCGGCTGCCTTGGAGAGATTGTCCGGGCATTCGTAATTATAAAAGAAATGAGTGCCTGAACCGTTCTTGTGAAAGATGCGGCTATTATCGCCCTGCATAAAGTAATTTGCCAGGAATCCGAGATTAAGTTGCAGAAGCATGTCTGGAATGCTGCTGGCGGCCAGCGCAGGTTTTATGGTGTTGCGCTTGACCGCGAACATGTTTTCCGGATTTTGCTGCGCGAACAAATCTTTCAGGTAATCTGCACTCATGGAATCACCTTTGGAAGGGGTGAAATAGCCGTATTCTGCAGCATGTTTACGATCCGGCTCGTGGCCAGAGTGAGGGTATGCTCCGCCAGGGGATAATCATCATGTATGTGACAAATGGTCTGGCAGGCTGTTTCGAATGCGCTGTGTGCCAACGCGGGGGAGGAAGGCTTGCCCGCAGGGATGCTGTAAGTATCATGACCGTTATAAAGAATGACCGCATCCAGTTGAAACCGGCGGTCATCTAAATCTGAACGTCCGACATAAGGCGTGAATACCAAGTTCAGAAGGCTATGTCCGGCGCCGACGGCAAGGCTCAGGGTTTTCTTACGAAATAATTCTTCATCAGCAGGTTCCCAGACTATGGCCCACTGCGCAAAATGCGACGAACCATCAAACGGCGGCGTTTCCGGAGGGTAGAGATCGATTTTATTTTCCTGCAGATAAGGCGTCAGCCTGCTGAGATTGAGCCTGTCCATCAACGCAGGCAGGTTTTCAAATAACATCAGGGGGGCAGGTGTTTCCTGCGCCAGTACAGGTTGCGGCAGGCGCATTAATCCACGCAGACGGCTTTCAACGCGTTGCATCCAATGGCTGGGCGCCATAGGCGTGCGATGCTGGATGGCGCATCTGAAAACTATATCGAGGGGTCGTTTCATATCCTATCGCTCTGCCTGCTTCCATATGTTTACTGCGGCACGGGCGACGACGGGATCTGGGTCAGGGCATAGTTGCGCCTGCGCACACACTCATCGAATCTTTCACGTTCTGGACCGACAGCTTGGTTGAAACAGTCATCCCACACCTTGTAAATGAAGGACCTCAGATCGTTTTCGGAATCATTTAATGTTCCGCGCCGGATAAGGATAGGCAATTCATCGAGAAGATTGTAGGCAATCTGATGAAACTGATTGATAAAATCTTTTGTGGCGGGCCGATCCCAATCTTTGGAGACATCCAGGAAGCTTAACGGGTCTCTTTCTCTCAAACGTTCACGCAAAAACCAATATTGCGCATAAAGGGTTGGACTGGTCATTCTGAACTGATCAAATTCCTGCTGAATTTTCAGGATTAATTGTTCTCTCTCAATCGCGCGTTTACTATCTTCTTCATCCACTTTATCGGCGCGTGCGGTTGCCTCTTCCAATGCGCGGGTCCAGGCATTGCCGGTGCCAGCTTCCTGATCCCCGTACGAATTGTTAGCAGGTCCGCGGGAAAACGGGTTGGCAATATCTGCGCCGCCCATCGTATTGCTCGTCTCGCGGGCCACAAGGACGACTTGTGACGCAGGCTCTTCGTTATTGTTCCAAACATAAATCCCTGCACCTGCACCCGCTGCGGCTAGCGTAAAGCCGACGTACAGCCTTTTCATGCCGGACCCACGCTTGGCATCAATGCTTAATATCCGTCTCTGGGCCATTTTGCGGTCAGTATCCCTGTTCTGTTCGTTAAGGGGACACTAGTTCCGTTCTTTGCAATATGTCAATACTATTCTGACGCAGCCATGGCTGATAGCGAGGAGCATGGCGTTAATCTTGCCATGTTTAGGAGAGGTTCCATCCAAGCGCACGGTACCTATTTTGCGCAGGAGCGTGTTCCGATTTATAGTCTATGAACGGTTTTAGATTAGCTGGTAGATCCACAAGGGGTGGCCATGCCGGACCGGGTGGGCGGGACTGGTATTCCGCTTCTCTTCTGATGCTGCCATCAAAATTGAAATCCCTCCAAACATGGCGTCGTGGCAAGAAGAAGGGTACTTCTTGCGCTTTGTAATTTGAATCACGGACATCAGAAATCGCGTTCTTCCTGGAGGCATGTTCCGCTTCCGCCGCTTGCAGATGCGCGTTCCATTTCTTCTTCCAGTCGACTTGGGTGTCTTTGCCCCACCTGTTCTCCCGCGTATCTTCCCATGCAGCTTGCTGATGGCGTTGATAGGGGTTGTAGTGCGGGTCGTTCAATTTTTCCTGTAATATATGGCCCATGGAATCGCGAAGCTGATTCAATGACTCGCCTGCGGATTCGTTTGTATCAGCACCTGTTTCCCCGAGCGCGTCTTTCAACATGTCGTTTGCACGTTGTAAGATGGCGGCTTTTTCTTCGGCCTGTATATCTTGCAGTGAACGGCCTGCCTGAGGAGGAGGAAGAGCCGGATAGTGGCCGCTCTTATCCTCTAACAAGCCTTTGGCTGTGGAATAGGATAGGCCCGTAAGTTGTGTTATTAATTCTTCATCAGTGGTGATATCGGCAACGCGCATAGTAATCATATGACGAAGAGCTTCTGATACCGCCTGATTGGCATCAGCGTTATGCAGGCATCCCAGTTGCTGATCCATGGGCATCGCTTCAAAAGAATAGTCGCGGTCAAGAACGGACAGGGTTACGTCAGATGACGATAGGGGGCCTCGTAATTCATTCCAGCGCGCTTGTTCGAATTGAAGAGCTGTTTCTTTACTCGGGATCAGTACTTCTTTGAGAAGGCTATAAACATGAACAGCGTCGCTCAGTATTAGCGGAGCGGCAATTATGACTTCTCCATTATCACTATATACGTAGGCATTCTCAATTTGATGTTCGTTGCCAGTATTACGTTTAGGGCGATAATAACGGCTGTCATATGGCGCATAATCATGATGTTCATAAAATTCCGATTGTATGTCCGCCAGTGACCGGAGAGCATTTCGTACATGTGAGCAAAGAACATGAAGGTCTTCGCTCTTATCCGGTATGAATGACAGGCGATATACACTGACGGCAGCTGCGGGAATATAATCATCGCGTATATTGCAGAAAGGGAATACATGAACCATACGGTTTCCGGATCCCATTAAGTTCATACGACTACACATGGGCCGCACGGGTGGATTGAACTCTTCATCCCACAGCTTCTTGAGCCTTGCCAGCTCAGCATCGTCATCAGAAGAATTCATAGCTTCGCCCCTAAAAATGGTGATTATTTTAGATTAAGCCGAGTGTACAGTTAGAGTTAAGGATATGTCAAATAAATCAAGGGCAAAAGCTGCCTTAAACCTTAAGTAGTTAATATCTTCCGGGCTTCGGCGCAGTCTGCCTTGATTTGCTTGATTAAGGCCTCCAGGCTTTCGAATTTAGCCTCGCCACGCAGGCGTTTGACAGGTTTGATCCGCAGGGTTTTGCCGTAAATATCGCGGTCGAAATCGAATATATAACTTTCGATCTGTCCGACCTGTAATTCGAACATCGGGCGAATGCCGATATTAGTGGCCGCGGGCAGCCATGATGCATCAGGACCATCCTCAACAATTTTGACGTAGGTTGCATATATGCCGTATGCAGGATGCAGTGTTTCGCCAAGCGCGACATTCGCCGTGGGAAAACCAATGGTGCGGCCGCGCTGATCACCCTTGACGACAACGCCTTCCATTTCCCATTCCCAGCCGAGCAGATGATTGGCGGCATCGATATTACCGTGGCGCAATTCCTGACGGATGGCGGATGATGAAACATCATCTCCATCCTCATCAACAACCTTGTCTATGGCTGTGACAGAAAGCCCCTGGTCAATCAATGTCTGTGTCGTTCCTTTGCGCAGTTGGCCGAAGCAGAAATCCTGTCCCACAATGATATGTGCAGGGTTTAACCCCTCACGCAGGACCTGATCGATAAATTGCTGCGGTGACAGGCTGGCAAAATCCCAATCGAATTTAAGGCTGTATAATATGTCTGCGCCCGCCGCTTCGAGCTGGCGCTCTTTCAGGGGGGCTGGCGTCAGGCGAAAGACAGGATCATCAGGACGGAACAGGGCACGGGGATGAGGTTCAAATGTCAGTATGCCCACAGGCGCGTTTAGCGCTTTCGCTTTAGCACGGGCATGGTCAATCAATGTCCGGTGGCCACGGTGGACGCCATCAAAATTACCGATAACGATAACGGCGCCCCTGGCGGATGCCGGCAAATCCTGAAATGTCTTGAAAACCTGCATTGAAGGTCTAAATCCTATGCCCTATGCTTAATCACGATTTTTCTGTCACTGATGTAAGCCTGTAGCCTTTAAAATGCAAGTTCCCCCCGCCGTCCGCCTGGAATATCTGGAACAAGCCCCGAAATCCGGGCCTGTCAGGCAGATTGTTGTCCTGCTCCATGGCTATGGCCGTAATGCCGCGCTCATGCAAAAGCTGGCTGATGAGGTGCATTTACGTCTGCCACAGGCAATTATTTTTATGCCGCATGCGCCCGAAGAATATGAGGAGCATGTCAGCGATGACAATGTTTTGCGCGTGCCTGAACAGTTGCGGGGCGATGATCCCGGCAGTTTCAGCCCCGGCATGCGTCGTAAATGGTTCTCTATTGCAGGCGCTACCCTTGAAGAAGTAACACGGCGCGTTTTTAAAGTGACCGACCTGATCAATGATTTTATGTCTGAAAAAATGACGCAGTATAATTTGCAAGATCAGGATGTAGCTCTGATGGGATTCTCTCAGGGCGGTGTTGTAGCGTTGTATACCGCGTACCATCGTCCGCGATCGATTGCCTGTGTCGTGGGCCACAGCACGATTTTTATGCAGGGTATGGATCTGCAAAGCAAGCCGCCAACCCTTTATTTATACGGGCTGGATGATGAAGAGTTTCCGCCTCAGCGCTACGAGACAGCGGCTGCCTTTGTGAAAGCTCATGTGCCGGATACGACTGTACGGGCGGTTGAGGGGCTGCGTCATACAACCAACGCAGAGTCCCGCGCTATCGTAGCCGACTTCATCGCCGATCATTTTAAATAAAAACCCCCGCTATCTGCGGGGGTTTTCTCGGTTAAGAATATCTATTTCTTTGCCGGTTTGCATTTTGGATAGTCGGAAGCGCTGACAGGCTTCCATATCTGGCTTTTACCAAACAATGGCATACCGACATAGCCGCGCACAAGCATGGTGCCCTTAGGCAGCATTTGCAATGTGGCATTATAAAGGTCGCCTTCATCAGCCTTGTAGATATGGCCATCAACCCAGTTCGCAGCATCTTGCTGTTTGAAGCCCCACAAAATTTTCAGGCCGCACATGGGCTGGCTATGTTGGGCAGGATCTTCGTTTTTCTCATCAAACTGCATGCCGCCATCGATAATCCAGTGAATGGTGCCGCAAAGACCTTCCGGGCATTTTTTTACTGAAATGACGGAACGTTCGTTTTCTGTCAGCCACAGGCCTTCGGGTCCGTGGCTATCTGCCAGGGCTGGGGCAGCCATAATCGTCAGGGCAAGAAAGCACGCAGAAAGAATAACGCTTAAGCTTTTCATGATAAATCTCCTGTGAGAGGGGTAGCCTGCAAGACAGGCGTCAGGCTTGTGAGATTCTAAGGGATTTTTTTCTGGCAATCCATGGTGCTCTGGATTAACACTATTCATAATAATCATAACAGGGAACATCGGAACGCAGCAATGGAATCCGCCGTCATCTATGAATTAGTCCGTAATAATGTCTATGGCGCTTTAAGCCGCGGCCTGGAAAGCTTGGGCCACAACGCCATGGGAATGTTGGCGGAAAGGCGCGCCAGCACGGTGCCTCCCTTCAAAAATGATGCTTTCTTTTATATGCAGGCCAATATCGCGTGCTTCACGGTTGCTGCGCTGCAAAAATTTTGTGCGAGCCGTCTGGCGGGTGAAGATTATTATCAAGCGCGTAAAACCCTGATGAACAATTTCGAAGTGGCGGGGCTGCCTTTTGATGAAGAGGGATTCAAAATGTTCCTTCCTTCCTACATGACGGATCTGGACCATGAGCCGGATGAGAAAAAAGAAGAGGCGTACCGTTTCCGCTTCCTGGATGAATTCAAGACCACGCTTCAGGTACTGGATATCTATTTGCGGCAGAACGACATGATGGGCTGGTCAAACAGTATAATGTTTAAACATATATATGATCGTCTGGACCAATTCGTTAATCCGGCTGAAGCGGATAAGGGTTTTGCAAAGTACCCCCCTGCAAAGGAAGCGCAATTTTTTGTGAATGCGGCGCGCTGGTTAAAACAGCGTAGTCTGGCGGCACAACTGAAGGTATCGCCATTGATAACAATGAATACAGAAACACTGGGCGGCGTTTTCGAACGCGTTGCCGGTGATACGGGCGCTGATAAAATGCACCTGATTCAATATGCGGCCGCTTGCGAAACGATGGGAAGTTGCATTAGCAGTCTGGTCGTTCAAGGTAGCTATGTGCCCCTGATAAGAAAGACCGGCTTTAGTAAGAAAGATAATCTCGCTGCCATGAAGGCCGTATTTACGGATGACATACAGGTAAATATGCCGCAAGTGCTGGAAAAACTTGTAGAAGGCTTTCGCGTTTTTCACTTGGCCCATATCAATAATGGCGAAGCATCAGATGAGTTAAGAGTCCTCATGGCCAAAGGTATAGAAGATATGGCTGCGGATCTAAAATCCGAGTTTATTGCGCCTGAACAATCCCGGGCGCAGGCCGCGCACAGGGCAAAAGGCAAACGCCAGCATCCAGTAATAGCCTGAAACGTGATCCCTTCTAATAAGTTGCCAAATAACTGCTGCACCTATATTCAATAAGAATCCGGGGCCAGGTCTCGGATTTCTCCCTTTATCTATGCTATAGACCACGTATGAATAATCCAGTTTCCGATAGTTTTATCTATAATCCGCCACTTGAGCCTTATATCAGCATCATTCATAAAGATGAGGATTTGTTAGTGCTGGATAAGCCGAGCGGCTTGCTTCATGTGGCGGGAAAAGATCCGGCGCTATGGGATTGCCTGGAATATCGTGTACGCAAAACCTATCCGACGGCTTCGGTTATCCATCGCCTGGATAAAGATACATCAGGCATCGTGGTGATGGGCCTAAATAAAAAGGCGCATGCATTCGTGGCCATGCAGTTCGAGAAAAGAACCTCGAAGAAATCATATGTGGCGCGCGTCTGGGGCCACTTGGAAGGCGACAGCGGCCATGTTGACATGCCTATCGCCACCGACTGGGAACGCCGCCCGCGTCAGCGTGTGGATTGGGAAAATGGCCGCCCCGCATACACGGATTGGGAAGTCATAGCGCGGGAAGAAAACGCAACGCGCGTGAGGCTGTATCCGCGTACAGGCCGTACACATCAGTTGCGTGTGCATATGATGATGTTGGGACATGTCATTATAGGCGATGAGTTCTATGCGGAGGGCCCGGCGCGTATTGCGGCTGATCGCCTTCAGCTGCATGCGGAAGAGTTAAGTTTCAAGCATCCTGACGGGCATGAATGCCATTTTGTAATTCCGTGCCCTTTTTAAAGGGCAGGCACTAACTGATATTCTTTCCAAACTTCTCAAGTATTCCGAGAAGGTTGTCAAAAAGGGCCTCTTCGGGCGTATCGTCCCGGGCTTTCACGGCCGCGTTCTCTATGGCCGATTGAATGCCTGCCAGGAAATCAGCCCTTTTGAAGGGCTTTGCCAATGTAAAATCAGAATAAAGCCTGGCCAGTTCGACGTAATCATTGACGGCGTTTTCTATGCCGCCTGTCATTGCCAGGACGGGTAACGCCGGATTTATGGATTTAATGTGCCGGATCAGTTTTGTGCCATCTTCGCCAGGCATAACGATATCTGTGATAACCAGATCGATATCGGGATTCTGTGTGAATATGTTCATGGCATGCGCTGTATCAAATGCATGTTCTATGTCATGCCCTTGTGTTGCGAGGGCGGCGACAATGATTTCATGTATGAATCTGTCATCATCAACAAGTAGTATTTTCATTATTTCCCCTTTTGGACCTGATCTTTAAAGTGTAAGCCCAAAAATTGTACTTACGGTTAAGAAGAGAAAATAATCTAATTTCCCAATGATATCTAAAGGTTAGATCGATGCTTATATATGCCGTTTTTTGAAGAAAATGGCTATTTCCTCAAGGCCGCGGCGTATTTCTTTCACCATCAGGGTTTTATGCTCCATATTGCCATGGACGCCTTTTTCCGCCTCCAGGCAGATGTCTGATAATTTCTGGGCGCCTATCTGGGCGGCGGACCCTTTGAGTTTGTGGGCGGCGATGCGCCATGAATCTTCAGGTTGTTTGCCTGACAAATGGTCTTCCATAACGCTTAAACTATCCAGACCGACGTTGATAAAAATATCAGCCAGCATTTGCTCCTGCTTAAGATCGCCATCCGTAAATAGTTCCAGATGCGCCATATCAATCAGGTCTGGCTGGGTTGATGCCGGTTCATAACTGGCAATTTTCTGAACTGAACCCGGCAGCCAGTTTACGATGATATCGTACAAACGATCCGGATTAACAGGCTTGCTGATATAATCGTCCATGCCGCAACGCAGACAAAGGTCACGATCTCCTTCCATGGCGTGAGCTGTCATGGCGATGATAGGCACTTTTGTTATACCTAGCTTACCTTCGCGTTCCCGGATAAGGCGGCTGGCTTCAAAGCCATCCATTTCCGGCATCTGGCAATCCATGATGATGAGGTCGTAAGGGGAATCTGCCTCTTCTATTCTCTCCAGAGCTTCCCGCCCGTTACTGGCCTCTATAATGGATGTAAAACCCATTTTTCTGAGCAGTTTTGTGGCAAATAATAAATTGACAGGGTGATCGTCAACAATCAGCAGCCTCTTCTGTGCGAATTCAACGCCGGTCTGCAATTTTTGCAGGCTTGATCGAACTTTGCTGTCGGCGACAATATCTTCTCTGGACTTACGAAGCGGAATTTCAACGGTGAAGGTGGTGCCGTGCCCGACTTCGCTGCTGAAACCGATAAAACCATTCATGGCTTGTGCCAGCCTTCTTGAAATCGCCAACCCCAACCCGGTGCCGCCATACTTGCGGCTGGTGGAGGCGTCACCCTGATAAAATTTCTTGAACATGTCCTCTTGAAGATGGGGGGGGATGCCTATGCCTGTATCCTTAATCTCGAATATGAAATTATACTTATCCTCTTGCTCCAGGGCGCGGGCGGAAACGGACAGCGTTACACTGCCTTTATCCGTGAATTTCAAAGCATTGCCAACAAGGTTGGTGACGATCTGGCCGATACGCGTGGGATCACCGATAACGCTCTCAGGGATCTTCGAGTCATAGTTGTAGTTCAGCACAACGCCTTTCTTGCTGGCCAGAGGCGACATCAGGTCGACAACGCGGCGCATGGACGCATTCAGGTTAAAAGGCATCTCCTCAAGATTAAGTTCGTTAGCTTCGATCTTGGAGAAATCAAGAATGTCATTCAGTAACAACAAAAGAGATTCGCTCGAACCTAAGATGGCCTGGACAGACTGCTGCTGATCGGTATCAAGCGTCGTGTCCTCCAGAAGTCTGGTCAAACCAATAATGCCATTCAGGGGAGTGCGAATTTCATGGCTCATATTGGCGAGGAATTCGCTTTTGGCGATATTCGCGTGTTCAGCCTGTTCTTTCGCCTTTTCAAGTTCACGCTGGGCGGCGATTTTATCAGTGACATCCTCGAGTATGCCCAGTAAGAGCGAGGGGTTGCCGTCCTTATCATAAATGGGGACCTTAATCGCATGCGCTGTAATTGTGCCATTCGGCGATGTTACCGGTTCCGCTTCAATTTCCACCATCTTGCCTTCGGCCATCACCTGGGTATCCGTATGACGGAAGAAATCAGCTTCATGTTTGGGGAAGATATCATAATCCGTGCGACCAATGGCGTCTTCCTCCTTATAGGAGAACATTTTCTCAGCCATTTTATTGATCATGACATACTCGTAATTCCGGCTGGCGTCCTTGGCGAAGATGGCCAAAGGCATATTGGATAGAATTGTATCAAGAAATTTCTTCTGCTTTGTCATTTCGTTATGCAGTTTCTCTTGTTCTGCATAACGTTCGGAGAGAGCCGTGCGTGTGTTGATAATCTCTTTCCGCCAGCGGCGCAGGCTCCGGAATGCAAGTAACCATACAGCAATAAGAATGACAGAGGCGCCAATGATGGGATAAAGGCCATAATATAAACCTTTAGCGTCGGATAAGAGTTTATCCCTTTTGTATCTGGCAACTTCATCGGTGAAATTGTGGAGATTCTCTTCATAAATATGCTTGTGCTGAGCATATTCGGAACTTTCCAGAAGGGTTCTGGCGGCCTTGCTGTCCTCCTTCTGCACAAGATCAAAGGCCTTGTTCTGCATGTGAATCAAGGCGTTTCCCGATTTGGTTGCTTTGCTAAGAAAGCTATTGACGCTGCTATCTTGTGTATCGGGATAATTTTTCCCGATCAATGATAGCGCATGGTCCCATTTTTCGGCTTGTACAAGGTATTCCTGTTTCCAGGTCATGTCTCCTGTTGATACGGCCAGGTTCGCAAAACGGGAAAGATCGGCGTGAAGGTCTGCGACCTCATGCACCACTTTGTTGATTTCCGCACCCTCAAGAATATTATTGGTAATGGTTTGATAGTTCTGAAAGCTGATGACACCCACCCAAAGAATGGATGTGAATGTTAAAAACAACGCCAGTGCCAGCAGTTTGACGGGGAAGGCATCATGTTTCTTGATATCCCTTCTGGATGCTCGCTCCTGGTTTTGTAACGCCAATGTCAGTGTCATGCCAAAAATGATACTGGAGATGGCAGCTATCGCGAGCGCTAAGCCTTCGAATGTCTGCGTTGGGTCGTAGCGGCAATCGGCATAAGGTATAAACACGGCTGCGGCGACCCCTGTATAATGCATCCCGCATATGGCGGCGCCCATAACGAGCGCAGCAATTATGAGCCAGATTATTCTATGTTTGCTCTTATGCCGCATCAGCATCGAAATAATGAAAAGAGCGGCGCCTGATGCTGTGACCGCTATCACGGCGGATAAAAAGAATAACCCAGGCTTATAGATTAAATCGGCATCCATAATCATTGCCGCCATGCCGACATAATGCATCCCGCATATGGCAAGGCCCAGAAGCAGGCTGCCAGTCAGGAAGGGGGCAAGCTTTAATTGTGAAAAGCGCGTAACCCATAAAGCGCAGTAAGCCACAACAACAGCAATGACCATCGAAAGCATGGTCAAAGGGATATCGTAAGAGACTTTCATATCCATGTGATAAGAAAGCATGCCGATGAAATGCATGGCCCATATGCCCGCGCCCAGCGCAAACGCGCCGCTGGCATGCAGGATATTTTTCATTCTTGGAGTTTTGGCTTGATAAATGCCTGTTGCCAAGGTAAGCCCGGTGAAAGACCCGAGTGAGGCCACCAGGTAAGATAGCAAAACAAGAGAAAATATGTATGTGCCGACTTCAGCATTCTGTGGCGCTTCACCGAATAGGAAAAATTTCTCCAGCACGCATAAACCCTTGAAAGGTGAAAATACAAAATCTCGTCAGAATCAGTGTACGTGGCGAACATTAAATTTTTACGCAGAATGGGTGATAGTCTTAAGTATAGGAAATGAATGCCGGTTCGTGGGGGAGCGTATAAGTTACTGAATATAAATATGAATTTATAAAGATAGTCTTCTGGACACACGATGGTATGGGGTGGGGGTCAGGGTAAATCATACAATTTTTTTTTACAGGAAATTTAATATTGTCGACATACTATAAATGGTACTCTTAAGGAATCTTATGACTATAAAAATATTCTCACTTTGTCTGATTACTATGAGCCTCATCAGTTTACCAAGTGTGGCTTATTCATTGTCCCCGGAAAATCGTGATAATGAAATACAGGCTTTAAAGAAGCTGTATGTCCGCCCCACAGATATTCCTTATCCTGCGGACAATCCCTATTCAGATGCAAAAGCGGCATTGGGAAAGATCCTGTTTTTTGACCCGCGCTTGTCTGCATCCGGAACGCAATCTTGTGCGACATGCCACAATCCCGGCCTTCACTGGGAAGACGGCATGGCGTTGGGTACAGGGCATGGGCATAAAAAGCTGGAGCGTGGAACGCCCAGTGTTGCCAATCTGGCATGGGATGAACTCTTCTTTCTGGATGGCCGCGCTGAAGGCCTTGAGGCGCAGGCAAAAATGCCGATCGAATCTATGTCGGAAATGGGTATGACAGAAGAGAAGATCGTTGAGTTTCTGAATAAGACTGAAGGTTACAAACCGCTCTTCGAGAAAGCGTTTCCGGGAGAGGAAATTACGGAAGATAATCTGGCAAAGGCTATCGCCACGTTCGAACGTGGCATAGTTTCGAATAAAGCCCCCTTTGACCTCTGGATTGAAGGCGATGAAACAGCCATCACCGAATCCGCAAAACGCGGTTTCTTGTTATTTAATAAGAAGGCAAATTGCGCCGCCTGCCATTCAGGTTGGAGGTTTAGCGATGGAAGTTTTCATGATATTGGTCTGAGTGATGCAGATATGGGGCGTGGAAAATTTTTGCCCCAGATTATTTTCATGCAAAAAGCTTTTAAAACGATGGGGCTGCGCAACATCGCTGAAAGAGCCCCCTATATGCACAACGGCTCCCTGAATACCCTTGAAGAGGTTGTGGATTATTATGATAACGGTTTTATAGAGAGGGATAGCCTGTCGGAAGAAATAAAACCGCTTAACCTGACAGCCGAAGAAAAGGCTGACCTGGTGGAGTTCCTGAAGTCATTGAGCAGCGAAGATGATCCTGTGACAATCCCCAAGCTTCCCAAATAACGTGAAAGATTCGCCATGAACAGAACTCTGAACATATCAACGTTTTTATTTATAGCTTTTATGGCGTTTCCAGCATTTGCGGAAGTACAGGTTATTGAAGGCGATGCCGCAAAAAAGTTATATACGGAAGAGGGAAAGGACTCACAAACCCTGTCTCAGATAAATAAAACTTTCGTGCTTAAATCCCCGGGCATGGAAGCGAACGATAAAGCCACAGAAGTGAACGTTAAAGTAGGTGAGTCGCTTTTTATACTGAATGACGAGGAAAAAACGGTTCACAATGTTTACGATGCGACAGATCATAACTGGGTTCTTAAGAAACAGCTGCCGTCAAGCGTGGCGGCTGTAAAATTTAAAGAGCCGGGCGCTCATGATCTGCGTTGCGCCATTCACCCGGGAATGAAGATAAAGGTCAAGGTTGACGAGGGTGGCGCCGAAAAAATTCAAGAAAAAACTTCCAAGAAACCAGAATGAATGCCATTCATCGATATATAAGTCGGCTGCCCATCAGGCTTAAACTGACGCTGGCCATTACCGGCGTGAACGTTATCGTTCTGCTCGCTTTCTCTATAACATCCGCATACCAGTCTGTTCATGATAAAAAGAAGAGTATTACGGATTCCCTGACCCTGACTGCCCGCATTATTGGGGAAAACAGTGTTATTCCTCTGCTGCAGATCGATCCGGATGCTGTATCGGAAAGCATGCTGGCGCTTTTCTCCGACCAGACTATCCGGACAGCTTGCGTTTACAATGAAAGCCTGGATATTTTCTCCGCATATTCTGTTTCGCAGAATAATGAGGAATCTTGCCCTGAGAAATTTGACCCATCACTTCTTGAATATCACGGGAAAGTCCGTGCTTCATCTGTGGAATTTTCTGATGTGCTGGATGCCTCAAAACGTCTGATTATTGTGCAGCCTATAGAATTTGATGGGAGGAAAATAGGCGTTTTATACATGACATCCGACCTCACGCTTATTCATGAATTCATAAAATATCAGATTCTATCAACTATAATCATCATGGCAATCATGGTGATGCTTGTATCGCTGCTGACGGCATGGCTGCAGCAATTTATCTCTGTCCCCATCCTGAGCATGACCAAAACTGCCGAGGAGATTTCCAATACGAAGAATTACGAATTGCGCGTTCCCCATGAGACAAAGGACGAGTTGGGGGTATTGGCGGAAACTTTCAACGAGATGCTGGATGTCATTCAGACGCGGGAAGCGGAATTAAAGAGATCGGAATCAGAAGCGATCCATGCTATGGAGGAAGCGGAAAAAGCCAACCTTGCGAAGAGCGAGTTTCTGGCGAACATGAGCCACGAATTGCGTACCCCCATGAATGGCATTATCGGGTTGAGCAGTCTTCTGACAGACACCAAGCTCGATAAAGATCAAGAACAGTCTGTACAGGCCATCTTAAGATCTGGCGAGTCGCTGCTTCTGCTTTTGAATGATATTCTGGATTTTTCCAAAATTGAAGCGGGAGAGTTGGCTCTTGAGAGGATCGCTTTTAATCTGAATGGCAGCTTGAAGCATGTTGTCGATCTTATGTCCCCTATCGCGAGCAAGAAAGGCATCGTCTTACACTATAAATATGATGCTGCTATCCCTTCAAACGTGATCGGCGATTCCGCGCGTATAGGGCAAATCGTTACGAATCTGGTCGGCAACGCTCTGAAGTTCACGGAGAAAGGGTCTGTATCGCTTACGGTGACGGCTGAGACACTGGACGAACCAGGCAAGGCAGCCTTTATATTCAATATTACGGACACGGGGATCGGGATTCCCGAGAAAGTTCAGAAAAATCTTTTCAAGAAGTTTTCACAGGGCGACTCTTCTACAAACCGCCGGTTTGGCGGTACAGGCCTGGGGCTTGTGATTTCTAAGAACCTGGTAGACATCATGGGCGGTGACATTTCTTTCAAAAGCGCCGTAGGAGAAGGGACTGAATTTAGAGTCAGAATACCTCTGGAAGTCACAACAAAAGAAATTTTGTCAGATGTAAAAGCGAGCGTTGCTCAGGATCAGGCTTTATTGGCCCCATACTTCTCTTCGCGAAGAATTCTGATCGTCGATGATCATCCTGTAAACATGCTTTTTGCGCGCAAACTTCTCAAGAAAATGGGTTTTGAAAGCCTGGATGAAGCCGAGAACGGCAGGCAGGCCGTTGAAAAAGTGGAGAATGCCGAACATCCCTATGATTTAATCCTGATGGATTGTCAAATGCCGGAGATGGATGGGTTCGAAGCTTGCCGCCATATCAGGGAACGGGAAGCCCGGAACGAGTATCAGAGAGTTCCCATTATCGCTATGACGGCCAACGCTATGGAAGGCGACCGTGACCGCTGCCTGCAAGCGGGTATGGATGATTATATTACGAAGCCGATCAATCCGGATAAGCTTCATGATGTTATGGCGTGCTGGCTGGATCTGGATCAGACAGAACCCGCATTAAACGATGCACCTGCCAAGGAAGACCATCAGACAGCATTAGCCCCTGTGGACCTATCCCTGCTGGAATTATTTACAGATGGCGATTCAGAACAAGAGCGTCTGCTGGCTGAAACATATTTGAAGGTAGGCCACACCTGCCTGGAAACGATGCGTCGGCATATAGGGCAGGAATCCTCTGTAGAAGAGTGGAAAATGGCAGCCCATAAATTAAAGGGCTCTTCAGCGCAGATTGGGTCCCAAGCGCTTTCAGAACTTTGTTTGAAGGCCGAGCACGATAGTCAGGCAGACTTGCAAACAAAAGCATCCTATATTTCGGATATCGAGAATGAGTTCGAGCGTGTAAAGGCATTCTTCAATAAAAGAGCGGCATAATCTGTGTCGTGCCTTCTAGAAAAGCGATAGTTGCTGATCATGCGCGTTTCGACGAAATGCCGCTGTAGAGAGGGAAGCGCGTTGCGTTAACCCATATTGCTTTTGGTAGAGGTAAAAGATCTGCGCGATCTGATCCGCATAGAATCCCTTACCCCGCATGCGGGTGCCGAAATGCGGATCATTCAGCTTACCATCACGCATGCTGCGTACATGGTTGACAACCTTTTTGGCGCGGTCCGGATAATGTTCCTGCAGCCATGACTGAAAAAGGTCTTTCACGCCATGGGGAAGCCTTAGCATCACATAATGGGCTGATTGCGCGCCGGCATCAGCAGCGCTTTTAAGGATGGCCGGGATTTCGTGCTCGGTGAGGCCGGGCAGAACTGGCCCAATCATAATGCCGACAGGAATATTTGCTTTAGCCAGCATTTCCACGGCTTTCAGGCGACGGAGAGGGGCTGAGGCCCGTGGCTCCATTTTACGGCATAAGCCCGAGTCCAGCGTCGTAATAGAAATGTTGACGCACGCCGCTTCATGCGCTGCAAGGTCTGCATATAAATCAATATCGCGTGTCACAAGGAAATTTTTCGTGATAATCACTGTGGGGTTGCGAAAATCCCGGAGTACCTGCAGGCACCCGCGCGTAATCTTTAATGAACGCTCGATAGGTTGATAGCAATCGGTTACGCCGCTCAATGTGACGATTTTGGGCACCCATGAAGGGGAGGAAAGCTTCCGCGCCAATAATTGCGGCGCGTCTGGCTTGGCAAAAATCTTGGTTTCAAAATCCAGTCCTGCCGATAATCCGAAATATTCATGTGTCGGGCGCGCGTAACAATAAATGCAGCCATGCTCGCAACCCCGATAGGGGTTGATTGTCGCTTCCATGCATACGTCAGGGCTGTCGTTCGTGGAAATAATCGTCTTGCTGCGATCACAAAAGATCTGTGTCGGAATCTGCTTTCCTTCCGGGTGCTCGTCCTCTTCATATTCAACATATTCCGGGGCGGACTTCAGAACTTCAAATCGTCCTGCGGGATTTTCGAGGGCGCCGCGGCCTCTGACGAGAGGGTGGAATTCTTTGGGTGGTATTTCATGAGACATGAACCGAATATACATGAACATTATAAAATGTTCTACATTTGTTCTATTTGCATAATCATAGAAACTTCAAAGGGAACGTAATGGTGGTTGCGCAGGTTGAATCTTCATCACGAGTTAACAAGGACCTTCGTGAAGGTTGCATCCATAGAAAAGGAAAGAACAAATGACAACGCCAAGAGAACATTTGCTGCACTGGTTAAGAGACGCTTACGCCATGGAAAAACAAGCTCTGGAGATGTGCGAGCGTCAGGTCGAGCGCATTGAAAACTATCCTGAATTGAAGAGCAGGATCGCAAGGCATGTCGAGGAAACGAAAGGCCAGATCAAAAGATTGGATAAATGTTTCAATCTTCTGGATGAGTCATCTTCAGCCTTTAAGGATGCCGTGGGCTGGACGATGGGCAACCTGCAAGCGATTGGCGGTATGATGACGCCAGATGAAATCGTCAAAGGATCTCTGGCGAGTTATACATTCGAGAACATGGAAATCGCGAGCTATCAAATCCTGATCGCGGCGGCAGAAACAGCGGGCCAGCCCGCCATTGCAGAATTATGCCGCGAGAATCTGCAGGAAGAGGAAGATATGGCTGAATGGCTGATGGAACACATCCCCGCGACAACGGCCCAATTCATGCAACGCGATGTAAGTGACGTGCGGGCGCGCGTGTAATAGGGCTGCATGGCAACAACCGTGAAACCTTTAGCGGTCATAACCGGTGCTTCAGGCGGCATCGGTTATGAACCGGAAATTATTGCAAGAAAGTAGAGTTGGCTAGGAAGCAACAGGAACAAGCATGCCGCAGCACGCATATTGGAAAGGTCATGTCAGACTTTCACTGGTTACATTTCCGGTGCGTCTCTATCCAGCGGTGACAGAAAGTGAAAAGGTGCGCCTGCATAAATACGATAAGAAAACGGGACAGAGGATTCACTATCAGAACGTCAATGAAGAAGGAGACGTTGTTGACCCTGATGATATCGTGAAGGGTTACGAGTATGAAAAAGGGGCCTTCATCCCGATTGAGAATAAAGAAATCGAAAACTTACGCCTGGAAAGCAAACATACCATAGAGCTGGTTCAGTTTGTAGATTTGACTTCTATAGATCCCATCTACTTTGACAATCCTTACTACATTGCCCCTGAGAACGACTTGGCGCAAGAAGCATATATCACTCTGCGCGATGCCTTGAAAAAAAGCCGTAAGGTGGCGATTGGACAGGTAATTATTGCCAATCGGGAGCGTATCGTGGCCATAAAAGCCTGTGGCAAGGGCTTGTTACTGGAAACACTGCGTTATAATTATGAAGTAAGAAAGGCGGAAGAATATTTTGATGACATCAATAAAGAAGCAGAATCGGGAGAAGATCAACTGGACCTGGCGCTGGAGCTGATCAAGCGCAAAAGCGGGGAATTTGACCCCCGCAAATTCAAAGATCTTTATCAGGAAGGTTTAAGGGAAATTATTCAGGCCAAAATGGAGAAGCGTTCCCCGCGTGTGGCAGAGGAAAGAATATCGTCAGGTAAGGTTATCAACATCATGGATGCTCTGAAGAGGAGCCTGGCGCAAGCGGGCGGCGGTCAGGCTTCCGCCAAGAAAAAGAAAACGCCTGCTAAAAAGAAAACGGCAAAAAAAGCTGTAAAGAAGAAAAAGGTGGCCTAAATGACGCCACACACACTTTCCACCTATCATCAGAAACGCAATTTCAGCCTGACGGCAGAACCTAAAGGCCGGACAGGCAGGAAGTCGGGTAAAAATCTCAAATTTGTCATTCAGTTACATGCGGCGCGCCGTACGCATTACGATTTCCGGCTGGAATGGAACGGTGTCATGAAAAGCTGGGCTGTGACGCGCGGGCCTAGCTTTGACCCTGCTGATAAACGTCTGGCGGTACGCACTGAAGATCACCCGATGGAATATAATGAATTTGAAGGCGTCATACCTGATAAACAGTACGGCGCTGGCCCTGTCATGATCTGGGATGAAGGGGTATGGCGCCCCGAAGGCGATCCCGAAAAGATGGAAAAGAAAGGCCATATCAATTTCACCATTGAAGGCGGGCGCATGAAGGGGGCTTGGCATCTGGTGCGCATGCGGACGCAGGAAAAGCGCGAGAACTGGCTGCTTATAAAAAGTTCCGATGAATATGCGTTGAGCAAGGCCAAAAGCGAGAAATTCATGAAGGGTGAAAATACCAGCATCATCAGCGGTCGCACCATAGAAGAGATCAAGGCGGCGGGAGCCGGTAAAACTGTTAAACGTAAAACGAAACCAAAAAGCGGATCTTCCTTGCCGGCCTTAATGAAGGAATATGGCGGACCGGAATTGGCGACGCTGGTGGAAAACGCGCCCGGTACAGATGATTGG
>CAMLJM010000019.1 GCA_946480475.1 uncultured Alphaproteobacteria bacterium
TGATTTAGGAAGGTTGCGCAGGATATCTTCAATACGTCCGGCTTTATCAAAGCGATCATCAATCACGAAACGCACTTTGGGCGTAAACTTCATTTTGATCTTCTTGTTAATGTCCTGCTGGAATGCATGTGCTGAGTCATTCAGGGCTGACAGTACAGGCGTAATATCCTGTGCAGTGATCAGTGAAGTGTAGGCTGTGGCATGCTTCATGTCAGGTGAGACGCGCACTTCGGCAATCGTGATCTGTCCGGCTTTGTCAAACAGCAGGGGATCGTCGAAATTACCGCGTTGCAGGGTTTCTGCAATGATATGACGCAGTTGTTCGCCGACCCTGAGTTGTCTTTGTGAAGGAAGCGCGTTGTTCATCTTAAGCGATAGAACGTGCTTCCGAGATCACATCGTAGCATTCGATGATGTCACCTTCTTTGATGTCATCATAGCTTTCGAACGCCATACCGCACTCCGTACCTTCGCGCACTTCTTTGACTTCGTCCTTCATGCGTTTCAGGGTCTTCAGCATGCCTTCATGAATAACAACGTTATCACGCAGCAGACGCACCTTGGAGCCGCGTTTGACCATGCCGATGGTAACCATACAGCCCGCAACTTTGCCGACCTTGGTGATGTTGAAAACCTGACGGATTTCGGCCTGACCCAGATATTCCTCGCGGACGCTCGGGGACAAAAGACCGGACAGCATCGCCTTCACATCATCGATGACGTTATAGATGATATTGTAGTAGCGCATGTTAACGCCATTACGTTCAGACAATTCACGTGCCTGTGCGTTCGCACGTACGTTAAATCCCACAATAAGGCCCTTCGAGGCGTTAGCCAGAATAACATCGGATTCAGTAATGGCGCCCACGCCGGAATGCAGTACGCGTACTGCCACTTCGGGGTTTTCTTCTTCAATCTTACGCAAGGAACCGATAATTGCCTCAACAGAACCATGCACATCGCCCTTAATAACAACGGCGAGCTCTTTCTTGGCCTCACGCGATGTTGCCAACAGGCTGTCAAAGCGTGTTTTACCATCGCTGAGCATGCGTACGTTTGCAGCTTCGCGCTTCTTGCGTTGACGGTATTCGCTAATGTCACGGGCTTTGGCTTCATCACCCACAACAGCAAATGAGTCACCGGCCTCCGGAGCGCCCTGCAGACCAAGAACTTCGACCGGCTGACCAGGAATGGCTGACTGCACTTGTTCGCCACGATCATTCATCATCGCACGGACACGACCCCATTCAGAACCAACAACGAAAATATCACCGATTTTCAGCGTACCATTCTGGATCAAAACGGTGGCGACGTGGCCACGGCCCACTTCCAGTTTTGCCTCAACCACGGTGGCTTGCGCATCACGGTTAGGGTTGGCTTTCAGGTCAAGAACTTCTGCCTGCAGGAGAATGGCTTCTTCCAGCTTGTCGAGGTTCATTTTCTTCTTCGCGGATACTTCCACACACAGCGTCTCACCGCTCAGTTCTTCCACGATGATCTCATGCTGCAGGAGGTCCTGTTTCACGCGCATCGGATTGGCATCCGGCAGGTCCACTTTGTTGACGGCCACGATAATCGGCACGCCAGCGGCTTTCGCGTGGTTAATCGCTTCCACGGTCTGCGGCATGATCGAGTCATTAGCGGCAACCACCAGCACAACGATGTCGGTGATGTTCGCACCGCGGGCGCGCATTTCGGTAAAAGCGGCGTGGCCCGGTGTATCGAGGAAGGTGATTTTCTTGCCAGAAGACATGTTCACCTGATACGCGCCAATATGCTGGGTAATGCCGCCAGCTTCGCCGGATACCACATCTGTAGAGCGCAGGGCGTCGAGCAAGGAGGTTTTACCATGGTCAACGTGACCCATAATGGTAACCACAGGCGGGCGGAAAACTAGATCTTCGGGTTTATCCTCAACACCTTCGATGCCGATCTCAATGTCAGAATCTGTAACGCGCTTGATTTTGTGGCCGAATTCGATAATCAGGAGTTCGGCTGTATCAGCATCAATCGATTGTGTGGCTGTAGCCATCACACCCATTTTCATCAGGGCCTTAACAAGGTCGCCTACGCGTTCTGCCATACGGTTGGACAACTCCTGTACCGTAATGGTTTCTGGCACGATGACTTCGCGCGATTGTTTAACCTGTTCCTGCGTGGATTTCACGCTCATACGGGCCTTTTCACGGGCACGACGCACAGAGGCGAGGGAACGTCCGCGGTCACTGTCGAAATCTTCGTTCATGACCTTCGTAACAGTCAGGCGGCCGCCACGACGGGCTTCATTGTCGTTATTCTTCTTTGGTGCCGCAGGCTGATGCTGACGCTTCATACGGCTGCGGTAGCTTTCTTCTTCTTCTTCATCCTCAGCGCCCAGGCCACCAGGACGACGACCACCCGCTGGTGTCGCAGCACCCGCCGCAGGGCGGTTAGGGCCAAAATTATTGTTAGGCAGAGGACGTGTTTCAACTTCACGGGAAGCTTTCAGACGTTTTTCTTCTTCTTCGATCTGCTGCAGCTCTTCCAGTTCCTTGCGGCGCTGTTCTTCCTCGCGGGATAGAACAGGTTTTTCAGGTTCCGGTTCGCCCGCTTCACGAGGGCGCAGTGCTTCTTCCGCTTTACGACGGCGGGACTCTTCGTCAGCCAGTTGAAGGGCGCGAATACGGGCTTCACGTTCTTCGGATGTCAGTTGCTGTGCTTCGGTCAGCGCAGGGGCGGCTGTACCGGCAACGGCTTCTTCTTCCTGACCCTTGGCTTCCGGCCCGCGCTTGCGGCGCACCTCCACGGAGACAGTTTTGCCACGACCCTGAGATAGGCTCTGGCGGATTTGCGTACCACCAGCGCCGCCTGCTGCAGGAGCCGCAGAACCACCTTTGAGGCTTAAGGTCCCTTTGCCGCCAAGGCTCAGGGTCTTCTTCTCTTCGGTTTTCACTTCTTTGTCTTTCGTTTCAGTCATTTCAGGCCTTTTCAAGGGTCAGGCGTTTCCGTTGATCGCGTTACACGATAATCAACCGTTTGTTCCGGTTTGTGGGTCGTCTTTGAACCAGTCAGCGCGCGCAGCCATAATCAGCTCGTTAGCAGTTGTCATGGTCATATCAGCACCCAGGATTTCAACCAGCTCATCAGCAGCCAGGTCAGCCAGATCGTCTTTCGATTTCACGCCGGCTTCGCCCAGTTTCACAACTTGCTGTGTGGTCAGGCCATCGAAAGTGGCGAGGTCTGATTGGATTCCCAGTTCTTTCTGCTTGGCTTGCAGTTTTTTCTCGACTTCCTCCAGCCAAGTAATCGCACGGTTTTGCAGTTCTGCTGCCACATCTTCGGTGAAACCTTCGATGGTGTTTAGTTCTGACAGCTCTGCTTCAGCGATTTCTTCCACTTTCGTGAAGCCTTCAGCGACGAGCAGGTGAGCGATCACCTCATCAACATCGAGCGCTTCCATGAAAAGTGAAGAGCGGGTCTTAAATTCTTCTGCGCGACGTGCGGATTCTTCTGCTTCAGTCAGGATATCAATGTCCCAGCCTGTCAGCATCGAAGCCAGGCGCACGTTCTGGCCGCGGCGACCGATGGCGAGCGACAACTGCTCTTCCGGCACCACCACTTCCATGCGCTTTTTCTCTTCGTCGAGAACGACTTTCGATACTTCGGCAGGGGCCAAGGCATTAACAGTGAATGTGGGCGTGTCGTTGGACCAAGGCACGATATCAATTTTTTCGCCCTGCAGTTCGCCGACAACAGCCTGAACACGGGAGCCGCGCATACCGACGCAAGCACCAACCGGGTCGATACCGTTATCGCGGGAGTAAACGGCGATCTTCGCACGGGAGCCCGGGTCACGGGCAACAGCCTTGATCTCGATCACGCCATCATAAATCTCAGGCACTTCCTGCATGAACAGTTTGGCCATAAATTCCGGACGCGCACGGGACAGGAAGATTTGCGGGCCGCGAATTTCCTGACGGACGTCGTAAATGACAGCGCGTACACGGTCGCCGGTTTTGAAATGTTCGCGTGGCAGTGTTTCGTCACGGCGCATCATCGCTTCCGCACGTCCACCGATATCCACGGTGACGTTACCGAATTCAACGCGTTTGATAACGCCGTTAATGATCTCGCCAACGCGATCTTTGAACTCTTCGAATTGTTTTGCACGCTCGGCTTCACGCACTTTCTGCATGATAACTTGTTTTGCGGTTTGCGCGGCGATACGGCCGAAATCCAGCGGCGGCAGATCATCGATCAGGAATGTGCCGACAGCGGCGTCTTTCTTGATACGCTTGGCTTCTGCAAGCGTCAGTTGACGTGTTTCATCTTCCAGTGTTTCAACGACCTCGCGGTAGCGTTTCAGCTCGATCGCGCCTGAGCGGCGGTCGATGTGTGCGCGGATGTCGTGGTCGTGGCCATACTTGGAACGGCCAGCCTTTTGAATGGCTTCCTCCATGGCGGCGAGTACGATTTCGCGTTCAATGTTTTTTTCACGGGCAACAGCGTCAGCGACTTGCAGAAGTTCCATGATCTTTTCCTTTGTTCTCCAGACTAATTATTCGTTGTTAGAAGTTTCATCAGTATCAGTAGGGGTAGGCAATTCATCTTTAGGTTTGCTGGCCTTGATCAACTCATCGGTCAGCACCAGCCGGGCTTTGGCGATACCGCTGAAAGGAACGGTAACAGGGCCTTTGTCCGGCATATCTAGTTTCACGAGGTCTCCCTCGATACCGCGCAGTATGCCGCGGAAACGTTTTTGACCTTCTTGCGGGAATTCCAACTCAATTTTGGCTTCAAAACCGGCAAAGTCGGCGAAATCCTCCGGGGAAATCAGCAAACGGTCAATACCCGGCGAACTGATTTCAAGGCGATAAGCACTTTTTACAGGGTCTTCGACATCCATCAGGGCTGAAAGTTCTCGGCTTAGCCTTGTACAGTCGTCCAGGGGCAGGCGGCGCGTCACCGGGTTTTCAGCAATAACCTGTACATTCTGGGCGCCACCTTCACCGGTAATGCGTACGCAAACCAGGCGCAATCCCAGGCTTTCCGCCACAGGTGCTGCCAGATCGGCTATTTTGCGCTCCATCGGAGATGCTTTCATGCTAAAGCAATGCCTTCAAAAAGTTCGATAAAACCAGCCCAGATAACAAAAAAGGCGGGCCGCGAAGCCCACCATTCATATAACTGAACGATAATGTGATAGGATATATATGTGAATCTGCCCGTTCAGGCAAGCTCTTTCTTTGTTTTTTATGAAAAAAGAAGGGGTTAGCTATATCTTCAGGAAATTTAACTCAATTTTTAAATAATTTTATTAGTGTTAATATAAGCGAGTGTGCATTCGCATGCTTCTTATTTCGCCGTTTTGGGGTGTTTAAGTTGTTGATTTTGAACAAGAAAGATATAAGCCAGCGGGGCTTTACCCTGATTGAGGTTTGCATTGCCTTGATGGTCATTGGGGTGATTCTGGGTGCTTTGCTCGTGAGATATGATGAGTATATGAGACTAAAGTTTCGTGGAGACACGAATTTGTCTTTGAATAACTTGCAGGCTGCTTATAACGAATTTTTTTATCAGAATAATCGTCATCCATGCCCTGCCGACCCAACGCTGACCATTGCAGACGCTGATTATGGGGCGGAAGGTGATTGTAGTGTGGCGACACTGGCTGAACCTGCCATTATAGGTATGGTTCCCTTTAAGGCGCTGAATATTCCAGAAGATGCAGCATATGACGGATGGAATAAAAGATTTACGTATGTGGTGACTCGGTCGCTTACGGTGGCGCCCGTTGATGTATCTGCAACTGGTGCTCTCGATGTAACTGAAATCAGCGCGAATGACGCAGGCATATTAGCATATACGCCGTCTGCTGATACAGCTCAGTATGTGATTATATCCCATGGTTTTAATGGGGCGGGGGCATATAATCGCCAAGGTATCATAAATATCCCCTGCATAACGCCAGGCCCACCACCATCAGTGGAGGCTGATAACTGTGATGGCGATTCCGATTTCTCATTCCCAATTGACGATTATAAATTGGTGACTTATGCCGATACAGTAGACTATTACGATGATATGGTTGCCATGGTATCCAATGTTTCTGCACGCGTATGGACGGCATCCGCAGTCAATAGGAACGATATTTATACAAAAATTTCTCATTTTGGCATTGGCACCGACGCGCCAGATACTTCGGTAACAATTGATGTGGCGGGCAATGTTCGGGCAAATGATCTGAGAACGGGTTTGGTATGTGACCAAGACGATCCAGGACGTTGTTTTGACCCTGATATCATCTCTGGCAACGAATCTATCATGGAATGTTCTGGTGTAATGATCGGCATACAAAATGGCGCAGCCATCTGTGCGAACATGGGATTTGTGGCAGGCACTCCAGGTGCCTGCGGCCCTGGTACATATGCTGTGGGTTTTAACGCTTCGGGCGCAATTATATGCGAATAGTTTTTTAGGTAAGGGGAATATTAAATGGTTACTCAGATTCATAAAAGAAGCTGTTTGAAATGCAGTTCAGGTTTTACCCTTATCGAAACGGCCATCGCGATGATGGTTGTCGGCATCATTATTGCGGGTTTTGCTGTGCCGTTTTCTTTGTATCTAAAAAATAAGGAAGCAAAGGAAACAACAACCAACTTAACGGTGGCTTCATCCGCATTGACAGATTTTCTAGGTATTCAGGGGCGCTATCCATGTCCGGCGCGTACCGATCTGCCGCGCACGGATGCCAACTATGGTCGTGAGACAGATTGTACAGATACATCAGTTGCGCCTGGAACATGCGCTAATGGCATTTGTATTGAGCAAAATACGCGCACGATCACAGATCCTATTACAGGGGCTCCTGTAAATATCACCCAGCGTGTCCGCGTAGGTAACTTGCCATTCCGCCAGATGAATATCAGTGAGGATGATACATTCGATGGTTATGGTATGCGCTACAAATACGCTGTGACGGAAGAGTTGGCTGTTGCAACTACATTTAATCCGGGGCGCGGTGGTATCGAGATTCTTGATGAAAATGACAACTCCATTCTGACTCCGCCGATGTCTGGACATTTTATTGTCATCAGCAGCGGGCCGGATCGTAAGGGCGGGTTTACGCGTGATAACGCCCAGATTGCTTGCGATGCAGGGGAGCGTCAAACTGAGAACTGCAATGTAACAGCGAACGCTGTGTATAGAAAAGGCACCTCGAGCGATACTCCTGGTGCTAACAAGTTTGATGACCAGGTTTCGTATTTCTCATCTGATGAAATCCCATTATGGCGGATTTCCACCGATCCTGATGCAACAAGGTTTGATATCGAGCAAATACCCGCCAGTGGAGGCGTGCAGTTTATGAACGGTGCCGACCCTTCACCAACAGCAACATTGCCAACAGATACACTTAATATTGCCAATGGAATTAAAGCATCGGGCGATGCGGGCAATAATGGTCAGGTTCGCGTTGACCAGCTTTGTAGTAACCCTACGGGGGGTACACCCCCGCCACCCACTTGTTTCCAGACGGCTATCGTTGCTGGCGATTCTAATGTGCTGGAGTGTCCGGTTGGTTTCGTTGCGCGCGAGGTTGATGGCGGGGCATTAGGTTGCGTTCCTGTTAACAATCTGTCATTCCAGTGTTCCGGGGCAACGCCTTATGTAAGAGGCATTAATGCCGATGGAACTCTTATATGTGCAGGCGCACCCGTTGTTTCATGCCCCGCAACAACAAGAAGTGTTTGCGGTACGAATGATATGGTGATTCCTATCAACGGTGTTGAGGGTCAATATACTTCTGTAATTACATCCAATACAGGTTTCTGCAGGCGTGATACCTATCGCTGCCAATCAGGAAGCTGGCGGTCTACAAACCCGCGTGGCAGTTGCGTCCAATACCAGTACCAGAATGGCGCTTCGTGCGGCCAGGGCAATACCGGTACGCAAGATTTGAGACGTGAATATAATTGCTCTACATTATCGTGGGGTCCTTGGCTGCCCAATCCAGGCGGTACTAACACATGTACCTGTGATATTAATGCCACTAGAAATCGCTCTATTTCATGTCCTGCAGGCTTCTCAGGGACAGCCTATATGCCGCAGACAAGAACCTGTTCGCCGGTTGGTTGGGTAGACGCGCCACCTGCGGTATATTCATGCACCTGCACGCCTGAAGGGCCTTATGGCACAACAACCGCATGTCCAGGGGCTATGGAGGGTACGCGCACCATTTACAGGTATCAATATGTGTGTTCTCCGGGGCGCACATACCAGGCTTTGCCTGATATTGAAGACTGTACATGTAATACGGGGCGCACATGGGTTACAACCCGCTCTTGCCCCGCAGGTTATACAGGTACAATTACAGATACACGCCGCGTTGTGATGCCGGGATGTACATGGGGCGCCCCTGAAACAGTGGAAGATTGCACGCCCGTGCCGCCACCTGTGTGCCGATGGTTGAACAACGATACGACATCACAGATTGATGATGCGCCGTATAGTGGAAATCGCAAAGGTGCTACTGGGTGCTCTTGTGGCGCCACAGGGCGTTGCTATGAAAGTGTGGGACCTGGACAGTACAAAAACTACAACTCATGCACTTGTGGTGGATAAGGTTGCGATATGGAATGTAATTATAACAAGCAGTCAGGCTTTACGCTGATAGAAATGGCCATTGTGATGATTATTTCATCTATCATGATGGTCGGGTTTATCGGGTATTACATGGATTATCGTGAGGCTGAAGCGCGACGTCATACGGAGGAGGCGATCAAGGTTGTAAACTCTGCTATTCGGCAGTTTTTGGTCGTGAACATGCGTTATCCGTGTCCCGCTAACCCGACCGCTGTTCCGGGGGATGCGGATTTTGGTCGCGAGGATTGTTCAGGCACAGATATCACTGTCGCTACGGCAACAGGCGTTGATCGTGACAATGACGGTACAGAGGATGAGGTTCTTATCGGGACTTTGCCGTTTGAAGATCTGTTTGAAGATCGCGATATGGTGCCGCTGACATTGGCGGATACGTTGGATGGATGGAATAACAGGCTCACATATGGTGTAACGCGCCTCCTAACCGATGCGGGAACTTTTAATAAAGAGTACGGTGCTATTAGTATGGTGGATGAGTATAGCAACAGCTTGCAGGTTCCAGGCAATACAACGCACTATGTTCTAACTTCACATGGCCCGAACGGGGTAGGGGCTTTCGCATATGATGGTTCCCAAACCGAGGCATGCACGGCCCTCGTTATCCCCCCCCTGACGCCACCGGAATTGGTGACGCCAACGAATGAACGCGAGAACTGCGACGGTGACGCAACATTTATGTCCGGCCTACGCCGAGACAGTGAATTTGCCCGTTATGATGATACCACCAAGCCTTACATTACACAGGATACAAGGCTTTGGAAAGTTGTGGGCGCTGATACAGCCGCGAACACAAATATCGGGAATGTTGCTATTAACTTGGGCGCAACAACGGGGGAGCCCGTTGAGAAGCTGCATGTTATGGGCGATATCCAGACAACAACAACAGTAACCTCCGATGTCTGTGATGCTACGGGTGCTGCCGGAACATGTATGCCCGTAGATGTGCTGGCGGGCTCACGGCCGGAAATGATGTGCGATCCTAATCAAGGGGTTGCCCGAATTGCTAATAACCAATTGAATGATTATTGCACAAACTATAGGCCGAGCAGGCCAGCCGCGCGCTGTTCGGGGACTGATGTAATGGTGGGTTATGATACAGCCACGGGGACGCTGGTTTGCGCGCCTAGGCCGTAATTTTCCTGAACGTCAGGTAAACCTGCTGACGACCTTTGGCCTTGCCTTTTCCCTCGTAGCGGGTGGGTATCCAGTCCTCTGGCATAACCCGCCAGTCGTCGGCCTTTTGTGCTGTCCATGTAAAATCAGGGTGCAGGCTGGCTTGCGTTACCATCCACTCGGCAAGATAATCCACGTCAGTGGACATGATCAGCAGTCCTCCTGGCTTGAGAATGCGCGAGAATGTGCTCAAGTTCTCCTGGCAGATAATCCTGCGTTTATGATGCCGTTTTTTAGGCCACGGATCGGGGTTCAGAACATATATGCGCTCTAGCGATTTCTCCGGTAACCGTTCGGCCAGTAATATGGCGTCGTTCATCCATACGCGTACTTTGTCATCTGGTAGCTTTTCGCTGTCAAAAGCATGCAGGAAATTGGCCATGCCGTTGATGAAAGGTTCGGCCCCGATCATGTATACATCCGGGTGCTGTTTCATCAGCCCAATGAGGTGTTCGCCGCTGCCAAACCCGATTTCGAACCAGACAGATAACGCATCCTTGCCAAATAATTCACCCATACTGATATGCTTCTTGGCCTTGGTGGCTTCGATATCGGGTTGCAGGCGTGCGAGCAATGAATCAGTCACGGCCTGCTTGATATCACTCAAGGGCCGTGTCTGCTTTCGCCCAAACAGGCGATTTTTTTCTTTCGGTATCTTATTGTTTTGCATCAGCCGAGGATTTTATGCAGCGAGTCTACAAGATCAAGCTTTTCCCATGAGAAGCCACCGTCAGCATCAGCCGCGCGGCCAAAATGACCATATGCTGCCGTACGGGCATAAATCGGGCGGTTCAGTTGCAGGTGGGTACGGATACCTCGTGGGCTAAGATCAATCGTTTTGCCGATAGCGCGGATGATTTCTTCCTCAGGCACATTACCTGTTTCGTGCGTATTCACATATACAGACAACGGCTTGCTAACGCCAATCGCATAAGAAAGCTGAACAGTGCAACGTTCTGCATAACCGGCAGCTACAATGTTTTTGGCAACGTAGCGGGCGGCATAAGCGGCTGAACGATCAACTTTTGTAGGGTCCTTGCCGGAGAAAGCGCCGCCGCCATGGGGGCAGGAGCCGCCATAAGTATCAACAATGATCTTGCGGCCTGTTAAACCTGTATCGCCGACCGGACCGCCAATAACAAAGCGACCTGTCGGGTTCACATAGAACTCGCTTTCATCGCACATCCAGCCTTCGGGCAATACACCCAGAACATGCGGACGCACCATTTCACGAACTTCAGCCTGGGACAATTTTTCATGATGCTGCGTGGATACAACGATGGATGTTGCACGCACAGGTTTGCCATCACGATATTCCAGAGTCACTTGTGATTTAGCGTCCGGCTCAAGGTAAGGCAGGGCACCGGAGTGACGCGCTTCAGACAGCGAACGCAGTATATTATGTGAGAAGTGGATAGGGGCCGGCATCAGGTGTTCAGTTTCCTGACAGGCATAGCCGAACATAATGCCCTGGTCGCCAGCGCCTTCTTCTTTGGTGCTGGTTGAGTCAACGCCCACAGCAATATCTGCGGATTGCTCGTGCAGATGAACATCAACGCGCACTTTCTCCCAGTGGAAATCTTCCTGCGCGTATCCAATATCACGGATTTTGTGACGTGCAATTTCGCTGAGTTCTTCCTTTGTAACCGGTGCACCCTGAACACGGGTTTCGCCAAAAATACCAACATAGTTAGTTGTGGCGACTGTTTCGCATGCTACACGCGCCTCAGGATCCTGTGTCAGATAACGGTCGACAATCGCATCCGAAATTTGGTCGCATACTTTGTCGGGGTGTCCTTCGCCCACGGACTCGCTGGTAAAAAGGTAATCTTTGAGAGCTGCGTGTGCAGCTGCCTGATTTGCTGGTTTCATTGCTTTATTTCCGATAAACATGGTGCTTGGCCTTCTATGATATTAAGTCTCTTACCGGAACCGATTCCGGCAAATATTTAATTGTTAACGCTATCATATGTTGCAAAGCAATCAAGGGAGCTTAAAGCTCCCTTGCGCATAATTCACTTAATAAGCAGGCTGCTTTATTTACCCTTCTTGGGGGTGGTCTGCATTTCAGCCATGTTCTGGATAACCTTAACCAGATTACGGCGCAACTTTTGATCCTGAATCGAATAATAGATACGGATCAACTCAAGAGTTTCCTTATCGTACCACTTGCCCGTATCAAGAAATTCATCCTGATCCGTATCAGCAAAACCATATTTAAAGTTAGCTGGCTTCTGTTTCTCATTATACTGTTCAAAGAAGTAGGAGATATCCACATCCAGTACGCGACTGAAGTCGTATAGGCGGCTGGCGCTGATGCGGTTTGCACCGCGCTCATATTTTTGCACTTGTTGGAAAGTAAGACCTACGGCGTCCGCCAGTCTTTCCTGGCTCCAGCCAATAATGGAGCGACGCATGCGCAAACGATTGCCAACGTGAATATCCATGGCTTTAGGGCCACCCTTAGGGCGGCCTGGTTTGCGGGTGCTTGATGTTGAAGTAGAAGTTTTTACGCTTTTAGTTTTTTGAGTCGAGGCAATACGGGGCATATCTTTCAATCCGGCTAACATGATAAAGTGGTACACAGGTAACGAATGCATTCAAAGTGTAATGCGACCTATACATAACAACGAGTGCGAGAGTATGCAAGTTCTGCGTTAATATATACAGACTTATACGAAAGTATTGGGTGAATTACTTATTGAGCTACGTTTCTAAAATAAAATTTCTTAAGCGTATAACTCAGCAAAAAAGACATTATTACGAAAATAAAAAAAAGCAAGTCGCCTATCCATGTGAATAGGGGATCGGTGGCTACTTTAGGTAAAGCTACATTAGCAGTACCTGCTTCATTAAGGGGAATAGTCGCAAGGGCGCGCCCATAAGAATCGAACAGCCCCGATATGCCTGTATTGGCAGACCTTGCAACAGGAATGCCTTCTTCGATAGCGCGGAAACGGGCCATCGCCAAATGCTGCCGGGGTCCGGCGCTATCGCCATACCAGCCATCATTCGTAACATTAATCATAATATCTGCGCGCTCAATATTGCGGCTTACAACCTGGCCCGGGAATATGACTTCATAACAGACAAGCGGTGCAATGCGGATCAATTGATCTATAGCTTGTGTTTCAGGTCCATTACCTGATTCAAATCCGCTAAATTCTACAAAAGGTTTTAACGGAATAAACTCGCGGTAGGGAATATACTCTCCAAAGGGTACCAAGTGAGATTTATCGTACTGGGTAATGCGGTTTAAATCACGGTCATAAGTAACAAGGCTGTTGTAATAGCGATCCTTACCATCAGGTGATACATCGCTGCGTAAAATACCAGTGGCAAGGTAAGCAGGCTGTCTATAGCTCTGCAACATGGAACGCACGGTTATCTCGGCATCAGGATGACGCATTAAGCGTTCTATGACAGCTGTTTCCGGCCATATGATAATCGTAGGGCTTCCAGCATTGCCTTCGTCAGGCCGGCTTAGGTCCATAAGTTTCCTGAAATTAATACCGGCCTTGCTGTTATCCCATTTATCTTCTTGCGGGATATTCGGCTGGACAATCCGTAACGTGACGTCACTGCGTAAATCAATAGGATGGTTTGCCAGCCGCGCATAGCCCCACAGGAAAAGACCTAATGCGCAGAAAGCAAGGACCCCTGACACGATAAAACGTTGCTTCCTGGTACCTAGCGTAATCCACCACAAGGCGGGTATCATGGCCCAGGCGATCGTAAAAAATGTCAGACCATAGGCACCAAACAGTGAAACCGATTGCGCCATCGACAAGTTATTGTTCCAAGCGTAACCATATAAATTCCATGGAAACCCGGTAAAAATATGACCACGTATCCATTCGGTGAATGCGATAGCGCCAACGAAAGCACACCATCCGGCCCAGGAACGTAAGTTCTTTATCAGGATTTGAAGCATGCAGCCCGCGATACCATAAAAGGTAGCCAGCAGGGCAGGTAATCCCGCAATGGCCAACGGCCATACCCATGAGAAAGGATTACCCTCAACGAGTAGGGCGTTACCAATCCAGACCAGGCCAAACCCGAAATAGCCAAAGGCAAACATCCAGCTTTCAAAGAAAGCCGTTCTGGCTGAACGTGCAGAGCATAATGTTAGATAGAACAGCGACAGGCCCGGACCAAGCAATAGCCACCACCCGTGCGGTGGCATGGCTGGCACACACAAGGCGCCCAAAACAAACAGGAACAGAAAGCGCTTTTTCAGCGACCATCCTGCAATATCATCGGGAAGGGATTTAAGCCAAGCCATAGCTTGGTTTTCAACTAATTTTGGGTTTTCTGCAAGGGAAGATTACGGATGAGCACCCGATTTACACGGCGCGGGTCTGCATCCAGAATTTCAAAGGTAATGCCGGATTCATGAGCAATAATTTCGCCACGCGCAGGAATGCGACCAATCATGGCAAAGATCATGCCGCCTAATGTGTCAACATCCTCTGAATCTTCCTCATTCAGAATAGTTCCATATTTTTCCTGAAAATCATCAATATCGTAACGGGCATCAGCCACGATACTGCCATCACGATTGACTGTCAGTTGTGGTTCGTCATCCTGTTCGTATTCATCATCGATATCGCCGACAATAGCCTCGACAACGTCGCCAATAGTAGCGAGACCATCAATGCCGCCATATTCGTCAACGACAAGCACAAGGTGCTTGCGGCGGTTACGCATCAGCAGGATCAAATCCAGTACATGCATGGCAGGTGACACGATCGGCATATCGCGTACAAGATTGGCAATATCAATACGCTGGCCCTGTGCCAGTGTCGCCAAAATGTCTTTAATATGAATGGTGCCCAGAACGTCATCGAGCGTTTCACGGTAAACCGGAATACGGCTGAATTGCTTCTGTGAAAGCAGGAATAGTAAATCCTCTTGTGAGGTGTTCACGTCTATGGCCACGATATCGGCGCGCGGGATCATGACATCAACGACAGTCATATCGCGCAACTTCAATACGTTAGTAATCAGAGACCGCTCATGAGATGTAACAACGGCATCGTTACCTTCAGGGCGTCCTTCAGCCTCTTCGATAAATTCCTCAAGAACATCGCGCAGGGAATTGCCATCGTTAGCTTTCTCGATGCCCATGGCACCTTTCAGCCAGCCGATAAACCCGGCGTCACTTGTCTGTTTGGCAGACTCTTTAGAGCCTTGTTGCGGGGGCTCGGAATCTGTGTGCGATCCCGAGCTATCTTCCTTAGTCATGGTTGCTTCTTTTTGCATGAGGGCGATTATGCCACAAATTGGTCATCTGCGTACGGATTTTCAACATTCATTTTTTCCAGAATCTTAATTTCCAGGCCTTCCATCTCGGCGGCCTCTTTATCATCCATATGGTCATAACCTAGCAAATGCAGAGTGCCATGGACCAGCATATGGCGTAGGTGGTCCTCAAATTTCTTATTCTGATCAATGGCTTCGCGCTGCATTGTATCCCAGGCGATGATTACATCACCCAGGGAAAAAGGCATGTCTTCCATGGCTAATTCGTCCTCGGCGCTATCGGAATCCAGGTTGGCAAAAGACAGCACATTTGTGGGTTTATCCATGTCCCGATAATCCCGATTTAGCTCATGAATCTCGGAATCGTCGGTCAAAACGACACAAACTTCAATTTCACGGCCTTTCAATTCCGGCGGCATTTTTGCCATGGAAAGGGTTTGTGCGATGACATCCTCTGCAAAATCATCCAACTCAAGGCCGGTGCTTTCCCACGCGTCATGATTAACGACCAGATCGACATGAACATGCGGCAGTGACATTACTGATCTTTCTTCCGGAACTTGTCGTAAGCCTGAATAATCTTGGCCACAAGCTTGTGGCGGACAACGTCTTGTGCGCTGAAATGAATAAACGCAATATCCGGTTCATCTTTCAGGATATGCATCGCTTCTTTTAACCCGGATTGCGTGCCATGGGGTAAGTCGATCTGCGAAGGGTCGCCCGTGATCAACATGTATGAATTCTCACCCATACGTGTCAGGAACATCAGCATTTGTTGCGTTGTCGTATTTTGCGCTTCGTCGAGAATGATAAAGGCGTTGTTCAGCGTCCGGCCACGCATAAAGGCGAGGGGCGCAATTTCAATCTCCTCGCTCAGGATCTTTTTCTGCACTTTGTCGCCCGGCATAGTGTCATAAAGCGCGTCATAGAGCGGCCTCATATAGGGGTCCATCTTCTCTTTCAACTCACCCGGCAGGAAGCCCAGACGCTCACCGGCTTCAACAGCGGGACGCGTCAGGATGATGCGTTCGATCTTGCCAGACTCCACCATCTCCACAGCGCGTGCTACAGCCAGATATGTTTTACCCGTACCGGCGGGACCAATACCGAACACCATGCGGTGCTTCTTCATAGCGGCAATATAATCACCCTGCACCGGTGTGCGTGCCGAAATACGCTTTTTCTTGGTAACAATGACATTGCCGTCATCATTCGAATGGTAAGCAGGCAGGTTATTCGGATTTTCGCGATCTTCAGGGTCGGTAGGTTTACCGTTTGTCTTTTTCATGTGATCGATCTGGAAGCGAATAGCGCCATCAACGGTGGGGGCATCAACTTCCTGGCCAGAACGCACGCGCGACCATAGAAATTCAAGAACCTGCTTGGCCTGCACGATATTACTTTGCGATCCACTGATCATGACTTCGTTGCCGCGGCTGTTAATCTCCACGTCAAAGGCATGCTCAATTTTTTGCAGGTGATTATTCTGTTCGCCATACAGAATAGGGACAAGGCGGTTATCCTCGAAAGCGAGGCGTTCCTGAGAGAATTGCTTGGCTATGGCCGTTTCCTTCCTAAAAGGGTCAAAAAAGCTTTGTATATGAACATATTACCACAAAATCCTAAGGATTTTATAACGATAAAAGTTCCCAAAAATGGCGGATTTCCGTCAGATTTTACCAGTAAGTGCCGTAGCTGTAGCGCCCTCAACCTTAACCTGCAGCATTTGCCCCAGCAAAGCTGGATCACAGGTGACATGCATCGCCTGATTATGGGCAGTACGGCCATGAAGCTGGTTCGGGCGGTTGCCGATACCATCGGACAGAACTTCCACCGTTTTACCAACAAATGACTGATTGAATTCCTGATGCTGGCTGAACAACAGCGCTTGCAATGCTTGCAGACGCTCATCAGCGACTTTATCAGCTACAAGATTCTGCATGTTGGCAGCGGGTGTGCCGGGACGGGCGCTGAACTTGAAGGAATATGACGTTGTGAATTTTATGTCGCGCACCAATTGCATGAGTTCTTCAAAATGCTTGTCGCTCTCGCCGGGGAAACCCACAATGAAGTCAGAGGACAGGCCAATGTCCGGGCGTACTTTGCGCACACGCGCAATAATATCGCGGAAATGATCCGCAGTATGTTTGCGGTTCATCGTTTTCAGAATTTCATCGGCACCATGCTGTACGGGCAAGTGCAGGAAAGGCATCAGCTTAGGAATGCTGCCGTGCGCATCAATCAGTGCATCGTCCATGTCACGAGGGTGTGACGTCATGTAGCGAATGCGCTCAATACCCTCAATTTCGGCAACGGCGGCAATCAGTTCTGCCAGATCCATGGTACGCCCGTTCGGAGCGATTCCATGATAGGCGTTCACGTTCTGGCCAAGCAGTGTAATTTCCTTGGAACCGCTATCGCGCAGGCGACGTGCTTCGTCGATGACCTGTTGGACAGGACGTGAGAACTCAGCGCCGCGCGTATAAGGTACAACACAGAACGTACAGAATTTATCGCAACCTTCCTGAATTGACAGAAATGCCGTCACGCCCTGAGAGGTGTTTTCCTGGGGCAAGGAGTCGAATTTGGATATGGTGGTCAGCTCGGTGTTCACAACGCGTTCACCCGTGGCGCGGATGATCATCTCTGGCAGTTCGTGATATGTCTGCGGGCCGAATACCATGTCGACATATTTGGCGCGATCCATGATGATGTCGCCTTCGGCCTGCGCAACGCAGCCTGCAACAGCAATCAACATTTTCTCGCCTTTTTTGGCTTTCTCTTCCTTTTGTTCACGGATACGGCCAAGGTCAGAGAAGACTTTTTCAGTTGCCTTCTCACGGATATGGCATGTGTTCAGGATCACCATATCGGCGTCTTCTGGGCTATCGGATTGCTGATAACCCAAAGGCGACAAGATGTCAGCCATCCGGCGGCTGTCATAGACGTTCATCTGACAGCCCCAGGTTTTGATATAGAGTTTTTTGGCCAATCTGCTCATAATGTGGGGGTTAAACCATAAATAGGCGGGGTAGATCAAGTTTCATGCAACCCATTAAGATAGAAAACCTTTTTAGAGGATTGTTCCAGCGTTCAGAGCTGTGGCGCGTTTTTTATGCCTTCTGGATGGCGGCAGCACTTATATCAGTATGCCTTTTCCTGGCTTTGGCGGTGATGCCGGGCCTGGGATTATGGGCGCTTACTTTCCCAATTCTTGTTTTTGCTGGCTTATGCGTTTGGAAACTCAAAACTTATAAAGCTCGTGTGGTTGAGCCGATGAATGCCGTTATCCGGCAGGCTGACTGGGGCGAACAAATTGGTATTTTTCTGTTCTTCTCGATGTTTTTGGGGGCATTAGGGTGGGGTATTAGTCTAATGCTGCTGTTTGCCATTTATAGCGGTATGACGAATTCAATGATGTTCGATTGGGGAATATTAAGGTACACCTTGTTCTATGGTTTTCTTTTCGGCGCCCTCATGGCAGCTTTTAAACTTGCAGATATCTTCAAGTATAAGAAAATTACCTATGCCCTTTATGCGATTTTGGCATTAGTCTTCCTGTTCTCTTACACATAAGAAAGTAAATGGCCCGGACAATCTTAGCATTAGGCACACTTTTGCCCGCTGAAATGGAGGAACTGGAGCGCAGCTTCAGTGTCATTCGCCTTGCTAAAGAGTCAGATCCTGAAGCCACGCTGCAGGAACACCGGAATGATATTGTGGGCATCATTGCCAGCCCTATGAAAAAGGTGAACCGCCATTTGATTGAGGCGCTACCCAATCTGGAGATCATTAGCCAATTCGGTATCGGTGTCGATAATATTGATCTTCAGGCAGCTAAGGAACGTCATGTTGCCGTAACCAACACGCCGGACCTTGTGACAAATGATACGGCAGATATTGCGCTTTCATTGTTACTATCATGCGCGCGCCGTACTGTTGAGGGGGATGCTTACGTACGCGTAGGGCATTGGGTGAATGGGCCTATGCCTCTGGGCGTCACTTTGACGGGAAAAACTGTGGGGATTGTGGGTTTGGGCCGTATCGGTCAGGCCGTCGCCCGTCGCGCCAGTGCCTTTGATATGAATGTTATTTATTATGGACGCCATGAAAAGCCTGAGTTTTCTTATAGTTACTACCCTGAACTCATGAAGCTGGCGGAAGATAGTGACTTTATGATATTAACCGTGTCCGGTGGGCCTGAAACCCGCCATCTGGTAGATATCGATGTGTTAAAAGCACTGGGACCCGAAGCTTTCTTGATTAATGTGGCGCGCGGCTCAGTGATTGACGAAGAAGCACTGCTGATAGCCTTACGTAATAAAGATATCGCAGGGGCCGGTCTTGATGTGTTCGATAACGAACCCCATGTGCCGGAAGCGCTTTACACGATGGATAATGTTGTTCTGTTGCCGCATATAGGAACAGCAACGGCAGAAACCAGAAAGAAAATGGGCCAGCTGGTTATAGAGAACCTGCGTGCGCACTTTGATGGTAACCCTTTGAAAACCCCGGTGACGACGTAAATGAAAAAATCTCTGATCGCGTTTGTTGTAGCTATGTTCTTGTCTGCCCCGGCAGTGGCTGCCGCATGCTACACCATGCCTGAAGCGGAGGCTGAACAAGGCATTCGCATCCACAGCGAACTCATGGTTATTGGCCTGAATTGCCAGCATATGTATAAAGCCAACGGTCAGAACCTTTATGGCGCCTATCGTGCCTTCACAGCAAAAAATCTTAAGCTGTTTGCTGATTATGAACGCAGCCTAATGGAATATTACCGCCGTACGGGTTCTGCAGATCCGGAAGGACAGTTGAATTCCGTGCGCACGATCTTTGCAAATAAGATTGCCAATGACTCGGCACGCATGCGCCCCGATCAATTCTGCAAGCATTATGCAGGTCGTATTGAGAAAGTGGCCAATATGTCGCAGGCAGACATTAAAAAATGGGCGGCGACTTTCTATCCGTCTCATCCTACAACCAAACCCATCTGCGCCAGCGCTTCCCGTTAGGGAAGCTGATAAGCCCTTGCTGTTTCGCAGCAAAATGCTAAGTCTTTAGAACCATTTTCTAAGGACGGGGGCAGATATGGCGGAATTCCGTGGGAAAATTTACGATTCAGTGATTGATACGATCGGTGCGACACCCCTTGTACGCCTCAAAAAATTTTCTGAAAAATATGATATTAAAGCTGACCTCGTAGCCAAGCTTGAATTCTTCAATCCGCTTTCATCCGTTAAAGATCGTATTGGTGCGGCGATGATTGACGCGGCTGAAAAGGCTGGCAAGATCACACCGGGCAAAACAGTGCTTATTGAACCAACATCAGGCAATACCGGAATTGCCCTCGCATTTATTGCCGCATCAAAAGGATATCGCCTTATTCTTACAATGCCGGAAAGCATGTCGATCGAACGGCGCAAAATGCTGGCGCTGCTGGGTGCTGAACTGGTGCTGACGCCAGCGGATAAGGGTATGAAGGGCGCAATGGCGAAGGCCGAAGAATTAGCGGCAGCGACACCTGACTCATTTATTCCTGCACAGTTTGATAATCCTGCAAACCCTGAAATTCATCGTAACACGACAGCGCTTGAAATCTGGGAGGATACAGCCGGTAAAGCGGATATCCTGATTTCTGGCGTGGGCACTGGCGGTACAATTACAGGCGTTTCCCAAGTGCTGAAACAAAAGAAGACAGGCTTCAAAACGATTGCTGTGGAACCGGATGCCAGCCCGGTTTTGTCAGGCGGTGTGCCATCACCTCATAAAATACAGGGTATTGGTGCGGGCTTTGTGCCTTCTATTCTCGATACGAAACTGATCGATGAAATTATACGCGTGACAAACGATAATGCGTTTGCTGTGGCACGTGATGTAGCGCGATGGGAGGGTTTGCCCGTTGGTATTTCATCAGGCGCTGCGCTTTGGGCTGCAGCGCAAGTGGGCGCCCGGGCTGAGAACTCTGGCAAAACAATGGTTGTTATTATCCCATCATTCGCTGAACGTTATCTCTCGACAGCCCTGTTTGAAGGTCTTGGCGAATGATCCAGAAAATCCGTGATCATATCCAATCGATCCGTGATCGTGATCCTGTATGCCCCTCATTCCTTGAGGTAGTGTTGTGCTATCCGGGCTTTCACATCATGGTGATTTATCATCCGCTGGCGCATTTCCTTTATAAAAATGGATGGCGCACATTGGCGCGTATTTGGTCACAAACCGGACGTTTATTTACCGGCATTGAAATTCACCCCGGTGCAAACATCGGCAAAAATCTGTTCATTGATCATGGTATGGGCGTTGTGATCGGCGAGACGGCCACTATCGGAGATGATTGCACTATTTATCACGGCGTCACGCTGGGCGGTAAGGGGCAGGGACCTAAATGTGGCAAACGCCACCCCGATTTAGGCAACAAGGTTATGATTGGTTCAGGTGCACAAATTCTGGGTCCGATTAAGCTGGGGGATGGCGCCTCCGTTGGCGCCAACTCGGTCGTTACTAAAGATGTGCCGCCAGGTGTAACCGTGGTGGGCATTCCTGCTAAGCCCGTAACCGCAAACGATCCGCATTTCTATTACTATGGCCTTCCCGATACGTGGGATTGCGACATTTAATCCTAGCGGTGGGTAAAACTGCATAGTCGTATTGCAGTACATGCATTCCGTGCCTATTGTTCCTGAATCAACAGGGGGCAATAGCATGATGCAGCAACTTTTCCGTAAGAAGCATGTCGAGCAGGCTGGTCATAATCTCAGAAAATGTCTGAGCGCTTTTGATCTGACGCTGCTGGGCATTGGGGCGATTATCGGCACGGGTATCTTCGTGCTGACGGGTGTGGCGGCTGCTACAACCAGCGGTCCCGCTGTTATTCTTTCCTTTATTGTTGCGGGTGTGGCCTGCGCCTTTGCTGCGTTGGCTTATTCGGAATTGGCCTCAAGTGTAGGCGGCAGCGGTAGTGCTTACGGTTATTCATATGCTGCTTTCGGTGAATTGATTGCCTGGATTATCGGTTGGGATCTTATCCTTGAATATGGCGTGGCTGTAGCTGCCGTTGCCAACGGCTGGTCCGGTTACTTCAACAACGCATTGACGGCTATTGGTCTGGGGCTGCCGCATGCATTGACCGCTGGTCCGTTTGCTACAGAACCGGGATTGGTAAATCTTCCTGCGGTTGTCGTTATTCTGGCTCTGATGGTTATGCTTTGCGTGGGCGTGCGGGAAAGCGCCAAGTTGAATACGGCGATGGTAGGCGTAAAACTATTGGCTATTGTTATCTTTATTGCGGTAGCCGTTTTCCACGTTAATCCTGATAACTGGACACCCTTCGCCCCGTTTGGCTGGTTTAGCTATGACGAATTGGGCAAGCCTGTAGGTTTTCTGGCGGGGGCCTCTGTGGTTTTCTTCGCCTATGTAGGTTTTGATGCTGTGTCGACAGCTGTAGAGGAGGCTCATGAACCTAAACGTGACATTCCAATCGGTATTCTGGCATCATTGGGCTTCTGCACCTTTATTTATATTGTTGTATCCGGTTTGCTGACAGGTGTTTTGCCCTATACGGAACTGAATGTTTCTTCACCTGTAGCACACGCCCTTCAGCAATTGGGAATTACGTGGGCATCAGCATTGGTGGCAACGGGCGTTATCTTTGGTCTGACCACCGTGATGCTGGTTCTCTACTATGCCCTGACACGGATTATCTTTGCCATGTCGCATGACGGTCTGATGCCGACGATCTTTGGTCATGTAAATGATAAAACCAAAACGCCGGTACACACCACAGTCGGTTGCGGGATTATCATGGCCGTTATGGCAGGCTTCATTCCATTGGGGGCACTGGCTGAACTTGTCAACATCGGTACGCTTGCAGCATTCATTCTGGTTTGTATCGGCGTTGCGGTATTACGAAAAACGCATCCTGATATGCCAAGGCCCTTTAAAGTGCCCGGTGGATTGATTGTACCGGTTCTGGGTGTGCTTTCCTGTTCTGCGCTAATTTACTTCCTGCCACATCATACGCATGAACGCTTCGTGCTGTGGTTGCTGGCGGGACTTGTCATATACTTTGCCTATGGCTATCGCAAAAGCAAGCTGCGGACTGCAAGTACCTAGTTAAAGCTAAATATAAATATTTTTGTAAAAATGCCTGATTTTGAATATGAAAGCAGGCATTTTTTCATGCTTGAAGTAATTGTTATGAATAAACAGAAAATCAGTTCCGAATTATCCACAGTTCATCAACAATTCTTTGAATTTCTGCAAGTCTGTGCGTTCGCTTGATTTTTTCGTACTGTTTTAAGGACGGGTCTTAAGTCACTGTTTTTAAGGGCTTGCACCCGCAAGTCGGCAGAGTTAGAAAAACAGACCTTCTAAAAACCGATCAGCCATTTTCCAATGCGGGAGCATGCCGTAATGACGACCAATTCTGCCATCCGTCAAGACACACCGGAACCAGCCAACGAGACAGACGCAGCTATCACAGATGCGGTAACGTCAGTCGTTCCTACCGTTCCGGAACTTACCGCTGAAGAGCGCAGCGTAGTTAAGACCCAGGCTAAGAACACTTTCGAGATTACGGCGCGTAAATTAGAAAATATTCAAACACAAAGCATGCGTAGCGGCCTGAAGTCATTACGTATCCAAAGCATAAGCGATAGCGAAGAAGTTCCGGCGGCAGAGGAACTGAAGGCTGAGCCTCGCGTACAACAGGCTGAAGCTTCAGCTTTCGACCAGGATAATGAATCCGTATTGATGTTGGCGCCATTGAACCGCCCGGCATTTGAGCAGCCGCTTTGGCACAAGGCATTGTCATGGGCGGGTGCGGCTTTCACATTTGGCTGGGTGTTGTATTGTGTAGTTTATGCGCTTGCGGCTTATGGTATTGCGGGGCTGATAAGCGCCGGACCAATCCAATTAGGCGGTTTGCTGGCGGCGATGCTGGCACCCGTAGCCCTTTTCTGGATGATGCTGAGCCATTTCCAGCGCGGGGCGGATATCAACCGTTATGCGGGTGAACTGCGCCATGAACTGCAAGCGATTATCTTCCCATCCGAAGAACGTGCGCAACGTGTGAACGCTGATATTGAACAACTATGCCGTCAGGCTGCTGAATTGTCAGCATCATCCCGCACAGTCATCCGTGCGATTACACGTGCGCGTCAGGGTTTGCGTGCCGAAATCCGTGATTTTGTTGGTGTTTCCAAGAAGGCAGAATTCCATATTGACCGCCTGGCCGATAATATCAACGAGAAATCTGCAAAACTGCTGGCGCTGACAGAAGAGCTTGAGCAGCGCACCGGTACAATTGGCACGAAAACGGCTGAAGGTGCTGAAGCCTGGGATAAGGCGACGGCAACCATCAAGGAACGTGCTGCCGAAATGGAAGCCGCTCTGGGACGTGGTGCCGACAAAATTCTGGAAGCCGCAGACAAAGCTGATGAGCGTACCAAAAATATCGAAACCAACCTGACCAGCAGCTATGACGGCCTGAACGATGCGGTTGATCGTGTTACAGAACGCCTGAAAACTGTTAGTGGCGAGTTTGACCAGCATACCCAGGGTCTTTCTGCTGCCGTGGGCCGCGTTTCTGAAGAAACAACGCGTCTGGCTGGCACGATTGAAGAGCAGATCAAGGGGCTGGAGGGTGTTACTGAAAAAACACTAGAAGCCATGGCGCAATCCAGCAAGACAATTGGCGATCACCGCCAGGCTCTCGATCTGGGTGCACAAAGCGTGGCGCTACAGGCTGAGAAAATTGCCGAGACTATTAACAATTCGCTCGATAATCTCGGTAATGCCGCTAACCAGATCCTTGAGCGAACGGATTCCGTTGAGGCTCGTCTACAGGCCCAAGGTGAGAAGCTGCGCGAGACAACGCTTACATTGGAAAAGCAGGCAGAAGTTATCGAGAATGCCGGCACTTCAACATCCAACAAGCTCACTGAATCAATGGGCGTAGCGCTGAGCGGTGCCGAATCCATCAGTGCAGCAGTTCGTCGTGCGATTGAACAGTTAGAGAAAGCAACCTTGTCAGCTAAAGAACAGGCGGAGTCTCTTATCGCTTCAACCCGTGAGAACATTGATCAGCTAAACAGCGCAGGTGAAGGCAATATCGAACATATCCGCTCTATCGTCACGATGCTGGAAGGTAGCCGGGAGCAGATCGAAAAAGCTTCGAAGCTTGCTGATGAGCAGGTGATGAAGCTTTCTGAATCTGTTGAAAATCAGTCGACCAAAATTAACCTGTCGACGGCAGCTATCATTGAGCGCATCGAGTCAGTGCAATCAGCGCTTACGCAACCCCTCAAAGAAATGGCTGCTGCTGTTACGGAAGCTGATAACAAGCATCAGCAGATCGAGGAAACTCTGCGCCGCCGTGTGACAGATCTTAACGAGGCCAGCGATAAGGCCAAGGACTCAGCGGAACATATCCGTACAATCCTTCGTGGTCAGGCACAGGAAATTTCCACCATGGCAGGCCAGATTGCTGGTCATTCCCGTACTATCACGGATCAACTGGCGCAGCAGAAAAATACCCTGCAGTCGGAAGTCACGACATCTCTTGCCAACATTGAGAAGGTGCGCGAGTCCCTTGAGGATCAGGCAAAACGCCTGACTGATGTGTCCGAGAAGGCCGTTCTGGATGTCAGCATCCTGGAGGGCAAGATCAGCTCGCGTTGCATAGAGGTCAGCAGTGCCAGCGAGAAAGCCATCGGTGATCTTGGTCGTCTGGATGTTGATTTTGACATCAAGAGCACACGCCTTAAGGATCGTGCCGATCAGGCGACAGAGTCTATTCGTCACGTAATGAATGCTCTCGAAGAGTCTGCTGCGGGCTTCGAACCCGTGTTGACCCACGCGATGGAGCGTGCAACCGAGGCGCAGGCTAAATTCGAAGCTCTGCACGAAGGTTATGATACATCTGCTCGCACAAACCTTGAGCGTCTGCGCGAAATCGGTATCGTGTTTGATGATCGTTTGAGTGCACTGCGCGCGGGTGCCGATCAGGCTTCAACAATTCTGCGCAGTTCCAGTGAGAACCTGCAATCCCGCGTGGAAGACATCGAGCGCGCAGCTACTTCAGCCAGCGACAAGATGCGCGAGATTGAATCCTCCCTCGAAGATCAATCTTCAGACATTCACCTGATGACCGATCAGGCCCTGCTGAAGATCGAAAATGTTCAGAAGGCGGTAAATGAGCAATTTCATGAACTGTCAGAATCTGTAGGTCAGGCTGTTGCCCGTCTGCAGGATGTGGGTGGTGAACTGGGTCGCTCGGCTTCACAGATAGATAATACGGCGGAACAAATTATCCGCCGCTTCGATCAGGCTGGCGCGAAAGCACGTGATGAGAGCGAAAGCCTCAACATGGCCGCGGCCAAGACGGCAGAGATGGCCGACATTCTGGTTGCCAAGGTTCTGGGCGAAACAGATAACCTGCTGAAATCCTCTAAGGATACGCTCTTGGAGCTGAAAAAGGCTGGTGACGGCTTCGAAATGAAAGCCCGTGAAGTTTCTGAACAAATGTCATCGGCTCTGCGCACATCGCAGAACTATGGGGAAGAGCTCAAGCGTCAGGCGCATATGGTTTCTGACGCCAGCATCGATACCGCTGATAATATCAGCAAGGCCGTATCTGCTCTGTCAGCGCGTCTTGAGGACATCAATGCCACTTCCGAACGTGTGGTCTGTACTATCGATAAATCACGTACGGCGCTGGCTGATGAGTCAGAACGCCTGGTCACTGTGACATCGGCCGCTGTCCGCGCTGCAGATGAAGCGGCAGGATCATTCGGACGCCAGTCTAACGCCCTGTTCAAGGCTGTTCAGGATGCCACTTACAACGCCGAGAAAATCCGCAAGGAGGAAGGCCGCGTACAGCGTGATGCCTTCCTGTCATCGGCCAAGTTTATCATCGAAAGCCTCCATTCATTGTCTGTGGACCTTACCCGCCTTATGGACGGCGAAGTCCCGGAAAAAACATGGCGCGCCTTCCAGAAGGGCGATGTGGGTGCCTTTACACGCCGTCTGGCCCAATTGGGTGCCGAACTGCCAGTCGAACGTATCCGCGTGAAGTTTGCTGACGATACGGAATTCCGTACCTATGTTCAGCGCTTTATTCGCCAGTTTGAAGAGCTGTTCGATCAGGCGGTCAACAATGACCATGGTGACCTTCTGGCCGCAACCTTTGCATCCAGCGATGTCGGTAGCCTCTATATTACCCTTTGCCAGGGTGCAGGTCGTGAACCGAAGCTGAGCCGCGAAGATCGCCGCATGGCTAGCTAAATTTGCATAACATATTGTAAAATTTGGATTTTTTCTAAAGGGGCGCTTGAGAAAGCGCCCTTTTTGGCTGATAATCTTTTATTGAGGAATTTTGCCTATCCTTTTGAGAGAGACAGCAAAATCGCCATTTTCCTTTTTGGGGGAAGCCAGATCAATGCCAAAGACCAAGTTCTGCCAAGGTATCTCGGATATTTCCGACAGTTATAACGCCTTTATTATCGACCAGTGGGGCGTACTCCATAACGGTGAAAAGGCCTACGAAGGCGTCATTGATTGCCTCAAAGAACTGAAAAACCGGAATAAATATATCATTATTCTTTCAAATTCTGGCAAGCGTGCCGAAGAAAACAAGGTGCGCCTGCAGGAACTGGGTATTGGCCCCAGCCTTTATGACGAAATTGTAACCTCGGGCGAAATCACCTGGAGTGGTCTTGAAAAACAGGATGAAGGCTTCTTCAAAGATATTGGCAAAAAATGCTTCCTGATGAGCCGTGGCGGTGACACGTCCATTATTGATGGCCTTGATATCGAAGTGGTCAGCAAGATTGAAGACGCCGATTTCCTTCTGATTAGTGGTACCGACGCCCCGAAGAAGACAATGGTCGATTACTATGAACCCATCCTGCGTACGGCTATCCGCCGCCGTTTAAAGGCTATTTGCGCCAACCCTGACAGCCAGGCGCTGATTGGGGAAAGCTATGTCCTCGGGCCTGGCATGATCGCGCGTCGCTATGAAGATTTTGGCGGTGTTGTGCATTACATCGGCAAGCCGCATAAGCCAATTTTCCAGCACTGCATAAAACTTCTGCAGGCGCAGGAAATTTACCCAGGCGACACAGTGATGCTGGGCGATACCATGGCGCATGATATTCTGGGTGCTGCGGGTGTGAATATTGATACATGCCTTGTGAAAAGCGGTTTGCATTTTGGTACATTCAAGAACTGCAAGACGCCGTATGAGGTTGATCGTGCACTGAATGTGCTGGTGTTGCAGTATAACAACGTGAGACCAACCTATCTGGTCAACCGCGTGAATTGGGGCAAGGCGTTGCCTGACCGTAAGCACAAGAAGCGTAAAACCGCTTAAAATCAGCCTTTAGATCTCAGCAGAAGAATCTCGACTGCCGACATAATCTCGGGCAGTTTGCGCTCGACGGATTCTTCACCTTCCTTGATCAAATCGCTGGCACGTTCGAATTCCAGCAATCCGACATGGCCGATACGGGGCTTGATATGAACGTCAGGGGGATCACCTGCAAGGCGTGAACGTGTCAGACGGTCCTGAATAATATTCAGTGACGATACCATGACACCAAACAGGCTGGGGCTATTACCCTCACGGCGGAACATGCGGCTGGTCAATGATGTTGTGCCCAATACCTCTTCGGCTTTTTCGCTTACATCCGGATCGCCGAACACATCAAACCCCAAAATTGTCTGGTAATTCGCACCGGGTTTCGTTGCTTTACCAATCAAATCACCATTCAGGTCGACCGCAATCGTAAGCCGTGCGCCCAGCGCCTGACAGGCGGAAACGGGAACAGGGTTAACCAGCGCGCCATCAATCATCGTGCGACCATTCAGCGTCATGGGCGGGAAGATGCCGGGCAGGGCGAATGAAGCGCGCATGGCATCAACAAATCTGCCCTTGCGCAGCCATACCTCATGACCTGTTACCAGATCGGTGGCAATCGAGACGAAGGGAAACTTCTGGTCTTCAATCAGCATGTCGCCAAAGTGATCTTCCAGAACGGTGCCCAGCTTACGTCCGCCGATCAGGCCCGCGCTGCGTACACGAAAATCAAGGTAACTAAAAATACGGCGGCGGTTCAGGGATAACGCCCAATCCTCCAGTTCATCCATTTTGCCGGCTAGGTAGCAACCACCAACAACCGCACCAATCGATGTCCCGGCAATAATACTGGGTTTGATACCATAACGCGTGAGGGCCTTAATGACCCCAATATGGGTGAATCCGCGTGCCAGACCACTTCCCAGCGCCAATCCTATCCCGGCGGGCGGCGGCGGCAGGGGACTTTGCGGATTTGTGGACTTGTCGGGCTCAGACATTACGCTTGCAGGCCTCCATATGAATAGAGTATCACATTTCCATGGTTCAGAACACCTCTAAGCCTTTGACCAAAATAGACTCTTCGACGCGCAGCCTTGTAAAACGGCTGGTGAATGATTACCTGCGCCCTTATTACAAGCTCCTCGCCTGGGCCATCTTTTTCATGGTGCTGTCTTCGGCCATGACGGCGGCTTTTGCCAAGCTGGTCGAACCGATACTGGATGAGGTGCTGGTCAAAGGGCGCGAGAATATGATCCTGCCCGTAGGTCTCTCCGTGTTCCTTGTTTTCTTCGTAAGCGGTGTAGCGACCTATCTGCATACATTGCAAATGAACAAAATCGGCCAGTCGATTGTGGCTGACATTCAGCGCGATCTTTTTGGCCGCTTCCTGGGACTGGATTTACGCTTCTTCCACGATAACCCCAGCGGCGAGCTGGTATCCCGTATCGTCAACGATGTGAATATTCTGCGTGGCACCGTTTCTGACGGTTTAACGGGTATTGGGAAAAGTCTTCTCACGCTTGTGCTGCTGATAGGCCTGATGTTCTGGCAGGATGCACACTTGACCGTGCTGGTATTCGTAATCTTCCCGGTTACTGCTTACGTTGTCGGAAAAGTGGGCAAGAAACTGCGCAAAATATCTGTAACGACGCAGACAGAAACGGCCACCATGATGTACACGCTGGGCCAGATATTCCAGGGTATCCGTCAGGTAAAGGCTTATGGCATGGAATCATACGAAAGCGCACGTGCCGGTAAGGTCATTGATCGCGTACGCAACCTTTCAATCAAGGCTACGCGTGTGGGGACGCTCGTGACGCCTTTGAATGAAGCGCTGCTAGGGCTGGCCCTGATGAGTGTCATTATGTATGGCGGCTATCAGGTTACAGCAGGCAGCCTGACCACTGGCGAATTAATGTCGTTCATTACGGCGTTTGCATTGGCCTATGAACCGATTAAACGCCTTTCAAAACTTTATAATACAGTGCAGCAAGGCATGGGTGCCGCCGATCGCATTTTTGAAATGATGGATCGTCAGGCATCCATTTGCAATTTACCAGACGCTAAAAATCTCAGCGTCATGCAGCCCGTTATCGTTTTCGAAGATGTCAGCTTTGATTATGGTGATGGCGATCAGGCGCTAAGGAATGTCAGTTTCATGGCCCCGGCAGGAAAAATGACGGCATTAGTGGGGCCGTCAGGTGCGGGCAAAACCACGGTTATCAACCTGATCCCACGTTTCTACGATGTTAATCAGGGCCGCATCCAGATTGATGGTGTGGATATTCGGGATCTCACTATCGAAAGCCTGCGCCGCAATATCGCATTCGTGTCTCAGGATATCACCATATTTGATGATACCGTGCGGACAAACATTGCTTATGGCCGTGAGGGGGCCACCGAGGCCGATATCGTCGCGGCGGCCAAATCAGCCGCCGCCCATGATTTCATTATGGCTTTGCCAGATGGATATAACACAGTCTTGGGCGAGGATGGCGTCAAGCTTTCCGGCGGCCAGCGTCAACGTATATCGATTGCCCGTGCGGTTCTCAGAAATGCACCCATATTGCTTCTGGATGAAGCAACATCGGCCCTCGATAATGAATCAGAACGTCTGATACAGGCGTCGCTAAATGAATTGCAAAAAGGGCGGACAACAATTGTGATTGCTCACCGGCTGTCCACTGTACAACACGCAGACCAGATTATCGTGCTTGAGGGTGGAAGCGTGGCAGAGCAGGGTACGCACGACTCATTGCTGGCCAAAGACGGGCTTTATGCGCGTATGTACGCGGCAGGCGTGAATGTGTGATAAGAAGAAAGCAGAATGGAAACGCACAATGTGGCTGGCATTAGCAGGCTATTTGATTGTGGTCGTCATTATGTTTGTGACCCAGCGCAGCTACCTCTATGTCCCATACCAGGTGTTTCCTAATCCGGCTTTGATTAACGTTGCTGATATGCAGGTTATTGAGGTTACAACGGCTGATAATCTCAAACTAAAAGCGCTTTATAAGGCACCAGCTACACCTTCCATGCCTGTTATTGTCCTGTTCCATGGCAATGGCGGCAGTATCGCTATCCGGGGTTATCGCGCGCGAGATTTTATTGATGCCGGGGGCTACGGATTCCTGCTCGCAGAATATCGCGGCTATGCGTCTAACCCGGGGAAGCCCACGGAAGAGGGGCTGTATAACGATGCAAGGGCTTACATGAAGTGGCTGACTGGGGAACAGAAAATTTCCCAGAATCGTATTGTGCTATATGGCGAATCGCTGGGCACCGGCATAGCCACGCAGATGGCGCTGGAATACGCGGATGTAAAAGCTCTGGTGCTTGAAGCGCCTTATACAACCATGCCTGCTGTGGCACAAAAGCATATGTTCTGGCTGCCGGCATATTGGCTTGTTCGCGATCGCTATAACAATATTGATAAGATTGAACGGGTAAAGTCGCCGTTATTGGTTATGCATGGCCAGAAGGATGGTGTTGTCCCCTATAAACATGGCGCAAAGGTTTTCCAGAACGCTAAAACAAAAAAACGTCTGGAAAGTTTTTCGGAAGGCAATCATGTGAACCTGTATCAATTCGGGGCAGGTGAGAAAGTTCGTCATTTTCTGGCTGCGCATCCCTCTGATTGAAACTATATTATGGGGGTATTCATTCTTATCTAAGGATTGTCCATGACCTGCGCCCATATCATGAATAAAAAGCCTCTGACCCTGACCCCTGATACAACAGTAGAAACGGCATTAAACCAGATGAAAAAATCGGGCGCCAATGCTGCTCCTGTAACGGATTCGTCAGGGACAGTTATGGGCCTTTTTAGCCTGCGTAACCTGATCGAAAATATCCTTCCTGTTTCCATGGTTTCTGAATCCGGTTTATCAGGAATTGTTGTGAATGCGGCCCCTGGCCTGGATCTGCGTTTGCAGAAAGTCATGACACAGAATGTCGCGGCAGTTATGGACCGCCGTTTTTTATCCGTGTATCCGGATTCTCCTGAATCACGTGCAGCACAATTGATTGCTGAAAAAGGTGAAAGCGTGATTGTGCTGAATGAAAATACAGGCCGTTTAGAAGGCATGATCAGCGATCAGAACCTCATCGAAGGTTTATTGGACCTTGCTTCCGGCAAAGCTAAAAAGGCGAGCTGATACAGCATGAAATCAACCAAGACCCTTGTTATTATAATTCTGATGGCCCTATTCGGGCTGGGCGGCGCATATGCTGTCGTTCAGTCGCCAACAAATGCTGAGGAAATAAAGCAAGCAGGCCCGCCGTTGGCGCGTGATGACGAGCAGTCTGAAACGTTAGTCATTCAGGATAAAAAAGGTGAGAAACATTCATTCACGATAGAGGTAGCGCGTACCCCCCAGGAGCAGGCTTACGGACTTATGAACCGCAATAGCATGGAAAAGAACCACGGCATGCTGTTCCTGTTCCCCACAGAGGATGAGCGCTCCTTCTGGATGAAAAATACGCTTATCCCCCTCGATATGCTTTTTATCAAGGCTGACGGCACCATACATAATATTCATGACAGTGCAATTCCTCACGATTTAACCCCGATTAATTCTCGTGGTCCCGTATTGGCTGTGCTGGAGTTGAACGGGGGGCGGGCAGCTGAACTAGGTATCAAGCCCGGAGACAGGGTTTTTTACCGCGCCTTTGATCATTCTCCGTAAAAACACGCAAATTTGGGGTTTTCTTTCTGGAAACAGGGTGTTAAGGTGGCGCCCGTCGGAGTGTAGCGCAGTCTGGTAGCGCATCTGGTTTGGGACCAGAGGGCCGGGAGTTCGAATCTCTCCACTCCGACCACTCTTAAAAGGTATGTCATGACCACTGTCCGTATCTATAAACCCTCAAAATCAGCAATGCAGTCTGGCCGCGCCAAAGGCCAGAAATGGGTCATGGAAACGGAAACAGAGACAGCACGCCGCCCGGAAGATCTGATGGGCTGGGTAAGCTCTGGCGACACGCTCAATCAGGTTAAGATCAGCTTTGATACATTGGAAGACGCCATCAGCCACGCCACAGCGCAGGGCTGGGAATATACTGTTAGTATTCCGCAAGAACGTAAGCTGCAGCCGCGCAATTACGGCGACAAATTCCGCTATATTCCTACCGAGAAAAGAAGCTAGTATAGGGCTGGCGTATTCATCTATTGGTCCCGTAGCTCAACTGGATAGAGCATCTGCCTTCTAAGCAGAGGGTTGCAGGTTCGAGTCCTGCCGGGATCGCCATTATCATTATGAAATGATCTGATCAATCTGCATGCGCATTATTGCTGTTTATTGCGTCTGATGCGTATTTTCCAAAATAAAAATCTGTAGAAAAAAAGGTCCGGAGACCTTTTGGATCTCCGGACAAACGGCGGTAATAGAGGGTGTGTACATTCTTTATATGCCACTTCCGGAACGGCTGCAAGAGGAAAAAATCAAATTTGTAATTTTTTTTATCCAATTTCGAAACTTTCTGGAATATTCGAGATTGATCGTATTTAAACTATAAATAAAATAATTAAAAATAAGTAAATATTACAATCTAATTAGTAATTGTTAGTTTAGAAATAGCAATAAATAACATGAGTTTGGTAATTTTCTACTTATTTTACTATATATAGTACTAGTAATAGTTCTGAATCTAAATTAGTCACTTGTTATATTCCAAAGAATACGTTCTCGTTCAAAAACATTACTATCTTGAGGTTTTCCTGAAAATTTAGGTGAGAATCGTTCTCGCAAGAGCAATTATCCATAACAATAAAATCTTGTTTCTTTACGTATTACCTAGATAATACGACACAAAAAACTAAAACTTTTAGAGACGGATTCTCCTCCAATACCCGTATCAGGGCGGTGCTTTATATCAGGTGAATCGCAATTCACGGATGAGAGCTTTTTCTTAATCACTAATTGAGTATATGAAAAAGGAGATTCTAATGAGTAAAATGCTAAGAAATTTTGGTTTAGCTACTGCTGTAGTCGCGGGAGGAACAGGAGCGCAAGCGCAGGAGGCTACTCTCTATAATTTTATTCCTCAGCCTAGCCCTGATGTAGGGTTCATGATTGGAAATTGTCAGTTTGATGTGGAAACAACGGGGAGAGGGAAGCCCCTGCAAATTCTGGCGGAGTGCCGGGAAAGCAGAACAGACAAGCATAAGTGGATGAGAAGCCGGCAGGCATGGACATTACCCGGGGTTCCCGCACCAGAAGGATATAGGCGCGTGGGGGATATTCCGGAGCTGGGGCTTGGCACTAAATTTCGCTATGCCGTCAACAATCAACAAGTGAATCTATTTACGAATGCAAAGATTGGTAATGATGATCCGGACAGAAATAAGGCTAAATATTTCAACACTATGCCAAGTGTAACTGATGACTTCGGATGGCCCGCCGATATCCTGTCTACAACAGGTTATTATAAACAATATAATTCCGGAGAGTACGCGGAGATGTCGCAGGGGGCCTGCAAAGTTGACCGTTACTATAGCGACAGGGGCATCGTCTGGATGTTCCAGCACGGAAGCCGAAAGGCAGGCTGTGGGAGTATGTCAGATGGCAGGATGGAGCCATTAACAATAACCCAATTTCCTGCGCTAAATCCGTAGGATTTTATTTGCTAATGAGCGGGGATGGCGTGAGTAATTATGCCACCCCCGTCAGGGTTACGGACTTTCATTTTACCTAAATTCAGGAATTTATCCTCCCCGTGTTCGTTAGTAATTTGAATAGCTAATAACAGAGAGTGGAGATAAAAAATGGCACATAATTTTAGAGCTTGGTGGCACAATATCTTCTGTAGCAAACAGAGTAAAAAAGTTGAGCGGGCTATTGATGAAGCAGGTGAGGAATCTTTCCCGGCCAGCGATCCGCCAGCTTACAAATCAATTACTAAAGATTGATATTGAGGTTCAAAGCATAATGTTTGGCCTGCCTTAATATAGGCAGGCTTTTTCATGTCTGGAATAAAAGGGGGAAAGTGGCTCCTCGAGCAGGATTCGAACCTGCGACCAATCGATTAACAGTCGATTGCTCTACCGCTGAGCTATCGAGGAACAACGGGGCTTATCACTAATGCCTTCAGCGCGGGTTGTCAATGTTTCCCAAGCCTTTAGTCGTATTTTTCTGATAAAAAAATCAACCCCGGCTATAGGAACCGGGGTTGTGTTAACATAATTAAAACGTGCTGATTTATGAGTTTGGTCTGGGTACGGGCACTGTTTTCGTCAGGCGTGGTTGATAAGACGGGTTGACCATTTTTAATACCTGATCCCGGGCGCATGCCAGGAAGGGGTCTATATTGCCCTTGGAATTAAAGAGGGACTTATCTGTCTCGCCTTCCGTAAGCTTCATTTCGGCCCTGATCGGAGAGCACACCTGCTTGGTCACATTCTTCTGTGCTTCAGCACCGCGCGTATTCGGCAGTGAGTTGGGAAGCTTACGCTCTGTTATGGCTTTTTCGTGAACGTACTTCTCGTATTTGGCGTCCAGCGTATCAACAGCGATATCAGGTTTAACGCCGACCCATTGATTACTGTTGCCGGAAGGACGTCTGAAAATGGCAATTGTGGTTTTAATTGTGCCGCCTGCCATGGGGCGCACAACCTGCACGGTGCCTTTGCCAAAAGTGTCGTGTCCCATGATCACGGCACGTTTGTGGTCCTGAAGGGCGCCAGCAACAATTTCAGAGGCTGATGCCGATCCTTCGTTGACTAAAACAACCATCGGCAAGCCACGTGAAATATCGACGATATTAGATGTGTGGCGCTCTGAATTATCTTCATTGCGACCTTGTTGCTCGACGACCAGGCCCTCTTTGTCCAGATAGTCATCAACTATATTATTTGAATCATCAATTCGTCCGCCCGGGTTATATCTGAAGTCCAGGATAATGCCTTTCAGTCCTCCGCTAGCGACAACGGCAGGGTTAGTCATCGCTTCGGCTTTGGCAGCGGCCAGCTTGTGTTTCAGATCAAAATGCGCCCCACCTGTAAATGAACGAATGTGGAAATGGGCGACACCGCCTTCAAGCATGTTATAGGAGACGTTTTCCTGTCTAATCGGCTTACGAATTAGATCAAAGCTAAGGGTTTGATCGCCGCGCTGAACCTTAATATTGACCCTGCTGTCTGGCTCGCCACGCATCTTTTTGATGGAATCTTCAACGCTCAGGCCTTTCAGGCTTTTACCATCCACTTCTAAAATAATGTCATCCGCCTTGATACCGGCTTTTTCTGAAGGTCCGCCAGGGATAGGGCGTCTGACTTTGATTTTGCTTTCGTCTCTCGTATCCAGTTCAACGCCAATACCAATAAATGAACCATCCATTTGTTGACGGAATTCCTTGCTTTCTTCCGCATCCATAAAACCATCATGGGGGGTAAGGCTGCTGGCCATCCCCTTCAGTGCAGCAACGACGAGTTGGCTGTCTGTAGCTTTCTTTTGTTTGGCAGGCATTTCTTCTGTCACGTATTGCTCGATGCCCTTGCGTGCAGCAGCGCGGAGCTTTTCGCTTGTAAGGCCGGAAACAACTGATTGTTCCAGTAAAAACGCTTCTACTTCTTTAAATTCTTTTGTTTTGTATATTGCGGCATAATCAATCGGATAAAGGGCGCGTTTTGGTTTGGCTGCATCCTGCTTCGCTTTTGCCGTGACTTTGGGTACATCTGGTAGCGGCTCTGTATCATTTGCAGCAGCATAAAAAGATGAAGATGCTGTAGCCATAGCCAAAGCTGTAGCCATGAGGAATCGTTTGGAAATCTTCAGTGAGAGAGACATTAGTTTTACTTCCCTGTTTATTTTTAATTCTAATTATTTAGGGTACCAGCAAACACCCGAGGCCTGTGCGATGTCAAGCATACTGCGGGAAATCACAATATTGATGATTTTCATAATTACGAGAAACTTGGAAGGGGCACACTGGAGGTACGAGCCGGAGTCGAACCGGCGTAGCGGGATTTGCAATCCCGAGCCTAGCCACTCGGCCATCGCACCATACCCTGTGCCTTCTCGGAAGGACGATACGGATAACACCTTTTTTCAGCGAATTCCAGCCCTTTCAGTTAAAAGACTGGGAAATATGTAATGTGGATAAGCTCTAGCCCGATTCGGGTGATTCTGTTATAAAATCAGGCAACTATTCTTCTTATCCACACATCCCCGGGGAACAAAAAAATGCCTGCATCCGCTGCCGTAGCGCGCAAAAACATGGTTGATTGCCAGATTCAGACGAATGGCGTCGTCAGTGACGATATTCTTGCGGCGTTTAGCCGCATTCCCCGTGAGCAATTTCTCCCGCGTGATGTACAGACTTTTGCCTATAACGACGAAGATATCCTGCTGGGCAGCCAAGGTTATGTTTTAAGCCCTATGACTCATGCGCGCCTGCTGCAGGTTCTCTCGCCACGCACCGAAGACGTTGTGTTGAATATTGGTGATTGCACGGGTTACGCCTCTGCCATTCTTTCTGGACTGGTCATGACGGTTGTGACACTGGAAGGAAAGATCAAAATACCGGAATCTTCCAGACATATTTGGGGCGAACTCGAATGTAATAATATCGCTGTGATTGAGGGTGAGAATACGATGGGATGCCCGCAACATGCTCCCTATACAGCCATTATTCTGAATGGTGCAGTATCTGAAATCCCGGCGGCTCTGTTGTCGCAATTGGCGCCCGGTGGAAGACTGGTTTGCATTTTGCGGCGTCCTGATCAGCCAACGGGAACAATTACGATGATCGAATGTGATGAAAAAGGGTGCTATTCGCATAAATCGCAGTTTGATTCCGCAGCGCCTTGGGTAACAGGCTTTGCGCCGCGTAAAGAATTTCGTTTCTAGATAAACACAGTAATTTGTAATGGTGAAAAAATGACTTTTTCTGCTCATCTCAAGGCGTTTCTTTTTGTGTCTGCTGCGCTTTTACTAAGCGTGAATCCTGTACACGCCCAGAATGAGGATGTGCTTGATCCTTCAGAACCCTCCCATGTGTCCAAAGTGATTGAAGAGGGCAGTGGCGGTGAAACGCCAGAATCATCTGCCGTAGCAGCGCCACGCTCTCCAAAAGATGGTGCAAAACTTACAGGGCAACAAACATACCTACAGCCCGCAGGTAAAGATCAGACGCCCGTACAAGGTGGTGTCACTGGTGCGAAAATATCAAGCCAGCCACTTCTGGATGCCTTGCAAACAGCTTATTTAAGCAATCCGACATTGCGTGCGGCGCGTGCCGAAATGCGTGCGGCGGCAGAGGCTTTGCCACAGGCCCAATCCGGTTGGATGCCGCAATCTGAAATAACAGGGACCATGAGTGCGGCTGATGTTAATCCCGGCAGCGCAGGCGATGGTACGACATCGACGGATATTGGTGTGTCAGTGACGCAACCGCTTTATCGCGGTGGCCGTACAGTGTCTGGTATTGATAGCGCAGAAAATCGTATCAAGGCGCAGGCTGCCATTCTGAATGCTACGGAGCAGCAACTCCTTCTCAATGTGGCGACAGCATATATGAATGTTGTGCGGGACAAGGCGCTTCTGGATCTAAGCCAAAATAACGTTGAGGTCGTCAGCCGTCAGATGGATGCCTCACGTAACCGTTTTGAGGTTGGTGAAGTCACACGTACGGATGTCGCGCAATCTGAAGCGCGTTTGGCGCGCGCAGAGGCAAATCGCACGACAGCTATGGGTAATTTGAAAACCAGTCTTGCGGTTTACGAGCAATTGGTGGGCGCGCCTTCCGCTGATATGGCGCAGACCAGCATTACTTTTTCCTTCCCTCAAACGTTGGATGAAGCTGTAACGCTGGGTGAGAACAATAATCCCGTTGTCATTGCCAGCGGTTATTTGCATCAATCATCCGAAAAGGATATTGGGACTGTCTTTGGGGAGCTTCTGCCAGAGTTGGGGCTATCTGCCAGCGCCAATAAAGCATGGGACCCGCAACCGGGCCTTTTGCCTGATACCACCACGAAATCACTCAGTCTGGTTGCTACAATTCCATTATATGAGGCCGGATACACAAGATCACGCGTGCGTCAGGCCAAGTATGCTGCTAATCAGCGCTATATAGAAATTATGGAAGCGCGTCGTGAAGCACGCCAGAATGTCGTGACAAGTTGGGAGGCCTGGAAAGCTTCTCAAGCAGAAATCGCCTCGCGTCGCGCTCAGGTTGACGCTAACCGCATCGCGCAGGAAGGGGTGCGTCAGGAAGCGGACCTGGGTACGCGCACCATTCTTGATGCTCTGGACGCCGATCAGGAGTATCTGGATGCACAGGTGGCGCTTGTTTCCTCGCAAAGGGATGAAACAGTAGCCTCATTTGCTCTGGCGCGCGCATTGGGTATTCTGACGCCCCGGACTCTCGGTTTTCCGGAATTAGCCTATGATCCTGTGAAGGATCGTGATCGCGCTGACTGGAAAATGCTGGGAATGGATGTGGATAGAGTCGAGTAAGGGCAAAAATGTGGCTTTGACAAGTGCTTAGCAATAGTGGAAACTGATTCCGTTAATGCGTTGATTCAACACAGCTTAGTAATTTATGCCCGATAAGCCTTCAGATCAGGAACCATCCATCGAGGAAATTCTCGCGTCTATCCGCCAGATTATTGCGGATGACGATGAGGAGCCTGCGAAAGCGGCTGCTCCGGAACCTGCTCCGGCGCCCAAGCCTGCGCCAGCACCGAAGCCTGATATTATTGAGCTGACTGAAGTTATTCGCGATGAACCTGAAGAAGAAATCGTGGTCGATCTTCAGGAACATGAAGAAGAAGAACTTCCGCCGCCACCTCCGCCAAAAAGACCTGCGCCAGAGCCAGACGAGTCGTCGATTCTGACGGATCATGCTGCCCATGCCGCCCTTCAGGGTTTTTCAAGACTGGCGGCCCGTACACCTGTAGAACGCCAATCTCATCTGGCGGGTATTACGCTGGAAGATATTGTGCGCGACCTGATGCGCCCGATGCTGCGTGACTGGCTTGACCAGAACCTGCCGCCGCTGATCGAGAAACTGGTTGCCAAAGAACTCCAGCGTCTGGCGCGCAAAGCAGAGCTGGAAGATTAGATAGTTGGATGATTAGATGATTGGAAATGCAAGGATTTCTTGCATTTTTAACCTCTTGCTGCTTTATTCCAATCATCAATAACCAATCATCCAAACACCCGCTATGCTCGACAAAACTTTTGATCCTCAGGCCGTTGAACAATCCCTCTACAAAGAATGGGAGGCCTCTGGCGTATTTGCCTGCAACGTGACGCGCAATACAACACCCTTTACGGTCATGATGCCGCCGCCGAACGTAACGGGCAGCCTGCATATGGGGCATGCGCTGAACAATACCATCCATGACATTCTGGTGCGCTATAACCGTATGAACGGCAAAGACACGCTGTGGCAACCGGGCACGGACCATGCGGGTATCGCCACACAGATGGTGGTCGAGCGCCAACTGGCGGCGCAAGGCATTAACCGCCGTGACCTGGGCCGTGACAAATTCCTTGAGAAGGTCTGGGAATGGAAAGAGCAATCTGGCGGCACTATCGTCAATCAATTGCGCCGTCTGGGCACAACACCTGATTGGTCGCGCGAGCGCTTCACCATGGACGAGGGTTTGAACAAAGCCGTTCGCAAAGCCTTCGTGCAACTGCACAAGGAAGGCTTGATTTACCGCGACAAGCGCTTGGTGAACTGGGACCCGAAATTCCACACCGCGATTTCCGATCTGGAAGTAATCCAGAAAGAGATCAAGGGCAACATGTACTACATCAAGTACCCGATCGAAGGCTCAACTGAACGCTTCATCACGATTGCAACAACACGCCCGGAAACCATGCTGGGCGATACGGCGATCATCGTGAACCCGGAAGACGAACGTTATGCAGATGTAATCGGTAAATTTGCCGTGCTGCCGATTGTGGGCCGTTTGATCCCGATTATTGCCGATGCTTACGTTGATAAGGAATTCGGCACGGGCGCGATGAAGGTTACACCGGCGCACGACTTCAACGATTTCGAAGTCGGCAAGCGTCACAAACTGGAACAGATCAATATTTTCGATGATAACGCGCATATTAATGGCAACGCGCCGGAAGAGTATGTTGGCCTTGAGCGTTTTGAAGCGCGTAAGAAAATCCTTGCTGAACTCGAAGCGCAGGAGCTGCTGGAAAAAGTTGATCCGCATACGCATACCGTGCCGCACGGCGACCGTTCGGATGTCGTGATCGAACCATACCTGACCGATCAATGGTATTGCGATGCCAAGACACTGGCGGCACCGACCATTGAAGCTGTGAAAACAGGTAAAACAGAATTTGTGCCCAAGCAGTGGGAAAATACATATTTCCACTGGATGGAAAATATTCAGCCCTGGTGTATTTCACGCCAGCTGTGGTGGGGACACCAGATCCCGGCCTGGTACGGGCCGGAAGGCTCTATCTTCGTTGAGGAAACCGAAGAGGAGGCTTACGCCGCCGCACGCAAGCAATTTGGAAATGATGTTGAACTGAAGCGGGATGAAGATGTTCTCGATACATGGTTCTCGTCCGCATTGTGGCCGTTCTCGACGCTGGGCTGGCCGGACAAAACGCCGGAACTGCAGAAATACTATCCCGGTGACGTGCTGATTACAGGCTTCGATATCATCTTCTTCTGGGTTGCCCGTATGATGATGATGGGCATGCACTTCATGGGCGATGTGCCGTTCCGCAAAGTATATATCCATGCGCTGGTGCGTGACGCCAAGGGGCAGAAAATGTCCAAGTCCAAGGGCAATGTCATGGACCCGCTCGACATCATCAACGAATATGGCGCTGACGCGTTGCGCTTTACACTGACCGCTATGGCGGCGCAGGGCCGTGATGTGAAGCTATCGGAAGACCGCGTTGAAGGCTACCGCAACTTCGGCACCAAACTCTGGAATGCGGCACGCTTCTGCGAAATGAATGGCTGTAAGCTGGATCCTGCTTTCGATCCAGCGAAAGTAAACGGCCTGCTCAACCGCTGGATTATCGGTGAAATCGCCAGGCTGGCCTCTGACATCAACAAATCCATGGACGAATACAAGTTCAACGAAGGGGCGGGGGCTGTTTATCAGTTTATCTGGGGCACCTTCTGCGACTGGTACCTGGAATTTACCAAGCCGATCCTGCAGGGTGGCGACGATGCCGCGTTGGCCGATGAAACACGGAAGACAACGGCATGGGTACTCGACCAATTGCTGATCCTGCTGAACCCGTACATGCCGTATATCACCGAGACACTTTATCGCCAGACGGCGGAACGCGCACCGGGTTCTATGCTGCTGAAAACGGAGTGGCCGAAATACCCGGCAAGCTTCCAGAGTGCGGAGGCATCAGATGAAATCGGCTGGCTGTGCAAACTGATCACCGATATCCGCAGTGTGCGTGCTGACATGAATGTGCCGGCAGCGGCCAAAATCCGCCTGCTGGTGAAGGATGCGTCAGCCGCTACACAAGCGCGCCTGAAAACGTACGATGACCTTATCAAGCGTCTGGCACGTTTGGAAACGATTGAACTGACCACGAGCGCTCTGCCTAAGGGGTCTGTCCAGACCATTCTGGGCGAAGCCACATTGGCGCTGCCAATTGCCGATATTATCGATCTGGACAAGGAGCGGGCGCGCCTGAAGAAGGAAATCGATAAGCTGACATCTGATATCGGGAAGGTTGACCAGAAACTGGCCGATCAGAAGTTCGTTGCCAATGCGCCGGAGGAAATCATAGAGGAAAATAAGGCCCGCAAAGCTGAATGGACCACGACCTTGCTAAAACTGTCGCAGGCCCTGAAGCAACTCGAAGCGGCTTAATTTTCATAAACTTAAGAAAATCGCAATTGCTGCATATGCGAAACTAAAGTTTGACATCCTCTTCTATATGGGAGTACAAGGTTGCAGTTTTTGCAATAGAGGGAATTAAAAATGGATGATCCAATTAGAACTGTTTCTGCCAATACTGAAGGAACAAGAAGCCTCGTAGAGTCCTTTGTGCCTAAAACCAGAGCTGAACTGCTTCTTGGTGATAGACAGCCCGAAGATCTGTTGTCAGGCGGTCTCAGAGCAAAACGCGTTACACCGGCAGCTGATGGTGACAAAGGCGATTGCTTTGACTCACGTGCTATAGGATATGCTGGCGATGTAGATGGTCCCCGTGATGAGGATCAGGCGCCTGCGGCGGAAACAACAGGAAGCCGTCTTTTCGGCCCACGTCCGTAATCAATAAAAGCTTATAAAAACGCCTCATTACGGGGCGTTTTTTTATAGGCGTAAGCTAAGGTGGTCCCAATAAACCCCGGGACGTTTGAGCGGGTCTGGTTTCTGGCCGTGGTAAAACGATTTTCCACCAAACTCCTGTGCCAGATCTTCTAGCTCCTGCAAGGGTACAGGATGCATAACGCGTCCAGCAGGCACAGGTCCGTGACGCAATGTTAGAAAAATAAAACTATCCTTCCGGAGCAAATGTTGCAGGTTGTTATAAATCTCTTGCCGTTCTGCGGCATCAAAATGAAACAGGAAGGCATTCATCAGGACAATATCGAATTTCAGGTTCAGATTTCTGGTGTTCAGTAAACCTGGCGCTTCATCATAGATATAATTGATAAGATGATGGCTATGCGTCGTACGTGCTTCTGTCAGCATAGCTTGCGAGCCATCAACAGCAACAACGCCTACACCTTGTCCTGCCGTCCAGTAAGCATCACGACCCGAACCGCAGCCTAGATCCAAAACACGCACAGCGGCTTTGTCGGGTAATGATAGAATGTGTTCTGAAAAATCAGGAAGCAGGTCGATCGTTGCAACTGAATTATAGGATGCTGAAAGAGCCGAGGCCTGTTCATCGTAAATTTTTAGGTTCTGCATCACTTTTTAATTCCCTGTTTCATTATTTGTAATAAGGAAGGCGCGTTAATGCCAAATAAAAACGCCCCATTACGGGGCGTTTTTGAAATTTTACATGAAGAAGATTACTTCTTCTCTTCTTTCTTGTCTTCGCCAACACCGGCGGAGAGGAAGGTGCCGAAGCGGCCTTCGAATTTTTTCAGCTGTTGTTTTTCAACAACCTTCTGGGTGCCGCCCTGCCATGCCGGGTGGTTCTTTGGATCAACGTCCAGGCGCATAACATCACCTTCTTTGCCCCAGCAGCTGCGGGTTTCGTATTCTGTGCCATCCGTCATTACGACTTTGATCATGTGGTAGTCGGGATGTTCTTTTTCTTTAGCGGCTTTCATGGCCTAAACTCCTATAATTCCAGACCGGTTTTTTATCGCTAAAGCCCCGGGATTTCAAGCTTTTTCTTAGGTTTAGCCTGAAAATAAGCAGATCAGGCTAAAATCATGGTTTTTCAGGCTTTTTCAACGCTCAGGCGTGCGCCATCAACCCCTTTGACCCGGACATTAGTTCCAGCGGGGAGAGTGTCCTGGCCCGTAACGGCCCAAACTGTATCCCCGGCCTTGATCTCGCCTTTACCGTTCTCTAACGGCTTGGTCAGGACAAAAACCTGCCCGACGTATTGCTGTCCGCGCTGGTTCAGGCCGTTATCTGCAACGGGGGCAGGGTTGGCTTTGCGGTATTTCGTCCAACCGACGACAGTCACAACTGACAAAATGGCCCAGACGGCAACGGCAACCGGCCAGCCCATAGTAGGGACAACAAGTTTCGCCACACCCACAATCAGCGCTGAAATACCGGGCCATAAAAACAAGGTACTGGAGACCAGCATTTCAATGATGAGTAAAAGGCCGCCAAAAATAAACCAGTGCCAGCAATTCATATCTGTAAATAATTCAGTCATGTCGTTCTCTTGCTTTAGGGCTGTGCCGGACGGGCGGGATAAATTTTAAGGACACGTGTAATGAAATGTGCCTTTGTGATCTCTGCCTGAAATTTATCGCCTACAGATAAGGCTGAAGCATCAAAGTTTTCTGTATCTGCATTTATGAGGTAGCGATGACTTGTTACAGGATCATGCGCATATTTAAACTCCTGGCGCAGTGGGGGAGAATTTGGCTCCCCTCCATCATAAATTAGGTCAACAGGCTGGTCTTCTACATTACGTTGTGTGCCATTTCTTATTTGTAAACTCATAATGCTCTCCCCAATTTATTTATGTGAGCTTTTTCCCAGTGCATCATTGACCAGTTCGGTAATGCCGCCAATCGAACCCATCACACTGCTGGAATCCAGCGGCATGAAAATCAGTTTCTGGTTCGTGGATTGTGCAAACTGGCCCAGCGCTTCAACATATTTCTGCGCCACGAAGTAATTCACTGCCTGTGTATTGCCGTTGGCAATAGCGGTTGAAACCATGGTTGTCGCATTGGCTTCCGCTTCAGCGGCGCGCTCACGCGCTTCCGCATCGCGGAAGGCTGCTTCCTTGCGGCCTTCGGCTTCTAGAACGGCGGCCTGCTTCTCACCTTCCGCCTTTAGGATGGCTGCTTCACGCAAGCCTTGGGCCTCAAGAATAACAGCACGCTTCTCACGTTCTGCCTTCATCTGACGGGCCATCGAGTCAACAAGATCACGTGGCGGACTGATATCCTTAATCTCGATACGAGTAACTTTAATGCCCCATGGTGCTGTGGCTTCATCAACAATGCCTAGCAGTTTGGCATTGATCTGATCGCGCTCTGACAGCAATTCGTCAAGGTCCATCGAGCCCATAACCGTACGCAGGTTGGTCATGGTCAGGTTCAGGATCGCCAGTTCCAGATTGCGCACTTCGTACGCAGCCTTGGCGGCATGCATGACCTGATAGAATACAACGCCGTCAACCTGAACAAGGGCATTATCTTTGGTAATGACTTCCTGTGAGGGAACATCGAGAACCGTTTCCATCATGTTCATCTTGGCACCGATGGAATCGATAACCGGCACAATAAAGTTCAGACCCGGTTTCAGCGTCATTGTATACCGGCCAAAGCGTTCAACGGTGTATTCCATTCCCTGTGGTACGGCTTTCACACCTTTGAAAACCAGAACCAGTAAAACGGCGGCGAGTACGAAAATAAAACCTTCCATGATGTCCCCCTTCAGGTAGTTTTATGCGACTTTTGAAATTTTGCTGCTATCGGCCAGTGTCTTGCCAGTGGAGCGTAAGTCGGCGAAAGCTTCGCTCAAACGGATGACAACACCTTCTTCTGCAAGACGTAGCCATTTACGTGGATCGTATAATTTCTTATATGGCGTGCCATCATCAGGGTCGATCTGGTATTTGAACGCCTTGGCGTTGGCTTCAACGAACTTTCCGACAGGCTCAGAGAAGGCAAATTGCGTATCCGTGTCGATGTTCATTTTGAACACGCCATAGCCCAGTGACTCTGTGATCTGGCCTTTGTCAGAGCCTGAGCCGCCGTGGAACACGAGGTCCAGCGGGTTTGCTGCTGTCTTATGCATCTTCTGTACGAGGTCTTGCGAGTTCTTCAAAATTTCCGGGCGCAGCTTCACATTGCCGGGTTTGTAAACGCCATGCACGTTACCGAATGATGCCGCGACAGAAAAATTGCCGAGCGGTGTCAGCAGGTCATAAGCCTTCAGAACGTCTTCAGGCTGCGTATACAGTTTTGCATTGTCAATGTCGTCGGAGCCAACACCGTCTTCTTCGCCACCTGTGCAGCCCAGTTCGATCTCAATGCTCATGTCGATCTTAGCCATACGCTTCAGCAGGCGTGCACATTCGGACAGGTTGAAATCAATGTCTTCTTCAGACAGATCAATCATGTGCGATGTGAATAGCGGTTTGCCCGTTTCTCTATAGAACGCTTCGCCGTGATCCAGCATGGCCTCTACCCACGGTATCAGTTTTTTATTCGCATGGTCTGTGTGCAGAACAACGCAAACGCCATAATGTTCGGCTAGCAGGTGCACATGCTTGGCAGCGGATACGGCACCCAGAACTTTCGCCTGGAAGCTATCGGGCATGCCCTTACCGGCATAGAATTCTGCACCACCATTAGAAAGCTGGATAATAACATCGGATTTATTTTTCGCTGCCGCTTCCAGAACAGCATTGATGGAATTGGTGCTGACCACGTTTACGGCGGGCAGGGCGTATTGACCATCTTTGCAGGCTTTTACGAGGGCTCTGTATTCCTTACCCGTAACAACTCCGGGCTTCAGCGAGGTATGCGACATCAGTTTTCTCCAGTCAGAAATAATGAAGGCCACTATAGCAGTGGCCGGTGTTTTTTAAACAAGATTCCGAATTGTTAGATGGAAGGTGGAAGTGGCGCCTTCGGTGCGGCTGCTTCAACACCAACGTCTGCTGGCGGGCTTGAGAAGGTGGCGAATGTGGTAGAGACGGCTTGACTAGCGCCCAAGTCGGCCGCAGGTGCACCGGCATCGCCACCGCCTATACAGGCTGCGGCGGCTGCTACGCATGCTGCTGCTACTCCACCTAAACTAAATCCCATCTTCTTCCTTTACCAAAATCCCTTGTTCGACCAGATTATTGATGGCCCGATTTTCTGTAGACGTTGCTCCCCCATAAAGTCCTTCAAGAAGGTCTTGCCGAGAGGCGTTTGTCTTGTCGGCGACAGCTGCAACAATCTTGATGTCACGTAAAGTCGGCTTGTGATCTTTGAAGAGCTTTATAAAGTGAATGAGGAAATTTTTCAAGCTCTTATGTGAAAAATCGAAATATTCCAGTGCAAAATCTAGGTTTTTCTTGGCATATCCCTCAATTTGTAAACGTACTTCGCGGCCATCAGTTCCCGGCATTCTGCGGATACACCCATAATCGTAAAGCCACTCTATATCCCGGTTCAGGGTGGATTTATCGGCCTTAAGGCGGCTGATAATTCCAGCCTGCGTCGTTCCGGGGTTTTCATCAATGTCAGCCAAAATAACAGCCCGCCGGACGGTTGAACCAGGCTCGCCACCAAGCGCATCGACCAAGTGGTCGATGATATAACCGATTTTGACGATGTTATCGTCCTGTGCGTCTTTGGCTAAGTTGTTCATATAAAATAATAATTTCCAGCTTTACGGATTTATTATAGGCCAAAATGTATAACATAACCTTGATGTCAAAACCAGTTTTTATGGTTAAGTATTTGAAATTAAATAATTTTATATTTTTACAGTTAACGTAGCCGGTTCATAATGGCAGCACTGGAGGGAGGGAGAAATTGAACCCCGCGTACGCTTAAGGCTACACGCTGTGTTACGGACAGCTTAAATGCCAGACACAGATCCTGGTAACAACCCTCATTCAGGGTAAAGCCCGTAGAGGGGTCAACAAGACGCTCTCTGGTTATTTTGCCGCTGTAATCGCCGCCCGCAGCTTCGTTCAAGATCGCGTCGATTTTAAGCCTTGAAGGTCCATCAAGGCCGCCCGGAATTCTTAAACAGGTACTGTTCTCGATTTCTGACATTCTGAGAATTTAACATATTTAATCTGGAGAAAAAAGCATATTTTATCGAAGGAATTTTTTGAACCGCTCGTAAATGGTCATCCAGTAAATTTAAAAGGAGGATAATTATGGCGTTTCAAATAACTCAAAAATCACTTTATAGACACTTTGCCCTTATGGCAGCGGTATCGGCAGCCCCCGCATTTGCGCAGGTAGACGCGAATGCTTGTTCATCTCCCGATAGCCCGAAAGCATATTTCACATTTAACGATGGGCAGAACAAGGATACTGAGTTTACTGTGAAGTCATGTGACCCTGCCTTCATCACACAAGCGCGGAAAATTCTATACGGCACCTATGAGGGCGGCGACACTCACATCCAAGGCGATGTGTATGAAGGAAGAAGAAGTTATAACAAAACATGGTCGTTTCATCTGAAGCCGCAGACGGTAAGATTTTTTGAAAACCAGATAGAGCTTTGCGATGGCAGGCCCCAGTATGTTCAGGACAACCTGCAAGACTGGATTAATCAGAGCCGTTTATGGTGCTCTTGGTCATCAGCTCTGGTTCGTGAAGAGAACCTGACATGCCCCGCCCAGGAATATACCGAAGCACAATGTCAGGAATTCAAGGCGACACCCGGATATCCGGAGCAATTTCCTTGCCAGGCACGGCAATGCACGATGAAATAAATTCAGTAAAAATGGCGCTATCGAAAGACAGCGCCATTTTAGTTTCCATGTGCGGAAGGTGATTACTTCAAGGAAGCCATCTTCACGGCTGTATCGAGCATACGGTTGGAGAAGCCCCATTCGTTGTCGTACCAGCTCATAACGCGCACGAGTGTGCCATCGATAACCTTTGTTTCGTTGATCGCAAATACGGAAGAGCGGGGATCGTGATTGAAATCGCCGGACACTAATTCCTCAGTGTAATAACCAAGAATACCTTTCAACTCGTTACTGTTAGATGCTTTCTTGATCAGCTCATTCACTTCCTCAACGGTTGTGGCACGTTTCGCTGTGAATTTGAAATCTACCAATGATACGTTCGGTGTAGGAACACGTGTTGCCACGCCATCCAGTTTACCCTTCAGGTCCGGCAGAACTTTGCCCACCGCTTTCGCGGCGCCTGTGGATGTCGGGATGATGTTTAATGCTGCGGCACGTGCGCGGTGTAGGTCTTTGTGGTTGGTATCAACAATCTTCTGGTCGCCGGTGTAGCTGTGGATTGTGGTCATGAAACCATTCTGGATGCCAATCCCTTCGTGCAGGACGGAAGCAACCGGAGCCAGGCAGTTTGTTGTGCATGATGCGTTGGAAACGATTTTGTGTTCCGCTGTCAGCTTGTCAGAGTTCACGCCGTAAACAACGGTGATGTCTTCATCTGTTGCCGGTGCAGAGATCAGAACTTTTTTAGCGCCTGCATCGATATGTTTCTGCGCACCTTCGCGTGATGTGAAGATACCGGAGCATTCGAAAGCGATATCAACGCCGATGTCTTTCCAGGGCAGTTGTGCCGGGTCTTTTACCTGAACGCATTTAATACGGTCGCCGTTAACGATCAGCGTGTCGCCTTCAGTTGAAACTTCGAACGGGAAGCGGCCATGAACAGAGTCGTATTTCAGCAGGTGAGCGTTGGTTGGCAGGTCCGCCAAATCGTTAATAGCGACAATCTGGATGTCTTTGCGGCCAGATTCATACAGGGCACGAAGGACGAGGCGTCCGATACGGCCAAAACCACTGATGGCTACGCGTGTTGTCATGGGAAAACTCCTGAACTGACAGATTTATGAAAACATAAGAAAATTCGTAATGAAGATACTCGCTTGTTGCGCCGTGTCAATGAAGAAGCATGAAAAAGCTAAGCTCTATAAGGGCGAATTTAAAATTTAGGATTTTTATTTATTTAAAACGCAAAGTATCGAAAATGGACAGCCTTAACAAAATAGAGAATGTAAATGAGAATGATTTGCATTCAAGGGGCTGTAGTTGTAAAAAGGCCAAACTGAATTAACCCGGACCGAGTAATCGCGTATGACCTCACTATCGCATCAGGCTATTATCGATACATTGCGCAACGACTTCCGGAATGAAGTCCAGACATTTCTGTCCAAAGCAGGTTTGGATAATGCGCCATCATTCCAGGTCGATCATCAGGATGCCAAGGCGACGCCGGTCTATATCCTGACAGGTGCATCGTTTACGCCATATGATCATGCGAAACATGGCGATGAACCGACACATGCGTTTTGGGAAACGTCTATTGGGGGCCAGCGCTATGTGATGAATAATACGACAGCTGTTTTGCAGATGCTGATGAACGATGGATGCCGCGTTTTGCTGCATACTCGAAGTGACATAAACCTAACAAAACAGCTGGTTAATAATCCTAATGTGCGCATCATCGAGGGCGACCTGGGCGAACCGGCCATTTTGCAGTCGATGTATCACGAATTGGCAAACATGGCTGCTGAACAGCCGATCAGCAATATTTCCATGGCACTCTACCAGTCATTCGCCCAGAACAATGGCGAACCGTTCAAGCCTATGCATAAAGAGCCTGTAACAGAGGTCGAACGCGCGGCCAGTCGCCGTTTGCGTTTCGTCTATAACATGGCTGCGATGGGTTATGATCTATTGATGAACCGCGGCCTGAACGATCTGCGCATAGTTTCGCTGTCTGCTCTGGCGGCCAACCGCGCCAGCTATGGCTTGCTGGCGGATGCCGCCGATAAATTCATGAATGAATTGGCGTGGCGTACATTCCATCTGGAATCCAATATTTCCACGGGCAAGCCTGTCAGCGTGTTCCAGATTAATCCCGGCATTACGACTGCTTGCGATACCTATCGTGATCCCCGCGCGATGAAAACCGTCCTGCAGGAATCTATTGCCGATGGTTTCCCCTTGAGCGATGAGATTATTGACGGCATAGCGCCGATCCCGCAATTGAGTGCCCATGATGTGGCATGGATTACCAATGCATTGCTGCGCACACCTGAGGGCGCTAATCCCAACGACGGGATGCCGGAGAATATCAAGGCAACGCTCTATGGCGGATTTTCGCCGCAGGAATTGCGCCGCCGCCTGCTAGCCGCTATCACTATTGACGAGCAAGGTGCTAGCATTGATAACAGCAACCTGCTGCCCGATCACATCCTGACGCCTGGCACTACTTACGGCGCGCTGCCAAGCCCCTTGAAAAAAGGGACTTATAAACGCATATCCATGACGCCTAAAGGGCAGGAATTCTAGAGAGGAAGCAAGTATGAGCCAGCACGCAGAAAATGTTGAGACATGGGATAGCCTGGAAGGCGAGGAAAGCATGGCAGAAGGTCATGAGCCCGCATGGCATTCACTGATATCCTATGTACAGGAAAAAGATATATCCGGGAAGCGTGTTCTGGACTTTGGCTGTAACCGCGGTGGATTTCTCAAGGTTCTTTATCAGGCGTTGCCGTATAAAGATGCGCTCGGCGTCGATATCGCGGAAGAGTCTGTGGCTTACGCAAACCAGAACAAGGGAAAAACACCCTGCAGCTACGCGCATAGCCGCGCACTGGAGAATGAGAAGGAGGGATTTGACCTCGCTTTCTCTCACGAGGTTGTTTACCTGCTGCCCGATCTGCAGGCGCATGCAAAAGAAATGAATGCCGTTCTGAAAAAGGGAGGTGTTTACTATCTGGCTATCGGTGAATATGCCGAAAACCCGCTATGGGAACGCTGGAAGAAAACGGTGGCTGAATTTTCGCCTGTGCCGCCGCAGACCTATTCGCTACAGGACATTGCGAAGACGTTCCAGAATAATGGCTTCAGCGTTTCCGTACGTAAAATGGTCAGTGATGGATTCTTGCCTTATGATGCCAGTGACGACAAATACCTCCACAATCCGATGGAGTTACTGGACTTCATGACCCAGTACATGATTCTGTTCAGGCTGGTGAAGGCTTAGGCGATTAGCCTTAGATCTTCGCCTTTACCGCCTCAACAACAGCTTCCTTCGTAATCTTGAAGTGGCTGTATAGGTCTTTGATCGGGGCGGATTCACCGAACGTGCTCATGCCGATGAAAATGCCATCAAATCCAAGCCAGCGATCCCAGCTTTGACGCACAGCAGCCTCTACAGCAACGCGTATCAGCTTGCGGTCACCCAGCACTTTCTCCTGATAGGTCGCATCTTGCTTTGCAAAAAGCTCCATGGATGGCATTGATACAACGCGTGTGGCAATCTTGGACTCCTCCAATATTGCCTGCGCCGCAAGGGCAATCTCAACTTCGGAACCTGTGGCCATAATAACGACCTGCGGTGTGCTGGCGCTGCTGGCTTCCTTCAGAATATAGGCGCCCTTGGCAGACAGGTTCTCCTTGCCGTCATCCGTGCGGACAACCGGCAAACCTTGGCGTGTAAGCGCCAGTATGGATGGTCCATCTTTCTTGTTCAGCGCAATTTCCCAGCACTCCGCTGTTTCCACGCCGTCAGCCGGACGCAGTGTAAGCAAGTTAGGGATCACGCGCAATGCAGCCAGATGTTCAACAGGTTGGTGCGTAGGGCCATCTTCGCCAAGACCAATGGAGTCGTGGGTCATTACATAGACAACACGCTGCTTCATCAAGGCGGAAAGGCGGATTGCCGGACGGCAATAATCGGTGAACTGCATAAAGGTGCCGCCGTAAGGAACAATGCCACCGTGCAGTGTCATGCCGTTCATAATCGCAGCCATGCCGTGCTCACGTACACCGTAGTGAACGTACTGGCCTTCATATTTACCAGCGCTGATCGCTGAAGGGCCTTTGACTTGCGTATTATTTGAAGGTGTCAAATCCGAAGAACCGCCAATCAGGTTCGGCAGGACGGGAACAATTTTCTCCAGTACATCACCGGAGTTCTGACGTGTAGCCAGTTTCGGGCGATCTTTCAGGTATTTGTTTTTCAGTTCCTGTAGCGGACCCTTGATGTCTTCAGCAATTTCACCAGAGAGAACCTTAAGAAAGTCAGTTTTGTAACGATTGTTTTCTAGACGGCTGTTCCAGTCTTTAAATTCCTGAGCGTTGCGCTGCCCGGCATGGCGCCACATGGCCAGAACTTCTGTAGGGATAAAGAAAGGCTCGTGCGGCCAGTTCAGGGCAACACGTGTACCTTTGATCTCTTCATCACCTAAAGGTGAGCCATGGCTGCCTGATGTGCCTGCTTTCGTAGGGGCGCCGAAGCCAATCGTGCTTTTGCAACGGATCATGCTCGGTTTGTCAGATTGTTGAGCCTGCGCAATAGCGGCTTCAATCGCTTTCAGGTCATGACCATCAACGGACTGTACATTCCAGCCATAAGATTCAAAGCGTTTGGTAACATCATCTGAATAGGACAGAGATGTAGGACCATCAATGCAGATACCGTTATCATCATACAGGACAATCAGGCGGCTCAGTCTCAGGTGTCCGGCCAGAGCACACGCTTCATGGCTGATACCTTCCATCAGGTCACCGTCACTGGCGATTACATACGTTTTATGGTCTACCAGGTCATCGCCAAAGCGTGCATTCAGGACGCGCTCAGCCAATGCAAAGCCAACAGCATTGGAAATACCCTGGCCCAGCGGGCCGGTTGTGGTTTCAATGCCAGCGTCCTGCATCACTTCCGGGTGTCCGGGTGTCAGGCTGTGCAGTTGACGGAAGTTCTTGATCTCGTCGAGTGTGATTTTCTCATAACCCGTCAGCCAGAGCAGAGAGTAAATCAGCATCGAACCATGGCCCGCGGACAGTATGAAACGGTCACGGTCTGCCCAGGTAGGATTTTCCGGGCTGTATTTCAGAAACTTGGTAAAAAGCACAGTTGCTACGTCTGACATCCCCATAGGCATGCCGGGGTGGCCGGAATTTGCTTTTTGAACGGCATCCATGGACAGCGCCCGGATAGCATTCGACATCAGCGGCAGGTCAAGGGTAGGGCCTTGGACAGTTTCTTCCTGGCTGGGCTTAAATTTGAACTTCATGGCGGCTCCGGTCACACACTATAATAGAGGCTGAAAAATCCCAACAAACATGCCGTTTCTAGCCCTAAAAAGCAATCGGAATGAACGCCTGAAAGAGGGATTTAATAAAAGTTATTTGTGACTTTTCCCCAAGATAATGGGCCGTACCCCTTGACCGTATGGGGGCATTTTGTGCTATCCACGATTATTCTCATGCGTATTGACTGCTTATAACAACTTCCTAAGGAAGGGGAGATTTTCCGTGTCAGCTATTCTGCAAGCCGTAACTCGTTTGAATGGTGCCGTCAGCAATCTGGAGAAAGCGGCTGCCGCTCAGGAAAAATCCCGTTCAGCATCCAAAAAAGCACCTGCTACAGCACAGATCGATCTGTTTGCAGCGCCTGCTAATCAGCGCGGCAAATATGTTGCTGATCCTGCGGCTTTGGCACGTAAGTTGGATGTGGCTATCGAAAAAGTTGAGCAGATACTGCGCGAGGCATAATAAAGGGAAGTTTTCATGGCAGATGTCAATTTAAACATACATGGCAAAACATACAGCGTCGCTTGTGACGTTGGCCAGGAACGTCGTGTTGCCGAACTTGGCAAGTATGTTGATGCGCGTCTGCGTGAAATTGCTGCGGCTGGCGCTGCAACCAACGAACCGCATTTGCTGGTTCTTACATCTCTTGTTCTTGCTGATGAAATTTACGAATTGCGCGACCTTGTGGCGGAACTTCGTAATCGTGCGCCCAAAGTGATTCATGAGCAGGTGGAAGTCGAACAGCGTGTCTCGGAAGAAGACGAGCTTGAGATACTTGCTGCGATTGAGCAACTGGCGAACCGCATCGATACAGTCGCTGAACGTCTGCAGAAAATCTGATTTTCTATTCAGGAATGATTTCAGGCTTAAACGTCAGGAGTTGTTTAATCTGCTGATCGGAAATCCCTGATTCCTGATAAACGTTGCGCCCTGCCGCTTCGCAAACCTTGCTGTATCCATCAGGCATCATTCTTGCCAGTGACTCAATATAACTCATGAACTGATAGGTGTAGGTATTATAAGTCATTTTATCAGCTTTGCGGGATAGCGCGAAGGCCATATCCCGCCGCACTGTTGCTATGACGCCATCACAATAATGATTTTGCATTTCAGCACGATTTGAACCAAGGCTTTCGTAATATCGACCTCTGTCGCCACTTGATAATGAATTTGCAATTTCAATCATAGTCACGACCAGTCCAATTTTCTCAGGATCGTATTTATCCATCTTTTTGATATTTTCTAAGGCTACAGGCCCGGCTTGCGCCTGTACGCTTCTGACAAGGCCTTCGAGTTGATCTCTTGTCATCCCGATGCTGGAAAGTGCATAATCACCGGCATAAGCAACAGTGGATCTCATGAGTGCGACGTGGTCATAACGCTTGACTGGGTCTGTTTCGTTTAATAGTTCCCCATAAAGATCTTTTACAAGATTGCGCATCACCTCTTTATCTTCAAGCTCTTGAGGGCTTTGTTGTTTTGGCTTCGCGGTGTTAACCCCTGCGGTTGTCATTTGAGAAGGGGCCGCATCAATTTTTTGATCAGGAACGTGTTTTCTTATAAAACCAAAACTGTCTTCTCCGCTTTTAATGGCGGGATGACGGGAGGGAACAGATTTTAGTTTTGCCTGTTGCTCGGGCGTAAGTGGTTGTTGCGGCACATTGTTATACATTACGCCCCACCAAGTAGCGGCTGCAATACCCAGAGTGGCAGCAACAAATGCCATTCGTACGGGCCATTTAGTTTTGGATTTATCATGTACCCACATAGATGAGGCTCCCCGGCAATTTTTATATTTTCTTAGTTTTATAAGATCAGAAACCCAGACAGCCTATAAAAAATCCTCGGCAAAGGCGTAATATTATTGCTATAATGCGTGTGGGGTTTCGCTGCGGTTCGCGTGAATACACCTTCATCCCTCGGGCCTATGCTTTCTTTGCTCGGGAGCTGTCACTGTCTGGACCGTGGTCTGGAACATACGGCGCCCACCTGGTTGTTTGGCCAGTAGCGGATAAGCTTGCATGTACACGGCTCGCGTGGCGACCCCACCTTCTTTCCCTCTCAGGCAAATAACTCTATGATAAGGCATGAGCAAATCATCCCTTCGCGAAGAAGCAACACGTTTCAGGAATTCCATCGATCCCTTCTCTGAAGATACCGAAGCGGTTGTAGAAGAGTTTTTCGAATGCCTGAAACCGCAGCCAGGGCAGGTGGTGGCGCTTTACTGGCCTAAGGGTAAGGAATTTGATACAGGCCCACTCATAGAGGCGCTATTGAAGCGCGGCATAACGTGTGCACTACCTGTCATACAGAAAGATTCTAAAGAATTGAAATTCGCCAGATGGGATGAAACTATTCCTCTGGTAGAGGGTTCATACGGTGTTATGCAGCCGGTCGGAGATGACTGGGTGGAGCCCGATATTGTCATTACGCCGATGCTGGCTTTTGATCGTCAGGGGCACAGGCTGGGTTATGGCGGCGGCTATTATGATACGACGCTGGAAGCGCTGAGAAGCCGTAAAAGCATTCAGGCTGTGGGAATTGGCTATTCTGCACAGGCTGTGCTATTCAACCTGCCAGTTGATCCGCATGACCAGAAAATGGACTGGATCATTACTCCGAACAAGGTGCAAAGACACGCATGAGAATTCTGTTTGTAGGCGATGTAGTGGGCCGTTCAGGCCGCGAAGCAATTGATAAGCATCTGCCGGTTTTGATTAACCAGTTGAAGGCTGATGTCGCCATCGTAAATGGCGAGAACTCGTCACATGGTATTGGCATATCATCCGATATCTGCAAAGGGTTTTATGAATCGGGCGCGCATTGTATTACAGGCGGCAATCATTCCTGGGATAATAAAGAAATCCTGACCTACATTGATAAAGATCCGCGCCTTATTCGCCCGATCAACTTTCCGGATACATTACCTGGGAAGGGATATTATCTTCATAAGCTTGCCGATGGCCGCAAGATATTGATTGTGAATGCGATGGCGCGTTTGTTTATGGACCCGCTGGATGATCCATTCAAAATGACAATGGATCTTGTTAAGGCGCATCCATTGGGTAATACCGTCAATGCCATCTTTGTAGATTTCCATGGCGAAGCCACCAGCGAGAAGATGGCCTTTGCACAATATCTTGATGGTTACGTTTCCGCAGTCGTGGGAACACATACACATTTGCCGACAGCCGATGATCATATCCTGAATAGGGGTACAGCATTCATGAGCGATGCCGGCATGACAGGTGATTACGACAGTGTAATTGGTATGAAAAAGGATGTACCCATCCAGCGTTTCGTGAAGAAGATTTCTATGGATCGATTAAGCCCCGCAGATGGGGAGGCTACATTGTGCGGGTGCCTTATAGAAACCGATGATAAAACCGGCCTGGCCAAAAATATTGGGCGGATTCATATTGGACCACGTTTGAAGCCAGAAATGCCTGCTTTCTAGCGCAATTTTATTTCTTATTTTCCAATAATCTTGACTTTTTATATCCCATATTGTAGCTTTGAGGTAATAAA
>CAMLJM010000020.1 GCA_946480475.1 uncultured Alphaproteobacteria bacterium
TTCACCGGATTCCAGCGGCCATGCATGGAGCACTTGCCCTCGAGCGCGCAGCTTTCATGACTGCCCGATACGCAGGAGGTGAGCGAGATCGGCCCTTCCATGGCGGCGATGATCAGCGATACGGGAATTTCACCGGCGGCGCGTTCCAGACGGTAGCCGCCCGACACGCCGCGCACGGATGTGATCAGGCCATTACGGCTGAGGGTTTTTAGAACCTTGGCCACCGTTGGCTCCGGGATTCCGGTTTTAACCGACAGCGTTGACGCGGCCATGAGTTCACCTTTAGCGCGGGCCATTTCAGCGAGCACCACAACGGCGTAATCTGTCAGGCGTGAAAGCTTGATCATTCTCGGGGTCCTCCGGCATAAACCGGACAATTAAAGTCCGCATTTAAATGTCATTTTTTCCCTGTAATTTCAAGGAATTTATATAGAACTATTTTAGTCCATTTTAAGGCCCGCAGCCATCTTTGCAGGGGTTTCCGGGGGTGCTAGCGTTATGGAGTATTTTTTAAAAGGATTCTCCATGCCCGGCACCGTTAAAGCGTACGTTCCGATTTTTACTATCACATTGATTTTAAGCGCTTTTTTGCTTTTTTCCGTGCAACCCCTGTTCGGCAAGATGGTTTTGCCGCTGCTGGGCGGCACGCCAGGGGTCTGGAATACGGCGATGGTGTTCTTCCAGGCCATGCTGCTGGGTGGTTATGCCTATGCCCACCTGACAACCAAATTCCTGAACGTGCGTGCACAAGCCATCCTTCATATTACCCTGTTGGGAGTGTGTGTTTTTGCCCTGCCTATAGCCATTCCTGAAGGCTGGAGCCAGCCGCCAGCAACTGAAAACCCGATCTCCTGGCTGTTATGCATGATGACTGTGGCGATTGGCGGTCCGTTCTTTGTTCTGGCCGGTACAGCGCCGATGTTACAGCGCTGGTTCAGCACCACCGATCACCCGGATGCGCAGAACCCCTACTTCTTATACGCGGCCAGTAATGCGGGCAGCATGATTGCGTTGCTAAGTTATCCGTTCGTCATCGAGCCTTTGATGGGTTTGCAACAGCAAAGCCATTTCTGGATGTATGGTTATATAATTCTGATCGCATTGATTGCAGGCGCAGGCTTTATAAGCCGTCGCGGCAGCATTCAGACAGCGGCATTTGATCCGCATATGCCAGCCAACAGCACAGCACCCACGCATAAAATGCGCCTTACCTGGTTGCTACTGGCTTTTGTGCCATCGAGCCTGATGCTGGGCGTTACGACATATATTACGACTGACGTGGCATCAGCCCCGCTGTTCTGGCTGCTGCCCCTATCGCTTTATCTTCTGACGTTCATCATTGTATTCGCGCGTAACTCTACATTGACCGTTTTGCGAGTATACAAGTGGCAGTCGGTAGCGCTTGCGCTTGTCGCATTGATGTTTGTGCGCGATCCGTTTTCCGTGAAGGCTATCAGTGTCGGCCTTCACCTTTGCGTATTCTTCCTGAGCGCCCTTATTTGCCATCTGGTACTGGCGCACAGGCGACCTACACCGCAATACCTGACGGAGTTTTACCTGATCATGTCGCTGGGGGGCGTGCTGGGCGGGATATTCAATAGCCTGGTTGCACCTTTCCTGTTTGTAATCCCGCTGGAATATGCCTTCATGCTATGTATCAGTGCGGCGATCCCCTTCATTACAAAAGATATTTTCTTCAGCTTAAAAAGCGCCATGATTGGATACAAAATTATCCTGATAGCTGTGGGCGCCGCTGCCGTGGCTTTGATCAATCAGACATCTATCGCCATGGCGATCATCATGATGGTTGTTATATTCTATGCCCTCATGACACTGCGGAAAAATCCACCATCTTTTATCGTCGCCTTGCTGTGCATCATAGTGCTTGATCCCGGTTTCTCATGGAGCGGCCTGCCCAACACCATTCATATCGAACGCAATTTCTTTGGTGTTATCCGCATTGCCAATTCGGAAAAGGGCGGCATGCGCCAATTCCTGCATGGGACCACATTGCATGGCGCACAGGCCCTGGTGGATGCTTATCGCCTGACCCCCTTAAGTTATTACGCCGCCAGCAGCCCCGGCGGACAAGTTTTTGATATGCTGACCAAACTGCAGGCACAGGAACCGCAAAAGATCGCCATACTTGGCTTGGGACTGGGCAGCACAGCATGCTTTGCTCAACCCAACCGGGATTTTGTTTTTTACGAGATTGACCCGGCGATCAAACGTATTGCCGAAGACAAGAACCTGTTTACCTTCCTTTCGGACTGCGGCAGCCCTTATGAGGTTATTATAGGCGATGGACGTCTTAAGATGATGGAGGCGCCTGACCATTCCTATGACATGATCTTCCTGGATGCTTTCAGTTCCGACAGCATCCCTATTCACCTGCTGACCCGCGAAGCTTTCCAGCTTTACTTCCAGAAGCTAAAGCCTGAGGGGCTGATTGTCGTTCATATATCCAACCGTTTCCTGGACCTGCAACCACTTGTAGCGGCTTTGGCCAAGGATGCTGGCGCTGAAGTGCGTTTCAATAGCAACACAGAGTCTCTTGTTGCAGCGCCAGATATATGGATACGCGCCTCTATCTTTGGAATCATGACCAGAGGACCCGGCATGATCCATGTTATCGATCACGATTTCAAACAGTGGCAAACATATAAAGGCCCCGAAATACAACCTTGGACGGATGATTACGCGAACATTTTCTATTTAATGTGGCTAAAAATGCAAAATCCAAGAGCGGGCATTCCTAAATAAATCATTTGTTAACCATTTAATGAACACAATCAGCATATAATTATGAGGCAAGATAACAGAAACAATGATTCTGTTTTGTTTATGAGAGGATAAGATTATGGGGATTAAAGGATTTTTCGGCGGCAAGGCTACCCCGCAAGTAGAGCCAACCCCTGAGGAAAAAGTTCTAGCAACGCTTATCGCGGCGGCCCGCGGAGTTGCATCCGGTGACGATCAGAGCTACGTAGAAGACGTATGCGATGAACTAACCCATACCAGACAAGTTCACGTTAACCACTACGGTTATTAAGTCTAGAATTCAGAGAGAGCTTAAAAGCGCCCTGCTGAGCAGCGGGCGCTTTTTTGTTATTTGGTAGCGGTGAACTTTATAGCCGGATTCTTATCCTGCGCATCATTCAGATGCCAAGCATTACGGGCCAGAAACACCGGATCGCCATCATGGTCATTGGCAATTGCGCTCTGGTTAGCATCGATAAACGCCTTGAGCTTGGCAGGCTCGTCCGAAGTGATCCAGCGGGCTGTATATAGCGCGGTCTGCTCGAACTTCACGGGGATATTGTATTCTGTGCGGATGCGATCAGTCAGAACCTCAAACTGCAAAGCGCCTACAACACCAACAATCCAGTTTGAATCGATATTCGGTTTGAAAATACGGGCAACGCCCTCTTCCGCCAATTGCTCCAGCGCGGCACTCAGGTGCTTGGCCTTCATCGGGTCGTCAGCACGGGCGCGCTGCATCATTTCCGGCGCAAAGCTCGGGATGCCGATCACATGTAACTCTTCGCCTTCGGTGAAGGTATCACCGATACGAATGCCGCCATGGTTCGGGATGCCGATAATATCGCCCGGCCATGCTTCCTCGACCGTTTCACGATCCTGCGCCAGGAACATCAGCGGATTGTGAATAATCATCTGTTTGCCCTGACGAACATGCAGAAGTTTCATACCTTTTTTGAACTGGCCTGAGCAAATACGCGCAAACGCGATGCGGTCGCGGTGCTTGGGATCCATGTTCGCCTGAATTTTGAACACGAAAGCCATAACCTTGTTTTCATCGGCTTTGATTTCACGCTGTGCCGTTTTCTGACTGCGCGGTGTCGGCGCATATTTACCGATACCTGACAGCAGTTCACGCACACCGAAGTTGTTCACAGCAGAACCAAAGAAAATCGGGGTTAAATGCCCTTCCAGATAGGATTGCAGATCGAACGGTTTGCACAAGCCACGCACCATTTCAACATCTTCACGCAGCTTGGCGACCTGATGCACCGGCAGCAATTCATCAAGCTTGGGATCGTCGAGACCTGTGCAAGTAATGCTGTCTGTCAGCACGTCGCCTTTACCGCGATCAAACAACACAAGCGTGTCATTCATCAGGTTATAACAACCCTTGAAATCACGACCGTTACCGATAGGCCATGTAGCGGGCGTTACATCCAGCGCGAGACGCTGCTCGATTTCATCCATCAGGTCGAATGGGTCTTGGCTGTCGCGGTCCATCTTGTTGACAAAAGTGATGATGGGCACATCGCGCATGCGGCAGACTTCGAACAGTTTCAAGGTCTGCGGTTCGATACCCTTGGCGGCATCCAATACCATGACGGCGCTATCGACGGCGGTTAGCGTACGATATGTGTCTTCCGAGAAATCTTCGTGGCCCGGTGTGTCGAGCAAGTTGAAGGTTACATTATCATGATCGAATGTCATGACTGAGGACGCCACGGAAATACCGCGCTCCTGCTCCACTTTCATCCAGTCGGAACGTGCCCGACGGCGATCACCTTTGGCTTTAACCATACCGGCAAGCTGGATCGCACCCCCGAACAGAAGCAACTTTTCGGTCAGAGTAGTTTTACCGGCATCGGGGTGAGCGATGATGGCGAATGTCCGGCGTTTTTCAATATTATCGGTTAAAGCAGTCATGGCGAGAGTGGTAGCAAATCTTTAGGCCAAATTCAAACCCATATCCCGGGATGTTATTAGCCCCATCTTTTTAGGTGGGCTTCCTACGGGCATAAATGTACGTGGAGGGTTGGTATCAACCGCATATTTAGGGGGCTTGTCTTTATTATCCGAGGTTAGATCCGTCACAATGTTCGTATCAAAACCAGATAAGGTCGCATTGACTGCCGTAGAGTAAACGCATTGGGATGCCAGAAATCCTGCAAAGTAGAGCCTCTTAATATCCTGACGCGCCAGGAACTCATCGAGATTTGTACCTGCAAACCCGTTAGACTCCTGCTTGGTGACTACGAAATCTGACTGGTTTGGCAGGAAGCTGGGTTTGTAATTCCCCCGCAGACCGTTAAAAACCTCACTCAGTATTCCATGTGACGCGCGTAAGACAGGCAGGCTTTCATCCCTGCTGGACATATAGATCCATATTACGGGCATAGTTTGGCGTAATGAACGTGCTGCTTCATTGATACGGCGGGCAGTCAGAGGATTACTGTCCGTCCATATTTTCTGGGCATCAACGATAACAAAGGCCGACGACATTACTGGTTAAACCTGTCCAGCCGATTTATATATCAGGAACGCCTTCTCAACGTCGGCCTGATCTTTAAAACGGCGTCCTTCTGTGAGAACGCGCTGCACGGCCATTTCGATGACATATTTATAACCATCAACTGTTTGGTCCCCTGCGCGGGATACCATCGCCATGAGTGCGCTGCGCGCATCGGCGTAGGTTACCTGAGGGCGTTGATCGACGGGGATGTTACTATGCTCGATGAACATAACGCGATCATCATGAATCATTTTAATTGCCTGATCAGCGCGTGCCGCAAAATCCGGAATATCACGAGACATTTCTTCGAAAGCGCGTTCACGGCGGTCTTCGGCGTTTTCAACTTTGGAAACTTCAATAACGCGCTCGGGAGCAACTTCCGCTGTCGCCTTTTTAGAGCCAAATGAGATCATGACTTTCCCCCTCAATGATGAGCGAAAGCCTATCATGGCATTTTTTATTATGTCAATAATTAAGGAATTAACGTTCTAAACCTATAAGCCAGCCAAAGGATTTGCAGGCTTGTTCCACATCCCTTTTGTCAGCATAACGGCGGCCCGTGGTAATAACCTCTTCCACCTGCAGCAGCAGCCCATCTTTCAGATTTTTACTATGTATGGTGGCGTCTCGTACCAATCGGGATAAAGCGGCGGCCCGATCAAAATGCTCCGTGGCATAACCGCTATACTTGCCAAAAATATGCTGATCAGACTCGATAATCAAAAGAGCGCGCTCAAGCCGATCATGAAACCTTGTATCGCTTTGCGTTAACTCTGCGATGGCATTCGAAATGGCAATATCCCCCGGCATTTGGAGGGGTGAGCATCTATCGATTACTGCTTGCAGGAATTTCAACATCGGCGGACCCTATCAGGCCCTGATGAGGTTTGTCAAAAAACCTTACCTTCGAAGGGATTGGTGGCTTCACGGTCTTCAATCTCAATGGCCCAGACATCAGGATCTCTATCGACAGCACGATGTATATAGTCGTCGACATCGGGTTCAGGGGTCATTTCCCCCTTCATAAGTTTCATCCAGCCTAGCTCACCGTCCAGATTTCGCTGCTGCTGCAGCAATAGACAACCCTGCCCCAGAGTATTGATTTTGAGCAATACCGTCCCAGTTGCATAGGCACCCTTATTGAGGATGTAACAGGATTTACCGTCTGATTGGAGTTTACGCAGATGCGCATCCACCCAAACAGCGGTGGGAATACGATCATTCTCTGACATCAGGAAGATTTCTTGATCTTGCGGCCATAGAGCTCAAGCTTGCACTCAACCAAATCGTAACCAAGGCTATTTGCGATAGCCTTTTTCATCTCTTCTATTTCCTGGTTCTGGAATTCGATAACCTCACCGCTTTCGACATCAATCAGATGGTGGTGGTGATCGGTATTCATGTCGTAGCGTGAGAATTTCTCATTGAAGTCACGACGGATAACCAGTTGCAATTCATCCAGCAGGTTCAGTGTGCGATAAACGGTCGCCATGCTGATAGTGGGGTCAATTGATTTAGCGCGCTCATAAACCGTCTCGACAGAAGGGTGATCTTCCGCATCATCCAGAACTTTCAGGATGATTTTGCGTTGGCCTGTCATTTTCAGGCCGGCTTCAGCACAACGCTGTTCGAGATTCATGGTTCTAACCTCAGGTAGAGAATATAGCCTAAGCTAAACCGACCGGGCGCGTTCGGCAAGTGCTTGGATTGAATCCTTTGTTTCAGAAGGTTTTTTTCTGACGTTCAGGCGTTCCTCCGGGAACTCTACCGTTACAGTGGTACCCTTGCCATACTCCGAATCCAGCGATAAAGAACCGCCATGGAGCTCGGTCATGGCCTTGGCAAGCGGTAGACCCAAGCCTGTGCCGCCACGTGAGTCTGATGGTTTGCTGACCTGGCCGAATGGCTCAAGCGCTTCAGCAATACGGTCTTTGGGAATGCCAATCCCCTCATCCGATACGATAATATGCAGTGTGTTGTATTTGGTCATATGGGAACGAATGGTAATCGTTCCACCTTCATTCGAATATTTAACCGCGTTGCCTACCAGGTTGATCAGGATCTGGCGCACCAGACGTGGGTCTGCATATAATGGCGGCAGATCAGGCGCAATATCTTCAACAATTTTCAGGCCCGCGCTAAAAGCACGCGATGCCATCATGCGCGTTACAGCACTGACCATCTGGCTGACATCAAACAGCTCTTCATCTAATTGTGCACGGCCTGCTTCGATCTTAGACATATCGAGAACTTCGTTAATGATCTCGAGTAAATGGCGTGCGCTTAAGTGAATATCGCCGAGATATTCTTTGTATTTATCATTCGCTAAAGCGCCAAAAGTTTCTTTGATCATCATTTCGGAGAAACCAATGATCGCGTTCAGCGGTGTGCGCAGCTCGTGTGACATATTTGCCAGGAATGTTGATTTAGCCTGGTTGGCTGTATCCGCCTGTTCCTTGGCAAGACGCAACGTAATTTCCATTTGCTTGCGCAATGTAATGTCCATAATGGTTGTCACCTGGAAACGACGGCCATTACTGAGTTCCAGCGCCGCTGTCGTGAACAGCGCGTTCGCGATATTGCCATCCTGGCGCATGATTTTCATCTCGCCCGAACTGCGAACACCAGCACTCATGAAGTCCTCATGATTGACACGGGCCTGTTCGCGTTCTTCCGGCACCAGCAATTGAGAAAATTCGTGACCAATGAGATCATCACGATTCCAGCCATAGATACGTACGAAGCTATCATTGACGCGGACAATGCGCTGGTTCTGATCCGTTACAACGATGCCGACTTCACTAACATCAAATACAGATGTCAAAAGCGAAATAGCGTCATCACGTTCACGCTGAAGGCTTTGACTGTCCCCGGCTGCCGGTAATGCCAGAACATCAACTAGAGCGACTTGCCCCTCGGGGCCCACCACGGGATTAATATAAAAATTCCCGAGTTTAGGGGCATTACCACTACCTGCAGGCGCTTTGGCCGTTACAGGGCGTTTCTGACGCACAGCCGCATCCAGAGATTCCATGAAATAACGTGCATCAGCGCTGGATAACAATTCAGACAGCGTATGGCCAATCACATCTTCACGTGCTTTGCCAAAATAGCTGAGCGCCTTTTGGTTTGCTTCGGCAATGGCAAATGCATTGCGCGACAGCACTTTGATAACAAAGCGCGGCACAGGCATCATTTCGAAAAGCTGCTGATGATTTATTATATCGGCAGCATTATCTGTCCCAATGTCGTAGGTCACATCTATTTCGCGTTTTAAAAGCAACGAAAGTCCTATCTTATAGAATAAAGAAAATTCTTTATAAATCGGTAACTTACGAGATTTTCCTTAACTAAGGCTTGCCGTGACCAAATTCTTACGATCCGGCACAAGGCATGGGATCGTAAGTTGGAATTCTTAACAAAAGATTAAAATGGATTAGTGCTTTGTGCCGAATAAACGATCGCCTGCGTCACCCAAGCCTGGAACAATGTACTTGTTCTCGTCCAGATGGCTGTCCAGGGAAGCCACGTAAATCTTCACCTGCGGATACGCATCATGCACAACTTTGACGCCTTCAGGAGCCGCCACGAGCGCCATGAAGCGGATCATGTCCGGCTTGGCACCCTGTGCGACCATAACGTCAATTGCATGCTTCGCCGAGTTACCCGTCGCCAGCATAGGATCAACCAGGATAAAGAAACGTCCTTCGGTGTCTGGCAGCTTCACCAGATACTCAACAGGCATTTTTGTATCAGGATCACGGTACACGCCAATATGGCCAATACGCGCGGCGGGCATCAGTTCTTCAAGGCCTTCTGCCATGCCAAGGCCTGCACGCAGTACCGGCACAATCACAGGTTTCTTGCCCTTGATGGTGGGCGCATCCATATCGCACAAAGGTGTCGTGATTTTATGAGTGGTCATGGGAAGCGGACGGGTCAATTCATAACCCATCAGCAATGATATTTCTTTCAGCAGCAGCTTGAATTGCGCCTTGTTGCAACCTGTTTCGCGCATAAGACTTAGCTTATGCAAGATCAGGGGATGATCAGCGACAAACAGGTTCGGGAATTTTGGGTCTTCTTTCATGGATCATCCTCCGCGCATTCTTATTCTGGCGGCACAGTGGACAAAATCCAGTGGAGAGTCAACAGGCGGAAAACTCTAGTTTTCGATATCCTGAACGTAGCGGCTTAAGGGGCTTTGCTCAAAATACTCCAGCGAAGTCCCGCCAGGAGCTGAAGCATTGAATTTCGCAAGATCATTGCGCATATTCCCTAGCAAATCGTCAAGAGAGTCGCCAGGCAACGGCTCTGCTACACAACTCGACATCGTCAGCTCAAAAGGGCGCCCTTTTTCATCCTGAATCATAATGCGTTCTTCTTCCAGAAAACGGCGCAGACGCGTCGTGGCTGCCGTCCCCCCCGCTATATCAGAATGCTTAAGGCACATGATAAATTCGCCTTCACCGGAACGATAGGCATCATCAAACGACCTGATACATTTTTTGATCAGCCGGGCTACAGCGGCGATGATTTCCCGGTGGCGTTCTTCAGACACCAAATTCTGAATTTGTTCGTAATTATCAATCTTGGCCAGCGCAAGGCAGAATGGTTTACCACGACGTGCGCGGCGTTCCATTTCACGTTCAAGATCAATAACCATGGCCTTCTTGCTGCGCAGGCCTGTTGCCACATCAAGACCTGTATCAGCTTGCACGGCATCATGCTCAAGGCGGCGTAGCTGATAAACCAGATCGTCATAGAGATTGACGAATTCGTCATAAACTTTGAAATCAGGGCGTGCGCCCGAAGCGCGGGCATCATGCATCAGGTCACTGGCAGCCTCATAAAGTTCCGTTTGCAGTTTCCTGAGTTTTTCAATCGTCGCTTTACCGATAAAGTCATCGGTTGCCGCTTCGTTCAGCCAAATTGCAAAATTCTGCGGGGGATCGAACACTTCACCCGCACGTTCGGGATAAAATACAGCACGCATAACGCGGCTCGACCACTCCGCGTGCTCGTCCACAATTGGCGATAAGGCCTTTAGCTTGCTATCAATTTCGTACGAAAGTGCCATAAGGGCTGCCTTTTAGAATCAATCCGGCTATCATAATAACATAGACCGAAATTCTGCAAAAAAAGTTAATGCCCTGAATAGGTTAACAACCCGCCGAAGCGCGGATTTCTGCTATTCCGGCAGCCATTCTTGCTGCAATAGGTCAAGCGTGCCCGCGCGGATAGCGGCCCTGACTTCACGCATAAGGCGCGTAATAACACCCACGTTGTGCTGTGCTACAATTTGCAGGGCCAGCATTTCCTGAACCTTGAATAAGTGATGCAGGTACGCTTTGGAATATTGCGTTGATGCTGGCAGATCCATTGTTTCGTCCAATGGTGTCGGGTCGTCACGATATTTAGCGTTCCGCAAATTAATACGCTCTTCCGGATTACCGCGCATCAGCGCCCATCCATGGCGGGCAATGCGGGTCGGTGATACGCAGTCAAATGTATCAATACCCATGCGCACGCATGTAAATACGTCGATAATTTTGCCAATACCCAGCAAATGCACTGGGCGGTCTGGATGGATCAGTTCAGAATGCAGTTGCACGATTTCGTGGAATTGTTCCTGCGAGCCCCCCAGAGAACCGCCAATCGCTGTGCCAAAGAAAGGACGATCACGCGTCCAAGCGCAGCTTTCTCGGCGAAGATCCAGATAAACACCGCCTTGTACAATGCCGTATAATGCCTGACGCCCATCATGCGTCCGTTCGAATTCGGCCAGAGAACGATCCCCCCAACGGTGTGAACGGTGCATAGATTTTTCGGTGTAATCCCGGTCATTGTGGAATGCCGTGCATTCATCCAGCTGATAAATCAGATCGGCGCCGAGCTGGCGCTGAATCTGGATCGAGCTTTCCGGAGTCAGGGTCAACTCACGGCCATCGAAATAGGATCTGAACTTGGCGCCCTCTTCCGTAATTTTCAGCAGGCTTTTTTCACGGTTTTTGCCACGGCCTTTGATTTCATCAGCAACAGAACCGTGTCCCATTGAGAAAATCTGGAAACCGCCAGAGTCGGTCATCATCGGGCCATCCCAACGATTGAATTGATGCAGACCACCCATCTTTTCCACCAGATCGGCACCAGGCTGGATCATCAGGTGATATGTGTTACCAAGAATGATATCGGCCTTGGCTTCGCGCATTTGCGGCATCGAAAGATTTTTCATCGCGCCTTTGGTACCGCAGAAAATGTAATTGGGTGTCTCGATGGTGCCGTGAGGCGTTTTTAATTTGCCAATTCGTGCCTTTGTTTTTGGATCGCGATATTCGATATCAAACGCAAAATTCGGGTATTCCAGCGATGAAGGTGGCGTAACCACGATAGGCGCGTTTTTATTACGGCGGCGAGGCTTCTTAGGGGCTTCGTTAGGTACAACAGGCTGTGGCTGATTCATTTCTCTATTACCTCATAAACAAAATGCGCGGCAACTGGCCGCGCACCTGTTATGCGTTCAATGAACGCTCATTACTTTGCAGCGGCTTTTTTCGCAGCTACTTTTTTCGCAAGACGAGCAGATACGTTCGGCTTTTTCGCGTGTGGCTTTTTAGGAGCCGGTTTTTTCGGAGCAGGCTTGCCTTCAGCTTCGAGTTTTTTCTCGATCTGTGCTTTTACCTTTGCCAGAGCCGGATCCAGTTTTGTCTTTGCTGTGCTTGTCAGCCACAGATCCAGACCACCTTTGTGCTCGATCGTACGCAAACCGTTCGGGCCTACACGGATGCGGACAGCTTTGCCCAGCACTTCGCTGTAGATACCCTGATCTTTTACGCTCGGGTTGAACTTGCGGCGGGTTTTGTTCTGGGCGTGGGAAACGTTGTTTCCTGACATTTGCATTTTGCCCGTAACCATGCAGCGGCGGCTCATCTCATTAATCCTTATACGAGTAGTGTTTCTTTGATTCCGGGCTGGAAATTAGGGGTTTAGTCCCGGAAAGTCAAGTTATTTAAAGCCATAAAACAGTCCAAAATACCCTGGTTTTCTTGCCTTCTGGTCTGTGCTTCCTCTATAAAAAACCAGAAATATCAGGGAGGATATCATGAAAGAGCCTAAATACGACCCTGCGGAAGAGCCGCGATATGACCAGGATGGGCGTTCCCTTTACGGTCCGGAAGGCCGTTATTCCGGTACATATGGCGACCATATCAAACCACGTCCCGGCTTTGTTTATCCTGATAATGGCGATGAAATCGTTGCCTTACGTGCTCATAAGACCCCCGGCGATAGCTCTAAACCTGGCAAAGGAATTATACGCGCCGGCGATATAGGAACAGTCTTGGGATCCCGGAAACCCGGCACCTTCGATCAGGAACAGGGCTATATGGGTTTGGTTGTGAAGTTCAAAAGCGTAAGCGAGGTTTATTCGTCAGGGGTGGTCTTATTTTGGGATATAGCCTCAGACCCCCAAAAGTTTGCCATCCGTAAGCCTGCAGGTCCGGCCGCCCAGCCCTAAAACAGCTTTCCACCCCAGAAAAGCGCACCCATCAGGCTGGCCAGTAACAGCATATGGGCGATCAGGCTCATATACAAAGCCCGGCGCAGATGCCCATTTTCCAGCTGGGCTGTGGCGTTTTCAGGCCCTATCCAGTCACGCCTTAGCGTATGACCGTCAAGATCGGTTGCAGGCCCCCCTAAGGAAACATTCAGGGCGTAAGCCAAAGCTGTAACGGGCCAACCGCCCTGTTCATATTTTGCATGCCCCTTACCCGCCCCCAGTGCTGCAACAGCGCGTGTCATTCCCCCTGTGGGGGTAAATAGACCAGATAGTGCAACCAGGACCCCCGCCAGCATGCCAGGAACAAAGCCCATAAGTTTCTCCAGCGCCAGCGGTACAGCACCAAAACCCGTTGTAAATCCGTCTTTACCAAATCGCCATGAAAACGCTGCTAAACATGCATAAATGTAGGCACCGGGCAGGCCTGCGAACAGGAACCAGAAAACCGGCCCCACAAGCCCCTTATCAAAAGCGCGGCCGGCAAATGCCATACCAGTGCGGGTGACACCAAAAAGATCTGTCGCAGAAAGGTTTGTGCGCGTGGATACCGAGATGGCTGAAAAAGCCTGCTGATTATTTTTATTATCCCGACGCGCAAAGAATAACTGCAGCAACGCAAACCAGACCGTCCCCGCTGTCATGGATAGGGATAGCAGAACAACCTCGGTAAAGCCTTTCAAAGGATATTGATAGGAAAGTTTGGCCGCCGCTTCTCCCAAAATAAAGAAGAAGAACAATGCCAGAGCTAATAATATAAAACCTCTGAACATCAGATCTGCAGGTTTGCGTTGCGACCTGTCCAGACGTTTACCTACGCCGCCAAAAACACCGTTTGCCAGCTTCCAGAGAAATGGATTGGTGTTGTAATGCATAGGCCCCGTAATCATGCCCACAACGACACATAATAAAACAGCCGCCATCGCTACATACACCCGTTCAGGGTCATACATGGTTTCCGGCAAGGACATCAGGTAATTCTTTATAGAGGCAAGAATATCCACTTACTTACTCTTCATCATAGTCACTGGCCAAATCCTGCTGGCCTATAAATTCCGGGTCATCGGGGGAAAGCCAGCTTTCATCGATTTCGCTTAATAAGCCTGGCCATAAAGATATAAACATCGGACCATCCTCATAACTTTGATCCGTCAATATTGCGGGTACAGGCCCGCCAAACGCAGCCCAGCATGCCATTATTGCCATGATCAAAAAACGAAAAAAGCCTGAGTTCAGAAGCATGCCCCCTCACAGAATTTTATAAAAAATCTTTCAATATTAAGATGTTAAGTGGCATGCAGTTACCAGAACACCCCTATTTACGAGATATACACAGTATCTTGCTAATATATATCTATGCTGCATAGCGGAAATTGGGGGCATGCGGTGTATATTACTAGGGGAATCAATAGGGAGTAACGACTTTGCTGTACCACTTTTTTGATCTTCAGCACGCCATGCTGACACCTGCCCGCATTACTGCTGAGCTGATGCGCACGGCGTATCAGAACCCGCTTAACCCTGTATCCTATACTCAGGCCGGTCGTTCGCTGGCCGCCAGTGCCGAGATTTTCGAGCGCGTGACGCGTCGCTTTGGCAAACCTGTTTTCGAATTGCCCACGACCGTTATCGATGGCAAAACCATCGATGTTGAAGAGCAGATTGTGTTTGAGACACCATTTGCCAACCTGATCCATTTTCGCCGTAAAATAAAACGTAAAGACCCAAAAGTTTTGATTGTGGCGCCTATGTCAGGTCACTATGCCACATTATTGCGCGGGACCGTGCAAGCCCTGTTGCCGCATCATGATGTTTATATTACGGACTGGCATGATGCGCGTCAGGTGCCGTTATCAGCAGGTCGTTTCAATCTTGATGATTACATTTCGCATGTGCGCGAGTTCCTGAGCTTGCTGGGTTCAGACGTGCATGTGATTGCCGTTTGCCAACCTGCTGTCCCCGTATTTGCCGCAACTGCATTAATGGAAGCGGACGAAGATCCCAACCGCCCCCTTACTATTACATTGATGGGCGGGCCGATTGATGCGCGCGTATCGCCCACAAAAGTTAATGAAATGGCGGAACGTAATCCCGGTCACTGGCTGGCCCAAACCGTTGTCACAGACGTGCCTTTCTATTACCCCGGGGCATTCCGTAAGGTTTATCCGGGCTTTATCCAGCTCAGCAGCTTCATGAGTATGAATCTCGACCGTCATGTTGGGTCACATATGAAATTCTTTCAGCATCTGGTGGAAGGTGACGGCGAGTCTGCCGAAACGCACCGTAAGTTCTATGATGAATATCTGTCAGTGATGGACATACCCGGTGAATTTTACCTGCAGACAGTCGACGTTGTATTCCAACGTTACCTGTTGCCGCAGGGAAAAATGGTATGGAAGAACCCGGTGAATGAGCAAACTTACCCCGTCGATGCAAAGGCCGTGAAACATACAGCCATCCTGACGATTGAAGGTGAGTTGGATGATATTTCCGCCAACGGCCAAACCACCGCTGTTCATGACCTGGTAAGCAACCTGTCCGCAGATCGCCAATACCACCACTTCCAGGAAAAGACAGGGCACTACGGCATTTTCAATGGCCGCAAATGGCGTGAGGAAATCATGCCCCGCATTCGTCATTTCATCCGCCAGTTTGATGATGACGCTGATCCCGTTCCGGCGGCGGATCTGGCTCTTATATCTGACAAGGCCCCCGTTCAGTGGGATAAGGCCAAATACGGTATTGATGCCGTCAATGCGCGTAAGGCTAAAGCTGGCACAACGCCCCGTGAATACGAAGCCGCTGAGTAAGTACAAAAGCCTTTCATTTTTCATAATATATTGACAGGGGCGTAGCTATAAGCTATTCTCCCTGCCATCACATTCTAAAAAACGAGGGTTATGAACATGCCAGTTGATCTTCCAGCAAATTTCCAGGAAACCGCACATGGGGCGCCCGTGGTACAAATCGCACAAGCGTCCGTCCCTAAATGCACACAAGGCGCTGAAGCCACTTACAAAGTAGGTACGACAGGGCAAACCCTGACAGTTGGCAAGAATACTCAAGGCCAAGCAACATTCACCCTTAAGAATGCAGACGGAACAGCCACTCCCCTTAAGACAGGCGCACCCCCTATTTCATCACCCACCCTGACGATTGCCGTATTTACCGATAAATCCGTACTCACAGTTTTTAACATGAGCAAATCGAACGGCAGTGCTATGCCTTCTACCTATAAAACCGCTGACGGCAAAACTCATACACTTACCCAAGATACTGCCCCTGCTACAAAATGTGGTGTGGCTTTGAAAATCTCCTAGTTCGCGAAAAATAGTTCCATGAAAACCTCGCTTCGGCGAGGTTTTTATTTCCTGAATCCATCCACATTTCTGGTGCGGCGCAGCACGTTTAATCTATAGGCGTGCCGCAATTTTACGCATAAAATTTCCTCAAACGGACAATAAAAGATAAATCGGGGAATGTGCAGCGCATGCTTTATCAATGGCATGATATTTTTAGTCAGTCGGTAAAGTTGTCTTTCCAGACAGCTGCTAACGCATTGTCCTTTAGCGGCAGCCTTATGAATGCGTTTAACACTGCCGCAAGCGCGCCTGCCTACCGGGACTTTGCCAACAACCTTATTCAATCAGCTAAACAGATGGATAAGCTGGTGCAAGATCAGCCAGATGGTTTTGGTTTATGGCGCACCCGCATTAACGGCAAAATGATCGCTGTAAATGAAGAGGTCATTGTCGATAAACCATTCGGAAAATTACTTCATTTTAAATGTGAAACCGGCGATCAAACCCGCAATGTGCCCAAAGTTTTGATTGTAGCCCCCATTTCCGGTCACAAAGCCACGATCCTGCGCGATACGGTTCGTGAGCTGCTTCCGGATAACGATGTCTATGTCACCCAGTGGAAAGACGCCCGTGATGTCCCTCTAAAAGAAGGAAATTTCACATTTGAAGATTACATCGGATATGTGCAGGATTTTATCCGTGAAATCGGCCCACAAACACACCTGATCGGCATTAGCCAGTCAACAGTTCCCGTATTAGCCGTTACATCGCTGATGGCAGCGCGCGACGAAGCATGCCAGCCTTTATCCATGACTTTGATGTGCGGACCGATTGATCCCCGGATCAATGAAACCGAAGTATCACGCCTTACGCGCAAGCATGGACTTGACTGGATAAGAAACAATCTCGTAACGCAGGTTCCCAGTCATTATGCCGGGCGTGGGCGCAATGTGTTTCCGGGCTTTCTGCAAAGCCTAGGTCTATCAGTCGCAGCCCCCGGTAACAGAAATAATGATCCGCTGGTTATGGTGACAAAAGTTTTCGGCGGCCAGGGTGAAAAGCTGGATGCTGATGCACCCTATTATCTTGATGTTATTCGTCAGTATTTTATCGAACATAGCTTGCCGCGCGGCACGATGGTATGGAAAGACGAAAAAGTTGACCCCTCGAAAATCAGAAAGACGGGTTTGTTCACTGTGGAAGGTTCTGTAGACAACATTACCGCTCCCGGACAGACAATCATCGCACACAAATTATGTCCCGATATTCCCCAAGCTATGCGCAAGCACCATTTGCAAGTCGGCGCGGGTCATTACGACATCTTCACCGGATCGGACTGGTCTGACAAAATATCCAATGAATACAATGCTTTCGTCAGAAATGTTGCAGCCGAGCACGGGATTATCTATGATCCGCCACAAGCTGAAACTCCGGTAAAAACCCAGAGAATCTCTGGGGCAAAATCTGTACTGGCCGCTTAGGTTTATTTAGGGAATTTTCTCACTAAATTATCTGGCAGCTATCCACAGGCCAAGCCCCTGTATTCGCTGCAAAGCAGCACCGAAACCCGCAGAAATCCTGGGGTTTTGTGGAATTTTACATTGGGATCAGTCATACTAAATAATATAGGGAAAGCACAGGTCGGAAGCATGCCAGACAAGCTGAGCCACATCAGTCCGCATCTTCGCCTGCAGGTCAGTAAACGGGCCCGCAGGATGGCCTTGCGTCTGGACACCAAGGAACGGGTCGTCTATCTGGTGGTCCCTGCCCGAGCTGACATGACCACAGCCAAAAAATTCGCCAAGGAATACAAACACTGGATCCAGCAAAAAATTGATGAGCTGCCCGAGCCTGTGCCATTTCATGACGGTACAATTATACCACTTTTTGGACGCAATGTTGAAATCCGTGTGAATTACGATTCTAGTTTAAAAAGAACTTCTATCGAATTGAAACCGCGCATTCTTTTGGTAAATACGAATAAAAGAGATCAAAAAGAGGTCAGTGACCGTATTATGCGCTTCCTGAAGAAGGAGGCATCCCGGGTTATCCGCGCCCTCGCCGTTGAAAAGGCAGCACGCATTGGCAAAACCATTACAAATGTTTCCGTGCGCGATACACGCTCCCGCTGGGGCAGCTGCGCCGAGGATGGCAACCTCTCCTTCTCTTGGAGACTTATCTTTGCCCCTTGGGAATCTCTGGATTATGTTGTTGCCCATGAAGTTGCGCACCTTGTTCACATGAATCACGGTCGTGCCTTCTGGAACCTGTGCGCAAAGCTTTCTACAGCTTATGAAGAAGGTCGCGACTGGATGCGCGACAATGGTCATGATTTGATGAGCTACGGCCACTAACAGCCTGAAAAATCACTTAAGTCATGACTTGTCCACATGTGTCATTGTATGCGTCACATGATACATACATGAATTCATGAATTTTGATTATCACACTGATATAAAAATAAAATCCATTGTTTTACGCCTGTGTCAAAACGTGCTTCAGTATCCTAAAAGCCTGAACCTTTGATGAAATCGAGAGCACCCTGCAGAATGAATTGGGCTGCCAGCTTATCTACATTTTGTTTGCGCTTCGTTCTTGACATATCCACATCCTCGATCAGGAACTTGTTCACAGAGACTGTGGATAACCTTTCATCCCAGAGTGCGATCCAGGGGGCCTGCCCGAATACTTCCGGGTGGTTGGACATCTCACGCCCGAAATCCTTGATCGAGTCACAGCGCGGCCCTTCAGTCCCATCCATATTCACAGGATATCCCAGCACATATCCACCGATGGCGTAATCGGTAATGATTTTCTTCAGCTCCAGGATGTCTTTCGTAAATTTCGTGCGCTCGACCAGCTTTAGCGGTGTAGCTATGCTGTGCCCGGAATCCGACAGCGCCACCCCAATAGTGCGTTCGCCAATATCAAGGCCCAGAAGCCGGACATTTTCCGGACATGAATCAATGATATCTCTTAGTAATCCGAGGGTCATGTTGCGCTTGCTCGCCAAAGGGCTGCAGTGTAAAAGATTAAGACAAATTACAAAGGAATAACAAGCATGTCCATTGATAAGGAAACCGTGCGCAAGGTCGCAGGTCTGGCCCGTCTGAAACTCAGCGAACAGGAGCTGGAGAGATTTACACCCCAGGTCGCCGGGATCGTTAAATGGGTTGAGATGCTGGGTGAAGTAAACACAGACAACGTGGCCCCCTTGGCAAATGTCGTGAATATCGACCTGAAACTGCGTCCTGACGCGGTTACTGATGGCGGTTACCAGAAAGAGATTCTGGCAAACGCCCCCGAAAGCATGGAAGGCTTCTTCGTCGTCCCGAAAGTGGTGGAGTAATCACTATGACAGAACTGACCAATCAAACTATTGCCCAGGCTCTTGCAGGACTGAAGAAGAAAGAATTTTCAGCGACTGAACTGACGCAGGCCCACATCAAGGTGATGGAAGAAACGCGTCACCTGAATGCCTATGTGACAGAAACGCCTGAACTGGCGTTAGCTGCCGCCAAGGAGTCCGATAAGAAAATTGCATCCGGTGAGATGCGTGCCCTCGAGGGTATTCCCATCGGCATGAAAGATTTGTTCTGCACCAAGGGTGTTCGCACAACGGCCTGCAGCAAGATCCTCAGCAACTTTGTCCCGCAATATGAATCCACCGTATCCGGCAAAATGCTGGCTGACGGCGCTGTATTCCTGGGCAAGACCAATCTTGACGAATTTGCGATGGGTTCATCGAATACAACATCTGCCTTCGGTAATGTCATCAGCCCCTGGAAACGCAACGATGGCAGCAATGTCGACCTCGTGCCTGGTGGTTCATCTGGCGGATCTTCCTCTGCTGTGGCCGCACGTTCATGTATGGCAGCGACGGGCACAGACACGGGCGGCTCCATCCGCCAGCCTGCGGCCTTCTGCGGCATTGCCGGTATCAAGCCGACTTATGGCCGCTGCTCCCGCTGGGGCGTAATTGCTTTTGCTTCCTCGCTTGATCAACCGGGTATTTTTGCCCGCAATGTTGAGGATTGCGCAATTGTCCTGAAGTCAATGTCAGGTCATGATCCCAAAGATAGTACGTCAGCCAACAAGCCTGTACCTGATTTTGCGGCGGCCCTGACGGGAAACGTGAAAGGCCTGAAAGTCGGCATTCCAAAAGAATACAACGTTGAAGGCATTCCGGCAGAAATCAGTAATATCTGGCAAAAAGGCATTGAATGGCTGAAAGCCGGTGGCGCTGAAATTGTCGATATTTCCCTGCCCCATTCAAAATATGCACTGCCAACCTATTACATTATTGCGCCAGCAGAGTGTTCGTCGAACCTTGCTCGTTATGACGGCGTACGCTACGGCCAACGCGTAGAAGGTGAAAACCTGAATGACATGTACGGTCGCACGCGCGCTGAAGGTTTCGGCAGCGAAGTGACGCGTCGTATCCTGATTGGCACCTACGTGCTGTCTGCTGGTTACTATGATGCTTACTACATCAAGGCGCAAAAGCTCCGCCGCCTGATATACGAAGATTTCGTCAACGCTTACAAACAATGCGACGTCATCCTGACACCCACGGCGCCTTCTGCCGCGTTCGCGATCGGTGAGAATGATGACGATCCGCTGAAAATGTACATGAATGACGTTTTCACAATCCCTGCATCATTGGCTGGTTTACCTGGCATGTCTGTGCCTGCGGGCCTTGACTCCAAGGGCCTGCCTTTGGGCCTGCAAATCCTCGGCCGCCCATGGGATGAAGAAACCGTTTTCCGCATCGGTGATTATATTGAAAAAACGGCTGCCTTTACTGCCGTCCCACAAATGGTAGTGAAGAAAGCTGCCTAAAGGAGATTAGAATGAAATATATCCTTCCTGCCCTGTTCTGCGTCATCATCACAATGGCGGCACTACCCGCCATAGCGACCCCTGTTAACCGTGACCAGGCGAATGAATATTTTGCCCAGTGCATTAAAGGCCTGAAAAAAGGCAGCCCCAAAAGTATGCACGATTTGTGTGCCTGCACTTCTGCACGCGTGATGACAGCCATCACAGCTGAAGAACTGGCCGCTTCATCCCAGAAGACGCCTGAAGGGCAGTTTGCATTTAAGAAGGTTCTCACCGATGTCTATGCGCCCTGCACCGAACTGGTCGCCAAAGACATGTTTGATTTTGAATGCGTGAACAACAAGAAGCTATATGAACTCAACAAGGGCTTTGACATTCCTTCAGTCTGCAACTGTGCCGCGCAGATTACTGCCGAGTGGTATCAGGGCAAAGGCACCACCACTATGACAGAATCTTTGCAAAGGGACCCTGCCATGACCATGGCAAACCCCATGTATGGTGTCGTAAGCAACCCCAAGGTTAAAAGCCAGAACCTGAACAACCTGATTGCCTGTAGCGCCAAGCCAGCGGCTCAGCCTGCACCTGCCGCTGCGGCACCTGCGCCCGCAACCCCCGCTGCAGTACCGACCTTGTCGCCTACACCTACAGCACCCGCACCAGCGACATTGTCACCAACGCCATGATGCACAGGAACATCATTCTGTTTGTCTGCCTAATGCTGTGGGGGGCGCTTGCGCTTTTCCCCCTTACAGCACAGGCCCAGGATGTTATACCTGCAGGCCCGTCGCTTAGCATTCCTGAAACAAGCAGCGCCATTAAACCGCTGGCGCAGAAATTTTATGCACGCTGCATGTCCAAGCCTGATGCTACGCTTTCTGAACTGGACAATGAGGAATACTGTGTGTGCCTGTCGACGCAGCTATATCGTCCTGCCCTTACCCAAGCTGAACGTAGCTATCTGGCCACGGGCGAAGGTGCAGGCATAGAAAAACATAAGCTCTACGGACAAATATATGGCCCCTGCATAGGTATACCGGGACGCGCCGCCACATATTACAAATGCACACATGCTCACGACATCTATAAACTTGTAAAAACGGATAAAGATGCAGATGCGATGTGCCGTTGCGTAAACAAGGAAATGGCCCCTTATTGGGATGAGGAAGTTCCTGCTTTCCTGCAACTGAGCAAAACCTATAGGCGGCCCTTTGATGATTTGCTGACATTCCTTATGGAGAGTCGTGATTTTCCGCCACGCTATATAAAAGCACGTTCAAAATGCGTGTCTCAATACGGGCGTCGTGACTAACTATTAAAACTTAACGAAGGTAAAGACTATGGCTGAGATTGTAAAAGGTGAAACAGGCGATTGGGAAATCGTGATCGGTATGGAAGTCCATGCGCAGATTACGTCGCAGTCAAAGCTTTTTTCAGGTGCCTCGACAGATTTTGGCGCTGAACCAAACAGCCAGGTAAGCTTTGTAGATGCCGCCATGCCCGGCATGCTGCCTGTCTTGAATGAGTACTGTGTTGAACAGGCCGTACGCACAGGCCTGGGCCTGAATGCGCAGATCAATCTTCATTCGGTCTTTGAACGTAAAAATTATTTCTACCCTGACCTGCCGCAAGGTTACCAGATTTCCCAATTCCAGCACCCGATCGTCGGCGAAGGCCAGATTGAAATCGATCTGGTTGATGGTACCGTAAAGCCTGTGCGCATCGAACGCCTGCATATGGAACAGGATGCCGGTAAGTCCCTGCATGACCAGCATCCTGCGAAATCATTCGTAGACCTGAACCGTTCAGGCACAGCGCTGATGGAAATCGTCTCCCGCCCGGATATTCGCGGTGCTGAAGAGGCTGCCGCCTATCTTTCCAAGCTACGCATGATTTTGCGTTATCTTGAAACATGCGATGGCAATATGGATGAAGGATCTATGCGTGCAGACGTCAACCTTTCCATGCGCCGTGTCGGCGATGAAAAGCTTGGAACGCGTTGCGAAATCAAGAACGTAAACTCTATTAAAGCCGTGCAAATGGCGATTGCTTACGAGTCCCGCCGTCAGGTTGAAATCCTTGAGGGTGGCGGCACGATCAAGCAGGAAACACGTTTGTGGGACCCCGCCAAGGGCGAGACACGCTCCATGCGCTCCAAGGAAGAGGCACATGATTATCGTTATTTCCCGGACCCGGACTTGCTGCCGCTGGTGCTGAAACCTGAATATGTTGATGGCATCAAGAAATCACTGCCGGAGCTGCCCGACCAGAAGAAAAACCGGTTCATGAAGAATTACGGCCTGAGCGCGTATGACGCCAGCGTTCTGATTGCCGAGCGTAGCCGTGCTGACTATTTCGAGGCCGCAGCAAAAGGCCGCGATGCGAAACTGGTTGCTAACTGGCTGATGAACGAATTGCTGGCTGTGCTGAACAAGGATGGTAATAAGACCATATCTGAAAGCCCGATCAGCGCTGACCATCTCGGTAAGCTGGTGGAATTGATCAGCGATAACACCATCTCGGGCAAAATCGCCAAGGATGTATTCGCCGAAATGTTCACCAGCGGCAAAGACCCCGCCACTATTGTTGAGGAAAAAGGCCTGAAGCAGGTGACTGATACAGGCGCGATTGAGAAAGTCATCAATGAAGTGCTGGCAGCCAACCCGGACAAAGTTGCAGAGTTCCGTTCCGGTAAGGACAAGCTATTCGGATTCTTCGTCGGCCAAGTCATGAAAGTATCTGGCGGCAAACTGAACCCGGCAGCCGTGAATGATATTCTGACTGCTAAACTGAAGGGGTAACTATGACTGCCCAAAAATATGAATATAAAGTCGCCATTTACCGCGAACCGCTCCTGGGATCTATTTTTTTGGGTGGGTCACGTGTTAACCCGGAGCGATATTCAGAATTCCTGAACAAAAATGCCAAAGAGGGTTGGGAAGTTGTCACAATGGAGCGTGAATCACGCCGGGAACTTATTTTCTTCCAGCGTGAAGCATTCCTGACCATTATGAAGCGTGAAGTCTAGTGCCCATGAAAATTCGCGGGAAAATATTATTCTATGCCTTGATGGCCACAGGAATTTTAGGATCCCTGCTGTTGCTGGCGCAGATGTGGACAGAGTTTCTTGAGTGGGAAACCTTTGTGAAGGCCGTAGTGACATTAAGTATCGCTGGCGCTGTGATCTCCTTTATTACAGCCGTTGACTATGACTTACCCGCCGTTCGCACAAAAATACTTTTTGTACTGCTGGTTGCCCTGATTATCGGAATTGCCGGATTGATCGTGATGCAACTTTGGTGGACTGGCCTTGCCTGGGAATTATTCGCCAAAATCATTGCCTCATTAGGCATCCTGACAGCCCTTCTTGCCTTTATTCTGGCTGTCTCCGAGGATTTTGGGCAAAATAAAATTCTGCGCGATAAGAATTATATTGATTGAGACTCGTCCCGCGATTGATTTAGGCCGTCTCGCACGCGGCCCGAAATTGTTTTTATATTAATGGGTTTTCGTATGTAGTCCAAAGCACCGGCACGGCGTGCGAACTCTTCTTCACCCTCTGCGGTACGGGTGGCCAAAAGGATCACGGGGATATCCAAAAATTCAGAATTTTGTTTAATCTGCTGCAAGACCTCCAAGCCATCTATTCCCCTAAGCGCCACATCTAAGAGGATCATATCAGGGCGTACACGCGCCAGATAATGCAGAGCATCTTCTCCATTTGCTGAAATTTGTGTCGTCATGCCATTTGCCTGCAGTCCTTGGGCAATGGCATTTGCCACCTCCATATCGTCATCCACAACAAGGATATGCGCATGACCTTTAGTGCCGGGGCTAAGATATATATTACTGTTTGCGGATTCCGGATTAGCCAAGTGAACCCTGTGGCAGACCTCCTGGCAAACCTGCTGCGTCTTCTTCAGCCACATTTGCATAGCCTTGTAATTATCAGGATTGACGGATTCCCCCTCTTTCATCTCGCGGATCATAAACTCGAAAAAATGATCTGCATCGCGACCAACTTCAGTAATCTCTGGAAAACCAAACGTCGTACCAGACCCTGCTAAACCGTGAACAAGCGATTGCGCTCTTATAGCGTCTTCACGTTTGGGAAGCTTATATTCTTCAAGCTCCAGTATGTTGTCTATAATCCGGATAGTATTTATAAGACGCCGCAAGTACGCCTGCCGCAGCTGAAAAAAAGCTTTTTCGAATTCCTGCCGCTTTTCGTCATCCATTGTGCGAAGATTCCCATAGTTTTTGAACATCCTGCGCAAGGTAGATTGGGTCAAAGGGCTTTGTAACTACACCCAGAGCGCCCGCATCTTTGAACTCATGCTCACGCTCTCTGGCCTTACCTGTCATAAATATTACAGGCATTTCCGCGTATTTATCCTGTATGCGTAGCTGCTTTAAAGTCTCCAGCCCATCCATACCCGGCATAACAGCATCCAAAATGACTAATTCAGGATTCCAATGAGTGATTTTATCCAGAAGTTCCTGGCCCGAAGAACATACCATAACTTCATAGCCGCCTACATTTTCAAGTGACATTTTAATGAGCATACGCATGTCTGCCTCGTCATCAACGCAGATAATACGATTCAGCTTGTTCATGAATATTACCTCGGTATTATGCTATTATAGAAAAGGGAAAGTTCGGGAAAACCCGGGTATTTATACGCAGTGTTCCAGCTTATTATAGTGCGACGCTATGAGTGATGATAGCCTGATATCTGATTCACGCCAGAGGGCATAATGCGTTTTTTAAACCTTACCTTTATAAAGATTTGCAGCTTCATAATTGCCTTACTGGCTATGAGCGTCATGGCCGGATGGTATCTGCATAATATATCGCTGGTTCAGATCCGCCCCGACTTTGCGCCTATGAAATTTAATACTGCGCTTTGTTTTTTTATGATCGCCACAGCCCTTTTGTTCTGGCTAGCGCATAAATTAAAAGCTGCGCTCATAGCGAGTTTGGCCGTCATACTTATAGCAACGCTTACTATATATGAGTATATCACAAAAACGTCGCTGGGTATTGATACGCTGTTTGTAACCCCATTTACGGATTTTCGATCATCAGCGCCGGGTCGCATGACCTTGAATGCCTGTATCTGCTTCTTACTATCTGGTTTTGCCGTACTTACTCTAACGGGTTATAGGGTACCGCGTTTTCATAGGCTCTGCCACCCGTTCCTCGTAGCTTTCATGGGCGGAGTGGTCATTTCCATCGCGCTTATTACCATGATGGGATATATCATGGGCGTAGATTCTACATTGGCCTGGAAAAATTTTTCCGGGATGGCGTTGCATACATCCTTAATTTTTATTGTTGTTGGCACATGCTTTATCCTCGCGGCGGCCGAGATTTCGGATAAAACGCCGTTATGGCTGCCCTTGCCGATCCTGATGTCCCTCATCATTATTACTCTTTCTCTATGGTCTGCTCTGCGCAGCCAGGATGATAAAGACTTTATATACAGCATCCATCAGGATGCCTCTTTTATACAGGCCGGCATTCAGGAGTACATGGGCGAAACCTATTCCGCGCTAGACCGCTTCGCCAAACGTTGGGAGGCGCATAAACGCATTCCTGAAGATGTCTGGCGCCAGGACGCTCAGGAATATTTAGATCACTTTCCCCCTGTAATCGTGATCTCGTGGGTCAGGCCGGATAACTATACCGGCTTGTCAATGCCCAAGGAGATGGAAAAGAAATTACTGAATATTGACCTAGGGAAAAACCCGGAGCGCGCCCCTATCATGGCCAAGGCCAAAGAAACCGGCGAGGCTCAAACCACGGGCGTTATGCAGCTTCTCATCGATAATTCAACTGGATTTGGATATTATCATCCCGTTTATATAGATGGAAAATACGACGGCATCATAGCTGCAGGATTTCATACTCAGAAACTGATGAACCGTTTAATCGGCAACGTCCTGACAGGCAATCTGAAAGACAAATATTATATTTCAGTTTCAGAAAACGGGCGCGAATTCTATAGCAACCGCCCAGAAGGATATAACGCCCCGGAACGTTATATAACTAAGATTGAGGCCAACGTTACCAGCCATCCCTGGGTATTTACCATCATGCCCATGCCGCAAATGCTCCTCAATCATAACCGTCTGCCTGAAACAGCTATTCTTATTGTCGGCTTTACATTGTCTGCGCTTATATCCCTGGCGCTGTTTCTGGGCATTCGCATTTACGAGAATGAAAAGATTATTCGCTTCTCACGCGACCAATTGCGGGATTTTATTGAAAATACGCCAGCAGCCATTGCGATGTGTGATCGCGATATGCGTTATCTGGTTGTTAGCCGTAAATGGTATCAGGACTTCCGGCTTAAGGATGCCACTATTGTTGGCAAATCTCATTATGATGTATTTCCTAACATGCCTGTTCACTGGCGTAATGTGCTTGAAGAGTGTCTGAACGGTAAATCATCATCTGTAAATGAAGAAAAGGTCGTTCTGAAAAGCGGACGGATCATGTGGATGCAGTGGGCTGTTCATCCTTGGTACGAAAGCAATGGCGATGTCGGTGGCGTTATTATGTTCACAGATATCATCACAGAACGAAAGGAAGCGGAAGAGCTGCTTGTCCGGCAGCAAACATTCCTGGAGCTTGCATTCTCAGCCACGCAAGATGGCGTTTGGGAATGGGATGTAACAGAAGACAGCTTCTGGTTCTCCCCGCGCTGGAAATCCATGCTAGGCTATCAAGATCACGAAATCCCTAATACAAGGTCAGCGGCGCGCGCGCTTATTCACCCGGACGATGCGCCCTCTATGGCCCACAGGCTTGCACAAATGTCTTCGGGCGAAATACCTGAATTTTCCGCTATCTATAGATTCTTCCATAAGAATGGTGAAATACGATACATCCTTATACGCGCGATCAGTGAAAAAGATGAGGATGGAAAACCCGTACGTGTTGTCGGTGCCCATACAGACATTACGGACCTGGAAAAAGCTAAAGAAGAAGCTGATCGCGCCAATCAGGCCAAGAGCGAATTCCTGGCCAATATGAGCCATGAGATCCGTACGCCGATGAACGGCATCATCGGCATGACACGCCTGTTACTTGATACAAAGCTTGATCCACGACAGAAACATTACGCTGAAACTGTCGATCATTCGGCAGACTCATTAATGCAGATCCTGAATGACATTCTTGATTTTTCCAAGATTGAGGCTGGTAAACTGGAGTTGGAGAACATCCCTGTCGACCTTCAGTCCCTGTGTGAAGACATCTCTGATTTGATATCTATCCGGACACAGGAAAAAGGTATTGAATTTTATCTGCGTATCCGGCCAGGCTGCCCTCCACAAGTGATAGGGGATCCGGGCCGCATTCGTCAGGTTATACTTAACCTCTGCGGCAATGCCGTGAAATTTACTGATAAAGGGTATGTTCTGCTCGACATAGAACCGCTTGAACTTAAAGATGGACAGGCGCGCATTCGCTTTACCGTTGAGGATACAGGCATTGGTATTCCTGCTGAAAAAATCGGCAAAATATTCAATAAGTTTGATCAGGCAGACACATCAACGACAAGGCGCTTTGGCGGAACGGGCTTGGGCTTGTCTATCAGTAGCCAGCTTGTGGAAATGATGGGCAGTAAGATAGATGTCTCAAGCACGCCTGGCGAAGGCTCACGATTCCATTTTACAATTACCCTTCCGATTGCAGAAGATTTCGGAGTGCACAAATTATCGCATGATGAATCTCACAAACTTCAGGATTTGAGAATACTTGTTCTGGATGACAACCGCGTTGCCCAAGAGATTATGAAAGATCAACTGGAGTCTTATCAGGCCGATATTATTACGGTCAGTAAGGGCGATGAAGCGATTGCAGAGCTGAAACGGGCACATGAAGAAGGAAAACCTTATGATTTCCTGATACTAGACTTTTCACTGGAGCATGAAACCGGCATTGAAGTGGCGCATCGCGTGCGTCAGGAAGATAACCTTCAGAATGTCATTATGATTTTGGCCACATCCAAGCCCACGCGTAGTGATAGCCAGTTTGTTATTGAAGCGGGTATAAAGGGTTACTTGACTAAGCCTGTACGGCCCTCTGAACTCATTTCAATCATCAGCCTTCTGCGTAAAGCACGCGATGAAAACATAAACACGCCGTTGGTCACCCGATACACTAAACGTGGACTTAACGGCAATGGCGTTCATAAAGAAGAAAAGTTTGATTTCAGTGATAAGAAGGTTCTGGTCGCCGAAGATAACCCCGTAAATCGCGAGGTACTGAATGCCATGCTGGGACAATATAAATTACAACCCCATATTGTTGAGAATGGCAAACTGGCTGTCCAGGCCGCACTGGAAAACAAATACGATTTAATCTTTATGGATTGCCAGATGCCAGAGATGGATGGGTTTGAGGCCACAGTTACAATGCGACGTCACCCGGAAACCCGTGAAGTTCCGATTATCGCGCTTACAGCTTTTGCCATGAAGGGCGACCGGGAGCGTTGCCTTGATGTTGGCATGAATGACTATCTCAGCAAGCCTATTCGTGAGGGTGAACTGGAAAGTATGCTGAAGAAGTGGCTGGTCCATGATGACAACACATCTGACAGCAACCAGGACTCCTTAGAAAATTCTGTGGCCCAAGTTTTGGATACGCCTATTCTGGAGCGCTTGCGTGTCATTGCGGGGCCGGAATTTGGAAAACTTTTGCAGACTTTTATTGATAATACCATCAAGCTTTCTGCTGATATCCAACAAGCTTATACCAACGGAGATGCAGAGAATTTGGCCATTAGCGCTCATTCTCTTAAATCTACTGCCGGCCAAGTGGGCGGCATGATGCTGGCTAACAGGCTTCTGGGTATTGAAGAAAATGCCCGCCAAGGGCAACTTCCCGATGCGGCAACGATGGATCAAATACATCGTGATAAAGAGGAACTATTGGCCTTGTTAAAGCAATATCTATGATTTTTTGCTTTTTCCTGCTGTTTCATGTAGTTTCAGCCCGCCAAAAAGGAGCCTGGAAACCATGAGCGTTTCTTCACATGCCAGCAAATTTGCAGCACCCCGCGTTGATGCGTCGGGGCGTATGGCGCTTATTGGCATGAGCCTGCCTGAAATGCAGGAAGCTCTCGCCATCCATGATCTGCCCAAATTTCGCGCCAAGCAAGTTTGGAACTGGATTTACCAGCGCGGGGTCAAAGATTTCGAAAGCATGCGAAACCTGCCCAAAGAGATGCGGGCTTTACTTACAGATTACTACTCTATAGAACGCCCTACTGTTATTACCGAACAGCGTTCAACAGACGGCACCATTAAATGGCTTCTGGCCATGAGTGATGGTCAGCAGATTGAGACAGTGTACATCCCGGAAGAAAACCGCGGCACGCTATGCGTATCTTCACAAGTAGGCTGCACCCTTACCTGCCGGTTCTGCCACACGGGTACCCAACCGCTTGTCCGTAACCTGGGTCCTCATGAAATCCTGCAACAGATCATGCACGCCAGAGACGTTCTGGAAGAATGGCCCAAGGTAAACGAAAAGTCAGGCCCCCAGAATGGCCGCGACCTTACCAATATCGTCATGATGGGCATGGGTGAGCCACTTTATAATTACGATAACGTGGCCAAAGCCCTCAAAATCTGTATGGATGAAGATGGCCTGAGCATATCAAAACGCCGCATCACCCTTTCGACATCTGGTGTCGTTCCCCAGATCGTGCAATGCGGTGAAGAGTTAGGCGTAAACCTGGCTATTTCCCTGCATGCGCCTAACAATGATCTGCGTAGCAGTATTATGCCGATCAATAATAAGTACCCGCTGGAAGAATTGCTGGAAGCATGCCGCCAATATCCCGGCACAAGTGAAAATCGCAGAATTACATTTGAATATGTAATGCTGGCTGGCGTCAATGACAGCGATAATTGCGCCCATGAATTGATCGACATTCTGAATGAGATACCAGCCAAGGTGAATATTATTCCATTCAACAAGTGGCCCAATAGCGATTTTGAATGCTCAAGCCGTAACCGCATCATGGCTTTTGCCCGTATACTGGAAGATGGAGGACTTGATGCCCCTATTCGCCGCCCCCGTGGCGAAGATATTTTGGCGGCCTGCGGTCAACTTAAGTCCGAGAGCCAGCGTTTAAAAAAGCAATAATACCTTTGGCCGCCTGCACTCCTGTACTGAAGGTTGCCTGTAACAGATAGCCACCGGTCGGCGCTTCCCAATCCAGCATCTCGCCCGCCACAAATACGCCGGGTATTTTCTTCAGCATGAAGCCCTGATCAACTTCGTTTAGTTTAATGCCCCCTGCGGACGATATGGCACGTTCAATTCCCGCCGTACCTGTAAGCGTAAGGGGAAGTGCTTTTATGAGGCGGGCAGGATCGGCTCCCTTCTTTTGATGCAGCACTTCATTGACCAAGCCTATGGCCACCGGCGAAAGCCCGCCAGCCTTACGGAGATGATTAGAAAGAGTATCTCGGCCGCGCGGTTTCTTCAGGCGTTGCTGCAGATCTTCCAGAGTAATATCCGGACGCAGATCAAGTGTGACAATGCATTTTCCCTTACTCTCAATTTCCGTGCGTATGATTGAAGACAAAGCATAGACAGCTCCACCTTCTATACCTGCCTGGGTGATCATAACCTCGCCCTGCGTTTCATGCTCACCACAAGACAGCACAACAGGCTTCACAGGCTGTCCTGCAAATTTTGTGCGGAATATGGGCGACCATGCGGTCACAAATCCGCAATTTGCTGGCCGTAAAGGAGCAATATTCACATTCTTGGCCGCCAGTATATTTACCCATGAGCCATCACTACCGAGCTTGGCCCATGATGCCCCGCCAAGCGCCAGCAACACGGCTTTGGCCTCAATTTTTTTAGTATCATTAAAAACAAGATCAGCGCCGTCCCACCCCCGCCACATATGTCCATACTCTATTTTGACACCTGCTGTTTGCAATCGCGCCAGCCATGCCCGTAATAAGGGAGAGGCCTTCATGGCCTTCGGAAATACGCGGCCACTGGAGCCTATATAGGTTTCCTGCCCCAATCCTTCGCACCACGATCGCAAATCATGGGGAGTAAAATCCTGGATATAAGGAGTTAGAAATTCCTCTGCCGCACCATATCGGGCCAAGAATTTCTCCAGTGGTTCTGAATGCGTGAGATTTAGGCCACCACGCCCGGCCATCAGGAATTTGCGTGCCGCTGTGGGCATGCGTTCATAAATGGTTACAGCTATACCTTGGGACGACAATGTTTCAGCCGCCATAAGGCCCGCAGGCCCAGCCCCAATTATTACGACATCATCAGGCACTTAAGGCAAACTTCTCGAGGCGCTGATTCATGCGGGTCTTCTCATCATTGCTGACGAAGCTTGCTTCGATACCATTACGCGTCAGGGTCAATAAATCTTCCCGGGTAAGTTTCAGTGCATTTGCAACAGCCTTGAAATTCTCTGTCATGTAACCGCCGAAATAGGCCGGATCATCAGAATTTACCGTTGCCTTCAGGCCCAGATCGAGCATCTTCTTTAGCGGATGATCTTTCATATCCTTAACACCGCACAGGCGCAGATTGCTGAGCGGGCATACAGTCAGAGCGATTCCATCATTCGCAATACGCTTAACCAGCGCGCCATCTTCCAGTGAGCGATTACCGTGATCCATACGATCAATTTTCAAACCATCAAGGGCTTCCCAAACATAATCCGGCGGGCCTTCTTCACCTGCATGGGCTACTAGAAGAAACCCTTCCTTTTTTGCTTCAGCAAAAACACGTTCAAATTTTGATGGGGGATGCCCCATTTCAGAGCTATCGAGGCCCACGCCGAGAATTTTGTCTTTATGGGGAATAGCCTGCTTTAATGTTTCAAAGGCTTTTTCCTCACTCAGATGACGGAGGAAGCACATAATGAGGTGTGATGTTACGCCCAATTGTGCACGCCCATCATCAAGCGCACGCGTAATGCCGTTCAAAGCCGTTTCAAAAGCTACGCCGCGTTCCGTATGCCCCTGCGGGTCAAAGAAGATTTCTGTGTGCATGACATTCTGTCCCGCCACGCGCTTCAGATACGCCATGGTAAGGTCGTAGAAGTCTTGTTCAGTCTGCAGAACGCTCATGCCCTTGTAATAGATATCCAGGAAATCCTGAAGATTGCTGAAATTATAAGCTTGGCGTACTTCGTCGACCGTTTTGAAAGGCAGCGTGACCTGATTTCGTTGCGCCAATTCGAACATCAATTCAGGCTCCAGCGAACCTTCAATATGAAGGTGCAATTCAACTTTGGGCATTTCATCTATGAATTTATCAAGGTTCATATTTCCGGCTCCTGTCCTTTAATGCTTCCGTTGTCTGACGGTCGAAAGTCATAAATTCCCAAGGTACTTCGCTGCTGATTTTGCTGAAATCCTGATAGGCCTGCAAGAGTAAATCCTTGCTGCGGGCTGTTGCAAATTCCCATGCAATATCAACAGGCCTTACAGTATTGTAAGCCTTCACCTTGTTTTCAGGAGAGATACGTCTGGTCAGAATATAAGCCAACTGGCTGCTGATAAAGAATCCTGCATTTAAGGCGCGGAAATAAGGAACACCCATGGCAGAATCACCCGCCATAAACCAAGCCTTATCTTCATGCATAATGGCAAAGCGGCGGGCAGCATACATACTGAGTATCAGCTTCGTCACCTTCACGGAGTCAGCGAGCGCCTGTTCTGCCGCCTTTAGTCGGCGCACATCCATATATGTCGTGACGGTCTGACGCAAGCTGTCAGGCATATTCGCAGCATCAATAGATAGCGGATTTCTGAATGTTGCTTCCGGTATGGATTCGTATGTAGCTTTATCAAGGAACGCCCGCAAAGTCACAGGAGTGATTCCGCCTTTTTCGCGTCCTACATATTCAAATACTGTGTGGGGCAATGACTTATTCGCCTTATACTGATTGCCAAAAACACCCAGCTTGCCAACCTGACCCTGCGCCTGATATTTGACCTCCGCAACATATCGTAACGGGTATTCTTTCGTAGATTTCAGCCCGGTCATATCCTCACCCATCAGATACTCACGTAGCGGACTGCGAGCACCGTCGGCGGCAATGAAATGACGGCACTCAGGATGCCTGGATTCAGCGTCTCGCGGGCTCAGAATTTTTTCATATGCAATTCTTACGCCCAGATCAGAAGCGTATGACTTCAATTCATCTTCGAGATCATTCGTACGAATAAATACGTAACCAGTAGCTTCTATAAAAGCCTGTGTCAGACTGCGACCCAATACATTTTGATAAAACCGACTTTCGCGATCACTGCCATCATGTCTGGCATACAAAGTGGTTGCCAGGTGACGTAGCCGCAGAATATGGCTGCGCTCGTATACCTGATTACGTTCGTAAACCTGAACATCCAAGCCAGGGTTCCATTTTTTCAGATTGATGCCCAGCCATAGACCAACAGGACCTGCACCTACTGTGACGATATCTGCCATGATAGTTTTTACCTTTGTGAGGCGGCAATCTAGCCATTAGGGCGACAAATTGTCAAATATGGTAATTGGATCAGGCGCGATCACCCTTTCGGCGGCGGAAATGCAGGAATTCGTCCGGATTTGGGTGAGTTAATTCATTAAAAACACCCGTTGAAATATCATAATCCAGCAAGTTGCCGTTCTTCATGTCAAAATACCAGCCATGCAAGGTAATCTTGCCATCGTCGACGGCTGATTTAATCCAGGGGAATGTCAGAAGGTTGTTAAGTGATGTGACGATGACTTCTTTCTCAATCGCGCATTGGCGATGCTCGGGCGTGGCGCTGGGATAAAGCGCGTCGACTTTCTGACGCGCCATATCACCGATTGAAATCCAGTGAGTCAGGAATTCAAATTTATCCTTTGCGTTCGGATCATGATTAGCCAGCGCCTGCACACCGCCACACATGGAATGGCCCAATACAATGATCTCTTTGACTTTAAGCCCCTTCACCGCAAATTCAATGGCGGCGCTGGTACCGTGATAATTATCGTCGGGCTGGTACGGCGGCACAATAGCCGCCACATTGCGCACAACAAACAAATCCCCCGGTTGGGATTGCATCAACAATGCGGGATCGTTCCGGGAATCGCAGCAAGCAATAACCAGAGCCTCAGGGTTTTGCCCTTTAGTTGTCAGCTCTTTGTACACATCGCTGTTCCTGAAATATTTATGCTGGAACAGATGAAAGCCTTTTACAAACCGGTTAAATGGCATCTGCTGGCATCCCCCTATAAACTTTGCCGATCATAACGCTTCGCGCTAAACAGAAAACATAATTTTATCTTCAACGCTTGAAAACATGAGGTGAATTAGCATTTACTAACGGGTAATTTACGCCATAGCATGAATATGTCAAAAAATAACGTCAGTCAGCGAAAAGGATTAAAAATGAGAAAGTATGCTTATATATCACTGTTGTCCGCCTTGCTGGTTACCAGCCTGCCCGCTATGGCGATGATAGAGCCCGGATATACCCCTGGCCCCCGCGTTGGTACATCTTGGTACGGTTACGTCGGGAAGTCAGAGCAATCTGCTGACCTAAAGTTCATTAAAGGCATGCGCCCCCATCATGCGGGCGCGCTCACAATGTCAGAACAGTATCTAAGGGACCCCAAGGCGCGTAATGAAGCGCTGAAGAAATTGGCGCGCGGAATCATTCATAACCAGACATTCGAAATCGGAATGTTGGATATGGTGCAGTCGTATATAAAACCTGCCGTTGGTGAGAAGCCGGAAATCCGGCAGATCGCAATCAAAGACTGGGGCCAAATTCAGAAATTCATTCGCCAACCTGCGCCAAGTCGTCTGGCGCAATCAACCCGTCATCAAGAAGTCTCTACACGCGATGTGCAATTTGCCAAGGCCATGATTGTCCATCATCAGGCCGCACTTGATATGTCGCATGATTATTTAAAGAATCCATCAGCACGAAATGGCTATCTGGAGCTGATGTGCCTTGATATCATCACCGATCAAAGTCAGGAAATTTCGCTGATGAATGCAATCATCCGTAACTATCCGGGCAATCCTGATAAGGTAAAGATCGATGCCTCCATGGTTCATGGGATGGAAGGCATGCACCATGGCATGAATCATGATGGGCCACATGGCAATCACCAGAACACACAAAAAAAGAAGCACGAACACAAAGAAGAGCCAAAACTGATAGAATCTCCGGCAAAGTCTATGCCCGAGAACGAGGAAACTCATGAACATCATCAGGAGCGCGAAGAGACAGAGGTGCCAGATAAAGAAGAGTCAGACGCCATAAAGGCAGATAAGCCATCAATGATGGAAAGGATCAAAAAGAAATTAAAGTCTGGAAGCGATGGCTCCCCAGACAAAATCTAACAAAAAAGCCCCTCAACCGAGGGGCTTTTTATTTATGCGCTTCACAATCAAACAATTGTTAGCGTCACATCGACATTGCCACGTGTAGCATTTGAGTATGGGCAAACAATATGCGCCTTGCCGACCAAATCCTGAGCCACTGCACGGTCAGTACCCGGGAGATTGATTTTCAGTTCAACCTGCAGGCCAAAACCATTAGGAATAGGACCGAAACCCACGCGGGCTGTAACAGAAGCATCGTCAGAAACCTGTACCTTGCTTTGACCAGCAACAAATTTCAGAGCACCGAGGAAGCAAGCTGAATAACCTATCGCAAAAAGCTGCTCGGGATTGGCACCCTCACCCTTACCGCCCATTTCAACCGGTTTATCCAGTTTGATGTCCAGCCTGCCATCTGCTGTCTTGCCGCGCCCTTCACGCCCGCCGGTCGAGGTCGCTTCAGCGGTGTAAACAATCTTGTCAGGGATAATAACTGTAGAGGCTGATTTCTGAACAGCTGCGGTCATAATGCTTTCTCCTATAGGCGGTTTAAATCTGCACATGAATGTAACTCGGAATAGCCGAAATACAAGACTTCCCCCATATATTTACGTAACGATAGAGCCCGGGACTTCCTCACGCGTTAAATTTATGGAACATTAATTGTACTCACAAAAGGAGAAAGACCATGAATTACGTTGACGGGTTTGTGCTGGCTATCAAGAAGGATAAAATCGAATCTTACCGTCAGATGGCGCAGGATGCCGGGAAAATATGGATGGATCATGGCGCTTTGGAATACAAGGAATGTGTTCTGGAAGACTTAAGCGATCCCGGTTATTGCCTGACATTCCCTAAAGGGTTTAAGACAGCAGATGACGAAATCGTGGTTTTCGCCTATATTGTCTACAAGTCACGCGAGCACCGCGATGAAGTAAATAAAAAAATTCATGAAGACCCCCGCATGAAAGAAATGCCTAAGGAAATGCCATTCGATATGCAACGCATGTGCTATGGCGGCTTTAAAACAATCGTTGAATATTAGAAGGATTTTAAATGGCCTTATTTGTTATTATTGCTATAGCCCTTGCCGCCTTTCTGGCATTCCTGATATTAAGCCAACCCGATCAGTTCAGAGTAACGCGTGCGGCGACGATCAACGCCCCTGCCGCGGTTGTATTTGAACATATCAACGACCTGCATAAATGGCAGGCATGGTCGCCTTGGGCACGCGCCGATCCGGAAGCAAAAGGCACATTTGCCGGACCAGAAAGCGGTGTGGGCGCATCATTTCATTGGGAAGGCCCCAAAACAGGTGTGGGTACAATGACAATAACTGATAGCCGCCCGCATGAACTGGTTCAATTCCGCCTGGACTTTGAAAAGCCTTTTAAAGCCACAAATACAGCAGAGCTGACCCTGACACCTCAAGGCCAGCAAACAGTCGTTTCCTGGAGCATGTTTGGCCGGAATAATCTCACCAGCAAATGTATGGGGCTGGTTATAAACTGTGAGAAAATGGTAGGTGGTCAATTTGACGAAGGCCTCGGCTATCTCAATGAGATTGTATCCGAAAAGAAGGCCGCCTGATTGAGCGCTGCCCCTGATACAAGCCTCATATCCAAATTATTCCTTGAAGGAAAATATAAGGAAGCAGAGCAGCTTTGTGATCAGCAAAGTCATTTAAATACAAATAGCCGTTTCTTCTATCTTTATGGATTATGCTGTTACAAGAACGGCAATATCTCAGGCGCGCTTATCCACTTCGAAAAAGCAACGGCCCTTAATCCTGAAGATCACGATTCCTTATTTAACCTGGCTGTAGCGCGTGGGGAGCTTAATATGCATGTCCCAGCAATTAATGCTTATCAGGCGCTGCTCGTGCGCGCGCCTCATTACACCAAAGCCCTACCGAACCTGGGGCAAGCCCTTATGAAGGTAGGCCGCTATGCTGAAGGCACAGAGGTATTTGATAAGGCGCTAAAAGCAGATCCAGAGGATATGAATACCGCTTCGTTAAGGATGGAGTACGAATGCCTGTATTTACCTATGCATGATCGGATTGCTGTCTGTAACAAGACCCTTTCAATGCCAAAAATTTCCCACACACAAAAACATACAGCCCTTATTTATCGCGCAACAGCCGAGTGGGTTACACAGGATATTCCATCGCTGGAAAGATCCCTGCGAGAAGCGCATAACATTCCCATGCAGCCGCAGGACCAGGGATATAAAAATATGGTTGTATACAGAACATTCTTGGAGAGGTTACTCGCATATAGAAAACTGCATCCCGATTTGTATGAGGGAGATGGAACACCGCTTTATTTAGTAGGTGATAGCCATAGCCTTAGCTATGCGGGCCTGAATATCTTATGGCATGGAAAGAAATATAAAATTCATTCCCACCTTATCATGGGCGCGCAAGCCCGCCATTTATCTTCAGGAACGCTCGATGCGAAGCGTTTTGCCCTATCGCGCTATGTCAACAGTCTGCCCGGTGATGCGCATTTATTCTGTGCTTTTGGTGAGATCGATTGCCGGACAGATCATGGTATTCTGCCACATTGGCAGAATCACGGGGGTACGCTTGAGCAACTCATTAAGGCCGTAACGGAAGGATTTTGCCGTTCTATCAGGGAAATGACAGATGCACGCCAGATAAAATTATCATTTCTGGCAATCCCCGCCCCTTTACGGGCCAGCGGTGACCGGCAGTATGTAATTAAGGGCTTTAATGAGAATATGTTTAGGCTCCTTGCTGGCACAAGGCATTCCTACACAGACCTGTATTCATTAACCTGTGACATTGACGGTTTCTCGCAAGGTGCCCTGCATATAGACAATTTTCATTTGCAACCAGAGGCCTTACAAAAGGTATTGCTTCCGGGAACTATCAACTGAACGTGTTTGTTGTTACCTGTGAGGGAATTTGTAGGAGACATATTATGCAGAAAAAACAATTGATTGCTACGGGGTTCGGCATTGCAGCACTCGTCATTATGACAGCAACAGCCAGTGCCCTTATTACACGAGACAGATACGCTGATAAACCTGTAACGGAAGAAGTTGTCAGCAAGACAGAGACAAACCATGAACGGGTTGCCGCTGTCGAACCATCCGCTGGTGAAAAAGCACCAGTTCCACAACAACAAACCACTCAGCAAGCCCCTGCCTGTGACGATGGCAATATTGCCGGTACAGTATTAGGCGGTGCCGCAGGTGGCATCATCGGCAGCCAGATCGGTGATGGTAACGGACAAGCGGCAGCCACGATTGCCGGTGTAGCCGGTGGTGCCCTGCTGGGCCGGGAATACATACCGACACAAAACATTTCATGTCGCTAACAAATTACAAAGGCCCTTCCGGGGCCTTTTTCCTGTCTATCCTAAAGTTACCTTAATCGGTAAGTGATCGGAAAGTTTACGCACTTCTGACTGCATGAGAACTTCCGTAACAATCGGATAAGGTAAGTGATCGTGCCACACCCGGTCCAATTGCAAAATAGGCCAGTACGACGGAAAGGAAGGCCCGCAAGGCTGTGCCTTCATTAGGTTATTCATATGACGGATTAGACGTGAATTCGGTTTCCATTCATTAAAATCCCCCAATAGTACTATGGGATTTTTTTCGGTTTCCTCTACCTCATTCATAAGACGGATAAGTCCTTTGACTTCATCCCAACGCTCCCACGGTGTCAACGATAGGTGCGTTCCAATAATACGTATCTTTCCCAAAGGCGTCTGAATTAATGCATCGACAGCATTACGAGGTTCATAAGAAAATTTAAGCTCCAGGTTATGTACCAATCCACGCAGGATAGGGTAGCGACTGACAATCAGGTTACCGTACCAGCCCTCACCCTCTATCATTGCCAAACCAGGAAGATAGTGAGGACGTTCCGGCCCTGATAACGTCTCTATATCCGATAGTGCACCGCCGCGCGAAGTGCGTGTTTCCATTTCTTGGAATACGCCGATATCAATATCATGTGCTTCCATCAGATTATGAACACGGCGTAAATCGCGCTTACGATTCATGTCATACCCGCCGTGGATATTAAAACACAATATCTTAAGTGACATGACGAGCTACTCCCTCACGATAGGCCTCTCGCGATTGCCACTTTTTTGACAGACGCTGGGAGAAGTAGATCACACCCACCCATATAGCCATTCCAATTGATAGGTATGCCATGTTCTTGATATCCGGGTTCTCGATAACTTTTGATATGCCATCCCCTGTCAAAGCAATTGCAACCTTACCCGGCGCAAGACCGATAATTGTCCCTGCAATAAAATTGCTCAATGATACGCCAGCAGCACCAAACACCATATTGACGAGCATAAAAGGACCCGTAGGTATAATGCGGAATGTAGCCACACCGGCAATGCCAGCATCTTTAAGCTTATCGAACACTTTCTTGACCAGCTTGCCAAAGCGGTTATGCAACCCCCCTTTACCCAGCTTGCGGCCGATAGCATAACCAAGAATTCCACTCAGAAGCGTCCCCAGATAACTGATGGCAAGACCTTTCATAGGTCCAAACGTTAAAATTGTAGCGACCGTGAGCACTGTTACAGGACAGAAAACTGAACTTAACAAAGCATAAACCAGGGCAGCATAAGGAATGGCCCAGGGCGACCCGGATATTTGCTTTAGTAATCCGGTAACATTATCGACTGTAACGTAATCTTTAGCAGGGGTCATAAACCATGCAGCGATCAAAGCCAGCAGAGTAGCCAATATGAATGGTGCAAAGAACCATGATCGTGCTTCACCACCATGCGCAATACCGCTGTGATATTTGATACGCCCCATGATCGGCACTATAGGCTTAGACGGGTCGCCTATGTAGCGCAACAGCTTTACAAAACGCTCGTTCCTGTATTCCTTATCATCAATGACCCGGAAATGCTGGTGACTTCCGGGCCACTCCTCAGCAAAGATGGAGACAGTTTGGTTGGCCGATATGATTGACTGAATATCGCTTAGCTCGCGGCCACAATGCTCACGGATAAGATCGTTCCTGATTGACTCAATCATACGTGCTGACGCTTCATTATTGGCAACAATCGTAATATCGAGTTCTGTATCCATACCCATGGATCGGTTGCATATATTTGATGAACCCAGACGCAAATATTTATCGTCAATCACCATAAGTTTCGAGTGAATATGAACCGACTCTTCCTGCTCTGCTTGATCCGCATGATCATGCGATGCAGGATAAACCAAGAGAACACGATCCTGGACCCCGCCCCTTGTCAGAACATCCCAGAATTTTACACGCCCGCACCACATGACCTTACGTTCCATTATGCCCTGCGGGATATCGCAACTGACGAATAGCACACGCAAATCAGGCTTGGCATGCAATTGCTTATTTAAAGCTCTGGCTATCGGTTCATAAGTCAAATATTGGTTTTCTATGTAGATAAATTTTTCAGCGCGAGATATCTGGTCAATAAATAGTTTTTCAACCTCTGAAATACCCGCTTCTCTTTTCATTGGCGGAATTGTCCGTGACAGCACTACATCCACATCTCGGAACTGCGGCTGGAACCCTTCCGGCCACGAAGACGGTATAGAATCTTTTTCTGCGCCTATGAAAGGTATAGGGTCAATGTCACAGGCATCAGTCCAGCGCTTGCGAACCAGTCGGGCAAACTCTTCCACGACGGGACCGGATGCAACAGCCTGAATATCGTGGTAAGGGCCAAATTCATGTAGTTTCTGTGGCAACGGCAAACCACTAGGATCCTCACGGCAAGGCTCTTTCAGCGAGTGATCTCGCCTATCCCATCGACCCAGGGCAATGTCCATCCCCCCCCAGAAAACAATTTCATCATCAACGATAATAACCTTCTGGTGGTGGCACGCCCCTAATGGTACGCGGCCATCAAGGCACACATGAATATTAGGAAGCTTCGCCTTTTTCCATTTAAGCACCCAGAAAGGCTCACGTTGCGAAATAAAGAATGTCGAGTAATTCCATTTATTTAAATAAATCTGCAGCTCGGGATTTTCGCGCGCCCTTTCGCAAATCAACTCAAAGAATGTTACTGGCTTATTATCAGGGGCATGCTGGCCACGTATCAACTCGATCCGGGAATCAATATCCCATCCCAGAACGAAGATGGATTTTTTAGCAGCCTTTAAAGATTTATAAACCGCGCGATAATAATTGGCGCAATCGACAAGAAACGTCAGATGAGTAGCTGTGGAAATGCCACAGCAATTCTGCCCCTGTTTAAAAAGAGATAAGTTGTCTGATATTGTTTGCCGCATGATTTTGTTTCCCAGCTTGGAAACAAACAACTGAATATAATTTATGGTTCCTAAGCTAACATGCGGGCTTCATTAACAAAAAAAGCAGGCCTTAAAGACCTGCCTTTTTTGTTAATGGCGGAACGGGAGGGATTCGAACCCTCGATACAGTATAACCCGTATGACGATTTAGCAAACCGTTGCCTTCAGCCACTCGGCCACCGTTCCGCACGATTAACAGGCGTTATGAGTTACCAGCAAACCAGGAACAGATCAACTATTTATGCCTGAATTTTCCCTATTTATTTTCATAATTTAAGTTTTCAGCGGGGGACTTTGCCACACTGCGGCAGTATAATTGCCTTCATCGGAATATCGTCGATAATAACAATCATCTTTAGACTTTCAAGAAAGCGTAATCCCATGGCCAGCACACTCTTCAAATTACCTGCCAACTTTGCCAGCACCGCTGCTAAAAGCAGCATAACCATTACTGCCCTCAATTCTGAAACAGCCGCTACATGGCTGAAGAAGGCTGAGGCCGCCGTGCGCCATCGCGCAGAGCAGGCAAGCTTTGCAGGCAAGCCCGGACAGGTCCTGGCCCTTTATGATGCGAAAGGCATGATGAGTCATGTTCTGGCGGGTGTGAACGCCCCTGTTCAAACATTCGACCTGTCTATCGTGGCTGATTATCTTGCGCGCGCTCTATCAGAGAAGACGCTAAAGGCTGTAACCTTCAAACTGGAAGGCGTCAAAGGCGCTGACACCACCAATGCCTGTATCGGCTGGGGTATAGCCGGATATCGTTTTGAGAATTACAAAGCACGCAAGACAGAGGCCCTGCCCCGCCTGGTATGGCCTAAGGATGCCGATAAGTCATCGGCGCTTGCGCATATTGAAGCATCTCTTCTTATCCGTACGCTGATCAATATCCCGGCCAACGACATGGGTCCGGATGAGCTAGAGAAAGCCGTTCGCAGTGTGGCCAAAGACGAAGGCCTGACTATAAAGGTCATTAAGGATAAAGAACTTGTTGAGCAGAATTTCCCCATGATCTGGAACGTGGGCAAAGGCAGCAGCCGTCGCCCGCGTCTGATCGACCTTAAATGGGGCGATTCCAAACATCCAAAAATTACTTTGATTGGTAAGGGCGTTTGTTTTGATACAGGCGGACTGGACCTGAAGCCTGGCACCGCTATGTACACCATGAAGAAAGATCTTGGTGGCGGTGCGCATGCGCTGGCCCTCGCCCTGCTGATTATTCGTCACAAACTGCCCGTCCGTTTACGCGTACTGATCCCGACTGTTGAGAATTCTATTTCGGGCGATTCCTACCGTCCTTCAGATGTTATCAAAAGCCGTAAAGGTATTACCGTTGAAGTGGGCGACACGGATGCGGAAGGCCGCCTGATCCTGAGCGACGCCCTGGCACTCGCCTGCGAAGAGAAACCGGAATTCATGGTCAATTTTGCGACGCTCACGGGTGGTGTTGCGATTGGTCCGGAAGTACCCGCTATGTTCTCAAACAGGGAAAAGCTGGCATTCGAAATCAAGGACGTCAGCGAGAGCGTGAATGATAACCTTTGGCCCCTACCCTTGATACAGTCATACCGCAAGCATATGGCGAGCGATATTGCGGACATCAGCAGTGTCGGCAATGGCCGTGGCGGCACCATTCATGCAGCATTATTCCTGGAAACGTTTGTCGACCCGAAAGTGGACTGGGTCCATATCGACTTATTTGCCTGGGAAACAGGTGGTCGTCCCGGTCGGTCTAAGGGCGGAACGGAAATGGGCCTGCGCGCTATGTATGCCTATATTGATAAGCGATTTGGTAAAAAGAAGAAAAAATGACTAGGAAAGAACCATACGTAGCTATACATCCGACAGCGGACATTCTGGAAGAACCCATCGCAACGGGCCGCATTTCCCGTCGTGAATCTCAGCTTTTGCTGGGTGAGATTTTTGATGTGGAATCACGTCATGGCTGGTTTTTTAAAGGCAAATCACGACTTGATGGTTATGAGGGTTACGTTCATTTTGCCAATATTCAGCCGGCGGAAGGAAAAGCAACGCATTTTGTCGATAACCCCGTCAGCATCATTCATACGGGACCCGATATTAAGACTCGCCCGCATATGACAGTGAGTTTCATGTCACGGCTAGAGGTTGAAGAAGGATCGCTGAAGAATGGGTTCTTACGCGCCTGTGGTTTGGGCTGGGTACCAGAATCGCATGTACGCCCCCTGACCGATCTTAAAAAACGCATTGATCATGTCAGTGCGGCCCTCACTCTGATTAGCGTGCCTTACCGTTATGGCGGCAGATCAGCCATGGGAATTGACTGCTCAGCCCTTGTACAAACCGCCCTTACACGTGCAGGGCTCACACGCATTCCGCGTGATGCCGATATGCAGGAAAAATCTGAACGCGTGGGTAGAAAGATCGACGCCACCATATTAAAGCGCGGCGATATCGTTTTCTTCTCTCAGCATGTAGGCATCATGATTGATAAAAATAATATCCTGAGCGCTACTGAGAAATTTTCCGGCGTTGTTATCGAAAAATTGCCGGATATGATCAAGCGCCAAGGCGCCATAACGTGCGTACGGCGCCCATCTGAGCCAAAAATAGGTCAGTCTTGAGTCGAAACCGTTATCATGCGCCTGCGATAGAGTAATATTGCCACCAGTATAAAATTAAGAGTGGCCACAAATGCCGGGTAAGCGGCCGATACAAAAACAATCTTGTCCAGTGCTGCAACAGATATCAGGAACATGAAACCGCCGATGAACCATGTTTGAGCGACCTCTTCATAAGGCTTATGCCAGGATTTGCGTATGGTTGGATAATACGCTGATACTTCTATGCCCATGGCGATCAAAACCGCCCATAACGGATTATTCGTCATCACCCATAGCGGTATCGCCAGAAAAGCAAACGCCAGTGCTACCCAGTCAGTGCGGCGGATATCCTTCTCTCCAAACCGGATTGCCAATAATGCAATAGTCAGACACATAAAAGAATTCAGCGCCAATATCCACTTTCCCGGGCCAGCATCTTCAGCAAACTGAACAACTGCGGCAATCCCCGTGACAATCGCAAAAATCATCCATGAGAAAGCGTGGGGTTTATTGGTGCGGGCAAATATCCCTTTATAATACGGGATCAGGCCATAGACTGCGAGAAACATGCCGATAAAAGACAGTATTTCCTTTATGGGCATGGTGAGGCTTTGGCCATAGCAAGAATGGATTTGGCAAAATCTGTCAGCGTATCATCACGGGCTCCCATAATGACGACGCGATCACCCTGCTTCATTTCCGCTTTCAGGAAATCACTCATAAGATTCCGTGTAGGTAAATGCTGCGCCTTACGCCCGAGATTGACAACATCCTGCACCAGATCGGCTGAAGAAATATCTTTCTGGACTGTCCCCCCTGCATACAGAATGTCCGGCAGTATCAGAATATCATCTGGCGCCATACCTTTGGCAAAAGCTTCTGTGATTTCCTTACGCATCATCTTCATGGGCCCAAACCCATGCGGCTGGAACACGATTAAAAGCCTGCCCGGGGATTGACGCAGCGCCGCCAATGATGCCGCCACTTTATCGGGGTTGTGCGCGAAATCATCAATAACCGTGACACCACCCTCATGCCCGATAAATTCCAGACGACGTTTGACACCTTTGAAAATTTCCAAGGCTTCCGCTGAATCTTCCAAAGCCACACCTGCCATCTTGGCAGCCCCCATAGCGGCCAGAGCATTCTCAATATTATGACGGCCAATGACCTTTAAATTCACATCAACGGCTTCACCGGCATCATTATCCAGTACGCGGAAAGATGAGCCAAAGCTGGTTAGGTTCACGTTATCGGCAAACAGAGTTGCTTTTTTATCTTTCAGGCTGAATGTAAAGTTCTTACGCGGATTGAGGGTATTCATCTGGCGCGCTTCAGGGTCATCCAGATTTATGACAGCCCCTTCCTGCGCTTTCGACACAAAGTTTGTAAAGAGAGGACGCAACTGATCTATGGGCTTATGATCCAGCGTGATGTTGTTCAGCACAGAAATCCAGAGATCATCTTCATATAAGGCGATGGAGCCGTCACTTTCATCAGCTTCGACAACAATCATGTTGCCGCGACCAATCATGGCGTTGCCAAGCCCCTGAGCCCCTGCATCCAAAGCATTCATCATGGCCGCACCATTGATGACTGTCGCATCCAGGCCCACATAATTCAGTATATGCCCCAGCATACCTGTTACTGTAGATTTTCCACTGGTACCACCCACAGCAATGCCGCGTTTGGTTTGCAGCAGTGACGCCAGCACTTCTGCACGCTTCATAATCTTGATATTCTGGGATTGTGCAGCCTGTACATCAGGGATCGTAGGCTCTACAGCCGTGGATACCACCAGGATATCTACAGCGGCGTCAACGCCTGAACCATCCTGCGGATGTAATTCAACGCCCGCTTTAGCCAATGCATTGAATTTTTCAGGAGATTGTCCCTGATCACGGCTGCGATCAGAACCTTTTACTTTGTGCCCTTCGGCCAGCAACGCAAGCGCGATAGCGCTCATGCCGCTACCACCTATCCCACAGAAGAAATAAGTCTTCGGGGTGATTGCCATGGATTACTGTGCGCCCATGGGAACAGGGGCACCAGAAGCAGCCGGTGCGGATGTTCCGCCAAATACCTGCGGGTTCATGGTACGAGTGAGCGCCTCAGCAGACATTCCCTTGCTGCCCGCCGGTACTGGCGGGGCCACAGGCGGCAGAGTCGACTCTATACTAACTGTAGCCGCAGGATTATCACTGCCTGCTGGCGCCAGAGGATCTTGGCTACCAAAAACAACAGCACCTTCATCATCGTTCATTTCACGCTTTTTCAGTTGAGGCGTTTCATTACCGGCATCACGCAGCAACGCGGCCTGACCCGCGCGGAATTCTTCCATGCCTTTTAGCTGAGGATTTCTGTCGAAGAAGTTATTATAGCTCGGCTGATCATAGCCGCTGGCCTGCATGCCTTCGAAGCTGATAACGATTTTATCCGGTAATTCGTACATCGCTGCTGACAGGTGGTCCACCGGCACCCCTGTTCCTACGTTCGTTACGTTATAGAAGGTAGAGTCAGCCACTTTGGGTTCAACGATAATTGTTTTTTCACGGTTACCGGGCGCCAGGCAGCGAATGGTGTATGGATCAGGGGATTTTGTTACTTTCAGCGTTTGCGGTGGATAGAACCGGAAGCTGAACTCGTTATTCTGCATATAGCACAGCGTATTGCTTGCCCCCTGTGTTTCAATCGTTACATCCTGAATTTGACCATCAACGATGGTCGAGCAAGAAGACAGGAGCAAAGCCACAGCGGCAAAACGAAGCTGGCGGATCATAAAAGTATTCCCGGATGTATTATGAGGGCCAAAAAGCCCGGTGAATCAAACCCTTTACAGATTAACGGTTATTCTGGCCCGAGACAACGACCTGCCTTATTCGTTTTATTGACATAACAATTGCTTTTCCCTGTATGACTAAAGCCGCTATTTGCAAAGATTCATACTCCCTGTAGATTTCTGCTGGGGTATTTTTATATCTGCACTCGATGGAGAAAAAGAATGTTCAATAATCCGATGACATCCGATTACGTAAGAGCACGAATATCAAAATACCCGGAGACCCTGCAGAACGTATTTTGGGCCGTTAATAACCTGGCATATGATGCCTGCCATACGATTGAAGGCCCCTTAGGTGAAGGTTATTTCGGCGGCAAGCTGCCATATGATTATAATCGTCTGGTCCAGGCTACATCCAACTCAATACGCGATATGGCACGTAATAAAAATGCCCTTGCAGGCCTGCAACTGCATCATGCATTAACAGACGCTGCCTTATCAGATTCTGAATTGGACAAGATTATTGAGATTGCGCAACAAGAGGCACTTAAGCGGATTGATCAGTCTACCTCAGCAGACAAAAAGACATTCACAGAGCATGGCCATCATGGCCGGCAATATATTGCCCGCAATACTGTTGAACGAGTGATGAAGGAAGTATTGCCGTTAAATCCTTAAGCGGCAACCTTGCCCGCTGTCGGCTTACCAATCTTGAAATCTAGATCGTCGCCTTTTACGCCCACGCTGACTGTGGCGCCATCAGCAATGCCACCCTCAAGGATCAACTGCGCCAGCTTGTTCTGGAGATATGTCTGTATCACACGTTTCAGCGGTCTTGCCCCATAGATAGGATCATAACCCTTATCTGCCAGCCACTTTTTGGCGTCATCATTGAGCGTCAGTGTAATGCGGCGATCTGCCAGCAATTTGCGCAAATGACCCAGTTGGATATCAACAATACCCGACATCTGTTCACGGCCCAGACGGCGGAACAGAAGAATTTCATCCAAACGGTTGATGAGTTCCGGACGGAAGTTTTTACGCACCTCCCCCATGACCAGATCGCGGACTGATTCCACATCGGCTCCTTCCGGCATATTCGCCAGATGTTCGGCCCCCATGTTGGAGGTGAGGATCAGCACCGTATTGGTAAAATCAACCGTACGGCCCTGGCCATCCGTCAGGCGGCCATCATCCAGCACCTGCAACAGGACGTTAAAGACATCTTTGTGTGCCTTCTCGACTTCATCGAACAGGACAACCTGATAAGGACGACGACGGACAGCTTCGGTCAGCACGCCCCCTTCTTCATAGCCCACATAGCCCGGAGGGGCTCCGATCAGGCGCGCCACAGAATGTTGCTCCATGAATTCAGACATATCGATACGCACCAGCGCGGTGTCATCATCAAACAGGAATTCTGCCAGCGCTTTGGTTAGTTCTGTCTTCCCCACACCTGTAGGACCGAGGAACAGGAATGAGCCTATTGGACGATGGGGATCCTGCAATCCGGCGCGGGCACGACGCACGGCATTTGAAACCGCCTTCACCGCCGCATCCTGGCCCACGACACGCTGGCCGATCTTCTGCTCCATAGAAAGCAACTTCTCACGCTCGCCCGCCAGCATCTTATCGACCGGAATGCCCGTCCACTTGCTGACGACAGCAGCAATATCGTCTTCGGTCACTTCCTCATTAATCAGATTACGTTCGGTTGTCGTCTGGGATGCACGCTCAAGTCCGCGCTCCAACTCAGGGATAGTCCCGTATTTAATTTCACCGGCTTTCGCCCAGTCTCCCGCGCGCTCGGCCTGATCGAGTTCAATACGCGCCTTTTCAAGCTCCTCTTTGAACTTCTGGCCAGCCGATAGCTTTTCTTTCTCTGATTGCCAAATTTTTGTTAGATCAGAAGATTTTGACTCAAGTTCTTTAAGTTCTTTCTCAAGTTTCTCGAGACGCTCTTTTGACCCGCGATCGCTTTCCTTCTTGAGTGCCTCGCGTTCAATTTTCAACTGCACGATACGACGGTCGTATTCATCAATCTGTTCAGGCTTGCTGTCCACCTGCATGCGCAGACGGCTGGAGGCCTCATCGATCAGATCGATGGCCTTATCAGGCAGGAAGCGATCAGTGATGTAACGGTTGGACAGTGTTGCAGCACTCACAATCGCGGCATCTGTGATCCGTACACCATGGTGAACTTCGTATTTTTCCTTTAATCCCCGCAGGATAGATATCGTATCTTCAACTGTCGGTTCTGACACGAAAACGGGCTGGAAGCGCCGTGCCAATGCCGCATCTTTCTCAATATACTTTCGGTACTCTTCCAGCGTCGTGGCGCCCACCATATGCAGCTCGCCCCGGGACAAAGCAGGCTTCAGCATGTTGGAAGCATCCATCGCCCCGTCTGCCTTACCGGCACCCACAAGCGTATGAAGCTCATCCAGGAAGATGACAATCTCACCCGCATGGGCACGAATTTCGTCCATAACAGCCTTCAGGCGCTCTTCGAATTCACCCCTGAATTTGGCACCCGCTACCATAGCGCTCAGGTCCAACGCCATCAGGCGCTTCCCCTGCAAGCTTTCCGGGACGTCGCCATTGATGATCCTCAGGGCCAACCCCTCCGCAATGGCAGTTTTACCCACGCCCGGCTCCCCGATCAGGACCGGGTTATTTTTGGTCCGGCGGGATAACACCTGGACGGTACGGCGAATTTCCTCATCCCGACCGATAACCGGATCCAGCTTGCCGTCACGGGCCGCCTCGGTCAGATCGCGGGCATATTTGCTTAAAGCATCAAATTGGCCTTCAGCAGTCGCAGAGTCAGCCGTACGCCCTTTACGGCGCTTGTTCACCGCCTCATTCAGGGTTTGCGGGGTTACATTGGCATCTGTCAGAATTTCTTCGACGTGGCTACCACGAAGCAATGTCATCGCCTGCAGGATACGATCACCTGAAACGAATTTATCACCTGATTTTTCAGCTAATATCAATGCGCTATCAAGCATTTTTGCTAAATCAGTTGAAATACGAAGGCCGCCAGCTCCGGGGCCGGTTACGACCGGAATTTTGGCTATTGCCTCGTCGGTTTTGCGGGCCGCCTTGTTAGGATCACCACCAGCTTCGCGGATTAGCTTCTGGATTAATTGCTCATCATCGTCCAGCATCACACGGAGCAAATGCTCAGGCTCCATCGACTGGTGCTTGTTTCGCATCGCCAATGTCTGCGCTTTTTGCAAATAACCCTTTGATTTTTCAGTGAATTTATCAAAATCCATGACAATAACCCCTTCGGCAGGCATTCTTATTCTATCAGAATAACGCCAGAATAAGCGTTAAGATCCTGATACTATTAGCCTATACCGATCAAATGATACTGCCATGATAAAAATCAAGGCGTCTGCTTGTGCAATCCACGAGAGGCCATAACACATAGTTGCTCCGACGGTAGCACAGGGCCGATATAAACAGATTGACGCTCCCCGCCCCGTGTCTCAACCACTTGCTTTTTGAATCCCATGGCTTCATGCACTTTAATAGCACTGGGAGAGAACGGGCCGATATAAAAGACTTTATCTACTCCAAAGGCTCGCGCCTGAGCGCTTGCCGTCTCATGGATGATAGGTCCAATTTTACCCTTAAGGGGATGCCCGGGATCAGGATCACCCTCCCTTAAATGGACTGACAAAAACCCTCGCGAGCATTCTTTTTTATACCCGCCACGCCCCACGCCTGCCAGCCGCTCACCGTACCAAATCGCCACATTGAAAGCAGCAGGATCTTCGAAATTATAAATATTATCAATAAGATAAACATCGTCCAGACACTCTGGAACAAAGAAATACTCAGCCCAAGTACCGTAATATCTCTGATCCATATCCGGATTTTGATCAAGAATGGGCCTCCATTGACTCTCCAGCGCCCGAACAGCCGCACTATCGATAATCGAAAGTCTTAATTGCTCCCCCAGAATAGGCTTTAAACGCACTTCGGCGGATTTCAGCGCCCCGATAACCTTATACAGATCCTTGAGCATTTCCCGCTCAACGACATCATGGCTGGCTACTTTATCAAAGGGCAAATTCATACGGGTATGCTAGCAGGACCGCTTTAAATTTACCTTAAAAACAAAGGGCGACCCAACGGATCGCCCTGCACGTACACTATTTTTAGTGTACAATCAATTACTTAATCAAGCATCCTCAAGCTGAGATTGAACTTGGGGCGTACGTGTACCCACGATGCTGGCTGGCAGACCCAGACCATCTTCCGTAGCCACATCTGGCTGCTCTTCATCAATTCCATCCTCTTCCTCAATGGCAGAGGTTTTGTACAAATAAGCATCACTACGGCCTTCGATCAGGTCAATCCAGCCACTTGTGAGGCGCTGGTAATGCTCGGCATGCTGAAGATAGCTTTCAGCCAAAACATGGTCACCCGTGGCCTGGGCATCCTTGGCTAAAGCGGCATATTTCTCATAGATTTGAGCAGCGGTGCCGCGGATACGTACGTCCGGGCCATTGCTATCAAATACCTGCATGCGGTTGGGCTGCCCACCGCCACGGCGGCCATTATGGCCACGATTGCGAGAACGTCTTCCTGCTGCGTTGTGTCTCATGTTTTTACTTCCTGTTTGCTCTTGGCAAAGACTGATTCTGTTTATTCCCAGACACGTACATCGTACCTGATTCATCACGTAAAGAACAGCTATCCCTTTGTCTGGAATGATTCTTTTTCATCCCAGACACATACCGGTACGGAACCCGTCGTGAATGTGATGACTGTATCGCCCCGAATCCGCCACGATCAAGCAGCGCAAGAGGGAAAAAATTTACTTATCCCCATGACCAATTTCTACAACCCGCAGAATCCCTGCATAATCCGCCCCGATTCGCCTTACGTTAAAGCCAGATTCTTCCACGAGTCGCACCAAATCCCGGTCTTGATTTTGCCCTATTTCGAACAAACACAAACCTTGAGGGGACAAAAACCTTTTAATTTGCATAACTATAATTTTATAGGCATCCAGGCCGTCCTTACCCCCTACCAACGCCAGAATCGGATCATGATTCCTTACTTCAGGAGATAAAGATTCGATGTCAGATTCGGGAATGTAAGGGGGATTGGAAACAATCAGGTCAAATAAACCATCTGATTCTGAAAGCGAATCTGTCCAGTTGCCGATCTGGAACGTGGCACGGCCAGAAAGTCCATTATTTTCCATGTTTTCACGTGAAACATCCACAGCTCCGGGATTTATATCAATCCCCACACCAGTAGCCTCGGGAAATTCTTTTAAAAGCGCCAGTAAAAGGCATCCCGTTCCCGTTCCCAGGTCCAGAATACGCCGCGGAGGACGATCTTTCATGGATTCGACAGCCATTTCGACCAGGCGCTCGGTATCTGGACGTGGATCTAACGTATCGGGCGTCACCTTGAATGGCATATCCCAGAACTCACGGAAACCAAGAATACGACTTACAGGTTCCCCCGCTAAGCGGCGCTCAATAGCTTTATCGAGATTATCTAGCTGTAAAGCGGTTGGATCACCCTGCCCGGTGATCAAGTCAGCATCTGTCAGATTAAGGAAGTGGCGAACAAGTATGCGCGCATCGAGATCGGGAGTATCCAGACCACTGGCTGCAAATCGTACCCGTAACTGCTTAAGAATATCCCTGACATTCATGCCCCTTAGTTAAATCAGGCACCGCCAAATCTCAAGAAAACAATCACCTAAGTATCCTTCCCTTACATCAAGGCAGAAATTGCAGATCACGTTATGTGTTCTGAAAAACCGAAACGTCGAGTTTCGTTAAATACACTAAAGCACTGGCCAAACTTGATTTTTTCAGGGACAATTCAAAAAACTAAAGACTAAAAAATACAAAAACAGGGAAGTAACCTACATGGCCACCAAGCAATACAGGGTTGTTCGTGAATCACACGAACATGACCGGTTTTTCATCAATTATCCTGAATACGGCGGATACAGGATGTATGTCGTGGAGGCTCCGAATACGAGCGGCTACGGATATGCCGCCCGTAACCATCAATACCTGGTCACACGCGAAGGCTTCTTGCCCGGCCAAACAGTACTGATAGATGAAGGTACCGAACTTTTGCCGGTACGTGATAACTCCAGCATTCATCTGGGTGGTAATAAAGTTTTTGTATATCGGCCAGAACGTCACTTGGATGAGGATTTTGAAATCGTCTCTTTTGCCACTGACGGAGACGCCATCGAAAAATTTGGTCATCGTGATCTCAGCCGTAAAGATTATAACCTGTATAATGCCAAGCGTGCGGGTAGTAACGGTTATAATGATGTCCTGGTCAGGATTTTTACCAAATCCAGCTACGCTAAAGGCATGCGCATACCTGTGAACGAGACCGTAGGTTTGACATTAAGGTCGAGCCTTGAGAAACCTCACTATATGCATGATACAGAGTCTAAGGCTTATATTGATAGGCTGTGGCGTGCCGTTAGAAGTTCATGTGGCGCGCTAACGCCTTAATCCCTTAATACTCTAGCTCTGCCAGTTTTTCGGCCTGATCGTGGGAAATCAGTTCAGAGATCATTTCGTCCAGGGCCTTGCCTGATACGACATCTTCAATCTTGTATAGAGTCAAGTTGATACGGTGATCGGTGACCCGGCCCTGCGGGAAGTTATAAGTACGTATACGTTCAGAACGATCACCCGAGCCTACCTGTGATTTACGGTCAGCCGAGCGCTCGTTCAACAAACGCAAACGTTCCGCTTCGAACAAGCGCGAACGCAAGATCTTCATGGCGCGCTCGCGGTTCTTATGCTGCGATCTCTCATCCTGCATTTCCACGACAACGCCTGTGGGGATGTGTGTCAAACGCACCGCCGAGTCAGTCGTATTAACCGACTGCCCGCCCGCACCTTGTGAACGGAATGTGTCAACCTTTACGTCATTCATATTGAGATCGATATCGACCTCTTCGGCCTCAGGCAGAACGGCTACTGTGGCCGCAGACGTATGAACACGTCCGCTCGCTTCGGTTTCTGGCACGCGCTGGACGCGATGAACGCCTGACTCATATTTCAGGCGGGCAAACACACCGTTTCCAGTAACTTCAACCACAATTTCTTTAAATCCGCCGAGGTCACTCTCGCGCATTTCCATGACTTCAAATTTCCAACCCTGTACGGCGGCATAGCCCTTATACATAGTAAACAGGTCAGATGCGAACAAAGCCGCTTCATCCCCGCCGGTACCGGCGCGAATTTCAAGGATGGCGTTGCGGTTATCTGCGATGTCTTTTGGCAGCAAAGCGATTTTCAGCTCTTGCTCCAAAGCCGGAATAGTCTCTTTAAGCGCTTTATATTCTTCTTGCGCCATTTCGCCCATTTCAGGGTCATTCAGCATGGTTTGGATATCCTCAAAATCCTTAAGGGATTTCTCATAGGAATTCACCGCCGCCACAATCGGCTCTAACTCGGCATACTCACGGGAAAGTTTGACAAATTCCTCCCCACCCAAGCCACCCTGCGACATCAGGGAGGCTAGTTCTTCATGGCGGGCTTTCAAGGGAGCAAGTTTACGAAGGAGATCCATTTACGCGACTTTCTTATTAGCCTCTATCTCGGCGGCCTTTTCCTCGACCATTTTGACCAGATGATCAACGATACTTTCATCGCCCTCTTGCAGGCGATGAGCTGTTTTGCCGCCGACATAGACTTGGTGCGTACCTTTGCCGCCACCTGTGAAGCCGATATCGGTCATGAGAGCTTCACCAGGGCCATTCACGACACAGCCGATAACAGAGAGCGTCATGGGTGTGCTGATGTGGGCCAGGCGTTCCTCGAGCAGTTCAACAGTCTTAATGACGTTGAATTGCTGGCGGGCGCATGACGGGCACGAAATAACGTTCACGCCACGGTGGCGCAGGCCCAGTGATTTCAGGATTTCAAACCCTGCCTTCACTTCTTCTACAGGATCGGCAGAGAGAGAAACGCGTATGGTATCGCCAATCCCCGCCCATAACAGGTTACCCATGCCAATCGCGGATTTTATTGTACCAGCACGCAGGCCCCCTGCTTCGGTTACACCGACATGCAAGGGATAATCACAAACAGATGCCAGTTGCATATAGGCTGCCACGGCCAGGAATGGGTCAGATGCTTTGCAGGAAATCTTGAAATTGAAGAAATCATGATCTTCGAGGATTTTGATATGGCGCTGGGCCGATTCCACCATGGCATCAGGACAAGGTTCGCCGAATTTCTCTAGCAGATCACGCTCCAATGAGCCCGCGTTCACACCAATACGGATGGAACAATTATTATCCTTGGCGGCTTTAATAACTTCCCGCACACGGTCTTCAGAACCAATATTGCCCGGATTGATGCGCAGGCAGGCCGCACCGTTCATCGCGGCTTCAACCCCGCGCTTGTAGTGGAAATGAATATCCGCCACCAGTGGTACGTTGATGCGCGGAACAATATGTTTTAAAGCGGCAGAAGACTCTTCATCCGGGCAAGATACGCGGATAATATCGACCCCCGCATCCTCACAGGCTTTAATCTGCGCCACTGTCGCTTCGACGTCATGCGTCAGAGTATTGGTCATGGTTTGCACGGTGATCGGCGCATCCCCACCCACGGGCACATTGCCCACCATAATCTGGCGGGATTTACGGCGGCTGATATGCCGCCATGGGCGGTGAAGCGTGTGGTCTTGTCCGGTCATGTCTATATCCTGGCGGTTTATATAGCGCTTTTTGCCAGAAATGGAAAAAAATTAAGCGATTTGACAGCACGACACGCGTTTATTATGAATAATTCAAGAGTGAAACAGGGAATTGCTGAAAGTTAACCGAAAAATAGCCACCGAAGCCGGTGCCGAATCCATATTGAGAGCCAGCTACCAGCTTTCGGCTCCCTTGGGTGTGCCTACGCTTATTCTTGATCCTGCTGATTTTGATCCTTCCGCCTTCAGTATTACCGCCCTTTTTAATAAGCCCATTGCCGACCGCGTCATGAATAAGGTGCGCAGACTTTTATATCGGCATTACGGCCCGATGAACCAGCAGGTAACAGCGTTCCTGCGAAATGACGGCCATTTCAGAATGAGGGTGACTGACATCCTGGAAAGCGCCATCAAAGGCAATAAGCTGGTTGCCCATTCTTTCCGTCAGAACCGTCTCTTCAATGTGGTCATTTGCCCGCGCACACGCGATACAGCGGCATTATTGCTCAAGCATGGCCTGCGTTTACCGGAAGATAAAATTCCTGAGATGCCTGGCTATAATGCGCAATGGAATTTTATTAAGATTTGGCATGAATTTGCGCACGGATTGATGGGAAAATCAGAACCTCAAGCCGATCAGATGACCGGATTAATTCACCAGCATGTCTTTGCTGATCCTCAGCCTTTAATAGCTTTTACGGATTTCAGAGCAGCCCAGACCATTATCAACCATGAACACACAGAAAAGATATCCGTCCATGGATGGCCTTTGGTTGATACGCTTGATCAGGTATTGAAAACAGAAGTCGCAAAAACGTGGGATGAAACGGTTAAACAGGCAAAGCAGCCTGCTCCTTCTAATCTGCAGATTGCCGATGTACAGTTTGTGGGCGGATCGCTTAAAAATATCAGCAAAATCGCTTTCAGCGAGCCTGACTTACTGATGCTCGGTATGATGGCTGATCATATGGCGTTTAGAGGAAACGTTGAAAACGAGAACCAGCTTCGTATTGCCAGACGCTTCGCGATTGCTGCGCAAAGGCTTTCTATAGGCTCCC
>CAMLJM010000021.1 GCA_946480475.1 uncultured Alphaproteobacteria bacterium
ACCATCTGCGGATTTTTGATATCTATCGATGAAGCGCGTTCGGTGTGCGCGCGTGCCTCGGCCCAACTTTCTTCAGGGTGGCCCATTTTGTGTGCGGCCATATAAAGCGGCGTGAGGTCGCTGAGTTCCTGACTGCCCGCGAGGTACTGGATATACCCTGTTGTTTCGTAGCGTCCGAAAGTTTCAAACGCGGCCAGGATTTCGGTTGGCTCTGTTGTGGCAAGCGGGCTTAAGTCATCCAGCATACGGCGACGTTTTTCTTGTACCAATGTATCGAGAAAGTCCTGTGTAGCCTCACTGCGATCCGGTGTCGCCAAAAACTGATCCAGATTGCCTTCCTGCAAGATATGGCGGGCAATAATCTTTCTGATATCGTCTGCTTTCATAACACCCTCAATTTCTATGCCTGATTCCACGCGAAGCATTGCCAAATACATTAAAGAATGAAGCGATCATGGTGGTTAATGGGGGAGGGCGTCAAGAAATATTGTCATAATAATTAGTCGCACATGGTCCAGTTCTTGAAAGGTGCTGGACTATTTAAAGTATGAGCGGCGATTTTCTAAGCTTTGCCCATGATTTCTTGATGAAATCACAAGTTGCCGGTTTCTGTGCAGGGCATCATATCAATATTTTGACTCCAAAGCCCTGATTTTGCTAATCCTGCCTTAATCAAAAGCAAATTTAACAGGGGTTCAAGAGTATGACTTCCGTACCGAAAAAGAAAACCATCAAAACCGTGGGCGTATTCTGCTCGTCACGTATGGGTAATGATCCTATTTATGCGCAGCATGCTGAAGAAGTGGGCCGCTTACTGGGCCAGAATGGATTCAATCTGGTCTATGGAGGCGGTTCATCCGGACTCATGGGCGTGGTCGCCAAGGCCGCGCGTGACAATGGCGCTCGGGTTTTCGGTGTTATCACGCAGGCTTTCAAGGATTCTGCTACTTACGTTCCTATAGAGGGCACGGAAGAAAGGATCGTCAGAACATTGCCTTCGCGCAAAACATGGATGATGAATAAAGCTGATGCTTTCCTGACCCTCTTCGGCGGTATTGGGACGCTTGATGAGAAATGGGAAATTGCAGCGCGTAATGACATGCTGATTGCTGCCCGCTCGCTCGAATATCTCACGCCCGTCATCGTCCTGAATACGAATGGGATTTATGACGATGAAAAGCGTCTGATGCGCAAACTTATCAATGCGGGTGCCATCCACCCGGGGCGCGAGGAAATGATCCGCGCGGTGAACGAACCTGTGCAGGCGATTGAGAAACTGAAAAAGTGGAGCGCCGAAGGCGTTATGCGTGGCATTGACCTGGCGCCGTCGGTCGCTGAACCTTCCGTACATGCGGCAAACGCGGCACTACTCAAACTTAAACCTTAAGTTCCTATTGTACTCGCGACTCTTTCAAGGTTAAGATTCCCCATAACGTCTGTTTGTGGGGAATTTTTTTGTCGAGAATATCACTGGCTTTGTATGGCGGATCACGGGATGGCAACGATCCTTTCTTTGCGGAAGAGGCGCGTGTATTAGGCAGCCTGATCGGGCGCCATGATGTCCTGTTGAAATATGGCGGTTCGGCCAAGGGCCTGATGGGCGCTTTTGCGCGTGGTTTCGTTGACGCTGTGCGTGATCATAAATCGGATTCCCAACTTTATGGCGTCATGCCGCATAAATATTTCTTTGAAGGCGATGTTGAGGCGCTGGGTTTCAAATATTCCCTGACAGAAACCATGTCGGAACGTAAGGCTTATTTCGTGCGCGATACCAAGGCATTCATCGTGCTGCCGGGCGGTACGGGAACACTGGACGAAATTTTCGAATCCGTCGAAATTGATAACAATGTAAAAGACGCCGAGGGTAACCGTTTGCCGGTACGCCCGCTTTATATCCTGAATACCAGGGGCTATTACGATCATATGCTGGCGCAGCTTAAGCATAGCCAGAAACTGGGCTTCATTTCATCGCATAGCGGTCTTGATTATTTCCGCGTTGAAGAAACGCCGCAGGCGCTCTATGAGCGGATCAGGAAAGAAATCGGGATTTAAGGTGTCCAGTCGGTCTTGGTGCCGGGCAGAGCCAGGATCAGGCCATTCAGCTCTTCCTTCACGGTGATCTGGCAGGACAGGCGCGAAGCCTTGCGTACATCGAAGGCGAGATCGAGCATATCTTCTTCTTCCAGCGACATACCGTCATCCGGCAATACTTTATCCCACCAGTCGGGATGGACATAGACGTGACAGGTTGCGCAAGCCAGAGAACCTCCGCAAGCACCCTCGATTTGCTCGATGTCATTCATCTGCGCGACTTCCATCACGGTGTATCCAAGAGGGGCATCGACTGTCTTTTCTGAACCATCGGCAAACAGGAAGGTAATCTGCGGCATAATGTTTTCTCACAAGATCTTTAGGCTTCCCCTCACTGCGGATGTGGAAGGGGATTATGTTCTCACAATTTTATCCTGTACGCGGCTATACATCTTTAGCCACGCTTCGGCAAGGCGTTTAGTATCTTCGGGCTTTGTATCCCAACCCATCGAAACGCGTAAGGCATGGCTTGTCAGGTTCGGCCCTGCATGCATGGCTTCCAGCACATGGCTGGGCTTTACCGTACCGCTGGAGCATGCAGAACCACTCGAAACGGCAATTCCCTCAATATCAAGGTTCATAAGCTGTGTATTGGCGGCAATACCGGGCAAGCCGATATTCGATGTATTGGCGACACGCGGGGCGCTTTGGCCGAAGATAGTAATTTCAGGCGCTGCTTGCTGCAGTGTGCGTTCCAACTCATCACGCAGATCAGAAAGTTTTTGATAAGCGGGAATTTCCGCGAGCGCGATTTCAGCAGCCAAACCAAAACCGGCAATCGCGGCTACATTCTCGGTTCCCGCACGCTGGCGCTTTTCCTGTCCGCCGCCATGAATGAAGGGTACAGGTTCTGATCCCGGGGTACAAAGTAATGCACCAGCCCCATGCGGCCCGCCCATTTTGTGTGCTGACAACGACAGGTAATCAACACCCAGCATAGCGAGGTCAATCTGGATTTTTCCGGCAGCCTGCACGGCGTCAGTATGGAAGAATACACGCGGATGGCGGGCGCGCGCCAGACGCACCAGCTCTTCAATCGGCTGGATCACGCCTGTTTCATTATTCACCAGCATGACCGAGATAAGGGCGACCTCATCACCGTTAAGCAGTTTCTCAAAACCACCGAGATCAATCAGGCCATCTTTATTGACGGGAATACGTTCCGCTTGCGGGGCAGATTCCAGAACGGATGGATGCTCAATCGCGGAAACCAGAATACGTTTGCCGCTGAAATGTTTCAGCACCGCATTATTGGCTTCCGTGGCCCCTGATGTAAACGTCACATAGTTCGGATGGGTTCCCGCAAGCGCCGCGACTTGCTCGCGCGCCCATTCGATATGTTTGCGTGCGGACCTGCCAAAACCATGAATGGATGAGGCGTTACCCGGTGCCGACATGATGTCGCGCATCATATCCGCTACGCGCGGGCGCATAAGTGCGCTTGCGTTATAATCAAGATAAACAGGGTTTTTTTCCATCTTTGATGCGTTCCAACTTTGCTAATGCAAACAAGCCCTTATCCACACGGCTTGTCAAGTTGTTATGATAAATTTGTGGACATTTCGAAGCCCGATTTGCTATACCGGGGACAGAACCAGTAAATACCACGCGTAAGCAAAATAATCTTCGCGGCGCTACAGGGAAGAGCCGTGATTGTGTGTGAGACGCTGAAAAGCATTTAGGGGATTTTATGCCTGAGATTATCATCAATGGTCCTGCCGGTCGCCTCGAAGGTCGGTATACGCATTCCAAGACGCCTAATGCACCGTTAGCCATCATTTTGCATCCGCATCCGGAGCATGGCGGCACTATGAATAACAAGGTGACTTATCATCTTTTCCAGACATTCGTAGATCGTGGCTTTTCTGTGTTGCGCTATAACTCGCGCGGTGTGGGCCGCAGCCAGGGCATGTTTGACCGTGGCGAAGGCGAATTGAGTGATGCAGCATCGGCGCTCGACTGGATGCAGGAAATTAATCCGAATGCCCCTTACGTATGGGTGGCAGGTTTCTCCTTCGGTGCCTGGGTCGGCATGCAATTGCTGATGCGCCGTCCGGAAATTCGCGGTTTCATTTCCGTGGCGCCGCCGGCAAATATGTTCGATTTTACGTTCCTGGCGCCATGCCCTACATCAGGCCTGATCATTCATGGCGACAAGGATTCTGTCGTGCCCGAACCCCATGCCGAGAAGCTGGTGCAGAAACTGCGTGCACAAAAAGGCATCGCTATCGACTACCGCGTTGTAGAAGGAGCAAACCACTTCTTCAACGATCACGTTGATGTGCTGACCAGCCATGTGCATGACCACCTGAACGCTGCGGGTTGTGGCCGTTCTGTCGTGCGCCAGTTGAAGGCAGCCTGATGGTTCGTCTGTTTGAAGCGTGGCGTCGCCATCAGGCGCCTACGCCGCAGGATTTGGAGAAACAGCGCCTGGCTGCATTGCTCGATGAGATTGGTATATGTCGCTTTCATTCCCGGATTGCAGCGGGACTGATTCCTCAGGAGCCTGCTCGTGAAGTGGTCGACGAACATATAAGAAAATGCGAGCGGCAGGGACCTATCGTAAGTGTCCTGAAAGCGATATTCACCTGAATGATAAAGCCGGGATCATCTCCCGGCTTTTTATTATGCGGCTTTCTTCTGATCCTTTAAGATCTGCAATACTTCGGTTACGTGATCGGTTACACTGACTTTACGCCAGATATGCGCAATCTTGCCGTCTTCATCGATCAGGAATGTCGAGCGTTCAATACCCATATACTTCTTGCCATACATGCTTTTCTCGACCCAGACGCCATATTTCTCGCATACTCCGCCCTCTTCGTCTGACGCAAGCGGGAAATTCAGCTCATACTTCTCTTTAAATTTATCATGTTTCTTGACGCTGTCTTTGGAAATGCCGATGACCTGAACTTTCAGGCGCTTGAATGCTGTCAGGTTGTCACGAAAATCGCATGATTCCTGCGTACATCCCGGCGTGTCATCTTTGGGATAAAAATACAACACAACAGGTTGGCCTTTAAACTTTGAAAGTGTCACAGAACCGCCACCATCCGTCGGTAATGTGAAGTCAGGGGCTTTATTGCCGGTTTTTAATGCAGCCATGGTCATTATCTCCTTGATCTGGACTTACAAATCTAACGCTCATGCGGTAAAAAGATAGAGGCTTAAATGCTCCAGTATTCCATAATAAAATTGTGATGAAGCTATCTCTATCCCGACTCCCGTTCTTGCGTTTTTGCGGCCGTCTTTGCGGCCGCTCGGGGCTTATGGTGCTTGAAATCGTAGCGGCCCTGATAGGGCTATTGGTTGTTCTGGCGGCCATTTTTATGTGGCGGCTGACAACCGGGCCTCTCGATATCAATTTTGCCCGTACTTACGTTGAAGAGGCGCTGAAAGAAAACGGCACAGGCTATGGAGCTGAAATTCAGGGGGCTTTCCTGTCTTGGCCGCAGATTAACGGTCCTGTCATCCTCAGTATGCGGAATGTGAACCTGACGCGCCGTGATGCCTCTTTCGTCAAGATCAGCGAGCTGGATATGGGTGTGGCGGTGCGTCCCCTATTTTTCGGGCACATTCGGCCTGTGACAATCAGGGTCAAAGAACCGTCTGTACGAATTTACCGCAGTGTTGATAACAAATTCGAGATTTCGCTCGATAATGAAGAATCAATTGAGCATGTAGGTGACGAAAAAAATATTATTAATACGGTGATCGATGCGCTATCTCGCGAAAGCAATGATCGTCGTAAATGGGGGCCGCTGGCTTTATTACGCCAGTTCGAGATTATTGATGCGCGCATGGTTATTGAAGATCATGTCCTTAATCTGACTTGGTATATCTCACCTTTTGATCTGTCCTTCGCGCGCGACCGTGAAGGTTTGGCCATTACTTCAACGCTTGAATTGCCGGGCGGCGCTAATCGTTCTTCCGTGATTGTAGCTGATGCCATTTATAATCCGAAGAAAAGCGATCTGGTCCTGAATGTGCATTTGCAGGATATTGATCCGCGCGCCCTGGCGCAAAAGGTCGATGCACTGGCCTGGTTCCGTGACCAGTCCATTATTCTGAACGGCGACCTGACCCTGATTGCCGATCCGCAAGGCAAGCTGAAACGCGTAGGTATGAATTTAATCAGCGAGAATGGCTCTCTGAATATTCCACAAGCTTATGATACGCCCCTGGGATATGAAGAAGTCGCGCTGAAAGGAACATACGATCATGAAAATGGCTTGTTCTCGCTGGAGAATCTTTCGCTCTCGGTGAGCGGCATAAGGGTCGATGCGTCATCACAAATGTCTATCCGCGCAGACCAGATCAATGCGCCATTCCTGGTCAAGGTGCCTAATATCCCGCTGGATACGCTGGCAACGCTGTGGCCTTCAGCTCTGAATGATACTTCGGCGCGTTCCTGGTTCACGGAACGGTTATCCGTGGGACGCCTTTACGATGGCGCCGTGACTTTTAATCTGGAAGCAAAGCGCACGGCAGGTCAGCCCGGGCAAGAATCAACCTGGGATGTGGCGGTTGCCAATCTGGCGGCTGACGCCAGGATGGAAAATGTAACGGTTGATTATAATAAGCCGATGCTTCCTGTGACCGCTGCGAATGCTGTGGCTTTGGTTAAGGATGATAATCTCACGATCCATATCAAGTCAGGAAAAATTGATGATTTGGATATTACTGCGGGTAAGGTTTCTATCTCTCATCTGACATCAGACGAAACCGGGCAGGCTGATATAGACGCCACGCTGCAGGGGCCGGTTAAAAGCGTATTACGCTATATCAGCCGGGAACCGATCGCCTTTGATGCCGCAAAGGCGGGAATTAAAACCGAGTCTGTGCAGGGTGAATCTGTCATAGATGTAAATGTTTCATTCCCGACATTGAAAGATCTGCCCGAAGAAAAAGTAGCCGTTAAGGCCAATGCCAAGGTACAAAAACTTCTGCTGCCAGACATGATCAAAGGTTTGGATATAGGTGGCAATGATATCGATGTGGAGGTCGAGAACGGTGTCGTCACCATTAAAGGCCCGGCAACATTGCAAGGGCGTCCGGCGCCAGCGGATTTTACGGCATATTTCGACAGCACGGGAAAGCCGTTTGTATTTCAGGCCAAATCTAGAATTGTTGCTGACTATGATCTGCGCAAACATTTTGGCGCCGGACTGGAAGAATGGCTCGCCGGTGATCCGACGATCAATGTGACTTATACTGAAATGGCCAGTGGCAAAGCCGAGGTCTTGATTGATGGCGCTGTCGATAACGTCAAGCTTTTGGTCAAGCCGATGAAGTATGAAAAGGATATCGGTGTTGCCGGTACCGCGTCTGCAAAGATATCGCTGCAGAATGGTGATCTGAAAGAGGTGATAGATCTGGCAATCAACACGCCGGATCTGAAAGTGGAAAAGGGGCGCCTTGTTTTTGAAAATGTGAAGGGGCAGGCTGAGTTGCGCCGCGGGCAGATAGCGCGCGCGCGACTTGCTGAAACCGATGTCGCGCTTGATTTTGAGCAGGTGCCCGGTGGCCCTATAAAAATCAAGGCAAATGGGCCTTTCTTTGATGCGCGTCCTTTCCTGGGCAAAGAGCAGGACCCGGCCCTGCAGGACGTCCCTTATACAGGTCCGGCGGTGATTGCGTCCGCAAATGTAAACCGTATGCGTACGCATCCTGCGCGTATGATTGATAAAGCTAAAATATATTTTGATATGAATAGTAAGGGTGACATCAATCAATTCGAGCTGGACGCGATAGCAGGAACGGGGCCCATGATAGTCCGGTTGAAACCTAATAATAGCGGCAAGATGGCGCTGCAAATGGAGGCGCAGGATGCCGGTGCAGTTCTGCGCGCTTTTGACGTTTATGAAAATGTTCAGGGCGGCCAGATGAAAATCTACGGTGAACAGGTGCCGGAACAAAATATGCGCCGCCGCCTGATTCGCGGTTCAGGTGAGCTTTCGAACTTTACGGTGGTTAAGGCTCCTGTACTGGCCCGCCTTGTGGGCGCGTTAAGCCTGACCGGTATTTCTGAGTTATTGGGCGGGCAGGGAATTTCCTTCAGTCGCCTGCAAAGCGATTTTGACTGGGTAATCAGCCGCGGGGGGGATGCCTATTATATGCGCAATGGCCGTACTTCGGGTTCGTCTATCGGTTTGACCTTTGAAGGCAAGATAGACAAACGTGAAGATAAAACTGATATCGGTGGCACGGTTGTGCCCGTGACGTTCGTGAATGATTTTATCAGCAACATCCCCTTGATAGGCGACCTGTTGACTGGCGGCGAAGGGGCTTTGATTGCCGCAACATATTCCATCAAGGGGCCGGTCAGAACGCCAACAGTTACGGTGAATCCTTTGTCCGCGCTTACGCCGGGCATTCTGCGGCGCATTTTCTTTGAAGAGGAAAAAGCGGATCGCGCGCCCGATTCTATGGGTCCAGCCAGGCCGCGCGCGACGCCGCCTGCTAATGATAATCAAAAATCGCGTTCACAGGGAATGAACAGGTAAATTAAACTCTGACCAGCGCGTGGCGTTTCTTGCCCGCTGAAAGTTTAATGTAACCTTCTTCCGTGAGATCAGATTCTTTCGCTATAAATTTATCGTCGCTGACGATGTTATCGTTACAGCGAATGCCGCCCCCTTGAACCAGGCGGCGTGCCTCGCCTTTTGATGTAGCGAATCCGGCCTCTACCAGCAAATCAAGAATCGCAATGCCTGTAGTCAGGCGTGCGCGTTCTACGGTGATGCTCGGCAAATCGCCGCCGACGCCACCTTGCTCAAACACTTTTTGTGCCGTGGCAGCGGCATCCAATGCGGCCTGCTCACCGTGGTTGAGTTTCGTGGCTTCGTGCGCGAGAATTTTCTTGGCTTCGTTGATCTCGGCGCCTTGCAATGCTGCCAGACGCTTAACTTCATCCATCGGCAGCATGGTAAAGCGCGCCAGCAAGTTGCCGACATCCGCGTCATCGATGTTGCGGAAATATTGCCAGTAATCATAAGGCGAAAGCATGCGCGGGCTGAGCCAGACGGCGCCACCAACGGTTTTACCCATTTTTTCACCTGCTGAATTCAGCAGCAGCGGCGCGGTGAGCGCGAACAGCTGCACCTTGTCAGATTTATGTGCGAGATCGACGCCATTGATAATATTGCCCCACTGGTCTGACCCGCCAATCTGCAGAATGGTGCCATGCTCGCGGTGAATGGCAAGGAAGTCATAACCCTGCATCACCATGTAATTGAACTCCAGCAGGGTGAGGGGGCTTTCACGTTCCAGGCGTGTCTTCACACTGTCGAAAGAGATCATGCGATTGACAGTGAAGTAACGGCCATAATCACGCAAGAATTCGAGATAACCGAGCTTAGAAAGCCAGTCATCGTTGTTGACCATCAAGGCGTCCGTCTTATCTTCACCATATTTCAGGAACTGGGCAAAACAAGTCGAACGGATATTCTCCATATTGTCCTTGATGACGTCGTCCGTCATCAGGTTACGCGATTCATCTTTGAATGACGGATCGCCGATTTTAGATGTGCCGCCACCCATAAGTGTGATGGGCTTATGGCCGCATTCCTGGAACCACTTCAGCATCATAATGCCGGTCAGGTTGCCGATATGCAGGGATTTGGCTGTCGCATCAAAACCGATATAGGCGGATTGAACGCCCTCGCAGAGCTTTTTGTCCAGCCCCTCGAGATCGGAGCATTGGTTGAAAAAACCCCGTTCCTGCATGACATTCAAAAAATCCGATTTTACAGCGGCCATGATACCCATTATCCTTGAAAATAAACGTATTTTCCTGATATCAGAGACTCATGCAAAAGCCAAGCGTTAACCATAAAATCTATACTGTGATCGGCCTGATGTCCGGCACCTCGCTGGATGGCATCGACGCCGCCCTGATCCGCACGGATGGGCAGGATTTTGTCGAGAATATCGGCTTTGAAATGCTCTCATACAGCACCGATTTGCGCAATCGTCTGCGCGGATTGCTGGGTGTGAGGGATAAGAACGACCCGCGCGTAAAACCGGTCGAGCAGGATATGACTCTGGCGCATGCCGCCGTTATCCAGAAACTGCTGGCTAAAACCGGATACAAGCCAGAACAGATCGATATGATCGGCTTTCATGGTCAAACCCTTTTCCATGATCCCGCTAACCGTTTTACCTGGCAGATTGGCGATGGAAGGCTTCTGGCGCGCGCCACGGGTATCGCCGTGGTGAATGATTTCCGCAGCAACGATGTAAAAGAGGGTGGGCAGGGTGCGCCATTCCTGCCGCTTTATCATCAGGCATTGACCAGTCAGCTTCCTAAACCGGTGGCTATTCTAAATATAGGTGGCGTTTCGAATATCACTTATCTGGGGGCAAATGATGAAGTGATCGCCTTTGATACAGGCCCCGGAAATGCGCTGCTCAATGATTGGGTTAAGCGCTATACGGGCCAGGAATTTGACGACGACGGCAAGATTGCCCGCGGCGGCACCGTAAACAAACTGGTGTTAAACAAGTTTCTCAGCAATTCCTATTTCATCCAGAAACCGCCTAAATCGCTGGATCGCGACGCGTGGCAGTTACGTGTATTGGATGGTATGAGTGTTGAAGATGGCGCGGCAACATTATCAGCCTTCACGGTGAAGGCTATTGCAAAATCTTTAGGGCATCTGCCTCAGGCTCCTCTGGCCTGGTATGTGACAGGCGGCGGACGCCATAACAGCACTTTGATGAATGGCCTGAAACAGGAACTGCAAGTACCCGTTGAGAGTGTCGATGTTCTGGGTTGGAACGGCGACGGCATAGAGGCGGAGGGTTTCGCATGGCTGGCCGTGCGATCATTCCTGAAATTGCCACTCAGTTTGCCGACTACAACAGGTGTTCCTAAGCCGTTGACCGGAGGGCAGTATTGGGCTCGCCCGGCGTGAATCTGAAAGCGGTTTCTCCCGATTCCCTGCGTCAGGCATCAGATTTTCTGCATGCGGGGGAACTGGTCGTATTGCCGACGGAAACTGTTTATGGCCTTGGCGCAAACGCGCTGAATGGCGAAGCGGTGGCACGTATATTCACGGCTAAAGGGCGGCCTGCGTTTAACCCTATTATTGTCCATGTCCCTGATACTGAAACAGCGCAAAAATATGTAAGTATGGACGCACGCGCGAAAGCAGTTGCTGCTGCTTTTTGGCCCGGGCCGCTTACCATCATCCTGCCGCGCCGTGATAATTGCGCCATCAGCGAGCTATGCAGCGCTGGCCTGCCGACGCTGGCAATTCGCGTGCCTGCACATCCGGCGGCGCTGGCCTTGCTGAAGGAAAGTAGGCTGCCCATAGCAGCGCCTAGTGCCAATGTGTCGGGACAGGTGAGTGCGACAACACCGCAGCATGTGGTTGAAGGCCTTGGTGACAAGGTTGCCATGATCCTGGCGGCTGGTGCTTGTGATGTGGGTTTGGAATCAACAGTACTTGATTTGAGCGGTGGCAAACCTGTGGTATTGCGTCCAGGCGCTATCACGGCGGAACAAATTGCAGATGTTCTGGATTGCGATGTTGATTATGATTTCGGTGAACATGGTGACAAGGTAAAATCGCCGGGCCAGCTTCTGAAACATTATGCGCCTTCTGTTCCTGTGCGCCTGAATGCTGTTGATGTAATGCCGGGTGAGGCCTTACTGGCCTTCGGTTCAATCAAGTTCATGGGTATCAAAGGTGGCGGCCACGCTAAAGATCTCCCGCAGACAGCACTCCGTAATCTCAGTGATACGGGTGATTTGAATCAGGCGGCGGCTAATCTGTTCCGCATGTTGCGTGAATTGGATCGTCCTGAGCATACCCATATTGCTGTAATGAATATTCCCGATCAGGGATTGGGCATTGCGATCAATGATCGTTTGAAACGCGCGGCTGCGGGTAGCCAGAAATAACAAAGCCTTGAAAACAACAAGACGCCATCTTGATCAGGGATGGCGTCCGTTTGGGCGTCAGACCGGGCTTGCGGTCTATTTAAGAGTTCAATTTGCAAAAGCCAGATGGTTATATCTGTGCAAAGCGGCTAACGCTCTTGCTCTTGCAGGATAACCAGCCTGTCTCATCGTTTGTTTGCCGAGAATTCTCCCGACGCGAAACAGGGCCTGTTTCCTGAACTCGTGGCCAAGAAGAGAAGTCATGTGAACCTCCATTTCCTAGTCTCTATGATTTTAGTATATACAATAGATTTATATATATCAAGTAAAAAAAGAAATAGATAACAAAAATGAATACTTTGTTATTTATTTTATATTATAAAGTATTGATCATTATTGTAAGTATTCATATATATAATGATTTTATACAGTATAAATAAGAAAGTATTATTAAAGTAAATCAACAGTATTCCCGTTAATGGGCATAAAAAAGGGGCTTGAATCAGCCCCTTAATATATAATCCGTAAAGGGTGTCATTACTGGTTGTAACGACTTCTGATAGCTGTTGTATCAGCCTGTGCCAGTTGCATAACTTCTACCGGATTGCTGACGATTGCCTGTCTGTTGCCGTTACGCGCGTTAAGATGGGCAAAGCGCTCATTGCTGCGCTGGCTGCTGTCCGCATCGCTATTCCCCGCTAACAGACGCAATTGCTGAGCTTGGTTATTACGGAATATTTCCTGTGCCCAAAGCAGATCATTATTGTAGGAAGTGGAACGAAGCGGTTCACGCGCTGCAGACGCCATACGCACGGGGTTGCTTCCCGCCATGCGTGATTCACCATCATCGTGGCTGGCGATCATAATATTGCTATCAATGCTCTGTGTGCTATTTTCGAATTTCTGGGCAAAGAAATCATATACACCGGCCAGAGTGCGTGGTTTACCTGTCTTGGAATCATAGAACACATTGTAATTGGCGCGCGAGGCAGCCGGGAAAATGTCGGCCGCCGTATCCAGTGGATTATTCTCCATCGCCTGAATAAAGCCCGCAGCACCGCTGGGACCCATGAAATGGGCAAGGTAAAGTTCAACCGGGCCAATGTCGGAATCGACGCGCGCTTCCAGATATTCTTTATTGTCGGCGGCATATTCTGCGGCCATAGCCGCGGCTGTTTCAGGATCCTTGCGCAGCTCCAGGATTTCCTTACGCGTTTTGGCGTCCGTAACTTTGCCGTTTGCGCTGATCTTGTCAGCGTATTCGCCCAGACCATACTCATCGCCATGATCGCGCACCATGGCCAGCCATGTCTTCTCGATAAACTGGTATAACCCGGTGGCAGAGCTTGTCTTGGCTTTCACATCGGTGCGGAAACTGCTCTCGGCGGATGCCTTTTCCATCAGGTAGGCAAAATCCACCCCGGTATGGGCGCTGGCCTTTTTAATGGCTTTCACGACTTCCGGGGAAGCCTGACGTTCCATGGCAGCTAAACTATTGTTTTTCAACAGATTTCCAACTGAATTCATAACCGTGACCTCAATGAAGGCTTTTGCATCTCGAAGCTATAAGAGCAAGCGCTGTGCCAAACACCTGGAGTTTCCCATAAATTTTGATGCAGATGGCCTGATGAACGAAAGAGCTATGATCTTTCTACGCGGCAGCAAAGAGAAAGTCCGTTTGTTAAACCCCTGGATTTCAAGGGATTGAAGCTCTCCCCCGATCAGGAGTAGAATTAAAGGGTCAGGAATCCTGACCTTTCCGCCCTCCTGAGGTTCTCCATGAGCGTTTATAAAGCCCCCGTCGCCGATATGAAATTTGTCCTGAAGAATGTCGTGGGCCTGAATAGGCTCGATAAGGCAAAAGATCTCGACGATCAGATGGTGGAAACTATCCTGGAGGAAGCGGGAAAGCTTGCCACCAGTGTGCTTGACCCTCTCAATGTGCCGGCTGACCGTCATGGTTCCAGGCTTGAGGGCGGCAAAGTCAAAACGCCAAATGGTTTTAAGGAGGCCTATAAACAATACTGTGAAGGGGGTTGGAACGGCGTCCCCTTTAATCCTGATTACGGCGGACAGGGTTTGCCTTTGACATTGGCATTCGCTGTGCAGGAAATGTGGCAGTCGGCCAATATGTCGTTTGGCCTGTGCCCCATGCTTAATCAGGCAGCCGTAGAGGCCATTGATGTTCATGGTACGCAAGGACAGAAAGATACTTATCTATCCAAGCTGATCAGTGGTGAATGGACAGGAACGATGAACCTGACCGAACCTCATGCGGGTACTGATCTGGCGGCGCTGAAATCAAAAGCGGTAAAGCAGGCTGACGGCACTTATAAATTAACGGGCCAGAAGATTTTCATTACCTATGGCGATCACGATCTGGCCGATAACATCATCCATATGGTTCTGGCACGGACACCGGATGCCCCCGAAGGCGTCAAAGGTATTTCCCTGTTCCTGGTGCCTAAATTTATTCCCGATGCGCAGGGCAATCCCGGCGTCGCCAATGATCTGAAATGTGTGGGGCTTGAACACAAGATGGGCATACATGGCTCGCCTACCTGCACTATGCAGTATGGCGATAATGGCGGTGCAACAGCATGGCTGATTGGTCATGAGAATGACGGCCTTAAATGCATGTTCACGATGATGAACAACGCACGTTTGTCCGTCGGGTTGCAGGGCGTTTCCATTGCCGAACGCGCCTATCAGCACGCGTTGGATTACGCGCGTAATCGTATACAAGGCACGCGGATTTCAGAGAGGTCAGGTTCGCGCGTAGCCATTATTGAACACCCTGACGTGCGCCGTATGCTTCTATCCATGAAAGCGCAGATTGAGGCAGGACGCATGCTTTGTTATGACGCTGCTTTCGCTATTGATAATGCAGAAGAGGGTGATGCTGCCGCGCAAGACAAGGTTGATTTGTTGACTCCTGTTGTAAAGGCCTGGTGTACAGATATGGCCTGTGACGTGGCATCGCTCGGTGTGCAGATTCATGGGGGCATGGGCTTCATTGAGGAAACAGGCGCTGCACAATATTATCGCGATGCCCGCATCACGCCTATTTATGAAGGCACGAATGGAATTCAGGCGCTGGATCTTTCCATGCGCAAAATCATTGCCAACAAAGGTGTCGCCGCGCGCGCATGGTTCGCGGAAGCGGATGATAGCATAAAGGCGCTGGGTTTGCATGCTGACATGAAAGAGAATGCCGCCGAATTGGCATGGGCGTTAGAGGCGCTGAAATCAGCAACGGATTGGATGCTTGATCAGGGTGCGCAGGGTGATCTGGAATCCGTAGCAGCCGTTAACGTGCCATACCTGAAAGCTTTCGGCGCTATTGCAGGCGCTGTTATGATGGCGCGCGCTGTTCATGAAGCGAAAGCCGGGAATGATCTGCAAAAGATTATGACGGCGAATTATTATTTCCATCATATCCTGCCGCAATATAAAGGGCATGTGGACACGGTTATGAACGGTGCCGCGTCAGTGAATGATTATAAAACGGCAATGTTCTAAACGATCAAGGCAGCCCTTTGACAGGCGATGATGATGACTGTTTCAGGCAATACGTACTGGTTCGGCCGTTAATCGCGCGAATATTGTCAAAGTCAGGATAGGGGCTGAGTTCATAGTTCTTTGCGAACTCAAGCGCGAAGCATTTGCAAAACTCGCTTGTACGATCTGTCTTAAGAACATACCGCATGGCGGACAGGCATTGGTCGTAACCATATCCCGCAGCGCCCGGTACGGAAACGCAATCGCTGGATATCCGCCCTACGATTGCATCTTTGTGATCTTCGGGAGAGAATACGCGTTCTTCAAAAAATTCGCCGGCCAGACATTCGCAATCATGAAATTGAGAATAGATATTGTAGTTATTGCATTCTCTGTTCACATCCTGCGTTTCATTCAGTATCTGGTTCTGCACATCATAAGGCAATTGCGCAAAAATTTCGTCAGCATTAATCTTGCGATCCGGACGTCTGGGATTACTCCATTCAGGTTCTGGTGAAACCATGGAAGATTCACCTGCATCTGCGGCACTTTCCGGGGCCACATATCCGGGCACTGATTTATTGATGACATCCGGGGTCAGATCGGGAAGCGTAGCCGGGGCTGTCTCTTCCAGCTGCACAGGTTGTGCGAGCGCAGGCCCGGCAAGGGTTATTCCCAAACCGACGATGCCGGTGATAAGTGCAAGTAAAGCCACGCGCATATTTTATGATCCATGCCTCTTGTAAAAGTCTCAAGCTATTATAATAGCATAAGAAAAGACCGGCCCATATATAAAGAGGGGCCGGTCAGAATTAACTTTTTAAAAGCTTTGTCTGGCTTAGGCGCTGGCCTTATCCTGCATAGAATCCTGGACCTTATCCGCTGGCACTTCCGTGTTATTTGCCACGCTCTCACCACGGATTTTTTGCCATAGCCCCTGAATGTCGAAATTCTTCGCGGCCTGAGTCGCTTGCACGGCCACTTCGGCTGCGGCTTGCTTTTGGCGGCCAAAAGGTCCGATTCTCCGGGGTTCCTGCGGCTTCTCAATTATGGTTTTTTCAGAAGCAGGCTTGGTCGCAGGCTTTGCTCCCGGCGCGCCACGGCGCTGCACTTCCATCTGGCGGCGCATTTGTGCACGGCGATCACGCTCTTTCAGCTCTTCTTTCAGTTCTTCAGCCTGTTTCTGGCTGTACTGGCTGGTGATAAGAACCTGCTGGGCCTGTTTTTGCCACTGATCGCGCTGCTCCTTCAGATCTTCGATCTGCTCACGGCTGACATCCAGTTGATCCTCCAGCATGCGAATGCGCATTTTCATGCGTTCAGCTTCGATCATGCTGGCAGCTTTCTCCAGTTCGCTTTCCACGCTGACAGCAGAAGCGGCGGGAACGGCGGCGCCTTGCGGTGCCAGACCAAATACGCGCTCAAGTTCGGATACATCGATGACACGGCGACCGGCATTGTCGATTTCGTAAGAAAGCTTGCCTGCTTTCATCGCCCGCTGCACGGTAGATTTGGAACGACCTGTCAATTCTGCTGCTCTTTGTGGGCCGACTTTAGCCATGAGATAATCCTCTCTTTTGATTTAGCCTGTTTAAATGTTTTATCTGCTGCTTACTGTTTAGTGCCAGCTTTTTCTTCCAGCTCAATGCGGCGGGCAAGCATGCGTGTCAGGCGACCCCATTGCGCACCTGAGAACAGATGTGCATACAGGAAAGGAAGCCAGCCATTCTTGCGCCATTCAAGGAAGTCTTTTTCCGGCATTTCTGCGAGTTTCTGCTCATCAACAATGCGAAAACCCGAGAAGTTAATGCGTTTACCGCCACCCACATTAATTTCAGCCTGACGCTCGACCAGCAGGCCGCTTTTAGCCAAAGCCTTGCTGAAGCCCAATGTTTGTTGGGCGGCGGCATGGTAAGACTTGCAGAATTCCAGAGCGTTTTGCGAAAGCAGGGAAGGTTTGCCTTCAGCGTCAAAGAATTTCTGGTCGCTTTTGCTATCGACGATTTTGTCATCCATGTCGATGCAAAGCGTCAGCTGATCCGTTCCGGCAATTTCCGAGAAAATGAAAGGATAGCGGCGGATATAAGCAGGGATATAAGCATCTTCAAGCCACTGGCCTGAACCATCAACGAAAAGGTTTTCGTTATCGCGCACACCCAGCAGCGCCACAGGCGTGGCATTCTCATCAGGGCTGAAGGCGATGGGGTAGAAATGGCTGATTTGCGGCATCTCGATCATATTGATCGGCACAGCGTTTATATGAGAGCAGAAGTTCAGGCCGAAATTCTTTTTAAGCCCTGAGTCGATATGTTTCTTGCCATCCAGCGGCACCGGGTTTGAATAGAAAAGGGGCATCGGCGCACCTTTTGTCGTGGTTTCGGTACCGGCAGCTTCCTGCTTTTTAGCCATGATAAATCTTTCTCCAAATGATGCGCCCTGACACGGCAAACGGGTCAGAAATTACAGTCATTGAATCAACCAGAGTTACCTTGTGTTGTCCACCATTTTTGATATTCCGGAAAACAATTTCCCCTGCCTTAAGTCATCTTCATATATTATTACGATACGAGCAGTATCTGTTAATATTATATATTTTCATAAAGTAATTCCTCTCTTTTGTTAAGCGCTGAAATGCGTTAGTTTCCTGCCTGAAACGCCCAATAGATAAAGGAATGGAAATGCGTATTGCTGTGATTGGTACCGGCTATGTTGGCCTTGTCTCCGGAACGTGCTTTGCTGAATTCGGGCATGACGTGATCTGCGTTGATAAAGACGATGCCAAGATTGCGCGTTTGCGTCAGGGGCAATCACCCATTTATGAACCGGGTCTCGATGAACTGCTGGCACGTCAGATTGAAGGCAAGCGCATCACTTTTACCAATGACCTCAAAAGTGCTGTTGCCGGTGCTGAAGTCGTATTTATTGCGGTAGGCACGCCGCCGCGTGCCTCCGATGGTCATGCCGATCTATCCCAAGCTTATCAGGCTGCTCGGGAAATTGCCGAAGCCATGACAGGCTATGCAGTTATCGTGACAAAATCGACAGTACCGGTAGGAACGTCACGCGAAATCGAACGCATCATTCGTGAGGTTCGCCCCGACGCTGATTTCGATATGGCGTCAAATCCTGAATTCCTGCGTGAGGGTGCGGCAATTAATGATTTCATGCGCCCCGATCGTGTTGTTGTGGGTCTGACATCCGAACGTGCGCAGAAAGTGATGCGCGAAGTTTACCGCCCATTGTTCCTGAACGAAACCCCGATTGTGTTTACGGGCCGTGAAACAGCAGAAATTATTAAATACGCGGCAAACGCGTTCCTGGCGACCAAGATTACGTTCATCAACGAAATCGCCAATCTTTGTGAGAAAGCGGGTGCTGACGTGCAGGATGTTGCACGCGCCATCGGCATGGATGGTCGTATTGGTAAAAAATTTCTGCATCCTGGCCCCGGTTACGGGGGCTCCTGCTTCCCGAAAGATACTTTGGCATTGGTGCAAACAGGTGAAGTGCTGGGTGCCCCGCAACGTATTGTCGAGGCAGTTGTTCAGATTAACGCCAGCCGTCAGCGTGAAATGGCTGAACGCATCACTCAGGCTTGCGGTGGCGATGTGAATGGTAAGCGTATCGGCATTCTGGGTGTGGCATTCAAACCCGAAACCGATGACGTGCGCGAAGCGCCCGCACTCGTTATTATTCCGATTTTGCAGCAGGCAGGCGCTATCGTGGCGGCATATGATCCCATCGCTATGGAACAGGCGCAAAAACAATTGCAGGATGTTGTCTGGTGTCAGGATGCCTATGAAGTAGCTGAAGGCTGCGATGCTATAGCGATTGTCACAGAATGGAATCAGTTCCGCGCCCTTGACCTTGAACGTTTGGGTGCTTCGATGAAACAAAGGCGCTTGCTGGATCTGCGCAATATCTATAAGGCCGAAGAACTGGAGGGTACAGGTTTCCATTACAGCTCTGTTGGCCGTCCCGATGTGGTTCCGGCCACACAGGAAAAACTGCGCTCAGTTTCGTAAGGGATATGATGAAAACCTCGCTGGATGATCTGGAATCGGAATCCATTTATATTCTGCGTGAGGCTTACAATGCCGTTTCTCCCCTGGCGATGCTCTGGTCTATGGGTAAAGATTCAACCGCGCTTCTCTGGCTGGTGCGTAAGGCGTTCTTTGGCCGTGTCCCATTTCCTCTCGTCCTGCTTGATACGGGCATGGAGCTTCCGGAAGTGTATGAATTCCGTGATCGCCTGACCAGGGAATGGTCGCTTCCCGTTATAAATGAAATATGCCCGCCGGAATCCGAAATGGATCAGTCATTGCCAACTGCAACACGCGCCGCCACGCGTAAGACTGTGGGACTCAAAAATCTTCTGCAACGGGAAAAATACCGTGGTGTTATCGTGGGTATACGCCGCGATGAACAATCCATGCGCGCCAAGGAAAGGGTATTCTCCCCACGTCGCCTTGATGGCGGTTGGGATTACAAAGACCAGCCCGCCGAACTCTGGGGGCAATATAAAACAGACGTTCCTGAAGGTTATCATCTGCGTATCCATCCCTTGCTGCATTGGACAGAATTGGATATATGGCGTTATACCCAGCGTGAAAACATTCCCTGCGTTCCGCTTTATTTCAGTAGGAATGGCCAGCGCTACCGCTCTTTAGGGGAAAAGAACATTACTTTTCCCATCAAAAGTGATGCCGCCAATATCAATGATATCATTGCTGAACTCGAAACTACAAAGACGGCTGAACGGGCGGGCCGTGCGATGGATCATGAAGCGGAGGACAGTTTTGAGATCCTGCGTACAGGAGGATACATGTGATGTCTTCTCCTTTGCGCATCGTGGTTATTGGTCATGTAGATCATGGGAAGTCAACCCTGATTGGCCGTTTGTTGCATGACACGAACAGCTTGCCTGAAAATAAAAAAATGGAACTGGAGAAACTTGCGCAGAAGCGTGGGTTGCCTAATGTCGAATGGTCGTTTGTACTTGATTCATTCCAAGTGGAACGTAACCAGAATGTAACCATTGATACAACGCAGGTGCGGTTTAGAACGGCAAAACGCGATTATATACTAATAGATGCGCCAGGCCATCAGGAGTTCCTGAAAAATATGATTGCCGGCGCATCGTTAGCCGATGCGGCTTTAATCGTTATTGACGTTAATGAAGGATTGCAGGAGCAAACGCGCCGCCATGCTTATCTGGCCTATTTATTAGGGCTCAGGCAAGTTATCGTCGTACTGAACAAAATGGATATTGCCGGTTATGACGCGCATAAATTCATGGCTGTAAAATCCGATATTGAACATTATCTGGCATCGCTGAATATAATACCGATACATATTATTCCTATAGCCGCACGCCATGGGGAAATGATTGCTGAACGAAGTGCTCGTATGGATTGGTATCAGGGGCCGGTTTTAACGACATCATTTGATGATATTTTATCTTCATTAACGTTGACCGGTAAGCCGCTGCGCTTCCCCATCCAGGATGTTTATAAGTTTGAGAATGAGCGCGTACTCGTAGGGCGTATAGAGAGCGGTGTTATAAATAAGGGCGATGTATTGCACTTCTCGCCGGGGATGCAACAGGCGCGCGTTACGGCCATAAAAGTCTGGCCTGATCATCCTGATAAAATTGAGGCTTCGGCGGGTGAATCGATTGGCATTACACTCGACCAGCGGATTTTTATTGAGCGCGGCGATATGGCAAGCCATGCGGAAAATCCGCCTTTACTGACGCAAACGTTTAAAGTGCGTATGATTTGGCTCTCGCCTAAACCACTACAGGCTGGTGACGTCTATAAAATGCGCCATACGATGCAGGAATCACAAGTCACGATACAGGCGATAGAGCATATTATCAGCATAGATGATCTATCAGAGGTTACGGGCGTACAAACCGTAATGTCTGGTCAGATCGTGGAGTTGACGATACGTGCTCATGATATCATGGCGATTGACCCTCATGGAGATCATGGCAATTTGGGCAGAATTGTCCTTTATCGTGAGGGAGAGGTAGTAGGCGGCGGGATTATTCTGCCGCAGGAATTGATAGATCTCCGCCATAATCTGAAGGCAAGCCATCTGCAATCCGTCGATCATCTGGTTTCTTATGAGCGGCGCTCGGCAAAGGCTGGATATAAAGGCCAAGTGTTCTGGCTGACCGGTTTATCGGGGTCGGGAAAATCTACATTGGCTATGCGGGTTGAAAAAAACCTGTTTGATCGTGGTTATCAGGTTTATGTGCTGGATGGCGATAACGTCCGGCAAGGTTTGTGTGCTGACCTGGGCTTTTCGGAGGAGGACAGACGGGAAAATATTCGCCGTGTCGGCGAGGTTGCATCCCTTATGGCAGATGCGGGTATGATTGTAATCAGCGCATTCATTTCACCTTTTGCCGAAGACCGTCTTCGCGCTCGTAAGGCGGCAAAGCATGGGTTCCATGAAATTTATATGAATGCTGACCTGAAAGCATGTGAATCGCGTGATCCTAAAGGTTTGTATGCCAAGGCGCGTGCGGGGGAAATTAGAGAGTTTACAGGAATCGACTCCCCATACGAAAAACCTGAGGCTCCGGAATTGGTTGTCGATACAGTGCAACAGGATATAGAATACTGCGTTAAGCAGATTATAGAATATATTGAGTCAACTGTGGCCCTTAAAACTTCGCAGGAAAAAGCACGTGCTTTCTGAACCATCACTGAAACTTCTCGCGCACCCGCAAGCGCTTTGTAATATCATTCGTCGCATTGCTGTCGCAGCCGGTGATATTACACTCCAGTACTTTGATGAGGCTGGCATAGACGAAGGCTTATATACAACCAAGCCGGATGGTTCCCCTGTCACACGTGCGGATATTGAAGCAGAAGCGCATATCATAGCCGAATTAGCCAGTATGCTTCCCGACGTTCCGGTTATTGCTGAAGAAGCTTATGGCCGGGGCGAAATACCCAGCCTCGCCGGGCATGATTATTTTTTCCTGATTGATGCTCTTGATGGCACGAAGCAATTCAAGAAGGGCGACGAGCATTATACCGTAAACATTGCGCTGGTTCATAAAGGTGAACCTGTCATAGGTGTTGTATATGCCCCTGCCAAAGGCGAGCTTTATGCGGCGTGTGGATCCGGTACAGCGGTACGCTGGTTAGCCGATAATGATAACGAGAAATTTATCAAGGTGCGACGTCCGCCGCATGCGGGATTAACCGTAATCGCCAGTAAGGACCATGGCCAGACAACCCGGATGGACGCGTTCCTGCAATCTCATAAAGTTGCAAAAAGACTGAGCATGGGCAGTTCTTTAAAACTTTGCTTTATAGCGGCAGGGAAAGCCGATCTTTATCCCCGTTTTGGAGAAACATCAGAGTGGGATACGGCCGCTGGTGATGCCATCTTGCGGGCTGCAGGCGGAATTATTACGGATCTGCAGGGGCAGCCCTTGGTCTACGGAAAGCATGAAAGCAAATTCTTAAATCCGGAATTTATCGCGCGGGCCATAGATATGGCGCTTTAATAACAGCGTTTAACGATTGTATCGACGGCGACATTGATGCCCGTAGTGTCAAAATAAGCTGACTGGATCGCAGAATTATGAGGTACGAATTCCATCGTAAGTTTTGTGCCCTTCATAATATCCTTGATGAATTGCACTGAATCAAGAGAGAACAAAGCAAACTTATCCGTTGAAATCTCCCAATCCGTCGTGACTTTCTCGCCGTTATTTGTGTAATAGGTTAAGACAACGTGCTCTTCTTTCTCTGCGCGCAACCCGCTAACAACGGGGGTTTTCCAATCCAGGAAGGCATCAGTCTTTCCGGGGCTGCAACGTAGAACCAATGACACTTGACGTTCTGTACCATTGGGTGACTCCAGCATATTGCTGGATTCCAATCGCATATATGTGGTCTTAACGCCATCGGCTCCCGTCTTTTCAGACATTTGCCAGAAGCCTATTTTCTTAATTTCCTGCGCCTCGTTCTTCGCGCGATCTACTGTAATGTAACCCAGATCGGCTGCATTGTTATCATAGCAGGTCATACGTATGCTGCGGTCCTGAAGTTCAGCGCAACGTTTAATTTTGCCTTTCAGCGCTTCCAGTTCGAGCGCGAGGTCTTCTGCTTTAGGAACCGGAACTGTTGCAGCCACAGAAGCTGTTGCAGGGGCGACGGGGGGTGTAGCGACCGTTGCAGCAGGAGCCGTTGTAGGAGCCGGAACCGGTGCTGCAGCCGTTGCTGGCGCGGGGGCAGGGGCCTGGGCCCATGCTTGCTCCGTCATCGATGCGCAGCCTGACATAAGCGCTATAAACAAAAATATATGTATTTTCTTTTGCAGCATTTTTACCCTCTGGCACGGCCGCTCATGCTGGACGAATAGTCTTAAGAAAAAATATTCTAGTCTTACTCAATAATCGGGCGCGGTTCCTGACGGAACTTCTCGGGATCAAGTTTGCCCCATTTTTCAAAAACTGTACAGTTTCGTCCTGTTTCTTTTGCAGAATACAGGGCTTTGTCAGCACGATCCAGCACGGATTGCACAGTGTGTGCTGCCGGTTCAACATAGGCGCCGCCAATCGACGTGGTTACGGTAATTTCACCTTGCGGTGCTGCGCATTTGATAGGCTTTTCACCAATGGCGCGGCGCAGGCGTTCCGCCACAAAATGGGACATCTCTTCATTCGTATCAGGCAAAATAACGACAAACTCCTCACCGCCCAAGCGGGCTACCAGGTCAAAGCTGCGCAGGCTGTCCTTCAAGCGGAATGAGATTGTCTTCAGAACTTCATCGCCCACACCATGGCCATATGTGTCGTTGATCTTTTTAAAATGGTCGATATCGAGCAACAGGACGCAAAGATGCTTTTTGGCTTCGTCGTTTTTCACCAGCAACTTCTGCAAGTGAACTTCCATATAACGACGGTTATACAAACCTGTCAGCGGATCGGTAAGAGCCATGGAAAGGCTGACCTGATAGTTCGCTTGCAGGCGTTCCTGGAATCTGCGGCGGCGGATTTGCGTGCGGGCGCGCGCCAGAATTTCGTTGCGGTCAACGGGTCGCATGACATAGTCATGCGCGCCAATCTCAAGGCCGCGGGCCACACGATCCAGATCGTCCTCTGTTGCGACCATAAGAATGGGGACAGAACGCGTCTTTTCATTCGATTTCAGATGAGAGCAAAGGCGAAGACCGTCTTCGTGTTTTAAATTCAAGCTGATAATGACCAGATCAAAATCATGCTGTGACACCAGTTCCATGGCTTCGATACCGCTGGTCACAGGAATAACAATATCATTATCACGATGCAGGGTTTCGGCAATCTTGTCGGCTTCATATTGCTGGTCATCGATAATTAAAATGCGCGCTTCTTCTACGCGTTCGCTCATGACGGTGGTGTTCTCTTCACCAATACCGAGTTGGTTTGCCGTGTTAGAACGTGTGCGCCATTCATCAACCGTCATTTTCAGGCGCACAAGGGAGCGCACCCTTGCCATCAGCGCAGTATCATTCACAGGTTTGGACAGGAAATCATCCGCACCCGCCTCGAGGCCACGCACTTTGTCGGTGCTGTCGGTCAATGCTGTAACCATGACAACAGGAATATGGGCGTAAGCCGCATTCGCCTTGATGCGTTTGCAGACTTCAAATCCGTCCATGCCAGGCATCATCACATCCAGCAGAATAATGTCAGGGCTATCCTGCGCCACGCGCTGTAGCGCTTCTTCGCCACTGGTTGCCGTCAATACGTCGTAATACTCACTGCTAAGCTTGGCTTCCAGCAGTTTGACGTTCGGCAGGATGTCATCAACGACAAGTATACGCGCAGACATGGTTCGTCTGATTTTCCGTTTCTAGGGTTATTTCAGATATTTTTGTACGACTTCCATGAAATGCGTCACGGAAATCGGTTTCGAGATATAGTCTTCGCAGCCACCTTCGCGGATTTTCTGCTCGTCGCCCTTCATGGCAAACGCCGTGACGGCAATAACAGGAATGGATTTAAGGTCATTGTCGGCCTTCAGCCATTTTGTAACGTCAAGGCCTGAGACTTCGGGTAATTGGATATCCATCAGGATCAGATCGGGTTTATTGGTGCGCGCAATCTCAAGTACATCCTTGCCGTTGCGTGTTTCAATCGTGCTGATGCCATGAGCCTCAAGCAGGTCATGAAAGAGCTTCATATTCAGCTCATTGTCTTCGACTACCAGGACTGTTTTCGCCATCAGGTTTTAACTCGTGTGAGAGGGAAGGCCGCGCGGGGAGCGCCATCAGCCAAGCCCTTGTTTTGAATTTATCTTTCCCCGGTATCCATCATACCCAGGTAAGCTTTGCCAAAGAGTTAAATTTTAGAGCTTTTAACGGCGGAAGTCGAGCGAAGATGCCCGGCTATCAGTGGGTTATGGAATTATGCCGAATAGTTTACGTTTTGATTTCTCGGGTTCCGCTTCCGGGGCCGCATTTTTGGCCTTATCCGGCACCCCATTACCACAGACCGGCATCTCGACTTTTTCAAGAGCAACCAGTTTCTGAGATACGGAAAATTCGCCATAATCAACCGTCATATCGCTGATAACGCCATTGTCATGCAATACGACATCCATTTCGTAGTCGGATGATTCGCTGTCATTAGCGAGCGGGAAGAAAGCCATTCGTACTTTTCGGGCGGGTGATGCCAGCAATGTCTGGTCCAGTCCTGCGCTGGCTTTTAACGCCTGTGTATCGAACGATCTGCCGACAACCGTATTAATCTCGATGGGACCTTCTTCATCGCTGCCATCAAATACCACAGCGCTGAATACCTTACGGCCTGCCTGAATGTTTTCCATCATCGCCTGTGTATGGGCCATGGGGAATAATCCGCCTTCAGGTATCTCAAACGTCAGGCCTTCGGGCGTGGAATAAGTAACATGTCCCTGACCTTGTTCATCGCGCACGGCGGTGCCGCGCAATTCCTGATAAAGCGCGCCGTCGCGGCGGCGGCGCGATGTAAAATCAAAGCTTTGGCCGTCTAAAGGCTCATATGTCGTGAAATCGCTGGTGATTTGCATCGGCGCGGCATCGGCATATTCATAGTACAGATTGAAACGGTGATCCGTGCTCCAGGCCTCGCAACGCGGCTGCAGGGCGAAATACATCTGTCCGTGAATATTGATAACCTGGGATGAACTGCGCTTGGAAATCATCTCAATGCTGTATAGCGCCTTATGAGGCGCCATGACTACGGCGGGGGCAACGGCTGCCTGTTTATCGACTTTCTTCAGGGCAAAAGCCGGCACGGTTGCTGTACCCACCAGGATAGCAACTAGTATAGCGGTGCGGGGAAGAATGGTCAGGGACATCAGTAAATCAGGCTCCGGGTCAGCACGTGCCTACATAATATAAGTCATTCGTAAGGGCAGGGGTAGGGCTACGGCATATTTGACTAGGCAGCTTTGTCCGCTAAGGCCGGAAGGGTAAACAAAGATCAAAAGCAATCATTCGCCGAAAATAACATAAATTATTGATTTTAAATGACAAAATAGACCAGCTGCAACTGGCATAAACCTCGCAATACCTATTTTCATGGGTGTGGCGGATAAAAAACAACGTCACAAAAGAACTTCTGAGTTGGGGTTGAGCAAATGACTACAGAGATTATCAATCACAGGGAAATGGTGAATGCGATGAATGGCGTATCCGTGGCGGCGGGGGCGTTGGCATTACCGGTATCGGGCGCAAAAGAGAAAAAAGCCAGAACCAGAAAACGTCCCGATCATTACAAACTGGACTACAAGCCATCTGATGCGAAATCACTGTTCGAAAAACTGGAACAGCACGCGCGAGAGAAAGATGGCTGGGAACGCAGCATGAGCGCGACATTGGCACTCTTGAAACAGGCGCACAGGATGATTGAGCAGGCTGAAGATACAATCTTTGCGCAGGAAAAAAGAATTCGCCAGCTTGAGAAGGTGGCAACGACTGATGAACTGACCGGCATGCTGAACCGTCGCGGTTTCTACGATGCCTTCACAGGCGAACTGGATCGCTGCCAGCGCGGCCTTATGAAAGGCGGCTTACTGGTGCTGATCGACCTTGATAACTTTAAGATGATTAACGATACCTATGGTCACCTGGCGGGCGATGCGGCCTTGCGCCTGGTGGGCCGTACACTGAAAAACGAGATACGCAGCATGGATTGCGCGGCGCGTCTCGGCGGTGATGAATTCGTACTGCTTCTCTCCCACACGACAAAGCGTGATGCTGCAGCCCGTGCCCAGAGCATTGGCTGGAAGCTGAACAATTTGTCTCTGGCTTGGTACGGGGAAGAAATCCCCGTACGGGCTAGCCTGGGCCTGAAAGATTTCAGCGCCGGAGACAAGCCCGACATGATCTTCAATGCGGCGGATGCCGGTCTTTATGAGCAGAAAGAAATGCGCAAAACCCGCAGGGAAGAAACCAGCAAAGCTTATGACCAGGGTTTTAAATGTGAAGCGGAGGAGCAGTCTGCCAGCATTTAAACGAACAAGAACACCAGAGACATAAGTACAACGGTTTTCGTCTGCCCCTCCCTAACCGTGAACCCAAACCCCGGCAGACGATTCCCCCGGCCCGGTCAACGACCCCAAACGTTGACCGGGCCAAGCTTTTATGGCTTTTTGCAGCTGGAACCAGAATCGGCTATTCTTCGTTTCTACGGGGTTGCCCTGCTTCTTAACGGAAAGACATATTCATGAGATATATCCTGCTCGCATTAAGTGCTGTTGTTACATTTGGTTTTGGATCAGCGGCCTATGCCGCCAGCGAAGCGTCAGTCACTTATGCGCGCCGTATTGCACCTGTCTGCATCGGGGCCTGGGAAACGCCAGCCTGCCTGACAGCTGTTTCTGAATCAAATCTGGTGCTGGCATCCAACTACGGTGCGAAATTACAGGAAAACAAGCAGGATACAGCGGCTGAGACGTTGAAACAGCATTGTGCCGCATCCACTGCTCATCGTGAAAAGCAATACCCTGCCTATGCGATGGAAAGCGCCTTCGTTGAATGCATCAATATCATTTCCGATCTGAACGATCAGACGGGCGTGTCGCCGGATGTCGATCATTATCAGTTGCTGGTGATGGCGGGCCTGTGCATGCGTAAGGATCGCCGTTGTCCCCCTATGGAACGCGGCCTTCAGCAATATAAATAATCAAAGGCGCCTGTAATACGTGACCAGCCGGTAATCTTTTTCCGGCCCTGAAACCACGGTTTCAGTATGAAACTCATGGGCGCTGATGATTTCGAAAATATGGCCGTAAACATCCTCGCCGCACATATATGTGTCGTTGGCAACCAGGCCTTGCCTGAAATCCAGCGAAACATATGTTTCGCCTGCCCGGTGCGGATCGGCGAACAGGATCTCGAGTCTTTCATCCTTCACTTTGTAGATGTAATCGCGATAGGCCTCGTGCGCGGTTTTCTCCTGCACAAACGATCCTTCCTCATGATAGCTGTAGGTGTGGCGCATATCTGTGCGGCGTATATGCGCCAGCCCCTGAAAGCGGCTGCCTGTGCTGATCGTCCGCTCTAAATGCCATGTACCGGCTATATGGTCGAGGAAGTCGGAAGGCTCGGTCATTAAGCCGTCTTCTTCTCAACTGCCTCCACCTTGATGGGCGGAACGACCTTCAGGTGCAGGTCTTTCAGCTGCTGTGGTGTCGGGTCGGTTGGCGCACCCATCATCGGGTCTTCGTACGCGCCGTTCATCACGAAGGCATAGACTTCGCGCAGGTTTGGCTCGTTCGCGAGGATCATGACGATACGGTCGATACCGAACGCGCAGCCACCGTGCGGGGGGGCGCCGAAACGGAATGCATCGAGCATGCCGCCGAATTTCTTCTCCAGCACTTCACGCGGATAACCCGCAATCGCGAATGCTTTCTCCATGATATCGGCGCGGTGGTTACGAATGCCGCCGGAGCAGAGTTCATAGCCGTTGCACACGCAGTCATATTGGGTTGCCATGATCGTAAGCGGATCCTGGTTGTTGAGGGCTTCAAGGCCGCCCTGCGGCATCGAGAACGGGTTGTGAGAGAAATCGATCTTGCCGGTTTTCTCATCCATCTCGTACATCGGAAAATCGACGATCCACATGAACTTGTAGACGCCTTTTTCGCGTACGCATTCGTGACCTGCAGGCAGGTCATCACAAATTTTGTCACGCGCACGGCCTGCGAGTTTCGCGGCCTTGGCTTCCATGTCGCAAATGAAGAAGATCGCATCGCCATCTTCGAGGCCCGCAACCTTCTTGAGTTCTTCCTGTGCTGCTGCCGGAACAAATTTCGCAATCGGGCCTTTGCCTTCGCTTTTTTGTTCGCTCGTGCCGCCCGCCAACCCACTCGCAGGGCCTTCGAACGCGATATAACCCAGACCCGGTGCGCCTTCGCCGCGCGCCCAGTCATTCAGTTTATCGAAGAAGCTGCGGGGCTGGCCGGATACTTTCGGGCAACGAATCGCGCGGACCACGCCGCCCTTATCAATCACGGATTTGAAGGCATTGAATGTCACGTCTTCACGTTTGAACACGGCGGTCACATCGGTGATCACCAGCGGGTTACGCATATCCGGCTTGTCGGAACCGTATTTTAGGATAGCGTCTTTATACGCCATGTTGGGCAGCCATTCGACAGTGTGCTTGGTGCCTGTCCAGTCAGAGAATTCCTTGAAAATGCCATCGATCACAGGTGTCATCGTGTTGAAGATGTCTTCCTGCTTCACGAAGCTCATTTCCATGTCGAGCTGGTAGAACTCAGCCAGACGGTCAGCGCGGCCATCTTCGTCCCGGAAGCAGGGTGCGATCTGGAAGTAACGGTCAAAGCCGGACACCATCAGCAATTGTTTGAACTGTTGCGGCGCTTGCGGCAGGGCATAAAATTTGCCGGGATGCAGGCGTGAAGGCACCAGATAGTCACGCGCACCTTCTGGTGAAGACGCGGTCAGGATTGGAGTGTTGAATTCCTGGAAGCCCTGATCCCACATGCGTTGACGCATGGAACGGATAATGTTGTTACGCAGGCGGATACGTTTGTGCATACCTTCGCGGCGCAGGTCGAGGAAGCGGTATTTCAGGCGCACTTCTTCGCCAGCGGCATCGCCGTCAGCCACTTGCAGCGGCAGGACGTCAGCATGTGACTGCACGGTCATTTCATCGATGTAAACTTCGATATCGCCGGTTGCAAGGTCGGCATTCGCCGTGCCTTCGTGACGGATCTTCACGCGGCCTGTGATGGTAATGACGGATTCAGGACGGCATTTCTCGACTTCGGCCAGTAACGGGCTGTCCTGGTCGATCACGCATTGCGTTAGACCAGTCGTATCGCGCAGGTCAATGAACAGCACACCGCCGTGATCGCGCTTGCGGTGAATCCAGCCGGAAAGTTTTACGGTCTGACCCGCATGTTCTTTGCGAAGTTCGGCGCATTTATGGGTGCGATAGGCGTGCATGGTCAAAAATCCATCAATAGGTTGTGAAAACTGCCCTGAAACATAAAGCCCGATATGAAAAAACTCAAGGATTTCAGGTGGATTTTAGGCCCTGAAACCTAAAAACACTGATGACAGGGCAGAGGAAAAGTCGTAATCTTCGAATTACATAATAAATAGAAACTTGGAACAGGAAGAATAACCATGGCTGCGGAACAATGCGCCCGCATTACGGCGGTATATGACCAGCTGGAATCCCTTTATGAACGTGTGACGCGCCGCTGCGCCTCCATTGAAGAGGGCGCTGATCAATACATCAATTCCCGCCTGCTCAAAACGATGGAACCGCTACGGGATGATATGCGGCGTTATCGCGACTTTCATCAAACGCAGGTGAATAAGGGAACACCCTTAACGCCGGATGACCGGGGTCAGCTATTCGAAATGATCGAGATTGGCGAGAACACCCTGCGCATGTTGGCGCTTCTGGCTGAGAATACTTTGAATCGCGGAGGCAAAAATGTGCCGGGTTCACTCCAGCGTTTATCGCCTATGTTCCATGCTGTCGTCATGCGTGAAAAGGCTGAGATAGGTGGCCTTCAAGATAATTTGAGAACAGCTGTGCGTTTTGATGTCGAGGTCCTGAAAACACTGTTACGCACCGTAAAATCTGCAGATGAAAGCACGGAAAAACCAGCGCGCCACCATTTAAGGTTGGTGAAGTGATGACGGCAGCTTATGAAATCCTGGAGGGACGTCTTTGTTCGCTGATGGCGCGTGTGGGGCGCAGGCAAATGGCAGGCTTAACGGAGCCTGAAGATAGCGTGCTCAACGGCACGCTCTATAAAGGTTTGCACGAAAGTGTCCGATTGACGCATATATTCGCAGCAGCCCACAATCATCAGACATCACTGCGCGCGCAGGCCAAAAATCTGGAAGATTTTTCCAAGGTTATGCCGCATATGGCCTACATGATCTCAGCACTGGAAAGGGCTGATCATCTCTCCCCGTTTTTTAGCCGCATGATGGACCGCGAATATCAGGAGTTCCGGTCCCTGATTACGCAGGCGAAAGAGATCATTGACAAAGAGGCTGATTCGATTTTGGAGGCGCCTGAAGGAACTGATCAGCCTGATCCGGCTGTTATAGGTTGCAACATGATGATGGCGCCTTACGCCGTGGCCTGGGGGTTCATGGCTGCCGGTATGCATATGTGGCAGCGCTCTCTCGCTGTCATGACAGAAGGGGCGAAGCCTAAGCGTCATTTAACATTAGTACACAGCAGGTAACCGAAAGGGTTAGTTTATAAAACAAGCGGTAAAAGTATTTTTATGTCAATAAAAGGCGGGGCGTAGAAAAAATAGCCAAATTTCCATGGCTTTTAAGTACTTAACGACGATATAACTAACGCCATGACCGGCATTATTTCCAACCAAACCGAATTGAACGCCCTGTGCGCCGAACTCGCGAAGGGGCCTTATTTCACCATCGACACCGAATTCCTGCGCGATAAGACTTATTACCCGCAGCTTTGCCTGATTCAGGTGGCAAGTCCTGAAGGCGAACCTAAGGCGATTGATCCTCTGATGGATGGGATTGATCTCGCGCCCCTTTTTACCTTGATGTCAGACGAAACTATTCTGAAAGTGTTTCATGCCGCGCGTCAGGATCTTGAGATTTTCTTTAACCTGATGGGCAAAGTGCCGCACCCGATTTTTGATACGCAAGTGGCGGCGATGGTTTGCGGCTTTGGCGAATCTATTGGTTATTACTCACTGGTCGCAGATATTTGTGGTGTGCATCTGGATAAAGGTGCGCAATTTACCGACTGGTCGCGTCGCCCTTTATCAAAGAAGCAGTTATTATATGCGCTGGATGATGTGACATATCTGCGCGATATCTATGAAGACCTCGCAGAACAACTGAAAGAAACTGGACGCACGACCTGGCTGGAGCAGGAAATGGAAATCCTGTCCAGCAAGGAAACCTATGAAAACAAGCCCGAGGATTCATGGGAGCGCATCAAGGTGCGCACCGATAAACCCAAGGTGCTGGCTGTCCTGCGTGAGGTGGCCGCATGGCGCGAACGCGAAGCACAAAGCCGGGATGTCCCCCGTCAACGCATTGTGAAAGATGAAGTGCTGGCCGATATCGCCGTACACCCGCCCGAGACGCCGGAAGAGCTGGGTAAGATACGTGGACTTTCAGCCGATTTTGCGCGCGGTAAAATGGGCAAGGGGCTGCTGGAGGCGATTATGAAGGGGCTGGCGACACCACCTAAAGACTGCCCGCGTCTTGAACGCCGTCCCAAATTCCCTTCAGAAATGACACCGACGCTTGAGATGCTGAAGATGCTGTTGCGCATTCAATGCGCAGAGCATGGCGTCGCACCGAAATTGGTGGCGAATGGCGAGGATCTGGAAGCCTTTATCATGGCGCCTGATGCGGACCTGCCGTTGACCAAAGGCTGGCGCGATGAAATTTATGGCCAGGTTGCTCGCAGGCTGATGGCCGGAAAAATCGGCCTTTGCTTGAAGAATAAGCAAATCACAAGGCTCGATCTCTAAGGGGTTTAGTATGGGACTGTTGCAGAACCCTGCTTTTACAGCACTTCAGAAACATAAAGAAAGTTTGCAGGATTTTCATCTGCGTTCAGCCTTGAATGATGAGGCGCGCTGTCAGGCCATGACTTTGCGTCTTGATGGCGTGCTGTTTGATTTCTCCAAGCATCTGGCGACACAGGAAACGTTGAAGCATCTGGTAGCCTTGGCTGAAAAAGCGGACATAGCAGGCTGGCGCTCTAAAATGTTCAGCGGTGAGAAAATTAATAATACGGAAGGCCGTGCTGTATTGCATACGGCGCTGCGTGCTGCTGAAGATTCAGATATACGTGTTGATGGCCAGAATGTCATGCCGGGTATTTATGAAACCCGCAGGCGCATGGCGGCCTTCGCGGAGAAAACTCGCAAAGATCAAAATATCACGGATGTTGTCAGCATTGGTATCGGCGGTTCCGACCTGGGGCCGCGCTTTGTAACGGAAGCATTGCAAAATCTGCACGATGGTCCTGTTGTCCATTATGTTTCAAATGTCGATGGTCAGGCGATCAGCAGCACTTTAGCGGCATTGAAACCTGAAAACACGTTAGTCATTATTGCTTCCAAGACATTTACTACCGAAGAAACCATGCTGAATGCGGCTGTGGCGCGCGTGTGGCTGGCAAAGGCGCTGGGAGAATCGGGTATCGGAAAGCATCTGGTGGCTCTATCAACGGCGATCGATAAAGCGCAGTCATTTGGCGTGCCTGCCGATCAAATATTCGGTTTCTCTGACTGGGTTGGTGGGCGTTATTCGTTGTGGTCAGCCATTGGATTGCCCATTATGATTGCCGCTGGATCTCAGAACTTTGATCAGTTGCTTGCCGGTGCCCGCGCTATGGATCGCCATTTTTGTGAAGCGCCATTATCACAAAACATACCTGTCCTGATGGCCTTATTAGGTATCTGGTATCGTAATGTCTGGCATTACCCGGCGCATTTATTGCTTCCTTACGATCAACGATTGGCGCGGCTGGCCAAATTCATCCAGCAAATGGATATGGAATCGAACGGCAAATCGGTTGACCGCGATGGTCAGGCGCTTGATGCGCCTGCAGGCCCTGTCATATTCGGCGAACCGGGTACGGATAGCCAGCATTCCTTCATGCAGCTTGTTCATCAGGGTGAAATTATTCCCGCTGACTTTATTGCAGCCTCTAAACCAGACCATGATTTACAGCAAAATCATGTCAGCCTGTTGTCGAATTGTTTTGCGCAATCGCGGGCGTTGGCCGTAGGGCAGAGTCTGGAAGAGGCGGGGGGGGACGCCAGCCGTGTATTCACAGGCAACCGCCCATCGACAACAATCCTGTTACCGAAACTGGATGCCTATAATCTAGGCCTCTTGCTGGCGGCTTATGAGCATAAAGTTTTTGTGCAGGGGATTATCTGGAATCTGAATAGCTTTGACCAACCCGGTGTCGAACTGGGCAAGAAGCTGGCGAAAGCAATTGCACCCGCAATAGTCAGTGGCGATGTGACGGGGGTGGATTGTTCAACGGCACAGCTTATCAAAACTGTATGTTAAAGACCCTGCAAAATGAGCTGAGCCTGCTGCTCAAGACCTAACAAGCCAATTGCATCATGATTGATCATGAAGATCGGAATTTTCTTCATCATATCTTTATGGCGGCCTTTGGACTGAAACTCTTCCAGGAAGTTTGATTGCTTAAAGTAATGTCCTAATTTGGTAGGAATGCCGCCTGCAAGATAGATGCCGCTTTGCGCATTTAAAGTAAGCGCCAGATTACCACTGACCCGGCCTAGGAATCCCAGCATCAGATCAAGTGACTCTTTGCATATTTCACAGTTGCCATTGATAGCATACTCGCTGATCTCTGGCGCCGTACGGTCAGGCTTGTCGAGTTTATTATCAAGAACCCGAATAGCGTTATAAAGATTCTCCAGCCCTTTGCCGGAACAAACGCGCTCTGCGGAGATATGGTGATATTTAACACGCAATTGCTGGAATATGGCGTATTCACGTTCATTGACAGGGGGCATTGTTACATGACCGCCTTCACCGGGTTGCGCGATATAACGAACTCCGCCCCAGATCAGCGAGGCCACACCTAATCCCGTACCCGGACCAATGACCCCGATAGCTCGTTCCGGCATAACATCGCCGCCGCCAATTTGCTGTACCAGAGAAGGGGAAATGCCAAGCACGGCCAAGGCCACCGCTTTAAAATCATTCATGACTTCAAGCGACAGCAGATTCAAATCACGACAAAGCACTGACTGGCGAAAGGCCCAAGGGATGTTGGTGAAATTCATCAGATCGCCATCGACAGGGCCAGCCACAGCAATGATACCCGCAATCGGCTTGTTCTTCAGGCTGATTTTCTGGAAGTACGCTTCTGCTGCTTCGGCAGGGCCTGTGTAATCCTGACAGGCCAGGTACATCAGGTCATGCGTCCCACTTTGGTCAACAATGCCGAAACGCGCGTTAGTGCCACCGATATCAGCAATAAGGACAGTTTTGCTCATGGCATCAGAGGACCAAAGAGGTCTTAGGCGCCGTATTCACCGTGCCTCCTGAGACTTGAATTTGGTCCAGATACGCTGGAATTTCTTCAGGTGATGGAATGGCAACCTGCGCCCCCATTTTCGTGCATGCCAGCGAACCCGCAACAGCCGCATAACGCAAGGCATCTGATAAAGGCAGGCCTTTATCCAGGGAGGCGCACAGATATCCTACAAAGGCATCACCGGCACCAATCGTATCAACGGGTGTGATTTTTAGGGAAGAGACGGTCATCAATCCTTCGGGGCCACAGCAGACAGCGCCATCTGGCCCAAGAGTGACGATTGTTGTCAGGTTGAACTTATTAAACAGTGTGGCTGCAAATGAAAACTTGTCAGAGGCATCAATATGATGCTGCTTACCAAGCAATTCGGCCTCATGTTCATTCACAACCATGATATCCAGATTCTGAAGCAGTTGTTCAGAAAGCTGAGCTTCTGCCGGAGCAAAATTCATGACCGAACGAGCGCCGCTCTTCTTGGCGCGGGCGATCAGCGCTTCTGTTTCGCTAATGGCTAACTCGCCCTGTACCAGAACAATGGTGTCTTTATTCAGAAGTTTATCGGGAATGCTGTTTTGACGAGCCTTTTTATTAGCACCTTGGCTGACAACAACTTTATGTGTGCCGTCTCTCTCATCAACGAAAATGGTGGCCAAGCCGGAAGGGACGCCTTCAAGCACTTCCAGGCCTGAAACATCCACCTTATTAGTTGCCAGATTCTTATACATCTGGCGGCCATGCCCGCCATCGCCGACAGCGCCAAAAAAACGTACTTCGGCACCGGCGCGTGCCGCAGCCACAGCCTGATTGGCGCCTTTACCGCCGGGGGCTTCGACATGGCTGTCGACGTGGACAGCTGTATCTTTAGGGGGCAGGTCGGCCATATCAAAGAACAGATCAAGCACATTAGAGCCGAATACGACGATCATAATTTTTCTCGTGTCACAGTTTCAGGTTTATTTGATAAAGTTTTCTAAGACAGGCGTCCTGGCTGACGAACTGTCTTGAAAAATTAATCCAGGTATCTTACCAGGGTTTTATGTGCGCCTATGCTGTAAAGACTATCCAAGGCCTCTGTGACAGCTTTAAGAACCTCCGGTGACGTCGAAACTACAGGCCCAAAAATATCCTGCATAGCTAATAACTGACCCGGGTTGCGCGGTTCTATTTTGGCGCGTGCGCTTAACTGCTCTGCCAGAGGATCTTTTACAGGGATAGGTTCCAGTTTTTCATCGACCCCGTTCAGGAACCGGAACCAGCCCGCAAGCGCCAGAGAAGCGAGCTTGATAGACCCACCTGTTTTCAATTGATGCTCTATGCACGGAACAATAGCATTCTTTATTTTTTGTGATCCGTCTTCCGCCAGACGCAGAATCTGGTCCCGCACTGCCGGGTTGGCGAAGCGGCGAATCAGCGTATCCTTGTAACCATTCAGATCAATGCCGGGTACGTCTGGGACGCTCGGCGTGACATCCAGATCCATATAGCGGCGAACGAATTTGCTGATCAGCGGATCTGCCATAGCCAGATCAACGTCGCGATAACCAGAAAGGTAGGAAAGGTAAGAAAGCGCTGAATGTGAACCGTTCAGCAAGCGCACCTTCATTTTCTCATATGGCTCGACATCTCTGACGATCTGAACGCCGACTTCTTCAAAGGCAGGGCGGCCATAGCGGAAATCATCCTCTAAAACCCACTGAATGTAATCCTCGCAGACAACGGGCCATGAATCATCGATACCGAACTTCTCTACCAGAACCTGACGTACAGCATCGGTTGTCACAGGTGTAATGCGATCAACCATGGCATTCGGGAAACTGACATTGTCTTCAATCCAAGTTGCCAGCGCGGGATCAGACAAACGGGCAAAGCTTGTCAGGATATGCTTGGTGATATGGCCATTGCCGGGAAGATTATCACATGACATGATGGTGAACGCTGGCATCTTGTTATTCATGCGATGACGTAGAGCGCCTATTGCATAGCCAAGGGCTGTTTTCGGCATATCTGGATTTTTCAGGTCATGCTGAACAACGGGATTTGATTCATCAAGGTCGCGATTCTTGTCGTAGCAATAACCTTTTTCCGTCACTGTCAGCGACAGGATTTTAACATCTTCAGATGCAAGTTTCTTGAGAACGGCGCCCGGATCTGAGGGGGCATGCAGGATGTCTTTCATCGAACCGACAATATGAGCTATATCTTCTTCCTTGCTGCGCGCCAGGACAGTGTATAGGCAATCCTGCGATTGCATGGCTTGGACATTGGCCGTATCATTGTCTAGCAGGCCAATACCGCTAATCATCCAGTTGTCCGGTTGCAGGTTAAGGAGGTTATCCGTATAAACCGCCTGATGTGAACGGTGGAATCCGCCCACGCTCATATGCACGATCCCTGCTTTCAGACTGGCGCGGTCGTAGGTTGGCACAGCTACGCGCGCTGACAAAGCGTCCAGGTTAGAAGTACTCACCTTCAGCACATTGGCTGCAGATTGCTTGGCGGTCGTTACGCTCATGATATATATCTCTTAATGGTTAAGTCGGTTCTGCGCTTCGGTGCCTTTGGCGGACGGCAGGCGCAGATACAGGCTGTTGCAATGGCAGTGCTTGTACAATGTCTGTCGGGTTTTGGCAAATCGCTTTCAGATGACGCTGGAATCCTTCGGACATAACGGGGGAAGCAGCAAGCTCATGACCGAAAATACCTTTATTTTCAACGATCAGGCTGCAGGTGTTTCCCCCTTTGCGTGCTTCCTCAGGAAGATTCTTGTCTAAAGCCTTGGCATCCAGAATGTCAAAGTCAGGACCCGAACGTTTCAGATATTCTGCCCAGCTGGCTACAGCAAAAATCAGATTACTCGCCCCGCTTTTGCGGCTGATGGCATCGCGCAAGGGCTGCAGGAAACGTGAATCAACTTTGTCGACCCCGTTACGAGCCAGGCGCGCCAGTTCGTCTTTCATGAAGGGGCTGCCCAGACGGTCAAAAATGGTCTCTTTATATTCATCCAGTTTAACGCCAGGAACGGGGTGCAGCGTCGCTGTCATCTCCGCCATCAGGTCAGTGATGTAATCACGGATTTTCGGTGCCGTGATCGCTTCGTGCGCATAGGTATGACCAGCCATGCGACCGACCATGCCAAGCGCCATGTGCGTACCATTCAGCAGACGAATTTTCATTAGCTCGAATGGGGCCACGTCATCAACGACAAGGGCGCCAACCTTCGCAAAGTCGGGAACCAAGGTGCCGTTTTTCGGTTTTTCAATCACGAACTGACGGAACTTTTCCGTATAGATCGGCCATGTATCCGAAAGGCCGTAAACGTTGGCATGTGTCTGAATGTGCTCACTTGTGGTTTTCGGTACGATACGGTCAACCATGGTTGATGGGAATTCGACGTGATCGCTGATCCAGTCTTTTAGCTCTTCTGAACGCTTGCCGGCGTAGGCCAGCACAACGTTTCTCAGGATCGTGCCATTACCGGGCAGATTGTCGCACGACATGACCGTGAACGGCGGCAAGCCGCGTTCCATGCGCATCTCAAGCGCTTTGACAATATAGCCTACGGTTGATGTCGGCTCGTCGGCTCTCATCAGGTCGGCTTTGATATCATCGTCATCAAAATCAAGTTCGCCATTTTTATAATAGTAACCGGACTGTGTTACGGTCAAAGTTACGAGCCTGGTATCCGGTGACGCCATCTGATCAAGTACAGCCTGCGGGTTCTCACGGGCAACCAGCACCTTATTGACGCTGCCGATCACGCGGGCCTTATTGCCCTGGTTGCTTTGCTCGACAACAGTATAAAGATTGTCTTGTGCCTGAAGGGCGTCACGGACGCCGCTGCTGCGCAGACTGACAGCACAGATGCCCCAGTCTTTTTCTCCCTGCGCCAGCAGATCATCAATATAAACAGCCAGATGGCCGCGAAAGAAGGCGCTGGGACCAATGTGCACGATGCCAGTCTTGACCTGGCTACGGTCATATGCCGGTACCTGAATGTCCTGATGAAGGTTATGAAGCTGATCCCCGGATAATCCCTGGATCGAAAGTTCCTGTCCCAAGATTACGCACCCATTATTATTTTCATGAAGATTGTAGCCTAATGATTCTTAATAAACTCTGCAAACTTTAGGGATGCTGCGTTTGCGAAGAAGAAGTCAAGAAGGACAACAAGGGAGATCATGAATTCCATGTAGTAAGCTATTGAAAAATATGTTAAATTCACAGGACTCGTATTTAAGTGGAGGTTGTGAATGGCTGAAATGGGCAAAGAATGGTGGCGGGGCTGCGTCATTTACCAAATCTATCCGCGCAGCTTTATGGACTCGAATGGAGATGGCGTAGGCGATCTCGCCGGGGTTTATCAGAAATTGGATCATGTGGCTGCTTTGGGCGCCGATGCCATCTGGATTTCCCCTTTCTTCAAATCACCGATGAAGGATTTCGGTTACGATGTGTCCGATTATCGCGATGTTGATCCGGTTTTCGGCACGCTTGATGATTTCAGATCTGTTTTAAATCGTGCGCACGATCTCGGGATCAAGGTCCTGATCGATCAGGTATGGTCGCATACATCCGACCAGCATGACTGGTTTAAGGAAAGCCGCCTGAATAAAGACAACAGCAAATCTGACTGGTATGTGTGGCGTGACCCTAAGCCAGATGGCACAGCGCCTAATAACTGGCTTTCTTATTTCGGCGGCCCCGCATGGACATGGGATGCCAGACGCCAGCAATATTATCTGCATCATTTCCTGAAAGAGCAGCCATCGCTGAATTACTGGTGCCCCGAGGTGCGTCAGGCGATCAAAAACACGGCGGCATTCTGGCTTGATATGGGTGTTGATGGCTTCCGTCTTGATGTTTCGCATGCATATGTTTGCGATCGTGACCACCGCGACAATCCTGCGCGTATGGAAACCGACCCATGGCCGACAGATATTCCGGCCAGTAACCCGATGGCGCGCCAGCGGCGCGTTCACAGCATGACGGTGCCAGAGAACATTGACTGGATCGAAGAGCTCAGCATGCATATCCGTCAGTGGCCGGATCGCTGCCTGCTGGGTGAAGCAGGGGGCGACGATTCAGAGCGCGAAGCCGCTTCCTATACACAAACAGGCCGTCGCTTCAGTCTGGCTTATTCATTTGGTCTGGTGGGTACAGGCATGGCTAAGGCTGATATCCTCAAAGCCGTATCGCGTGTGGAAGAGGTGATCCAGGATGGCTGGATCTGCTGGGCAACCAGCAATCATGATTTCAAGCGTGTTGCCAGCCGTCTGGCAGGTGAAACAGCACTGGAAGACAAGGCGCTTTTCGCCAGCACACTGGGGCTTTCTCTGCGTGGCACATATTGCATGTATCAAGGGGAAGAGCTGGGGTTGCCGCAAGCGGAACTCTCATTTGAAGATCTTCGCGACCCGTACGATATCATGCTCTATCCTGAGCATGTGGGGCGTGATGGTTGCCGCACACCGATGCCTTGGCAATCCATGGTGCCGCAAGCCGGGTTCTCGACCGCGGCCAAAACATGGCTTCCGATTTCACCGATGCACTTCCCGCTTTCTGCCGATTTACAGGAAGCTAATCCTGACTCTGTTCTCAATCAGATCAAAACCTTTATGAAGTGGCGTAAAGAGACGCCGGCCATGCGTCTGGGGTCTCTGGAAATCATCGAAACCTCAGACTCTTTCCTGGGATTCCGCCGCAGCTACGAAGGCCAGACTTATACCTGTGTTTACAATAGCGGCGATCAGCAGAACAGCATTCGTATGAGTGAACTGGGTGCTGTGGTCAATATGCTGGATATCAGCCGTCATGCTGCGTTGCGCAATGATGCCCTGCTGCTCGAACCTTACGGTTATGCTATCTTCAGTCATTGAATGACGGAGGTAACATGAAGCGCCTGATGATTATGCGGCACGCCGAAGCACAGGACCCCGAGGCAGGGCAGGGTGATAAAAATCGCATGCTATCGCGTAAAGGGCGCCATGATATGGAACGCTTGCATTTATGCCTTCAGGCTGAAAACTTAATGCCGCAATTTGCCCTGGCGTCTGATGCGACGCGTACCCAAGCCACCCTGACATTGGTAACAGGTGATGATTTCGACGGCTATGTTGAATTGACGCCTGAACTTTATAATGCGGACGCAAACAGGATTATTGAAACGGCGCAACTACTTGACGATCGTTATGATAGCGCCTTGCTTGTGGCGCATAATCCGGGCGTGCATCTGGCGATTTTTAATTTGCTTAATGCGGTGGGATTGGCTGAATTCCAAAGCAAAACAGGTGGAAACTATAAATCAGGCACGCTCGCTATATTGGAGTGCCCCATCGCAAAATGGGCTGAGTTGAAATCGCAGGCAAACAATCTGGCGAGGTTGTTCGTTCCGGATTGATTATTCTGCTGTCGCTTGTGCTGTCAATATATGACGGATCAAGGGAATGGATACGGCACGCTTCTCCGCTAAAGCCTGGCGATCAGCTTGCTCAACAAGGTCGCGGGCCGCCGAGAAAGAACGCTCCATACGCGGCAGAACGTAATTCAGCACATCCTCACCAATCTGTATCTGGCGGTCCGAAAACATTTTGACCAGGACGGCGCCCAGCAGCATTTCATCTGGTGCATGAATGGCAACACCGGGCGCCGCACGCAGGCGCGAAGCTAAGTCTGGAATAGTGAACGACAAACGTGCAGGCGGCATGCGCATCGTCAGCAATAACGTGCGTTTGTTCTCTTTCGCAAGGTTATATAAATGGAAGAGCGTTGTTTCCGCTGCACGGTCGCCGATCCAGGGATCAACAGGATCAATCAGGAAATGTTGCCCGTTCGAAAATAGGGTATCTGCACTTTGCGAAACCAAGTCTTCGGGATTGATGGTGACGGCTTGTGTCATCTCACGCCATACAGCCGCCAGATGTGTTTTACCGCAGGCGGCCGGACCATGCAGAACAAGGGCAGGGGCTGGCCATTCAGGCCACATATCAATCCATGAAACAGCGTCACGATTATTATCAGCGATCAAAAAATCATCGCGACCCAGCGCAGAACGATGGCCGAGATCGAACGTTAATTGTTCATGTTGAGCGGTCATCATTGTGCCGGCGCATCCATAGGGGAATCTGAAGGCAGCGCCGGAGGATTCAAGTAAAGATCGTAAAGCGGGGCGGTTGTTTCATATCCGCCTGTCTGCACATAGCTGGCTTGCGGTTCTGAAAGCGTGATGTCGGACTGGGCAAGGGCCAGACGCAGACGGTCCTCTGGGCCGCTATAGGTGAGTTCGATTTCAGCCTGTCGCGGGCTCAAACGCACAACGCGCATATAGGAAATGGCGGCAACCTTGCGCAAAGCTTTCTGTGTTTCAGACCATTCGCGCAAGGAACTGAAGCGTACACGGGCCTGCAGCGTTGACTTCTCGCCTGTCATTTGGACGCTGGTTTTACTCTTCCAGTCGCTTTGGAAGGTTTGTCGGGTCATGCGTACGGCGGCATCGTACAATGTCTCAGATCCGGTTTTATCTGTCTGGCTGGTGCTGACGGTCTTTACAAAAGCGGGGGCGCCCAGATCCGTGCGGTAAATCATAGCGTCGATGCTGGCGGGTTCCCCTCCCGGCGTTGACGTACCATCCCATTTGGGCTGGGCAATGACGATGATCGCTTCGCCGGCGCCATAACGGCTGATCATGTTATGCAGGTTCACAACGTTGTAGGTCAGCGCTTGTGAATCTGCAACATCACCTACATCGGCAATATCACCAATTGGTATCTGCACAGGAACAAGACCCTGACGCGTGTCCGTACGACCCCAGGCAGCCAGCCAGGGATTACCGTCGCCCCACAAAGTCAGTTTGCTGCCCACCTGATAGAAGGGCAGGATGAGGACGGGTTTGCTGCGCACGTCGGTGAAGGATACGTTTTTATCAGCAAAGTAATTACGTATGGCGGCATCTTTGAAACGGAAAGTGTAAGTGCCGATATACTGAACCCGCGAAAGCTGCTCGCCGGTAATCTCAAAATCTTTCACCATCGGTGAAATGGTCGTGCTGGCGGGCGGTGCAAAAGTTTTGGCATCTTCCTCAGGCAGAAGGCGTTCGGCCAGCATTTTGAAGGCTTCCTGCTGCGCCTTTTCAAAGGCTTGCGTCCGTGCCTTCACGGCGCTTTCAGCTGTCACATCGACACGCACACCGCTAACCGTGAAAAGAGGGTCGTCTGCCCGCGCGATTCCGGAAAAGCCAAAAATCCCGGAAAACAGCATGAAAAACAGCACAAGTGCGCTGGCGACAGGAATGAAAAATCTGTAATGTCTGGTCATCTGTAGCATCCGGGAAAGAACCCTTTGTAAAGCTGCACCACTTATATAATGCCTTCGGGGAATGAATCCAATGAAAGACAGTGCCTATAAGCAAGCCGGTGTGGATATAGAGGCAGGGGACGCCCTTGTCAGCAAAATCGCCCCCTTGGCGGCGCGCACAGCGCGCCCGGGTGTGATGGCAGGTCTGGGTGGGTTTGGCGCCCTTTTTGACCTGAAAAAGGAAGGATTTGTCGATCCGGTACTGGTTTCCTCAACTGATGGGGTAGGCACCAAGCTAAAAATCGCCATTGATGCAGGTTTACACGACACCGTGGGCATTGATCTGGTGGCGATGAGCGTCAATGATCTGATCGTCAACGGCGGTAAACCATTGTTTTTTCTTGACTATTTTGCTACAGGCCGACTGGATGTCGGTGTGGCGGCGCGCGTGATCGCGGGCATCGCCGAAGGTTGCCGTCAGGCGGAGTGTGCACTGGTGGGTGGGGAAACTGCTGAAATGCCCGGCATGTATCAGGACGGTGATTATGACCTGGCGGGTTTTGCTGTCGGCGCGGTCGAGCGTAACCGCATGCTGGATGGCAGCCGGGTAAAGGCAGGTGACGTTATTCTTGGCGTGGCTTCCAGTGGCGTTCATTCAAACGGTTATTCACTCGTTCGTCATGTTGTGGGTAAAAGCGGCCTGAAGTATGAAGATGCTGCGCCTTTCGCGTCTGGCAAAAAACTGGGCGAAGCCCTGATGGTGCCAACCAGGATTTATGTAGTGCCTGTACAAAAGGCAATGGACATTAACGATGCAGATGGTGGCCCTGCTGTGCACGCGATAGCACATATCACCGGTAGCGGCCTTCCTGGCAACGCGGCACGCACCATTCCTGATAACACAGCGTTACAGATTGACTGCGGCGCATGGGAGCTGCCACCTGTATTTAAATGGTTGCGCGATGCTGGAAATTTAAAACCATCAGATCTGGCCGAAACTTTCAATTGTGGTATCGGCCTTGTTGTAGTGGCATCCCCCGATAAAGCTGGAGATGTTAAGAAAGCCTTGTCTCAAGCGGGTGAAACCGTATTTGCGATCGGTGAGGTCGTGAACAAGTCAGGGGCTGATCAGGTGATCCTGAAAAACTGCGAGCAGGCGTGGTCGAAATAACGCGGTGAAGAAAATAAAACTGGCAATACTGATTTCTGGTCGTGGTTCCAATATGGAAGCCTTGATGCGTGCCTGTGCGCAGCCGGATTTCCCTGCCGAGATTGATATCGTGATTTCTAATCGTCCTGATGCAGCAGGCGTCAAAATCGCAGCGGCGGCAGGCGTTAAAACCGCTATCGTGGATCATAAGCAATACCAGGGGCGGGCAGCTTTTGAATCGGCGCTTCAGGAAGTTTTGCAAAAGCATGCGCCTGATCTCGTCTGCCTTGCCGGATTCATGCGCATTCTTACGGCTGATTTTGTCAATCAGTGGACCGACCGCATGATCAATATTCATCCTTCGCTGCTGCCTGATTACAAAGGCCTCGATACGTACGCCAGGGCCATCAATGACGGGAAGGCAGAAGCGGGATGCACCGTGCATTATGTGATACCGGAAATGGATGACGGTCCGATTATCGTCCAGCGGCGCGTGCCAGTTTTACCCGGAGATACGCCGGACGCCCTGGCGGCGCGCATCCTGGTCGAAGAGCATAAAGCGTATCCGGAGGCGGTACGTATCGTGGCCGAGCGGATGAAGACTTGAAATCTGAAGGATTCTTAGGTTAAGGTGTGCCGGTTATTTTATAGGAGTTTCTTGAATTATGGGTAATGCACCGGTTAATGTTGAAGTTGATCCTCAGGCTTTGGCGGAAGCTAAGGCTTTTTGGCACAGATTTACCAGCGCAGCGACCTATGGCGTAGTTGCCGTAGCGATTCTGCTGTCTTTGATGGCGATTTTCCTGGTTTAAGGGCCTTTCCTCTTGAAAACTGCAAAAGCCCCGGATTCCGGGGCTTTTTGCTGTAGGCGGCAAACATCTAAGATCCTCATTTCCTTCATAATTTTGTAATAGTTTCCGGTCAATATAACGGGGTAGGAGTCTGTAAGACTGAACCTGTCCATGCGCATCAGAATAACGAACATAATGACAACCAGGATCAAAGCGGCCACACGCGGTGTGCTGCTGCTGATGGCTGTCTTATGCCTTGGGCTTCTTTCATCGGACAGCCGTGCGCAGAGTGGAACATTTGCCACACAGCTTAGCCTTAATGACTCTGAAGATGTTTATAATATGGCGCCTTATCTCTACATTACGCGCGATCCTGGGAAGAACGTAACTTATACAGGTGTTGTCGAGCGGCATCTGGGCGGCAAGCGCGGCGAAATTATTAAAAGCAAGGTGTTGGCGCTGGGGTCAACGGGTACGCCACACTGGATTATCGCGACAGTCAACAACCAGAGCCAGCACGACCGCTGGGTGCTGGATTTTGGTCAGCATCTTGACGGGCGAAACGGCCTGATCGATAAAATATTCATATACGACCATACGGCGCGCAAACGCGTCATTGATACTGTATCCGTCAATCCTGTTCCCGGTGCGCGCCGCGAGGTCTTGAGCGGCACGACGGTGCAGATGAACATACCCAGCGGATCTACGGCAACCTTGGTGATGTATATCGTGCCCCGCGGAGGGATGCCTCTCACCTTAGGCTTTAACCTGATGACACAGGAACATTATCTGCAAAGGTCGGATGATCCCTTCACAGGCAGTCACACGGCTTACCTGCTTTTCGCCATCGTTATCGGTTTCCATTTTGCTGTAATGGTTCTAATGCGTGCATGGGGGAATGCCGCCATCATTGTTTATTTTGCTGCGCAGATGATGCTTTTCTCCTGGAACAATAACCAGGTCTATTCACCCTATCTGCAAACCCAGTTGATCTCCGCCATTCTAGCGACAATCTCGTTATTTGCGGGTTTTATTATAAACAAGGTGTTCTTCCGCATTACCCGCTATGACGGCACGCCTTTCAAGTTGATGATCATTATACCTGTCATCATAGCTATACTGGTTACGCTTTCTCTGGCCCTGCCTGGTGACAATATCATGCGCTATCTTGTTTTCTCGGCAGCGCTGCTGGGGGGGTATCTGTTCTTGTCTCTGATGTCCGTGGCGCAATTATTCCAGGGTAAGACGGGGGCATTATACATAGCCTGCGGTTGGGTTACCGTTCTGGCAGGCATGTTGATTACGACAGTGGCAAGCTTCAATGTGATGGCGCCGACACCTATGACTGTCGCTATGTGTTGGTACGCATTGATACCGCAGGCCATATTGATCAGCTATGCCGTTCTGCGCTTCTTCCTGATGCAGGATGTGCTCGAGAGGCAGGAAGAAGAGGAGGAAAACCAAGAAGCTGATCAAGTCGTGAAGATCTCGCAGATACGGGAAAGTCAGGAATTAAACCGCCTGAAACGGCTGGTAGAACATGAGCGCCAGGTGATGCAGGAGCTGCGCGACCGTGAGATTGAGCAAAATGAAGAAATGCGTCAGGCGCGTGTGTCCGCAGATGAAGCTAACCGCGCCAAATCGGCCTTCCTGGCTGTGGTCAGTCATGAGATTCGCACGCCTATGACGGGCATTATGGGCATGGTGCGGTTGCTATTGGATACGGCGCTTTCGCCATCACAAAAAGATTACGCACAAACCATACAGGATTCAGGCGACGCTATGATGTCGCTTCTGAACGATATTCTTGATTTTGAAAAGATCGAGAGCGGTAAAATGGATCTCGAACGCATTGATTTTGATCTTCATCGCTTGGCAAATAGCATTATTACGCTTATGTCAGGTCATGCCACGAATAAAGGTATATACCTGAAATTGAACATGGATCCCAAGTTGCCGCGCTATGTGATTGGCGATCCAGTCCGTCTGCGTCAGGTTCTGCTTAACCTCGTGGGCAACTCTATCAAGTTTACATCCGAAGGCGGTGTTACGCTTGAGCTTATGCCTGAACCCAATTCTGAAGGATTGGCGCGGGGCAGCGTTCATAAAATCCGTTACGCCGTACGTGATACGGGTGTGGGTATTTCTAAAGAGGCGCAACACAATCTGTTCCGTCCGTTCGCGCAGGCTGACTCAAGCGTCAGCCGTAAATTCGGAGGTACGGGCCTGGGGCTGGCAATTTCGCAGCGTTTGATCGAAGCGATGGGTAATCGCATATCGATTGATTCGGAAGAGGGTCGTGGCAGCACTTTCTATTTCACGCTGATCATGGAAGAGGGACAGTCAATCAATGTTGAAAATTCTGAATCGCGTGATTCCCTCTCCAGCAAATCATCTAGATCATTACGCGTCCTTGTGGTCGAAGATAATGAGATCAATCAGAAATTGCTGAAAGAATTTATTGGCCGCATGGGTCATGAGGTTTTACAGGCCATGAGCGGTGAAGAAGGTATAGAGGCTGTGAAGAAAGAACGCCCTGATATTATATTGATGGATGTTGAGTTGCCGGGCATATCGGGCATGGGCGCAACCAAAGCCATACGTGCGCTTCCGGACGATGAATTGGCGCGCATACCTGTGATAGCTCTGACAGGGAACACGCGTGAGGAAGATATACGTACGTGCTATGCCGCCAATATGAACGGCCACATCGCAAAGCCTGTTGATCCGCTACGTCTGCGCCAGATGATTGATAAAGCGATTAATAATAAACTGGATAACCCCGTTGAAGTCGCAGCCGATCGTGGCGAAGCTTATACGCAAACAACGCAGTTGGGCGAAACAACGGTACGCCCCGCTGAGAGGGTTGTTGTTTCACCCAAACCTGCAACTTCGGCGCCATCCGCACAAGCTGCTATACTCCGCCATGTGATGCAGGAAGACCCTGAAGCCTTCTTCGATGAAGAGCCTTTAAAACAAAAGCCGGCCGCAGAACCGGAGCGCCCCCTGATTAGCGATTTTGCAAAGGAAGAGCCTTTGGGACTTCAATTGGCGGATGATGAGTTGGATGAAGATAGCTTTGCCGAGGCCGTAAATGCGGCTGAGGACCAGGCCAGCAGGAACGAAAATGGCGCAGCCGTTTTTGACCGCGCCATGCTGGATCCGCTTAAGGGTGGCATGAAGCCTGACCAGCTGCAGGAATTGATAGATGGATTGCTGGATAAGGCGGAAGAAATTGTACTGGCGCTTGATGTTGCCGTGAATACGCAGGATCGTGCGACTGTTACGGCCCGTGCCCATGAGCTTAAAGGGATGGCCGGCAATTTTGGTTTGACGGAACTGAGTAAGGCTGCCGAGGTGCTGGAACGGACTGCCAAGAATGATGATGCGGCTGATCTGGGGCCCATAGTTAAGAATATTCCTGGGGCATATAAGCGCGCACGCGTTGCCATCAATGAATGGATGGGGCAATAAAAAACCCCGCATAGGCAGGGTTTTTCATCACATTGATATTGTGCCTCTATTAAGCGGCAATCTCAATTTCGCTGAAGAAGAAAGCCACTTCTTTAGCGGCATTCTCAGGGCTGTCTGAGCCATGAACAGAGTTTGCTTCGATGCTTTCCGCGAATTGTTTGCGGATTGTGCCTTCGGCGGCGTTTGCCGGGTTTGTGGCGCCCATAACATCACGATATTTGGTAACAGCATCATTTGCTTCCAGAACCTGCACAACTACAGGGCCAGAAATCATGAACTGAACCAGATCATTGTAGAACGGACGCTCTTTATGAACGGCATAGAATTGCTTGGCCTGTTCTTCTGTCAGGTGCATACGCTTTTGAGCGACAATTTTCAGCCCGGCTTTCTCAATCGTGTCATTGATAGCGCCCGTCAGGTTGCGGCGTGTCGCGTCAGGCTTGATGATGGAAAGGGTGCGTTGTGTAGTCATTCTTCGAACTCCGTTAAAAGGCTTTGTGGGGGCGGTTATAGCCGAGGCACCCCCCAAGATGCAACTAAGGAAATTGCAGGCAGGGTGCATTATTGATGTAGCAGGACTTTGGTCTGCATATGATTATGAAAATATATAAATATTGTAATTTTATTTCAATTTTGTGGATAAGCAACTGTTTGCATTGCTTTCAGTCAGTTTAATATGATTTGCTAATAAATAAGAAGAAACAACAAGCTTGAACAAGGGGAGTAATAGGGATGCAGGCTGGAGCCGCTCTCTTAACTGATAAAGAAGACTTTGCACCTGAGACTGATACTCAGGCTGCTTCCGTTGCTCTGCGCTACGAATTCCTGAAAGCCGCGACAGCCCAGCAAACAGTTTCCCAGAATTTGAAAGAGATATTAGATCTTTCAGCGAATTCAATGTTGGCAATGATCAACACTGTCGAAGATTATGCTGACCGTGTAGGTGGGCAGATTGCGGCTATCAATCTTAAGAAGCCAGAAAGCGCTGAACCTAAGGTCGCCAACGAGTATAACGGTGATGCCAGCCTACTTTGTGATCCTATACGCGCCACTATCGTTATTCCGGCGGACAATGTTGAGCTGACACGCGCTGCTCTGGCGCTGCACGAGAGCACATGTGCTGTAAAAGACTTGATAGAGAGTCCTTCTAAAACAGGACTGGCTATTCTGAACGCAAAAGTGCGCCTGAAAAATGATCTGGTTGCAGAGATCCAGTTTGTAACACCGAACATGCGCAAAGCTATGCAAGAAACGCATGGCAACTACAAAAAAATCGATGGTCTGATGGCCAGCTTCGCTAATCAAGCGTTGCCGTTAGAAGTCGCAAGTGAAATCAAGCACTTAAAGGCAAACTGCCAGGATTGTCATGCTACGGCATCCTATCTTGACGGTCTGGATCGATATGTTGACAAAAAGAGCGTAAAGGCGCATGTTTCGCCCGCATAAGTCACCGCTTACGACCGAGACGATTTTGAACAACGTTACACCTTTATTTTCACAATCAGCACGTGAAGAATTCTACAGCCTGCGTGGCGGTAGCGCTCTGGCACGCGTTGTGACAAATGATGGTTTGCTCTCCAGCATCGTGGTTACAGACACTCAATCCGAAGGCATCGATAACCGCGCTTACATGCCGATACTCAAAGGTCATGCTGTTGAGTTGACACGCGCACAGTATGAAACACGCCGTACTGCCCTGCGGGGTGGCGCACCGGCGCCAGTCGCGGCTTAATAACAAACGGTTTAACAAAAAACGGCCTCTGATGAGGCCGTTTTTGTTTGTTAGCGCAAGCCAATGGCCTATGAGGCGAGCAGTTTCTCAATAGCGCTGACAGCACCATTCGCAGCAGAACCATTCGGGCCGCCACCCTGCGCCATATCAGGACGGCCACCGCCGCCCTTGCCACCCAGCACTTCGACACCTGTTTTCACAAGGTCAACGGCGCTCACTTTCGATGTCAGGTCAGCGGTAACACCCACGACGATAGAGGCTTTGCCGTCTTCGGTTGCAATCAGCGTGATAACACCGGAACCCAGCTTTTGTTTGAGGTCATCAACCATCGGCTTCAGGTCTTTGGCTGGGAAACCTTCCAGTACCCGCGCAGTGAATTTCACGCCGCCAATGTCTTTGACTTCTGGACCCGCACCAGAGGCAGCGCCGCCCCCTGTCGCCATCTGGCGGCGCAGATTGGAAAGTTCCTGTTCCAGCTTCTTCTTCTCATCCATCAGGGCTTTGACGCGTGGGACCAGATCAGCAGGTGATGTCTTCAGAACTCCGGCAGCTTCTTGTACCAATTGCTCCTGGCTCTCAAGGTAACGCAGGGCATTGGCCCCCGTCAGGGCCTCGACACGGCGTACGCCAGCAGAAACAGCAGACTCACCCACGATCTTGAACAGGCCGATATCCCCCGTACGCTTCACATGCGTACCACCGCAAAGTTCGACAGAGTAGGGGATGTTCTGGCCGGGGCGCTGGCGACCCATGCTGACCACCCGTACTTCATCATCATACTTCTCGCCAAACAGGGCGCGGGCGCCGGACTCGCGCGCTTCTTCCAGCGGCAGGACGCGGGTAACCACTTCGGTATTGGCGCGGATTTCTTCGTTGACCTGTTCCTCAATGCTGCGCAATTGCTCGGCGCTGATCGGGTTCGGTTGCGAGATATCGAAACGTGTGCGGCCTTCATCCTGCAGTGAACCTTTTTGCGCGATGTGATCGCCCAGCGTCAGACGCAGCGCTTCATGCAGCAGGTGTGTGACCGAGTGGTTCGATTCAATCGCAGCACGCCGCTTGGTATCGACGCGCAGTTCAACGCCTTCACCAACATTGATTGTGCCTTTCGTGGTTTTACCCACGTGTACCCATAATTTACCGACTTGTTTCTTTGTATCGGCAACGCTGAATGTATCACCGTTAGGTGTAATCATAATCCCGGTATCACCTGTCTGGCCCCCGGATTCAGCATAGAACGGCGACTGGTTGACGATGATGAAACCTTCTTCACCGTTCTTCAGCTCTGCCACTTCCTTCCCATCCTTGACGATGGTGAGGATTTTTCCCTCTGCTGTGGTGTTGGCGTAACCCAGGAATTCCGTGGAGCCCAGCTTATCGAATAGCTCGAACCAGATTTTCGATGTGCCAGCATCACCAGAACCCGCCCAGCTTTTACGCGCGGTTTCTTTTTGCTGCTCCATTGATTTCTCGAAACCGGCCATGTCCACTTCCAGGCCCTTGGACTTCAGCGCATCGGCGGTCAGGTCAACCGGGAAGCCGTATGTATCGTAAAGTTTGAAGGCGACATCACCTGCAAGTTTCTGGTCGGAAGAAAGCTTGGCGGTTTCCTCATCCAGCATTTTCAGGCCGCGATCGAGTGTTTTCTTGAAACGAGTCTCTTCGTTCTTCAGTGTTTCGGTAATCAGAGCCTGTGCGCGGATCAATTCCGGATAGGCTTCACCCATTGACGACATCAAAGTGGGAAACAGGCGATACATCAGCGGATCTTGAGCACCCAGCAGATGGGCATGACGCATGCCACGGCGCATGATACGGCGCAGGACGTAACCACGACCTTCGTTCGATGGCATCACACCATCTGCCAGCAGGAATGCCGAGCAGCGCAGGTGATCGGCAATCACGCGGTGGCTCGGGGCCATATCGCCATCCGGTGATACCCCTGTGAGATCGGCGGAATGCTCAATAATCGAGCGCAGCAAATCAATATCGTAGTTGGAGTATTTACCCTGCATCAGGGCAGACATGCGCTCCAGGCCCATACCCGTATCAATCGAAGGCTTTGGTAACGGCTTGCGGTTATATCCGCCATTTCCGTCCGGTTCCTGCTCGAACTGCATGAAAACCAGGTTCCAGAATTCGAGGAAGCGGTCACCATCCTGATCGGCAGAGCCGGGGGGGCCGCCAGCAAGCTTGTCGCCCTGGTCATAGAAAATCTCAGAGCAGGGGCCGCAGGGGCCGAAATCGCCCATCATCCAGAAGTTATCATTCGTCGGGATGCGGATAATTTTATTGTCCGGGAAACCTGCGATCTTGCGCCACAGACCTGCGGCCTCTTCATCGGATGTATGGACAGTGACCAGCAGTTTATCCTGCGGCATGCCAAAGCCTTTTGAAATCAGCTCCCAGGCATAGCTGATGGCCTCTTCCTTGAAGTAATCACCGAAGGAGAAGTTGCCCATCATTTCAAAGAACGTGTGATGACGCGCTGTGTAACCGACATTATCAAGGTCGTTATGCTTGCCACCGGCGCGTACGCATTTCTGTGCCGTTGTGGCGCGGGTGTAAGGACGTTTCTCAACGCCGGTGAAAACATTCTTGAACTGCACCATGCCTGAATTCGCAAACATCAATGTGGGATCGTTCTGCGGGACCAGCGGGGATGATGCAATATGTTCGTGTCCTTGTTTCTTGAAGTAATCAAGGAAGGTCGTACGGATATCCTGAACGGTCTTGGTCACATGGGTGCTCATGGCTAAAATTCCTAATGCATTGAATTGTCGGATAATTAATCAGATAACCCCCGGAAAGTCCATGGCCCTTAATGATGGTTTGATGCCGTTTTACAGGGATTTTCAGGTCAAAAATGGGGGTGAGAAGAATATATGACGTGCCCTAACGGGCCGCCAATGCCGCAAAGGCCGCAGCAGAACCGAAGGCGAAAGAATATGCCGTGTTCTTGATCATGGATGAACTATGCCAGCAGCATAACGGGCGCGTCAAGAAATCAGTTCGTGGTGGCCAAGCGAAGGACATCGGGTACGGGAATGCCTGCCTGTTTCACGCCGTCGACCGGCACATATTGCGCCCATTGACCTTCGGCCACGGCGTCCAGTGACGGTACAGGCTGGTTCATGCGCATACGATAGATCCAGTAATTGGACATCACGCGTTCAACATAAGCGCGGGTTTCACCCATCGGAATGCTTTCGATGAACAGCAGGGGGTCGTCCTGCATATCGGCCAGTTCACGTTTCCATCGCTTCAGGTTGCCGGGGCCGGCGTTGTAAGCCACAACCAGTGAGAACAGTTCTGTATCAACATGGTCCTGATATAAAAGCTTCTCGATATAACGTTGACCCAGTTCCAGATTGGTTTGTGGATCACGCAGTTTTGCGTGGCTGTCTTTATTTTTGAAATGGGCCTTGCCTGAAATATAGCTGGCTGTAGAGGGCATAACCTGCATCAGGCCCTGGGCGCCGCTACGACTGACAGCACCGGGATTGAATTTTGATTCCTGGCGAATGATAGCATGCACAAGGGCACGATCCACGGTGTAACCATCGCGTGGTTTCCAGGGGCTTAAAGGATAAAGGGCGGCGTCATAGTATCCGCCATTCGGATGCGGCTGCGTTTGCGCCAGTTGCATGCCGAATGAAGACAATCCTTTATGCGCAGCTAATGCAATCAAAGCATCACGCAGCAGCGGATCGTTTGATGTATCAATCTTACCCAGTACGACTTCAGCATCATGTATCTGGCCTGCCTTAATCAGGGCGATCCCTTCGCGCGCAGCAGGGTGCGCTTCCAGTGCCTTTTTATGCGCTGATGTTAGCGTGGGCACATTCCAGTTGAAATCATAATCCCAACCCAGTGAGCGTGTGGCGATCAAGCCATAAAACGTGCGCGGATAAGCAGCAGCACGTTCCAGCCATACAGAAACCTGCTGCGGTTGGCGCGCGCGCATATAGGAACGGGAAGCCCAGTAAGCACTGGCAGAAGCTTGCCAGGGCGAGCTGTATGATGAATTGGCGGAATTGCTGAACATGCGCGCCGCTTGGTCGTAATTACCCATGCGCCACGCAGCCAAGCCTGCAACCCATCCCGCTTGCGGGATATTGGCGCCGGAACGTTGCGCGCTCTCGGACGAAAGTTCATAAGACTGGACGATCTTGCCCGCCAGCAGGTAACCGCGCGCTATAAGAGTTTGTAGTTGATCTTTCTCAACCGGATCGAGATACGGTACAGCCTTATCACTGGAAAGGCGCTTCAGGGCACGGGTCGGGCTTCCGTTGCTGACATCCTGCTTGATAATGCCGACCAGACGCACAACGCTGTCGCGTTGGGCCGGGGTGCGTTTACGGGCTGTCTTATATATACGGTTGTAACCATCTAGCGGCTGGTGGGCGCTTGCAGGTGTGGTTGTGACTGTCTTCGTGACCTGTTTCAGGGTTTTAAACAGCAGTTTCTTTTCAGCTTTTTCAATTTTTGTGGTTTTAACCGGTTTAATCTCTGGCTGATCCGCAGCAGCCAGTTTCAGGGCCGGTACGTCCGGCGGTGTTATAGCCGCCGCTTGAACGACGGTGGGTTCTTGTCCTGCCACAGGACCTTGCCATGCGGGCTTATGTGCCGGAACGGGCGGCTTTTTAAAGGCGGCCTTTTTCTCTTCAGGCGCAGGGGCGCTCTCCACTGCGGGGGCTGATAATTCTTCCTGATCCTGGTGGAGTGCGGGATAGCGCAGAAGAGCCAGCGAGTCCGCCCTGATCGCTGCCGGCTTACGTGCCGGGATCGGGGGCTCCGCTGAAGCATTCATAGAGATACTGATCACGAGGATCGTTCCCAGACTGAAGACCAAAAGTCTCTTCGCCGCTTTTTCGAATGTACACATGATGGGCAGATTGATAGCCCATGAGGGCCAAAATGTCCAGAAAATGCGGAGGATATTAAGCTAAGTTATTGACAGTATTACAGAATTCATTGTCAGAACAGGGGGATTTTTAGGGAAAATCAGGCGGCTTTAACTGAGATTCCAAGCTCTTGGCGCTTGGCCATCAGGGTTAACATATCCTGCCAGACGGCTTTTTTCTGGCTGGGGGTCCTGAGTAAATAGGAGGGGTGATAAGTCGCCAAAGCCGGAATCGGGGTCATATTGATTCCCGGTGTCCGAGGCAAAAAGTTATGCCAGCGGCCACGCAGCCGGGAGATGCCTTCTTCTGTATTCAGCAAGGCTTTGGCTGAAACCCCGCCGCAAAGTATCAGCAGTTTTGGTTTCACAAGGGCAATATGCTGCTCAATAAAAGGCAGGCTCAGCTCTACTTCCTGCGGTGTTGGTGTACGGTTACCCGGAGGACGCCAGTTCAGGATGTTGGAAATGTAAATGGCGCGATCCGGGTCTTCCTGGGTTCGGTCCAGATCAATGCATTTCAGGATTTTGTCCAGTAACTGTCCGCTCACACCCACGAAGGGACGCCCTAAACGATCTTCATCGGCACCTGGTGCTTCCCCAATCAGCATAATCGGCGCTGATGGGTTTCCATCACAAAACACCATATTCGTCGCAGTTTTGCGGATAGCCAGCCCTTCAAAGCCTGCCAGGGTGGTTTGCAAATCTTCCCGTGTATGAGCGCCTAATGCCAGTTTGATGGCTTCATTCTTCAACTCCGGCGTGCCTTGCACAGGCTGCGGCAGGGTAGTGA
>CAMLJM010000022.1 GCA_946480475.1 uncultured Alphaproteobacteria bacterium
CTTGATTTTTCAGGGCTGAAACGACTATAACAACGCTTCCAAAAAGGATGCGGCCTGGCCAACTGGCATTGCCTTGTACGCTCCATCGTTTCACTTGGACGAACCCGTAGGGTTCAAAGGAGAAAAAAATGCCGAAGATGAAGACCAAAAGCGGAGCGAAAAAGCGTTTTCGCGTGACCGCGGGCGGTAAAGTAAAGTTCAAGGCAGCGTTCGCTCGCCACATGCAAATGAACAAGCCCAAAAAGATGAAGCTGAAAACACGCGGCTCTTCGATTTTGTCGAAAGTGGATACGAAAATTATCCTCGACAACTTCCTGCCCTATCAGCGTAAACGTAAAAACAAGAAAGCGGCTGTTAAAAAAGCTGCTGCTGCAGAATAAGGAGCACAGAACATGTCACGTGTAAAAAGTGGTCCAAAGACAAAGAACCGTCACCGTAAAATTTTACGTATGGCTAAAGGTCACTATGGCCGCCGCAAGAACTGCTACAAGATTGGCGCTAACTCCGTTGAACGCGCTTTGGCTTATGCCTACAAGCACCGCCGTGAACGCAAGCGTGAATATCGCGCCCTGTGGATCATGCGTATCAACGCCGCCGCGCGCCTGAACGGTCTGACATACTCCCAGTTCATGCATGGTCTTAAACTGACCGGCCTGCAACTGGACCGTAAAGTGCTGGCAGACATCGCGGTTAGAAATCCTGAAGATTTCAAAGCGATCGCCAAGCAAGCCGCTGACGCCCGCAAGAAAGCAGCGTAAGCCACAGATCAAGGGATAAGAGATCTTCCGTATCGAGACTTCTCCCACACATCACCATTGATACGGAATTAGACAGCCCGCTTATTTAGCGGGCTGTTGCTTTAAGCACCTAAGCATCCTAATACTGATGTATGACAGACAACCTGATAATTACCTTATTCCAGGCAGCAGAAAAGGCTCGCGTGAATTCCTATGCCCCTTATTCAAGTTATAAGGTTGGCGCCGCGATACTGTCTGAAACAGGACAGATTTATGCCGGAACAAATATCGAAGAATCAGGCTATATCTGCACTCATGCTGAAGAAGCTGCTATCAGCAATATGATTACCAGCGAAGGCGCACATAAAATCGTTGCGGCTCTCGTGATTAGCGGCGAAGAGGGCGACGGCCATCTGAGCACTCCCTGTGGACACTGCCGACAGTGGCTGCGTGAGCATAGCAACCCTGAAACCATGATGATATATGTTGCAGGGCCGGAAGGTGTGCGCCGGATTTTCAAATTAGCCGAACTGCTTCCTTATTCATTCGGACCCGAAAACCTTAAAAAGGTACGCGGTTAACGATTTTCGCCCGTTCGGTTTGCTATTTGAAATCCCCTCGCGGGAATGCTAAAAAGTCTAGGCTTATCAAGGATTTTTAAAGTGACCGACATGAACCAGAATATTGCGACCTTAAAGGCTGAGCTGACCGAAATGGTCGCCGCTGCCAACGACTTGCCTGCCCTTGAACAGGCGCGTGTCACAGCCCTCGGCAAAAAAGGCCGTATCACAGATCTGATGAAAAACCTGGGTGCGATGGATCCCGAGGCGCGCAAGGCCTTGGGTGCAGCCCTGAATGAACTGAAAGATGAAATTGCCGCCCTGATCGAGAAACAGGAAGCCGGACTTAAGGTACAGGCCCTGAACGACAAGCTGGCGAATGAGACTGTCGATATCACCCTGTCGATCCGCCCGGAACGTAAAGGCCATATCCATCCGTTAAGCCAGACGATGGAAGAGCTGGTTTCGATCTTTGCCGATATGGGATTCAGCGTGGCCGAGGGGCCGGATATCGAAGACGACTTCCACAATTTCACCGCGCTGAATTTCCCGCCCGGCCACCCGGCACGCGAAATGCACGATACGTTCTATCTGCCGGATGATCCGGACGAAAAAGGCGAGGCCGCGAAGAAGTTGCTGCGCACGCATACATCGACCGTGCAGGTGCGTACCATGATGAAGCAAAAGCCGCCGATCCGCATTATCTGCATGGGCCGTACATATCGTTCCGATTACGACATGACGCACACGCCCATGTTCCACCAAATGGAAGGTCTGGTGATCGACAAGAATATTCACATGGGGCACCTGAAAGGCTGCCTTGAAGATTTCTTGCGGGCCTTTTTCCAGGTAGATGACTTGCCCGTGCGTTTCCGTCCGAGCTTCTTCCCGTTCACAGAACCCAGTGCGGAAGTTGATATCGGTTGCAGCCGCAAGGATGGCGGTTTGAAGATTGGTGCTGGCGACAGTTGGCTCGAGATCCTGGGTTGCGGCATGGTGCACCCGAACGTGATCAGGAATTGCGGTCTGGACCCGAGCGAATATCAGGGATTTGCCTTTGGCATGGGCCTTGAGCGTCTGACGATGCTGAAATACGGCATTCCTGATCTGCGCACCTTCTTTGAAAGCGATGTCCGCTGGCTTGAACACTATGGTTTCGATCCGCTCAATCGTCCGAACCGCGCCACGGGTGAATGATGAGCATTACCGTACGCGCCATAAAAGCCGAAGATTATGATCAATGGCTGGCGCTATGGAATGCCAACAACCAGGGACATATCAATCACGAGATCACAGCCGCAACCTGGCAACGGTTGATGAGTAATGATCAGGTTCGCGGATTGATCGCAGAGCATGACGGCCAGATAGCAGGCCTCGTTCATTTTATCCTTCATCCTGTGACGGGCCATTTAAAACCTGTTTGCTATATGCAGGATGTTTTTGTTGACCCCGCACATCGCCGCAAAGGCATTGCCCGGAAGCTGGTCACAGCGCTTGCAGCGATTGGTACGCATGAGGGTTGGGCACGCATGTATTGGCTGGCAGAGGCCAAAAATGCTGAAGCCCAGGCGCTTTATAAAAACCTGGGCCTCAAACTCGATTTCACGTTACATGTTCTACCGCTTTAAATTTAGGCTGGTCCGCTATATTCCATCGGGCGGCGGTTGTTGGGCATTGCCTGCTCTGGCGCTGCCGGTGCATTACGTTGTGCTTCATACTCAGCAATGATCTGCTGACGTTGTTGTGCTGTAACGCCATCATTGGCCGCACCAGCCATACGCGTACTGATCTGATTACCTCTTTCCAACGAAAAATCACCCTGATCCAAACGCGCTTGCGGGACATAACCCGGACGCTCATTTTGTTGCGGGTAAGTCACAACACGGCGTGTTGTGACTGTTTCTTCGCCAGCGCCAAACATACGGCTGCCGATGCTGCTGACGCCCCCCACAAGCTTACCCAAAGCATTTGCTTCACGGCTGGAACTGCCGCCGATAATAGCCGCACCTCTGGCGATATCGCTTGTATCGCGGCTGAATTGTTTGGCTTCACGGGCGCTGGTTCCTGATGAATCACCATCGCTCATCATGCGACCAGCAATACCTGCAATACCACCGGCAAGGCGGCCAGCGGCGCTGGCCTCACGACCTGAACCGCCCCCTAACGTTACGCCGCTACGCGCAATATCGTTCCAGTCACGCTGTGATTGCCTAATTTCACGCTCTTCAGCGCGCGCTTCCCGCTTTTCTGCACGCTCCGCCTCTTTTATTGCACGTCTAACATCGCGGTCATAATCATTCTGTGCACGCGTATCGTATGTTTGCTGACGACCTGCTGATCGAGATTCATATCTTTCCTGCCTGTCAGCCATACGAGATTCATAACCTGCCTGTGTTTTAGCCTGGCGCTCGGTCATACCACTATTCATCAATTCTTCTGTGCGCCATCTATTCACTTCCTGTTTTGCCAATGCCGGCGCATATCCCTGGCGCTCCAGTTCATTACGGGCATCAAGCATTCTGTTGACCTGATCCAGACCAGAAGCACGATTATAGGCGGTCGTGACGCGTAAAGGTTCTCGCGCGGCAGGCTCTTCGTATCTTGGCGTGCGCGGACGTTCATAGTCAGCCGGATTGACGGTCACCGGTGCGCCATCCGGGCCACGCTCTGTGTATGTTCCATTAGGTCTGGCTGCAGCAGGCACTGCGGTTGGTTGTGCTTCTGCAGGTGTATCAGCAGGACGCCATTTACCATCTTTCCCTTCAATCTCTTCTTTCGGCGCAGTTGTATTAGGGACTGAAACCGGCTTCGCTTCTGGCTTAACCTCGGGTTTTGCCGTCATGCTTGTAGCAGCACGATAGCCATTGTATCCATTCGAGGTACGGGGACCATTGATCCCGTCAACCTTCAACTGTTCCATATTGATTTTGCCGCCTGTAAGAGCGCTCATAATCGGCGCCAGCAGATTCAGGATCAGCTGCATAGCCATCACGTTCATAGGATTGGCGTTGGGACCTTGCGCTGCTGTATCAGCCAGGCGCTGCTGCATATCGGCTGGGTTTTGCTTGATACGGTCTTCCATATGCTTCATGACGGAAGCAAAGCTGTCGTTATTATCAAGATTGTTATCTGCTTTATACTTTGCCATCGCGGCATTTGTCGCGGGATCAAGACGACCCGTCACATCTACGGATTGCTTCTTGCCATTTACCTCAACCTCGGTAATGCCAAGACCGCGCATGTAGCCCTGGATTTTTTGCACATCGGGGTCGATTGCCGGTTTAGCAGCCTGTTGTTGTGGCCGGTCTACGCGTCTTGGGTCGTTTGCATCGCGTAGATCTTGTTTTTGCGGCTGTGCCAGACGATCAAGGGCTGCATTGGATGCATTTTCAAGTTTCCCCGTTGCCGCTACAGGAGCGCCAAAAGCCTGCAGCCCGTATTGCATGGCGGAGATACTGTCTGGCGTACCTTCGGCTTTCAAAGCCTGCATGGTGGCTACAGCACGGGGGGAGGTCGATACTTCCGTCCGCATCTGTTGCAGAATGGCCGCCGGTTGCTGATCTTTCGGCGTTTTGCTGAGATCTATCTGACGTTCTTTCAGGAAATTTGTAATGCCGTCGTTTGTGGCCTTATCTGCTATGCCATTGACCGGCCCCTTATAATTGCCGGTAATGCGCATCAGGCCCTGCATTTGGCGAATGTCTTTATCAGGTGAGAGCGGCGCTTTCGCAGCAGGAGCAGCCTGAGCCGGCTTATCAGGTGCTGTCACACCTGTAGGGTTGCCCATTGCATCGAATTCTTGTGCCATTATGCCATTCCCCTCTTTTTCGCCCTGTTTTTGGCAGCTTTTCCCGCCAGCTGCATTCGGACACCGTTGCCCCTATTATTATAGAAACAGGTTAATAAGCTGTTAAGTATTATGGTAAATATAACGCCTTTTTAAAACCCCCTTTGCAGCCCGGGAAAACTGTTGGTTTCCTTAACAAAATCGGGTTAAATCACCCCTGAAATTAAAGGATTTTGAGGACTGACTATGAAATTCACTCTGGATTGGCTGAAACAGCATTTGGATACAACGGCATCTCTGGATGAGATTGTCATCGCCCTGACCGCCCTGGGACTGGAAGTTGACGCCGTTACCGACCGTGCCAAGCTGTATGCCCCGTTCCATGTTGTGTATGTCGAAAAGGCTGAGAAACACCCTGATGCTGACCGCCTGAAAGTCTGTGTTGTTGATACCGGTAGGGAAAAACTGCAGGTCGTGTGTGGCGCCCCTAATGCGCGGGCCGGCATGAAAGCGGTTTACGCCCCATCTGGCAGTTTCATCCCCGGAACAGGAATTACAATTAAAAAAGGAAACATCCGCGGGCAAGAATCCAACGGTATGATGGTTTCCGAACGTGAGATGGGCCTGTCAGAAGAACATGAGGGTATTATCGACGTTGCGGCTGATGTTGCTATCGGCACACCTTTCGCCGAGCTATATAGCCTGAACGACCCCGTGATCGAGATTGGCCTGACACCCAACCGTGCTGATGCAGCCGGTGTACGTGGCATTGCCCGTGATCTGGCGGCCGCCGGGCTTGGTAAACTGAAACCGCTGAATGAACCCCCCGTTAGAGGCAACGGCAAATCACCGATTGGTGTAAATTTGCAGTTCGATGCCGACAAAAAAGATGCGTGCCCGTTATTTATGGGTCGTTATATCAAGGGGGTAAAAAATGGCCCCTCGCCAAAGTGGCTGCAGGACCGTTTGAAGGCCGTGGGCCTGCGTCCAATTTCAGCGCTGGTGGATATTACCAATTACTTCTCGCTTGATCTTTGCCGCCCTTTACATGTGTTTGATGCTGATAAGCTGAAAGGCAATATACATGTTCGCCTAGCCAAGAACGGTGAGACGCTGACAGCCCTGAATGGCAAGGAGTATACACTGACCGACGCAATGGCCGCTGTGTGCGATGATTCAGGCGTTTTGGGCATTGGCGGTGTCATGGGTGGTGAAGCCACAGGTTGCACCGATGGTACCGTCAATGTGTATCTGGAATGCGCTTATTTCAATCCATTACGCACCGCGCGCACAGGACGCGCACTGCAGATCGACAGTGACGCCCGTTACCGTTTCGAGCGTGGCATCGACCCCGCCTTTACCATTCCCGCCATCGAACTGGCAACACGCCTGATTCAGGAGCTGTGCGGTGGTGAAGCCAGCGATGTCGTTAAAGCTGGCGAAGTGCCCGCATGGCAACGCACTATTACTTACGACCCCGCCTATGTGAAACAGCTGGGCGGATTTGATGTGTCCTCAGACCAGCAGAAGACAATTCTTGAGGCGCTGGGCTTCATTGTCGATTCAAAATCGGCAAATGCCTGGCAGGTCCAGCCACCCTCATGGCGCGGCGACGTTGAGGGCCGTGCCGATATCGTGGAAGAAGTTCTGCGTGTGAATGGTTACGATAATATCCCGCCGGTATCGCTGACAAAAGGCAATGCCGTGACGCAGGGCGCCGAAACCATTAATGGCGCCCGTGCGCGCCGCGCCCGTACCATGCTGGCATCTCGCGGTCTAAACGAATGTGTCACATGGTCTTTCATGCCGTCTGGCAAGGCGACCCTGTTTGGCGCCAATGACAGCCAGCAAGCTGCTGCACTGAAGCTTTCGAATGCTATCAGTACCGATCTGGAACAGATGCGCCCCAGCATACTACCAAACCTGATGGAGGCTGCTGAGCGCAACCGTGCGCGTGGCTTCGGTGATAATGCCTTGTTCGAAGTGGGGCCTGTCTTTATCAGCCCGAAAGTTGACGGGCAGGCACTGGTGGCCACGGGCATCCGCACCGGGCAACATGGTCCCCGCCACTGGAGCGGCGCTGAAGCCAGTCGTGATGTTGACGTAATGGATGCGAAAGCGGATGCTATGGCTGTCATCGAGTCTGCCGGTATTCCCGCCAGTGGGCTGCAGGTCAGCCGCGACGCACCAGCCTGGTATCACCCCGGACGTTCGGGCGTTTTGCGCATGGGCACCAATATTGTGGCGCGTTTCGGCGAACTGCACCCTGCGACACTCGAAGCGCTTGACGTGAAAGGCCCGGTCGTAGGTTTTGAAGTCATGCTCGGCAATATCCCGCAGGCGAAGAAAAAAGGCACGGCACGTCCATTGGTACAACTGCCCCCCTTGCAACCGGTCGCGCGTGATTTTGCGTTCCTCGTAGATGCAAAAGTAGAGGCAGACACCCTTATCCGTGCGATACGGGGCAGCGATAAAGACCTGATTACCGATGTCCAGTTGTTTGACGTTTACATGGGGAAGGGTGTGCCGGAAGGCAAGAAGTCTGTCGCAATCTCGGTCACGCTGCAGCCCCGTAACCAGACGCTTACAGATGCTGACATCGAAGCCATTGGCAAGAAGATCATAGATGCCGTGGCCAGCAAAACCGGTGGCGTGTTGCGCACATAACCAAGGGTTCATATGACAGCTTATTATTACTGTATCGACCCTGTCCTCAGACATGCTGAGAGCGGTGAAACAGCACAGAAGCTGATTACGGTCAGTCGCGACCCCCGCCCGTGTAACGGGCGCACAGACGACTGTTTCGTGCTGAGTAACCCCGTGCACATGCTGCGCATGGACGAAAGCGATGCGGCTGATAATCTGGCACAGCTGATGAAAGAAGTGCCACTTTATCATTTCAATATGGAGCTGGTTCTCGACGAAGCTTTATCACTAAGCCAAACAAATAACGCCATTCGGGAAGCTTTATTGCAGGCATTTGGCAGACGCGCCCTGCCTGTTACACAGCCTGTACCCGACATTGCTGATACAGACTATCTTTACCATCCGGATTTGCGGGGCATAAGTTTAGCTGAACTTAGCCAGATCTATATTGCTTTCCTGCTGAACCTGAAGCGGCAGAAGGAAGAATACAGTTTCCAGCGCAATATCCTGCGCCATCATACACAGGAGTTCCTGCAGCAGTTTGATGGATTTTTTGAAGAACAAAAAGGCCAGATACGCGCTGATATCCTGCTGGCATTTGGCCTGCGCCTCGATCACGACCCCCACAAACCGCTGGAGAATTACATCAATAGCGGCCAGCAAGCGGCGCGCCGTAAAAACATCAGCGAACCCCATGAATTGCTGTGGGCATGGCTGGAATGCGATAACTACCAGCAACGCCGCAGCCGTGACATGCATCGCGTGATGAGTTTGACGTCATTGCCGCGCCTGCCGAACTGGATACGGATTGATGCCTTCAAGCTTCTGGAGATGGAAGCCATGAAACAGATTTTTGCTGAGAAGATGGTTCTGGCCGATCCTGACCTATCTGTCCTGAAGGGTGCTTTAGAACTTAAACGTGCTATACGTACCAATACGCTGGGTCGTCCTGCCGAAGAACTGCAGCAATTGACTGCAGAGGCTTTGAAAGGCGAAACACTTTACAGCGGCGTGGGCCTGAAATTCTGCGATGCCGTTGATACACGCCAGAAAGAAGCCCGCCTTATCAAATAAAAACGCCGGATTATCCGGCGTTTTCCTTATTTCTTTCCCAGCTCTTCCGCCAGCATATCCTTACGTGACAGCTTACCGATCATCGTTTTCGGCAGCGGCTTATCCCTGATTTCAATTTGTCGCGGCATTTCAATCGGCGATATTTTGTCTTTCAGGAATTCCTTCATGATTTCAGCCGTCAATGTCTGGCCCGCCTTGGGTTTGATCCATGCTTTGATGGTTTCACCGCGCTGCGCATCCGGCAATCCGGCCACAATGCATTCTTCAACCAAAGGGTTGAGATAAATCGCTTCTTCGACGTTACGAGGATAAACATTATAGCCATTGACCAAGATCAGATCTTTGATGCGGTCAACAATAAATACGTAGCCATCATCGTCCATCAGCGCGATATCACCAGTATGCAGCCTGCCGTTACGAAGAACATCATCCGTGGCCTGTTGATTGTTCCAGTAACCCTTCATGACCTGCGGACCGCGCACGCATAATTCCCCACGTTCCCCGCGAGGCATAGGCGTTACCTTGTCATCCGGGTTTATAATTTCCACTATCGTATTCGGAAGCGGTAAGCCAATCGAGCCCGCCTTATTATCGCCGACCAGCGGGTTTACACAGACAACAGGCGTCGTTTCAGTCAGGCCATAACCTTCTACAACAACGCATCCTGTGTTTGCTTCAAATTTTTTCTTCACCTCAACCGGCAGCGGCGCCCCCCCGGATACGCAGTATTTCAATGATTTCAGGTCGTATTGCGCCAGTTTAGCATGATTGTTAATCGCATTATAAATCGCGGGTACAGCCATCAGATAGTTTGGCTTGCTTTTGTTGATAGATTTCAGAGTCTTGTCCAAGTCGAAACGGGGCACAGGCGTAATAATTTCAAAACCCATACGCACGCTCAGATTCAAAACACCCGTCATAGCAAAGACGTGGAAGAACGGAATGACCGCCAGCATCTTCTCGCCGGGTTTGGCACCAATGAACCATGCGGCGCATTGCGCTGTGTTCGCCGTCACGTTCTTATGCGTGAGCATGGCCCCTTTGGGAACACCCGTCGTGCCACCCGTATATTGCAGAACAGCTATATCTTCTTCGGGATTAATATCAACAGGCGAAGGTTTGCCATCATTGATATTGATATCGGTCAGCCATGTCACAAAGTCTTCATTACCGATATGGGCAATATCTTTACGCTTCAACAATGGAAACAGAATGCTTTTTGGGAATGGCAAAATATCCGCAAAGGGGCAAACGAGAATGCGGGAAAGGCCTGCCTCTTTCCGGATCTCAAAAAGTTTATCGTAGAGAATTTTAAGATCAAGCGTCACCATGATCTCAGTCTGGCTGTCTTTAATCTGATGGATAAGTTCTTTAGGCGCATAAAGGGGGTTGAAGTTTACAACCGTGCCTCCTGCCTTCAGTACAGCGTAGTAAGTGATCAAAAAGTAGGTGCAGTTGGGCAGGAATACGCCGACACGCGTTCCCTTCTTCACACCCAGACCCTGCAAACCCTTTGCCATGCGACTGACCTGATCGCCAAGATCGCCCCATGTTGTGACCTGGCCCATGAAATCAAAGCCTGGCTTATCCTTATATTGCTGCACCGTGCGTTCCAGCATCATAGGAACCGGCCCGGTTTCAACCGGTGCCTGCCAGTGTATTCCCGGGGGGTATTTTTTCAGCCAGGGCGTATCAGAGGTTGTGTCGGGCGAGGTCATGGCTTTCTCCTTAAACGTCATTCGTCAGAGCAGAGTCACGCGAGGGTTGTCTTATTTCGAGTCTAAGTGACAGATGGTTGATTTTCCATGATAAATAGCCGATTGCCGCTTTTTTTGATTGCTGCGGCGCATCGCCATAATTTTATGGGAATATTTTATGGTATAATAAAGTTACGAGAATATGATCTCTTGGTTAAGTATATTCTAATATTACGCTTTACTTTTTTTAAAAATTCTGGATTCACCATGTTTCTTCTGTCATTATAACGGCATTACAATTTTAGGATGTCGGAAGGAACTATATTAATCCGTCATTCGTTTATTTTCTTAGAAGTTGATGAAGGGTGTGTCTTTTCGTGTTTGAAGCAGGAAAGAATGTTGCCGGAGATATAGATTCGGTGCCTTCAGGCCCGCCTGTGCGCGCGCGCCTGAAGTGGTTTAATACACCCAAGGGTTTTGGCTTCGTCGTACCGGAAGATGATCCGACCTTGGATGCCTTCCTTCACATTACGACATTGCAAAAAAGCGGTGTAAATGCACTGGGCGATGGCGCTTGCCTGCTTTGTCACATTCAGCGCGGGCCGAAAGGGGCGCATGTCCTCGAAATTCTCGAACTTGTTGACCCCGGTAACCTGCCGGAACAAATTCGCAATACACCGCCGCAAGCTTCCATGCCTATTGGCAAAACTCAACGCATGGGCGGCGAAGTGAAATGGTACAAGGAAGATAAGGGTTTTGGCTTTGTCGTACCTGATGATGGCATGAAGGACGTCTTCATCCATAAAACATGCCTTGAGAAAAACGGTATTGAAAAACTTGAAACGGGGCAGCGTGTCAGCATGCTTTTCCGCGCTGTGCCCAAGGGCCGCGAAGTCGTCGAAATAGAAATCGTTCAAAAAACCTAAATCCCCAAAACTTTAAGATGAAAAAACTGGCTGCCGTATTTTCAACAGCAGCCAGTTAAAGGATCACACATACACAATAGGGATAGAGCTTGCGCTCCTAAAGTCATTACGCAAATGACAAAGCCTTAGTCTTCCTTACGCGTTAACAACCTCTTTCAGGTCATCCTCGGGCAGGACAGACGCTACGGCATCATCGAAATCTTCCGCTTTGAGCGTACGGCTGCGGCTGGCGACTTGGTAGGCCTGTTTCGCATGCTCTTCACAATAAGGAAGGCCTGGCACAGATGTGCAGCCGCAGAATGAGAAATTTTCGTCTTTTGGGTCGCCTGAAGGCCAGCGGCACATGCGCTCTTTCAGCTCGATCATTTTCAGGCCTTTAAAAGAGCTGTTTGCTGGCTTGGCCACAACCACAGATTTAACCGCTTTAGGCATCTTCTTCACTTCAGGAACGCGCTCTTCTTTGCGCTCATTCTGCTGAATCGGCGATATGCGGTTAGAAAGTTTCAGGCGATGCGCCTTGCCGATTACAGCATTACGGGTAACGCCACCCAAGGCTTTAGCGATCTCAGCCGCTGTTTTACCTTCGCCCCACAGCTTTTTCAGAAGCGTTACGCGTTCATCAGTCCAGCTCATTGATGGCCTCTCCCAGAAGTGTCCACACACAAACGCGCCTATGAAAAACACCAGAGGAATCTCTGATTCACATAAAGTTAGTACTCATAGGTCGCTGATGGAGGTCACTGTATCGGTGGCCGATTCGCGTGAAAAGAGTCGCGCGAATCATTCGCTGTCTTTATCCACAGTAAAGCGAATCGGACTCGATACGAGTCCGTTATGTGGATAACAGAGTCAACAGATGACGAAAGAGTCGTAAGTGATTCATTTTGCGTTGAAATCAAGGCCCCAAACCTCATAACGCTCTTTGTCTTCAAGCCACTTCTCATCCACTTTGACAAAAAGTTTCAAATGCACATCGCATTCGAAGAGTTGGCAAAGCTCACGACGCGCTTCTTCACCAATCTTCTTGATTTGCGATCCGCCTTTGCCCAATACAATCGCCTTATGCGAATCACGAGCCACATAAATGATCTGGGATATTTTGATATCGCCATTATCAAAGTCTTCCCATTTCTCGGTTTCAACAGTCAGCGCATAGGGCAATTCCTGATATAAGGCGCGAAAGAGTTTTTCCCGTGTAATTTCCGCCGCCAGAAGACGTTCAGGCATATCATTGATCTGGTCTTCCGGGTAATGCCAGATGCCTTCCGGTGAATGTTTCACCAGCCAGTTCATGACATCCTGCGTACCATCGGCATGTAAAGCCGAAATCATAAAAGTGGCGTCAAAATCAATCTTCTCATTCAATTCTGCCGCCATCTTGATCAGGACGTCCTTTTTAGCCTGATCGAACTTGTTCAGCACAAGAATACAAGGAACATCGCCTTTGACCTGGGACAGGCGCTCAACAATCGCGCGCGTATCAGGATCGATCTTTTTACGGCTGGCATCCACAATCAGCATCACGATATCGGCCTCATCGCGTCCCTGCCAGGCAGCGGCGACCATCGCTTTCTCAAGACGTTCCTTAGGTGCGAAAATACCCGGCGTATCGATGAAGATGATCTGGGTTTCATCCTGCAAAGAGATACCACGCACCATGGTCCGCGTTGTTTGCACCTTCGGCGAAACAATCGATACCTTGCTGCCCACCAATGTATTCATCAGAGTCGATTTACCGGCATTCGGGGCGCCGATGACCGCGACAAAGGAGCAGCGTGTTTTGGGTGATGTTGTTTGGTCGCTCATTATTTATCCAGACGTTCGAGCAGAATGCGGGCTGCTTCTTTTTCAGCGGAACGACGGGCTGCACCCGTTGCTTCTGCGGATTGAAAACCCTGCACAGTTACGCGCATGGTGAAAACGGGGGCATGATCGGGGCCTTCACGGCGGGCCACTTCATAAACAGGGAGAGGCAACCCACGTCCCTGCGCCCATTCCTGCAGTGCGGTTTTAGGATCCTGAGGCGGCGCGCTCAGCATACTGACCCGTTCACCCCAAAGTTCGGCAATCAGCTTTTCGCAAGGTTCAAGTCCGGCATCCAGATAAAGGGCGCCGATAAGGGCCTCGAACCCGTCAGCCAGCATATTATCGTTATCCGCACCGCCCGCGCCACGTTCGCTTTCTGACAAGATCAAGGCATCGCCCAGGTTGATTTCGCGCGCAATGACTGACAAAAATGCACCCTGTACCAGCGCGGCATGGCGCTTGGCCAGATCCCCTTCGTTTTCCTGCGGGAAGGACTTGTAAAGGATATCAGCTATAACCAGGCCCAATACACGGTCGCCCAGAAATTCCAATCGTTCGTAATTCGTGCCCGTACCCGTGCTGGCATGCGTCATGGCGGCATGGAGAAGGGCCTGATCTTTGAACTGATGGCCGATACGAACCTGTAATTGCTGTTGCTTAAGGGGTTGCGGCATGAACATCTTTGACAATCGCGGCGCCGGAAGATTTTTCTTCCTGCGCGGGGGGCCTTACAGGACTGACATCGTTAAAAATACGCCCGTAACGGATGGCCCAAGGCCATTTCCAGATCTCACCAATGCTGGCTTTGCCGTTGGTCGAGAAGAAGATGAAAGAGGCACGCCCCACAATATTCTCAAGCGGTACATAGCCCACAGCATTTTGTACGCGGCTATCCTGAGAGTTATCGCGGTTATCACCCATCATGAAGTAGTTACCGGGAGGCACAACAAACTCTTCCGTATTATCCAGGGGGCCGTTGTCCGACTCTTCATAAATATTGAACATGGCGCCTTCAGGCAGCGTCTGGATGTATTGATTGAGAACGGTTGTGCGTCCGCCTTCTTCCACTTCCTTGAGGCCTACTGTTTCACGCGGCACGATTTTGCGATTGAGATAGAGCCTGCCATCGATCACCTGGACCGTATCACCAGGAAGACCGATGACACGTTTGATGAAGTTAACGCGGGCATGGGTGTTGTAGAATACGACCACATCACCACGTTCAGGAAGTTTGCCATCTGCCATGACACGGCCCTCAATCGGGGCCATGCCGAACGGGAATGAGTAACGCGAATATCCATACGCCGGTTTGTAAACAAACAGATAGTCGCCAATTTCCAGCGTCGGCTTCATGGAGCTGGAAGGGATATTGAAAGGTTCATACAGGAATGTACGTATGATCAGCGCCAGTAAAACAGCAATCGCCGCCGTTTTCAGGAATTCCATCCATTCTTCGCGGGCATTCAGCGGCGGCGCTTTATCTTGCGGTGGCTCCGCCTGTCCAATAGGCGCTGTATTTTCAGTTTTCATATTTTCAGTCATGGCATTCTTTTACTGCAAAGCGGGCATGGATTGCCAGCAAGATCGCCTATTGTCGCATAAAATACGGCGAAAAACAGGCCAAGATATGGTTTAGTCTGCTTCAATAATGACATTGGCCTGCCCAAAGGGCGGGTCATCGGACAGGGTTAAATGGAGGGCTACGACACGCCCCGGCGGGGTCATGGCCTGGAGACGCCTTAAGGCACCGCCGGTCAGTATCAGGGATGGCTTACCCAATTCATCGTTTACAACCCCGATATCACGCATGAATACGCCCTGCGCGATGCCCGTGCCGAGGGCCTTGGAGCAGGCCTCCTTGGCGGCAAAACGTTTGGCATAGCTGGCGATATGTTTTCCGGAAGATCGCAGACTTTCCGCACGTTCTATTTCGGCCGGTGTAAAGCACCGCTGGATGAAGCGATGGCCAAAGCGCTCGAGCGTTTTCTCGATGCGGCGAATATCAATCATGTCGGAACCCGTGCCGATAATCATGCGCGGCGGTACTTTCTGAATCTGAATTGTTTGAGGCGGCGCAGGCGATAGGCACGACGCAACCGATCAACCGGATAATACACAATCAGGTAAGCAACCGGCCACGAAAGAATAGCACAAATAATACCCCCAATCAGCATCGGCAGGAAAAGCTGCATCGGATCGCTAATTAGGTACGAGAATGTATGCTCCTCAGGCAGTGACGCCGATCCCTTGCCGCCGAATAATTCCATCAGCCAGACACCCAGCACATAATCGAAATAGAACATCGGCGGCAACGTCCATGGATTGCCCCAGTAAGTGCCAATCATGGCTGCAATCTTGCTCTGGCGCAAAATGTGCGCCCACAAGATGGATTGCAGGTAATGCGTACCCAGAAGAGGCGTGAATGATACAGCCGCACCCGTCGCCAAACCGCCCGCAATGCGGTATGTCGCATCGGATTGACGAAACAGGCGATGATGATAGTAAGACAGCGCCCGCCGCCAACCCATGGTAGGCCACAGAAGTTCCCGCAATATTTTCGAGAGGCCCTGAGGATCACGACGTTTGAAGAGCACGGCCTGAACCTATCTACCGCGCGCGCGTTCAACCGAAGCGATTTGCGGCGTCGCCCGCAGTGCCGCGATAATATTATTCAGGTGGCGTGTATCATTCACATATACATCCAGCAGCATGTCCCAGAAGTCTAGAGAACGGCTTGTGATTTTCAGGTTGATGATATTGCCGCCGTTCTTACCAATAACGGTTGAGAGGGTACCCAATGCACCTGCGACGTTAGAGATCGTCACCTGCAAACGGCCGACATGCGCCTCAGGGCTATCCGGACCATCATCCCATGACACATCAAGCCAGCGTTCGGGCGTATCGGCAAAATTCTCGAGCGTTTCACAATCAATCGTATGAATTGTCACGCCCTTGCCCGTTGTCACAATGCCGACGATACGATCACCCGGCAGCGGATGGCAGCAGCGGGCATAGTGTACGGCCATGCCAGGGATAAGGCCCTTGATCGGCATGGGTTTGTTGCTGCCCGAACCTTCATTCTTGCGGCTCTGGATCGTCTGTTGTTCGACTTCCGCATCTGTGGGTTTTTTCGCAGTCGGCGTCTTGTGGGCCGGGAAGATGGCACGGAAAACATCGCGCGCTACAAGATTGCCCTGCCCAATTCCTGCGTAGAGGTCGTCAACTTCATCCATACGGAATTGCGGGACGACGTTGATGACGGCCTTATCCGTAAATTCGTAGCCTTCCTGCTGGAAGATTTTCTGCAGCATCGCCTTACCCAGCGCACTGTACTGGTCACGCTGTTGCTGACGGACAAAACGGCGAATATGCGAACGCGCCTTACCCGTGACGACAAAGCGTTCCCATGTCGGCGACGGACTTTGGTTCTTTGCCGTGATGATATCGATCTGGTCACCGTTATTCAGTTTGGTATTCAAAGGCGCGATACGGCCATTGATCTTGGCCCCTACGCATTTATCACCCACACCCGAGTGCACAGCATAGGCAAAATCAACCGGCGTCGACCCCGCCGGCAATTCAATCAGATCGCCTTTAGGCGTGAACACGTAAACCTGATCCTGGAACAATTCGAGCTTGGTATTCTCAAGCATTTCCTCGGGGCGCTGTTCCTGATCCAGAATTTCCAGCAGATCACGCAGCCAGCGATATTCCTTGGCGTCTTTACGCTCAGTTTTTCCACCTTGTTTGTAAGCCCAGTGCGCCGCTACGCCGAGATCAGCTTCTTCCTGCATTTCTTTTGTGCGGATCTGCACCTCGATACGGTGATTTCCCGGCCCAATGACCGTCGTATGAATGGAGCGGTAACCGTTTGGTTTGGGCGTGGAGATATAATCTTTAAAGCGGCCCGGCACTGTGGGGTAGTTACTGTGCACAATACCTAAAGCGCCGTAGCATTGTTCGATATTTGCGACAACGATACGAAACGCCATGATGTCAGAAAGCTGCTCGAACGAAACGTTCTTGCGCTGCATTTTGCGCCAGATTGAGTATTTGGTTTTTTCACGGCCCGTCACTTCAGCATTGATACCGGAATCCGTCATCAGCTCTTTCAACTCGCTGATAATTTCCTGCGTGACTTCATTGCCTTCCTGACGCAGGAAGGACAGACGATTGCCGATGCTTTCGCGCGCTTCGGGATTCAGTTGGGCAAAACATAGATCCTCAAGCTCTTCCTTGAGGTTATGCAGGCCAATACGTTCGGCGAGCGGCACATAAATTTCGATGGTTTCACGAGCGATCCGCTGACGTTTTTCCAGTTTCTGGATGGCATTCAGCGTCCGCATATTGTGTAAACGGTCGGCAAGCTTGACCAGCAGTACGCGAATATCTTCGGACATAGCCAGCACCAGCTTGCGGAAATTTTCCGCCTGCTTGCCTTCCATGGTCTGGCCTTCGATCCGGGAGAGTTTGCTCACGCCATTTATAAGGTTGGCGACCTCTTCACCGAAAAGACCTTTAACTTCCTCATAAGTGGCCTTTGTATCCTCCAGCGTATCATGGAGGATGGCCGTCACAATCGTGGCCGTATCCATTTTCATGTTGGCCAGCAGGCCTGCCACTTCCATGGGGTGCGTATAATAAGGCTCACCCGACGAGCGGGTCTGGCCATCATGCATCTTTTTAGCGTATTCATAGGCACGATTCACCGGATCGGGGTCAAAGTCCGGGTTGTAGGTCTTTATCTGGCTGATCAGTGGTGATGGTTCGTACATAGAAAATCCAAATTATTCAGGTATATAATATAGGGTGCGGCGCAGAAACCGCCAATAAAAAAGGCCGGTCAAACCGGCCTTAATCATGATTCCCGTAAAAAAGATTACTCTTCTTCGGAAGAGCCGCCTGCCATATCGTCTAGAGCAGAGTCAGCGAAATCTTCATCATCGTCATCTTCAGGAATATCTTCGAAGCCTTCGCCTGCAGCAGCCTGCGCCGCAGCGATGGCGTTCCATTCTGCTTCACCATCCATCTGGTCGATCACGTCTTCGCTGTCGTCCATCTCCAGAACGCGCTGGTTATTCTTGATCAGCTCTTCACGCAGATCATCAACGCTGATCGTGGTATCAGCGATTTCGCGCAACGCCACGACAGGGTTTTTATCATTGTCACGTTCAACAGTCAGGGCCGCCCCCGAACCCAGGCGACGGGCGCGCTGGGCCGCCACCATCACCAGTTCAAAACGGTTGGTTACTTTGTCGATGCAGTCTTCAACGGTTACGCGGGCCATAGGGACATCACCTGTCTTTTTTTAAAAAATTCGGAACTGATGGCGGTTATAGGCAGTTTCCTCATGGAAAGCAAGAGAAAGGCTCGACCCCAAGTCTTATTTTTTCATAATTTTGTTTTGTAAAAAATGCGGTTTTCTGCCCTTTTTCGGGATTTAAGGCTGGCATTTTGGCCTTTAAGACACTATGTACATTAGCAAATACTGTTAAACTCCGTTCCACGTTTATTTTATAGAGTATGTAAAATGTCCAGATCTGGTAAATCTTCACTTTCCAATATTCCTTTTTATGCCGAGGAAAAGCTCGCGCTCTTTATTGATGGCTCAAACTTATATGCCGCCGCCCGCGCCCTGGAATTCGATATCGACTATCGTAAACTGCTGCAATGGTCAGCCACGCAAGGACGCCTTGTGCGCGCTTTTTACTACACGGCCCTGATTGAAAACGAAGAGTACTCCCCTATTCGCCCGCTCGTCGACTGGCTGGATTATAACGGTTACACCATGGTCACCAAACCCACCAAAGAGTTTGTCGATGCCCAGGGCCGCCGCAAGGTCAAAGGCAACATGGACATTGAACTCGCCATCGACATGATGGAGATGGCCGATCATGTGGACCATATCATGCTGTTTTCGGGTGATGGCGATTTCCGCCGCCTGATCGAAGCTGTACAGCGTAAAGGCGTGCGCGTAACCGTTGTCAGCACGATTAAATCAACGCCGCCGATGGTCGCCGATGAACTGCGCCGCCAGGCTGACCATTTCCTGGACCTTGATCTGCTTGCTGATGAAATCATGCGCACCGATAGTGTCGGCAACCGCGAAGTGGCGAATATCTGACTTTGACATGAGATGTAAAAAAGCCGCGATCTTCGCGGCTTTTTTATTATACACCTTTGCGATCTATATGGGCTGCGTTATGGGCGACCAAAGCAATCAGCTCTTCGTCTGATACTTTCTTCTGCACATCGGCCAGATCCTTAAATCTTACAAAAGCATCCTCAAGCGCATTCTCACCGAGTTTGAAGCCCAGCGCTTCGATCTTGTTGCGGAAGGCATGGCGGCCCGAGTGTTTACCCAGAACCAACTGGGTTTTCTCCGCCCCTACAGATTCAGGCGTCATGATTTCATAGGTTTGCGCATTTTTCAGCATACCGTCCTGATGAATGCCGCTTTCATGCGCGAAAGCGTTCGCGCCCACAATCGCCTTGTTCGGCTGGCATGAGAAACCCGTCACCTCCGAGAGCGTTTTTGAAAGCTTGGTGATCATGGTGGTTTGAACATTATTCGTGAAGGGCAGTTTGTCCGGGCGTGTGCGGATCGCCATGACAATTTCTTCCAATGCCGCGTTGCCGGCACGTTCGCCAATACCGTTGATCGTGCATTCGATCTGGCGCGCGCCGGCCTGCACAGCAGCCAGTGAATTGGCAACCGCCAGACCCAAATCGTTATGGCAGTGCGCCGAAAGGATAGCTTTGTCGATATTGGGTACGCGTTCAATCAACATACGGAAACGCGCCGCGTAATCTTCCGGCGTGGCATAGCCCACAGTATCAGGAATATTGATCGTCGTAGCGCCCGCCTTGATAGCTGTTTCCACGGCTCGGCACAGGAAGTCGTCTTCAGTGCGGCTGCCATCCTCAGCAGACCATTCGACATCATCGGTGAAATTGCGGGCGAAACCAACGCATTCCGCAATTTTGTCGATCACAGCTTCCGGCTCCATCTGCAATTTGTATTTCATATGCAGGGGAGATGTGGAGATGAAAGTATGAATGCGCTGGCGCTTGGCGGGTTTAATCGCTTCAGCTGTGGCTTCAATATCTTTCTTCACTGTACGGCAAAGACCGGCGATGACGGCATTCTTGCTTTCCTTGGCGATGGCATGCACCGCTTCAAAGTCGCCCTTACTGGCGATTGGAAATCCGGCTTCGATCACATCGACACCCATTTCATCCAGCAGGCGCGCCATGCGCAGTTTTTCGTCATGGGTCATCGAGCAGCCTGGTGATTGTTCACCATCACGCAGCGTCGTATCAAATATGATAACGCGATTCTTATCTGTACTCATCTTCTCTTTACCTCATGTTCATCGAGAACGCGGGCCTCATCAGGAAGCATGATGGGGATGCCATCGCGAATGGGGTATGCCACGCCTGCCTGATCGGAAATCAGTTCCTGACGCGCCGCATCATAGCGCAGCAGCGCATGGGTCAGAGGGCACACAAGAATTTCAAGTAATCTGGGATCTACGGTCTGGGTCATAATTGGCAATACCTAGAAAGGCCTTTGTACCGGAAAAATATTCGCATATTCAATGTTTGGATAGTCTTTTATTGTATCAACAATATTATTGATATCAGCGCCATCAATTATTTCGGCGAAATGTTTGAGCCTAAATACAGGGCTGTCTGTAAACGGAGACATAGCATCTACATTGAAAACCCCTGTGAGCTTAGAAATCTTTACAAGTCCTGCAATACGATCTTGATCGCTCGTGCCTTGATTAAATTTAAAATGAACATAACATTTTGATGTACTCATTTTATTTCCTCCGCTGCGAGCCGACACCTCTTATCATTAGCGGTTTCTGTGCTCCATGGGAAGATTCTAAAATATCAGCATCATCTCAGTGACGACCGGCGCAGTCGCAGCCGCCCTTGTCATTATGGACAGCCATTTCCAACATGGTCATAAACATGCGGGCGCGGGTGCGGCAGCATTCCGCTTCCAGCAAGGCCTGTTTTTCACCGGGATCAAGGGGGCAGATCATGGAAAGCGCGGTGATGAGTTTATCATCGCTGGCGCTGTCGATAGAAGCCCAACTGCAGGAAAGACCTTCCAGATCAAAATAACTGCGTAGCAGGTCTTTTAAATGGTTACGGTCAATCCCCAGACAATCGTGGCTTTGCAGATCGTCAGAAAACCCGTCCCATTTTATCCGGGCGCGACGATATCCGCGCTGCAAACTGATTTCCTGATCTATGTGAAAACGGCTGATACCGGTCAATGTAATCAGGTAACGGCCATCTTCGGTTTCTTCAAAGGCGGTAATACGGCCTGCGCAGCCCGTGGTAAAAAGGGGCGCCTTATCCCCCGTCATGCCTTGCTGGAAATCACGGGGCTGGACAACGCCAATCAACCGGTCACCACGGATCGCATCTTCGGTCATTGCCAGATAGCGGGGTTCAAATATATTCAATGGCAGTTGACCGCGGGGTAGCAAAAGAACGCCGGTTAAAGGGAAAACCGGTATTTCTTGCGGCAATGCAACAGGCTGGTTCTGGGGCATACTGAGTACGGTCATGTGAGCAATATAGGGTCTAATCTTTAAGAAAACAGCACCGTTGATAATTTTCTGCGGCCTGCCGCGGTCAGCGGGTCGGAGGGGCCCAGCGCCTCAAAGAACTGCAAAAGCTGCTTTCTGGCCTTGTCTTCTTCCCATGTGCGGTTCTTGCGAATGATATAAATCAGCGCATCAATCGCAGCTTCCTTATCTGCGCCTGCGAAGAGGGCCATAGCCAGATCGAAACGCGCCTGATGGTCATCAGGATTTTTCTCCAGGGCTTTTTTGAAACCTTCTAGCGCTTTCTTATCGGGCTGGTTCTGCGCCAGTTCAAGGGCTGTGCGTGCCGCTGCAAATTGCGGGTCCTTGGCAATTGCTTCGGGCGCATGCTCAATCATCTGCGTGGCGTCATCATATTGTTCCATCGCGATGAAGGTGCGCACGATGCCAACGTAGGCCGCCACGTTGTTTTCATCCTGATCAATAACCGCGTCATAAATATCCTGTGCCTTTTGCGGATCGCCTGCAGCCATGGCGTCAGCGGCTTCTTTCAAGGCTGCCGGGATATCGAGCGCACCCGGCTGATCGTTCACCGCCATTTTTGCAAGCTGGTCGATAATCGCCTTGATCTCGCTAATCGGGCGCACACCGGCAAACGCTGTTACGGGTTGCCCTTTAAAGAAAGCGTATACTGTCGGAATAGATTGAATGCGCAATGCCTGCGCCAGTTGCTGGTTCTCATCAATGTTGATTTTGGCCATACGCACTTTGCCGCCTGCTTCAGTGACAGCGGATTCCAGCATGGGACCCAACTGCTTGCAGGGACCGCACCAGGGCGCCCAGAAATCCACCAGTACGGGTGTTTCCATCGAAGCCATGATGACTGACTGCTCGAAGCTTTCCGTATCCGTATCAAAGATCAGATCGTTCGCGTTATTCTGCGCTTTATCTTCTTTAGGCGGCTTGCTGCCACCGAGACCTAAAATCATGGCTTCTCACTTTCACAAAGGGCTGTGTCGGGTGCTGCTGGCGATAAGTCCAATATCAGCGGTTCATGCCCGGTATTCTTTATAAATTTCACCAGGTCATCTGGCGACAGGCCGATGGTCATATGGTTTTCCATCGGGTGGTAATTGACGATATCGTAATCCAGCATCGTTTTATCAAGGACGATTGTTACCGCGCTATCCTTATCATTGATGATAGAGAAAGGGCAAACAGAACCCGGACGAACGCCCAAGTGACGCCACAGGCGATCGGACGAACCGAAAGACAGACGCCCGCAATCCAATAAGCCAGAAAGCTTCTTCAGGTCAATCAGCGTTTCATTGCGGGCCACCACCAGGAACATGGTTTCTTTCTTGTCGCGCACAAAGAGGTTGCGGCAATGCGCACCTGGCATATCGCGTTCAATATCCAGGCTTTCAGCCACGGTAAAAACAGGCTGGTGATGATAGAGGCGATAGGAAATACCCAACCCCTCCAGAACACGGAACAGAGCCTGCGGCGGGGTTGGTAATGGTTCATCCCCGAGATTCTCCAGTTTTTGCGTTTCAGCACTCATGCCCTTGAAATTCTTTCCTTATTTTTCCGTATAACCGGACTTTTTCATGTTTCAGGTCAGAAAAGTAACAATCCCCGGCCAAAAATCAACGATTTGGTAAGGTGTATCATGGTAAAAATATGTCAAGTGTGAGGGCAAAAAGGGACATATATGACTAAGAGTATGATTGAGACTGCTACGGATGTGAGCGATCTGGCGGGGTATTTGGCAAGCCGTGGGGGCGTTGCCGATACATTCCCCCAATCCGGGTCGCCTTTACCGGGGGAAACTGCGCCCAGCCTGATGGCGGCGCACCTAAAACAAGACGGCGTGGATTTACCCATGGCCAAGAACGACATTGGATCGCTGGTTTCAGGAAAACCGGCCATGCAACCCCAGCAATTGAAGAGATAGCGCATGAATATTGAACTAAACAGGATGGGGGATGGCGGGTTGATCGTTTTTGCCGATTCACCCTTCCCGCATGATATCCGCCGGGTGGAATATTACCGCGACCAGCGCCTGATGATGCTGGTTTACGATGATCCCGAGCATGAGGGCGACCTGATGCATTATGAATTGCCGGATGTGGCCCACGAAGCCGTGGAAGCCAGTCCGAATATCATGATTATCGACCATGGCCCGGGCCGCAAACTTTACGGCTATGACGTGCCCCTGGTCCATGTCGGTCTTTAGAGTTTTTCCGCCTTTATTTCCTGCCTTTTAAATCGCTTATTTCCTTTTATTTTTAACTTGCTTTTATCCGGCGAATTCTTATATTCGCGGTCTGTCCTACTTATGGATCGCGGGTGTAGCTCAGGGGTAGAGCATAACCTTGCCAAGGTTAGGGTCGCGCGTTCGAATCGCGTCACCCGCTCCAATTTAAGGTTCTAGGACAAGCACTTATAAGAGGCTCGACTCACCCGGTCGGGCCTTTTGCTTTCTTGGTCACATAACCAGCTTTTATGGTAATTATTTTCTTTACGCGACAAGTCTTTCCAGTCTAAACCTTAAACCATGCGTAAAAGAGCCTTTATCCGCCATTTCGACGTTTATACCGACGGCAGTGTTAATCATGTCCGTCAGGGACGGGTGCGCCTGGGTGCGGGATGGGTTGTTCTTGAGAATAAGGGATCGTTTACCAACGGGTCACAGGCGTTACCATACCGCGGTTCGGGGAGTTGCCTGGTTGCAGAATTTGCAGCCGCGGCATTAGCGCTGAAAACTGTGCCTAAAGGGTCGCATGTGACATTGCATTCAGACTCGCATTCCCTGCGGCAGTTTCTTTTAACCGGCATATTGCCCAAGGGCGGACCCGGCACCGAGAAGCGTGAGAACGCATTACGTGATGCGGCTTCTGAATTACTGCGTCATGCGCTGCGTCATATTCTGGTGGTGCAGCCCAGCCGTGATAAGAATTCTGCGCATTTATTGCGTGCGCATGACCTGGCATGCCGTGCCTCGGGCAGCAGCTTCTCCCCCAAATAATAACCTGCAAAGGCTGGCGCTTGATGCGAGACGGCTTACATTTATCGGGAATGGGCCTATAATCGGTTTCAACGAATAAGAGGTTTCTTCGCGTCTTGAATATCGATCTTTTACTGACGTCCAAAGGCGAAGCCGGGCTGGTCTGCGACCAGGCCGCAGGAAGTCCTGTGGCCGGGATCATGTTTGATTCCGATACCGGCCTTATGACGATTGAATATACAGAGATTGACCCGCTGGATTTGAACATCCCTGTCGATGACAGCTATATCGAGATGCTGTATTACGCGACATCCATTCATATCGGTACCATTATTGATGGTGAGATTCGCGATAACCGCCAGGTGCCGATTCTGCTGCTGAACGATCCTGCCGCCAATTCTGATCGCGCCCGTTTTGCCAAGCCCCGTTCATCTGTGATCGCTTTCGAACGTTTCATGAAAGACTGCATCAAAGGACAACCTATCCATCGTGAGGACCTTGCTGATGAAAGCGCCAGCGGCTCTGTCATGGGTGGCATGAGTGCGGCCATTCTGAAGTTTGCACCCAATCTTGTGCGTCAGCGCACGATGGAAATTGCCCCTACGCTGGCCCCTAAGGGACCGAATGCCCCGGGACTGGGGCTGGGTGGCGGACGTAACGGCAACCGCAGCGTCAATACAGGACAAGTTAATCCCATGCGCGGGCGTCCGCCGCCGACACATCGTGATGATGACGATGATGATAAGGGTAAGCGTTAGATATGGATATGCTGGGCGAACTTAATGCCCGTCATCTGCTCTAATTTCTTCAGTGTATTTTCCAGCATCATGCCTTTGGCCTGCACGAAAAATTCGCCTGATGGTCCCTTGCCGTCGCCGCCAGCATAACGGAAATAAACACTATCGCCACCCGCAGATACTTTGACACCCGGAAAGTCTTTGGCCGTTCCCTTGGCAACCTTGCGCGAGGCCGATTCTGCCGGCACCATTTCGTAATTGAACTTCTTCAGGATGCTATGTACTTGCGGTGCTGAAATGCTGGAGGTTGGTTTACCCATGGCTATCCCTGTTGTTTATTGTTGAGACCGTATCTTACGCCATTTTGCCACGTTTGCTTCATGCTCCGCCAGTGTTTCGGCAAACACATGGCCGCCCGTGCCATCAGCCACAAAATATATATAGTTATGGGCTTCCGGATTTAAAACCGCCGCGATAGATTCACGGCCAGGATTACAAATGGGCCCCGGCGGCAAGCCCGGGTACTTGTAGGTGTTATAGGGGGAGTCGATTTCCAGATCTTTTCTGAGCAGGCGGCGACCCAGCGGCCCCATACCGTCTTCCTTGATCTCGCCTTTGGTCAGGGCATAGATCGCTGTGGGATCAGATTGCATCGGCATGCCGCGCTTCAGGCGGTTAATAAAAACCCCCGCCACTTTGCGGCGTTCTTCGGCAACACCGGTTTCTTTCTCAACGATGGAGGCCAGCACCATCACTTCATTCATGTTCACAACAGGCAGGTCGGGAATACGTGTCGGCCAAAGCTCATCCTGCGCCTTTTTCATGGCGGCTTGCATCTGTTCAATGATGTTCTGGCGCGTATCTGATTTCATATAGTGATAGGTTTCCGGAAGGAGAGAACCTTCTTCCGGGACCATGGTTAATGGATCACCCGACAGTTCTGTGATTTTATTCAACTGCTGGACGATCTGCCAACTGGTCAGGCCCTCGCGGAAGGTAAGCTTGCGATCATACACCTCACCCTTCACCATCTTATCAAGGATCATGGCCATCGAAGCCTGCGGCGGGATTTCGTATTCGCCTGCTTTTAATTGAGTGTGCTGATTTTTTAACCGCGCGGATATCTTGAATACTAGGGGATTGCTGATCGCCCCTTCCAATTGAAGTTTCGCCGCAATCGCGCTCATGCCTGTGCCTTTATCGATGGTCACAAATTTTGTATCCGCAAGCGGGCCTGGTTTGCGGAATTCATTCAGGCCCCAGAGAGCCGTACCCACCCCGGCGATTATCGCCAGTGTCAGCAAGAAGGTGATGATCGAGATGAAAGACTTCATCGGGAAATTATACAGACAGATCGGGTTCGCGACAGTCTTAATTTTGAACCACGGATAAACACGGATAGACGCGGATGTAGAAGCATAATCCGTGTTTATCCGCGTCCATCTGTGTTTTTATTTGTTAAACGGCCCTTACAACAAGGCTGGCGTTGGTGCCGCCGAAACCGAAGGAGTTTGAAAGCGCGATATTAACTTTCTTCTCTTTCGCCACTTTCGGCACCAGATCAAGGCCTTTGCAAGGTTCTGATACGTTTTCCAGGTTCAGTGTCGGCGGCAGGATGCCCGTCTGCATCGCTTTGATCGAATAGATCGCTTCCACCGCGCCAGCCGCACCCAACAAGTGGCCGATGGCAGACTTGGTTGAGGACATAGACACTTTATCAAGGCTGTTGGCGAACAGACGTTTGACGGCTGTGCATTCGATCCCGTCACCCACTGGTGTCGATGTGCCATGTGCATTGATGTAATCGACATCTGCCGGGCTGATCCTGGCGTGTTTCAAGGCAGCTTCCATCGCACGATAACCGCCATTGCCATCTTCAGCAGGGGCCGTCATATGGAACGCATCGCCGGAGAGGCCATAGCCAATCACTTCGGCATAAATCTTGGCGCCGCGCTTTTTTGCGTGTTCGTATTCTTCGAGAACAACAACACCAGCACCTTCACCGATGACGAAACCATCACGGGCTTCGTCGAACGGGCGGGACGCTTCGGTCGGTCGGTCGTTGTAACCGGTTGAAAGCGCGCGGATGGCGGCGAAGCTCGCGACACCTAGGCGATTCACAGCGGATTCAGCACCGCCCGCCACCATCACATCAGCATCACCGAACATGATTAGGCGCGCAGCATCACCAATCGCGTGTGTGCCTGTGGCACAGGCCGTCACCACAGAATGGTTAGGGCCCTTGAAGCCATATTCGATCGACACATGGCCGGAGGCAAGGTTGATCAGCATCGCAGGCACTGTGAATGGGGAAAGGCGACGTGGGCCTTTTTCATGCAGCGTGACAGAGCTTTCATACATAGACTGCAGGCCGCCGATGCCGGAGCCGATCAATACGCCTGTGCGCCATTGATCTTCTTCCGTTTCCGCTTTCCAGCCTGAATCTTCGATGGCTTCTTTGGCGGCCGCCATGGCGAAGACAATGAAGATATCCATTTTCTTCTGCTCTTTAGGCAGAACAAATAGATCGGGGTTAAAGCTGCCGTCGGTCGGTGCGGCATCAGTTGTGCGCGGTACCTCGCCCGCGATCTGCGCGGCGATGTCAGATGCATCGAAACCCTGAATACGGCGGATGCCGCTTTCGCTATTGGTGATGCGTTTCCAGTTGTGGTCAACACCCACACCCAGCCCCGACACCATACCCATGCCCGTTACAACAACGCGTCTCATCTTTCGACTCCGATCTGTATACTAAGATAGTAATGACAAAGCAGTGTCAGGTTATGACACTGCTTTGAAATTCATGCGCCCGATATTACTCGGCAGCGTGTTCCTTGATGAAGCTTACAGCATCGCCCACTGTCTGAATTTTCTCAGCGGCGTCATCGGGGATTTCCACGTTGAATTCTTCTTCAAACGCCATGACCAGTTCGACCGTGTCGAGGGAGTCAGCGCCCAGATCGTCGATAAAGCTCGCGCCTTCTTGAACTTTTGCTTCGTCTACACCGAGGTGCTCAACGACAATTTTCTTCACGCGTGCGGCTACGTCACTCATTTTTAAACCTTGCTTGTTTAGTTAGTCCTACGTTTTTCAACTCGGCGAATGTAAGCAGGTACCCCGGTGAAATCAAGGATTTTGCATCGCCGCAGGCCATAATACCCCCATCACAGCCTTAAGATCCTGATTTTTCCCTGAAAAATCATTATGTTAACTAATACATGAAATCTTGGACTCAGCATTTCCTTTCTGCTAGGATGAGATAAATAAGTAAAAAGCCCGGAAATCCGGGATAAAATGAAGATATAGAGGGTAAAACGTGTCTTCAGATAAAACGCAATCCGCCGTAGGTGGCACCGCCGCCGCTATTGGATCCGTAGGCAACCGCGAAGGCGGCCTGTCAGCGGCCATGAAACGTGCTGCTGTTGATAATGCTTCTGTTTCCGTGCGTCTGAAGGATGACAAGGGCGAGGCGCTGGACGCTGCCCTGACCGACAGCGCCTTTATGGCCAAGACCGATGGTGACCTGAAGAGCCTTTCCGGCCAGGACCTGTTTAATGAAATGCGTTTTAACCCTGAAACACAGGCCAAAACCGGGACATCATGGGCGCAGGTCAATATTGCGCGCGCGGGGCTGGATCAGGAAGTCGACAAACTGATCGAAGGAACACCTGTTGTTGAAGAGCGTCAGGCCCAAGAAAATATCAAAGGCCTTTTGGCTTCCAAAACCCTGATGGAAATGACACCCATCCAGGTGAAATTCCTGCAACAGAATCTGGAGCGCCTGGGCCTTTATAACGGCAAGATCGACGGCGATTTCACAAATCCCGCCATGGTCGCATCACTGGATAGCCTTGCGCATGCCGAAAAGACAATTGAGAAATCGATGAAAGGCAGCCGTGCATCCCTGGACTTCGTATGGGCGCTTCGCAATGAAACACCGAAAATGTCCGGGCCTGCGTTGCCTTCAGGCGAAGCCAAAGTCATGACCATGTTCAAAGAGGCTCGTGCGGAGATAACTTCCGCAGCCACACCGACGGCAGCGACACCACGTTCGCCAGATCCGCGCCTGCAGCCGATACCGTCACTGGCTTAAAAAACGGACGATAACAGAATTCTCATGAGGCGCATTAAGCGCCTCATTTTATTCTATGAAGGTCAGAAGGTCTTTGAGATCCGGCGAGACAATATGCACCCCTGCGTTCTTAAGATGACCGGCCTGTGATGTCTGATCATGGGCCAGGCCATGATAACCGAATACTTTCATACCCGCAGCCACGCCTGCGGTAGCACCCGCCACGCTATCTTCCACAACCAGGCAGCGCGCTGGCGGTACGCCCATTTTTGCGGCGGCATGCAAATAGAGATCGGGGGCAGGTTTTGGCTTTTCTACATCTTCGACCGTGAAAATGCGGTCTTCAGAAAAGAATGACAGCAGCCCTGTCGCTTTCAGTGAGCCTACGACATTCGGACGCTCGCCGTTCGAACCCACACAGATTTTATATTTTTGCGATAAAACTTTCAGAACGTCTTCAATACCAGGAGCGGCTTTTGCCATGGCATCCATGTTTGCTGCCACACGGTCGATGAATTGTTGCATGGCATCGGGGGGTAATGGCTTGCCGGTTTCACGGGCAACCGTTTCCCATACCATTGACTGCCCCGCCCCTACAAAAGTTCTGAGACAATACTCTGGCGTATATTGCGGATGCCCTGCCGCCGTCAGGACTTCACTCGTGGAAAAATTACACAGCCATTCACTGTCAACCAGCGTACCATCACAATCGAAGATAACTAAATCAAATGCAGGCATTGAACATTGCCCTAGATCATCGCCATGCCGCCATTCACGTGAATGGTTTGGCCGGTTACATACGCAGATTCCTCGCTGGCGAGATAGACAGTAGCTGCGGCGATATCTTCAGGGCCGCCCATGCGGCCCATGGGAATCGTGCTATTGATTTTGGCTTTTTGATCATCGGTCAGTACGTCTGTCATCGGTGTGGCGATAAAGCCCGGCGCGATACAATTGACAGTCACATTACGGCTGGCAATCTCCGCCGCCATGGCTTTCGTCCAACCCACCAAGCCTGCCTTGGAGGCCACATAGTTGCACTGGCCCGGGTTACCCGTTGCCCCGACAACAGACGAGATATTGATGATGCGGCCCCAGCGCGCCTTCATCATGCCGCGCTGGCAGGCCTGCGCCAGCAAAAATGTCGCGGTCAGGTTGACGCGGATCACTTCTTCCCATTCTTCCGGTTTCATGCGCAGGGACAGGTTATCTTTAGTCAGGCCTGCATTATTCACCAGGATATTAATGCTGCCCATGGCCTCCGTCGCGGTTTTTACAAGTGCTTCCACCTGCGCGACATCGCCCAGATCAGCCGGGAATACATGAACACGGTCACCCAACTCGGCAGCCAGTTCCTTCAACTTGCCTTCGTTACGGCCAGAGATGCCGACGACAGCGCCCTGCGCATGCAGGGCTTTGGCGATTGCGCCCCCGATACCGCCGGTTGCGCCTGTCACGAGTGCTGTTTTTCCGCTTAGGTTGAACATGGTTAAGCTCCTTATGATGCTTTTCTTAGATCAGTATTCAGAATTTCAGTCAAATCAATATGTTCCGCTGGAATGTCAGTGGCAGAGATACCGAGGAAGCGTTCAACCATCGGCGTAAAGCGCTCGACAGCGTCTGTCACCAGGAAACGCAGATCCGTTGTACCCTGATCACGGATTACATGATTGGCTGCAATGTGGCCCTGCGCCGCATCACCGCAATCGATTAACGTTACGTCGGGACCTGCAACGTCAGCAATGACATCGCGCAATAACGGGAAATGCGTACATCCCAAAATGATGGTGTCAGGTTTATCATTACCCTTAAACAGCGGGCCGATGTAGCGTTCCACGGCAGCACGTGCGATAGGCCCGTCAATCCAGCCCTCTTCGGCCAAAGCCACCAGCAATTGCGTGGCGATAGCTGTTACCTTTATATCAGGATCAATTGCCTCAATAGCGCGCGCATAAGAACCCGAACGCACAGTCGATTGCGTCCCCATCACCAGAATATGTTTGTTCTTTGTCGCCTTAATCGCAGCGGCGGCTGCGGGCGGCACCATGGAGATCACGGGAATAGGTGCAATGAAATTGGCGATGGCTTCGGCGGCGTGCACCGAGGCTGTATTGCAGGCAATCACGATCATTTTTACATTCTGCTGCATCAGGATGTGCGCAAGGCCGACTGAGTATGTGCGTACTGTATCAGCGCTTTTCGTACCGTAAGGAACACGTGCCGTATCGCCCAGATAGACGAAGCGTTCGCCAGGCATAGCATGCATCAGCGCCCGCAGGACGGTTAACCCGCCGATGCCGGAATCAAAAACGCCGATGGGGCGCGGATCGGATGCAAAACTTTGCTGGGCGATGGCGGGATTGAAGTCATTCATTTCAGTTTTGCGACCAATTCATCAATTTGCGCCGGAGTGCCGACAGATGATGCTGATACATCCCCTTCGATACGCTTCACCAGACCCGCCAGCACTTTGCCGGAACCGATCTCGATCATTTCGGTGACGCCTTGTTCTTTCATCCATGTCACAGATTCGCGCCAGCGCACACGGCCTGTAATCTGATCGACGAGAAGGTTGCGGATTTGATCAGGTGCGCTGACAGCGTTCGCTGTCACATTGGCAACAACGGGCACCACAGGCGGACGAATATCTGTTTTACCCAGCGCCTCGCGCATCTTTTCAGCAGCCGGGGCCATCAACTGGCAATGGAAGGGCGCGGAGACTGGCAATGCCAGAGCGCGTTTAGCACCCGCTGCCGTTGCCAGTGCTATTGCGGCTTCGACCGCGCCTTTATGACCGGAGATCACCACCTGGCCCGGTGCATTGTCATTTGCCGCTTCGCAGATTTCAGAAACGGATGCTTCCAGCGCAATCGCCTTCACCTGATCGAATTCAAGGCCGAGGATGGCGGCCATCGCGCCCTGCCCCACCGGCACAGCCTGCTGCATGGACTGGCCACGCAATTTCAGAAGGCGTGCCGTATCGGAGAGTGTGAACGCCTCAGCCGCTGTAAGTGCGGAATATTCACCGAGTGAGTGACCGGCAACAAAGCCCGCCACATTCGGCAGTACGATACCGGCATCTTTGGTCAGCACATTCATGACCGCCATGGATACGGCCATCAGTGCAGGCTGCGTATTTTCAGTCAGGTTAATGTCACTTTCGGGACCTTCCCACATGATCTTGGTCAGATTCTGGCCCAAAGCGTCATTGATCTCTTCAAAGGTTTCACGGGCAGTCTTGTACGTATCGGCCAGATCCTTGCCCATGCCGATAGATTGCGAACCTTGTCCCGGAAAAATGAATGCGCGTGTCATATTTAAAAGCCTTCATGGGTTACTCGAAAAAAAACCTGCACGATAGAACCCGGGGCCGCCATTATTGTCAACTGCCAGAACGTTCATCCAAGGAATTGTGCGCTGCATTAACTCTATCTTATTGATTTTATGGGATGATTGAAGATCACGGAACTTTTGAATTTCGCAACGAAACGTGCTATAGTACTGGCACTTGCGTCATAGAAAACTATATAAATCAAGCGGGTAGACCCTTGCTTGCCTGTGCCTGACCTGATCCGGCATGGGCCTTGCATATATCTGCCCCGCCACGGGAAGCCTGAAAAAGGCCAAAGCAAGCCGCGGCTTAACATAAATATTAAGGCTTGGAAGGAAAAAGATTATTATGGGTTGCTCGATTATTAACGATACCATTCAACTGCATGTAGAAGGCAGTGACAAGAATATGGATGTTTTGCTGCAAAATGCGCAAAAACCCGGCCAAAAACCTAAAGTTACAACAGGCAGCGCCCTGCAAAACCCCGAATTGAGCAAAATGAGCCTGAGCGCGATGATCCGCCGCGTTCGCCAGGATGCCACGGAAGCGGCCGTCAGCGGCCAGAAAAACTACTGGTCGGCCTTCATGGAACGTACCCGTTCCCGCTGCGCCAACGGTAATTGCGCCGAACAGGCCTGATTTTTCCCGTTATTTTTTGTTTTTTTGCATCCCGGCGAAAGCCGGGATGCATTTTTAGCGGTCTGGACCCCGTTTTTCAACGGGGCGCTGCGCGAATTTCCTTGATTTGAGGGGCGCTATGAGTATAGTGCCCCTCATTCCATAAACCTCGCTGTTGTTCTTGTGACATCAGCTTTGTTTTGCGATTGGCAAATACAAAACCGAGAGGAGAAAACGTATGCCATTTTATGAAACCGTGTTTATTGCGCGTCAGGACCTGGGTACCCCCCAGGTTGAAGAACTGACAAAGCAATTCTCTGAGATCCTCACCAAAGCTGGTGGCAAGATCACAAAAACCGAAAGCTGGGGTCTTCGTAACCTCGCTTACCGCATCAAGAAAAACCGTAAAGGCCACTATGTTCTGATTGAATCAGAAACATCAGGCGAGTCCGTCATCGAGATGGAACGTAACATGCGCATCAACGAAGATGTTCTGCGTTACATGACCATTCGTCTGGATGAGCTGTCAAAAGGCCCGTCACCGATCATCGACAAAAACCGTCGTGACGAAGAAGACGAAGATAAACCAGAACGTTTTGAAAGAGAGGTTGCATAATGAGCACCCAAGAAGCACCAGCAGCCGCACAAGGCGGCAAACGCCCGTTCTTCAAACGCCGCAAATCCTGCCCGTTCTCTGGCCCGAATGCACCGGCCATTGACTGGAAAGATCCGCGTACGCTGAACCGTTATGTATCCGAGCGCGGCAAAATGATGCCGAGCCGTATCACGGCTGTCAGCCAGAAGAAACAACGTGAATTGGCAAAAGCTATCAAACGCGCTCGTTATATGGCGCTGATGGCCCCGGTTCGCACAGAACCCGAAACCAGCCGTTAATCCGGTTGCATAAGGAAAGGTAAAAACAATGTCTATGGACGTTATTCTGTTGGAACGTGTCGAAAGCCTCGGCAACATGGGCGACAAAGTCCGTGTTAAGCCAGGTTACGCCCGTAACTTCCTGCTGCCGCAAGGTAAAGCCCTGCGCGCCACAGCAGACAATCTCGCTTACTTCGAAACACAACGTGCGGCTCTGGAGAAACTGAACGCCGAGAAGCGCGCTGACGCTGAGAAGGTGGCAAAGAAACTCGAAGGCCTGAAGGTTTCGATGATCCGCAACGCTTCCGAAGGTGGTCAACTGTACGGTTCTGTAACCGCACGCGATATCGCTGATGCGATCAACGCCGCTGGTAAGCTTGATATCTCCCGCAGCATGGTTGTGGTGAATGTCAGCTTCAAGAACATCGGCCTCGTCGAAGTGCCGGTTGTTCTGCACCCCGAAGTGAAGGTCAATGTGACCATCAACATCGCACGCAGTGAAGAAGAAGCGAAAATCCAGGCCAAGACAGGCAAAGCTGTTATCGTTGATTACAGCGGCGCTGCCGAAGCCAAAGATGCTAAATCAGACCTGCTGGATGCTGACGCGTTAGCTGCTGAAACCGCACGTAACGCTGAAGAAGCAGAAGGCGCTGCAAAAGACGCAGCAAAATCTGCCGCTAAATCAGCAAAACGCGCTGGCAAAAAAGCTTCTAAAGCAGACGACGCCGAAGGCGAAGAAGCGACTGAAGAGTAATTTATTCCTCTAATATTTACGAAAAGGCCGGTTTATAACCGGCCTTTTTCTTATGCCCGTTATCCACAGGGGGTGCATTACGAGTTAATGGAACCGATGTGACAGGAGGTGTAATGTGAAGTCATGTCACCAGAAGCCGCCAGAAAAGCCAACCAGAACACCCCGCCCTTAACAGGTATCGCGGAGCGCGCTTACCGCGTCATGCCGCATAACCTGGAGGCCGAGCAAGGTTTGCTGGGCGCATTACTGGTTGATAACCGCGTGATGGAACGTATTGGCGATACATTAAAAGCGCCGCATTTCTTCCATCCTGCGCATCAACGCATATTTGCCGCTATCCAGAAACTGATTGATCGCGGCCAGACCGCCAGCCCCATTACGCTGAAAGGTTATTTCGAGCAGGACCAGGATTTGTCTGCCGTAGGCGGTGCCGAATACCTGACTGAACTGGCCGCCAGCGTTATCAGTATCATCAACGCGGAAGATTACGCACGCACCATTCACGAGCTGCATCTGCGCCGTGAGTTGATTGTCGTCGGTGAAGATGTCGTCAATGAATCATTTGACCAGAAGCTTGATGAAGAGCCGCTGGCTGTTTTGCGCAAGGCAGAAGGCCGCCTTTATGAACTGGCGCAGACAGGCGATGTCAAAGGCGGCTTCGTTTCCATTCTCGAATCGGTGAAAGTATCGATCCAGATCGCCGAGAAAGCTTTCCAAACTGATGGCAATGTTACAGGTGTGACCACAGGCCTTCGGGATATGGATGAAAAGCTCGGCGGCCTTCATGGTTCCGACCTTTTAATTCTTGCGGGTCGTCCATCGATGGGTAAGACAGCGCTCGCCGTCAACCTCGCCTATAACGCGGCGCAGGCTTACGCGGATAGCGGCGGCAAAGAAGGGGGGCGTGTGGGCTTCTTCTCTCTTGAGATGTCATCCGACCAGTTGGCGACACGTATTCTGGCCGACCTGTCCGGTATTTCCGGCGATGCCATTCGTAAGGGCAACTTCCGTGAAGACGATTTCCGCAAGTTTGCGCAGGCTGCGCAGAAACTGGCGCAGGTGCCGCTTTATATTGACGACACGCCGGCACTTTCGATCAGTGCGGTGCGCTCACGCGCACGTCGCCTGCAGCGCACGCATGGGCTTGATATGCTGGTAATCGACTATTTGCAGCTTTTGACGGGTACAGGTTCACGTCAGTCATCCGAGAACCGCGTTCTCGAGATTTCTGAAATCACCCGTGGCCTGAAAGCCATTGCCAAGGAACTCAATATTCCTGTGCTGGCCCTATCGCAGCTTTCCCGTGCGGTGGAACAGCGCGAAGATAAGCGGCCGATGCTTTCCGACCTGCGCGAATCCGGCTCTATCGAGCAGGATGCCGACGTCGTGATGTTCGTTTACCGTGAGGAATATTATCTTTCACGTTCGGAGCCGAGCATGGATGAATCGGACAAGTATGCGAAATGGCAGGAGAAGATGGGCCGCGCGCATAACGTTGCCGAAGCGATCATTGCCAAGCAGCGTCATGGCCCCATCGGTACAGTGCGGATGTATTTCGAACCGAACCTGACACGCTTCTCGGATCTCGATCAGACGCATTCCGATCAGCCGGATTACTAGACGGCTTCCCCCATAAAAATCACCCGGCAATCCTTTTTACGGGGCCGGGTGAAGTCAATTACGCTTAGGACGCGAAAACCTGTTCAAATTTTGATTTCTGGTAACCCTGTAACACTCAGAACTTATGTTTTATTTCGTTCAACTCGTCGTTTTTGTAATAACTTTACTAAATATAAGGGTTCAAACGAAATAAAACAACAAAAATGTGCATATATGGCAACTTGAGAATCTTCTTTTATTTCTATAGGGTTAGGACATGTTCCTACGTCAAAAACCTGCCTCTCCGCCTGTATCCACCTCGTCTCTTCCAGAAAAGAAGAGCGATTCGGCTTTTGGACGCCTGACGATTGATCTGGGCGCTGTTGCCGCCAATTACGATATCTTTCGTAAACAGATCGGGGCGCAGTGTGATGTCGCAGGTGTGGTGAAGGCAAATGCCTATGGCACAGGGCTGTCACCTGTTGCGCAGACTCTCTTTGCGAAAGGCAGCCGCCGTTTCTTTGTCGCCACGCCCGAGGAAGGATTTGCGCTGCGCCAGATATTGCCGCTGGCTGAAATTGCCGTGCTGGGTGGAGGACTTCCTTATAACACCGATGCATTTATCGATGCGCATATCGAACCTGTTCTGAACAGCCTTCATGACATTGCCCTATGGCGTGATGCTGCGCGCAAGCGCGATAAAACTTTGCCAGCGATCATACATCTCGACACGGGCATGAACCGCCTGGGTTTATCGGCTGATGAAGGCGCGATGTTGATCAATGACCCGGGCTTGCTACGCGGGCTTGATGTGATCATCGTCATGAGTCATTTTGCCTGCGCCGATGAGAAATATCACCCCCTGACCGACACGCAGTATGAACGCTTCCGCAAGTTTGCCGAACATTTCCCGCGTGCAAAAAAATCACTGGCGAATTCATCCGGCATCTTCCGCAGCAAGGATTTTCATTACGATATGGTACGCCCGGGTATGGCGACATATGGCCTGAACCCGACACCGGAAGTGAAAAATCCGATGAAGCCGGTTGTGAAGCTGGAAGCAAGGGTATTACAGACGCGTAACGTAAAAACAGGTGAGACAATCGGATACAGCGCCACACATACATTCAAAGGTGCCGGCCTGACAGCAACGGTGGCGCTTGGATATGCCGATGGTTTCCACCGTTCACTTGGTAATGGTTTGGGCGGCAAGGCGCATGTTTACTGGAATGGTGTCGCCTGTCCGCTGGTGGGACGCGTTTCCATGGATCTTGTGACAGTCGATTTATCAAACCTGAAGGGACAGTTGCCGCAACCCGGAGACTGGCTGGAAGTTTTAGGCCCTCACCAGGATGCCGATGCGCTGGCAACAGTGGCAGGCACGATTGGATATGAGGTTCTCACCAACCTGGGTTCCCGCTACCAACGGGTATATCTACCGCATATGTAAGGCTGCGGCCTGTTTCACTTTTTGTGCAAGCCTCTGATAGTGATCAGATGGAAATTCCGGGCATCCCTGATCAGCGGGTACGGCATCCGACAGACGCAGGGATGGTGGTACATCTTCATCTGCTAACGGCGCGTACTGGTTATAAACAGCATCTGTGAAACGATAATCCCACCATTCGGTTGGTAAGGGGCGAATTTCACGATGAAGCGCTTTCGCAGCATCAAGAAAGGCGTTGGTGAGTAAATCACGATTACGGCGCACATTGTCGGTCAGGTGAATATATTCACGGTGCGCCGGATTGATGTCTTTATCAGCACCACCCTCGGGCAGGGCGTCAACAATCGTACCCATATCCAGCATGTGGCCATCGGCACCGCGCACAGAAAGGTCGATGGCCATACCGCGCGGATGGCCCCCTTTGCCGGGGGGTGCAAACATGCGCAAGGGACCTTCCGCCGTCCAGTGCGGATGCGCTTTTACAATGGGGGTATCGCAGATCAAGGCCTGCACTGTTGTCGTACGCAACCCGTCATACAGAACCAGAGAGGCCCCGGCCCGTTTATTCACGAAATGAGCAGTCAGTAAAATAATCTCGGCCATATCCTTATGCAGCGAGAGGCGTGCATCTTTACGGTAAACCGGGCCGCAAAAACTCATGGGGCCGGCATACATCACCTCCACCTCGATGGGGTGATCCTTTACGAACAGGTCCATAGGGACCAGATCAGCAGGGTCCATATCTTGTGGCAGTGTATTATTCATCAATTCAAACAATGAGATAGTGTAGAAACAGGCTATGGATTTCAGGGGCAAAATGCTTTAGGGTCTAAAGCTGGTATCAGTGCCCTTCCAAGGAAAGATTATAGCAGATGGTCAGCGATGTGAAACAGGATCAGGCGGCAAAAAGCTCAGTGCTGGATGGCCCGCTGGATTTCCTTGAGCGCATCGGCCATACGATCATGGTCTTCCTGTCGGCCATCGGGCGTCTAAGCTTGTTTATGATGGAATCAGTAAGCCATGTTTTCCGCCCGCCCTTCTTCCCCAAATTGATGTTCCGCCAGTTCATGGATATCGGTTATTACTCATTACCTGTTGTCGGCATGACCGCCCTCTTCACCGGGATGGTGCTGGCGCTACAGAGTTATACTGGTTTTGCCCGCTTCAATGCTGAATCCGCTATCGCGGGTGTGGTCGTTCTTTCGGTGACACGGGAACTCGCCCCTGTGCTGGCGGGCCTAATGGTGGCTGGCCGTGTAGGTGCGTCCATCGCTGCTGAAATCGGCACCATGCGCGTAACAGAACAGATTGATGCCCTGGTTACTCTCTCGGTCAATCCCTTCAAATACCTGATTGCGCCACGTGTGATTGCCGGTACGATCACACTGCCGCTGCTGGTTCTGATCGGCGATATGATCGGCGTTTATGGCGGCTATATTGTCAGCATACACAAGCTGGGGTTTAATCCGTCTTCATACCTCACCCAAACATGGAATATCCTTGAGAACATGGATGTCATCTCGGGCCTGATAAAGGCGGCAGCTTTTGGCTTTATTGTTTCAATGATGGGCTGTTATCACGGCTTTAATTCCCAGCGTGGTGCGCAGGGCGTGGGTGCCGCAACAACCAACGCGGTTGTGTCATCATCCATCCTGATCCTGATTTTCAATTACATCCTGACCCAGGTTTTCTTTTCATGAGTGAGACAGCGAAGCTTGAATTAATCGGCGTCAAGAAAACCTTTGGCCCCAAGAAGGTGTTGCAAGGCATTAACCTTAAAATCAATCCCGGAAAATCGCTGGTGATTATCGGCGGTTCGGGCACAGGTAAGTCGGTTATGCTGAAATGCGTATTGGGTTTGATCAAACCTGACGAGGGATCAATCCGGATTGACGGTAACGAATCAGTTGGCGTCAGTCCGAATGACCGCGACGCTATTATGCGGAAATTTGGCATGCTGTTTCAGGGGGGGGCCTTATTTGACTCTCTCCGTGTGTGGGAGAATGTCGCTTTTGGCCTAATACAGGGCCGTGGCGTTGACCGCCGGACTGCTTATGACACGGCTGTCGAAAAACTGCAGTCCGTAGGGCTGGACGAGCATGTAGCGCAACTGTTCCCGGCGGAACTCTCCGGGGGCATGCAAAAACGCGTGGGACTGGCCCGTGCCGTTGCCGCAAACCCGGAAATCATCTTCTTTGATGAACCGACAACAGGCTTAGACCCGATTATGGCCGATGTGATTAATAATCTGATCGTAAAATCGGTGAAACATCTGGGAGCAACAGCCCTTTCCATTACGCATGATCTGGCCAGCGCCCGGAAAATCGCTGATGACGTTGCCATGATCTATCAAGGCAAAATTATCTGGCATGGACCGGTTTCCAGCCTTGATCATTCAGGTAATGAATATGTCGACCAGTTTATCCATGGCCGCGCCGAAGGCCCGATTACGGACGATATCAAGGCCCGCGCTTGAAACATAAGCATAGAAGGAGGCTTACATTGCAGGTCGTAAAATCTTTCCGGCTTTCGTTCGTTTTCTTGGCACTGATTGTCGCTATCATACCCCTGTCTGCACAGGCAAAGCCCTACAAGGCTGTTGCGTTTGATTATTTTGTGATTTTCAACCCCAATTCCGTTGTGGCAGAGGTCGAGAACGTTTTTCCTGGCAAGGGAATGGACGTTACCAAGGCCTGGCGCACCAAGTTATTTGAATATGGATTTTTACGCTCGATTACGGGACAACATCGCGACTTCTTCAAGGTTACAGAAGACGCCCTGGTCTATACGCTGGAAGCCATGAAGCTGGAGGCAACCGCTGCACAAAAGCAAGATATGCTGAACGCTTATCTGAAAATGGAACCATGGCCGGATGCTGTTGAAGGACTGAAAACGCTCAAGAAATCCGGAATTAAAATTATCACAATCGCCAATTTCAGTCCGCATATGCTGGCATCGAACGCAGAGAACGCCGGTATTGCAGACTTATTTGACGAACTTCTAAGCACGGAAGTAAACGGAACTTACAAGCCCGATCCAGAAGCCTATGGGCTAGGATTGAAGCATTTAGGATTGCAAAAACATGAGGTTGTTTTCGCTGCCTTTGGTGGATGGGATGCCTATGGCGCAAAGAGCTTTGGATACCCTACATACTGGGTAAACCGCTTCAACCTGCCTGTAGAAAAGCTGGGCGTGGAAGCTGATGCCACTTCCACGAATTTTCAAGGTTTGTTGGATTTTGTGCTGGCGCCATAGGGGCAAATTCGACCCTTCTGCTGTCGTGATCAGGGAAGCGTGCCAGATCCGCGATTAATCTGGTAAAATCCTTTGTTTTAAAGGCCTCACAGGCCTTTTCCGCGCCATAATCCTGTGCGATAAAGGCTTTATGCGAATTTTAACCTACCTGTTTCTCGCGGTTTTTTCCATCGGCATGCTGGGTGTTCTCGCCGGCGTGGGGATGGTTGTCTATGTGATTTCATATTACGGGCAGGACCTGCCGGATTATTCGCAGCTGAAAGAATACCAGCCCCCCGTACTGACACGCCTATACGCCGGTGATGGCCGCTTGATGGCTGAGTATGCGAAAGAGAAACGCGTATTCATGCCGATTGATACGATTCCCGATCAGGTGAAGCATGCATTTATCGCCGCTGAGGACCAGAATTTCTATGTGCATGAGGGTGTTGATTTCCTGGCAACAGCGCGTGCTGCCGTAGGCAATTTCGTGCATGGGGGCCGCCCGAAAGGGGCATCGACCATTACGCAACAGGTTGCCAAGAACTTCCTGCTGACGAATGAAGTTTCTTATAAACGTAAAATCCGTGAAGCTCTGCTGTCTTTCCGCATGGAAAAAGCAATGAGCAAGGACCGCCTGCTGGAGCTGTACCTCAACGAGATTTATCTGGGTGAAGGTTCTTACGGTGTTGCCGCTGCTGCGCTTAACTACTTCAACAAACCGCTGGAAGATTTAACCATTGAAGAAACTGCTTATCTGGCAGCGTTGCCCAAAGGCCCCAATAACTACAACCCCGAACGCCACCCCGAAGCCGCCAAAGAACGTCGCGATTGGGTCATCGGCCGCATGCAGATTGATGGCTATATTACGCCTGAGCAAGCCAGCGAAGCGAAGGCCAAACCTCTTACCGTTACACGATCCGATACACGGGTTGTTGATGCGCCCTATTTCGCGGAAGAAGTACGCCGTGAGTTGGCGGCAAAATATGGCGAGCAAAGTCTTTATGGTGGCGGCCTTGCCGTTCGTACAACGGTTGATCCGCGTTTACAGGAAACAGCCGAGCGCGCCTTGCGCAATGGGCTGATGGCTTATGACCGTCGTTGGGGCTGGCGCACACCGGTAGCTACACTGCCTACGCTGGATGGCTGGAAAGACAAGCTGGAGGCACAGGAGCGTCCTGCGGCCATGCTGCCCGAATGGCAACTGGCTGTTGTTCTGGAAGTCACAAGTGATCGCGCCACACTGGGTTTTGCCGATAATGCGCGGGGTGTTCTGAAACTTGAAAACGTCAAATGGGCGCGTAAGCGCCTGAAGCAAGGACAAGGCTTTAGTGAAGAACCCAGCGCCATGCGCATGGTCGTCAATAAAGGCGACATCATCATGGTAGAAGCCGCACCTGACGAGAAAGACAAAAACAACTTTGCCCTGCGCCAAGTACCGCGTGTGAATGGTGCCCTGGTTGCACTGGACCCGCACACAGGCCGTGTTCTCGCCATGCAGGGCGGCTGGAGTTATAACCAGAGCGTTTTCAATCGTGCGACGCAGGCGAAGCGCCAGCCGGGCTCTGCTTTCAAGCCCTTCGTTTACCTGACGGCGCTGGAGAAAGGTTTCACACCGGCAACACTGATCCTTGATGCACCTATCGTGATTGACCAAGGCCCCGGCATGCCCAAATGGCGCCCCAGCAACTACAAAGGCGAATATTACGGCCCCACCCCGTTACGTGTCGGTATTGAAAAATCACGCAACCTGATGACCGTGCGTCTGGCGCATTTCCTGGGTATGGACCCCATCATCGAAACTGTCACCAAGTTTGGTGTCGTTGAGAAAATGGAGCCGCACCTTGCCTATTCATTAGGTGCCGGTGAAACAACCGTGCTGCGTATGGCCACTGCCTATGCGCAGTTAGTCAACGGCGGCAAGAAGATTGACCCCACATTGATTGACCGTATCCAGGACCGCCGTGGTTCCACCATTTATCGCCACGATCAGCGCGCGTGTGAAAACTGCGGACCTTTGCTGGAATGGAATAACCAGTATACGCCTGTCATCCCCGATAACCGTGAGCAACTGACAGATGCGCGTTATGCCTATCAGATGGTTTCCATTCTGGAAGGTGTGGTTGAGCGCGGTACAGCCGTAAAATTAAAAGAACTGGGTTATCCGCTCGCTGGTAAGACCGGAACAACAAACGAATCGCGCGACGCCTGGTTTGTTGGCTTTACGCCTGACCTGGTAGTTGCTGTTTATGTTGGATTTGATAATCCGGAGTCGCTGGGTAAGAAGGAAACGGGATCTTCCCTATCCGTCCCTATCTTCAAGGAATTCATGGAAACCGCCTTGAAAGATGTGCCGCCAACCCCTTTCCGCGTGCCACCCGGTATCAAGCAAGTACAAGTCAATGCCGCCACCGGTGCCCTGGCCCAGCCGGGTGACAGCAAGCTGATCTGGGAAGCCTTTGTTGCCGGGAATGAACCCAGTGACCAGATGTTTATCCTGGATGCGAATGGCATCAGCAACCTGCCCTCTATGAACAGCACAATCACGGATAGCGTGTCCACCATGGGCACAGGCGGCATCTATTAATCATCGTCGAGCGGACTGCAAACAGATTCAATTATATTTTCTTGAAGTCAGAAATTGAAAGTACGTTCCAGCGCCTTGCCTTTGGCATTGCGCAGTGTCAGCACCAATGTCTTATTCATCACAGCAGATGCCAGATTATCGACGCCTTCAGGGGCAGCGATCGCGATGGACGCGTAGCGTGGATCTTTGGCATCGGGGGTAATGACGGGTTTCGCCACAATATACATTTCAGGTCCCACTTCAGCGAACAGATCGGCACCTTCAAAACCTTGCGCCAGATAAGCACGTACAACAATCGCTTTCGGGCCTATGACGACATTTTCAATCTTCATGTCACCGCGATTTTCCGTGTATGGCAATGTTTCGCGCGCATCCTGAATGAGAGCCGCCTGTATATCCGGTTTGGCATCACCTGATGGGATATCAAGGGTTAAGTCAATTTTCTGCGGCACGCATAACGTCTTGCAAACCATGATGTCGGCATGAATATCCAATGTTAGCGGATTCCCCTTCTCCTCAGGGGTCAGAACCAAAGGTAACGTTACAGCGTTCTTATAGCCAAAACCATAAAGCCCTTCATATTCGAAGCGCACGGGAACTGGCCATTGTAATTCAGCTGTTTTCAGGTTCTTTGATTTGGCCCAATCGAGCATGGGTGGCAAGCCACCATCGCCCGGCATGCGCCAGTATATATGCCAGTCAGGTTCCATGACAATTTCCAGCGCAGCACCTAAAGTGTCATCGTGACCTGTTGCGGTATTTTCAGTGATGATTCGCGCTTTAAGGAATTCGCCTTGCGCCCATGGACCTTCCAAGGCGTGGGCAGGGAAAGACATTAATCCGGCAACGGCCATAAAATTGATGAAATTCAGAAACTTAAATCGTGTCATAATCGTTCTCTATCCTTGAAGCCTGTTACCAGATTCAAAGATATGCTAAAATGAAGGTTCAGCAAGAGAGAAAAACTGCCGATGGCAACTGATAACCGGACTGTATCGCCCTATCTGACAGGCAAACTGCTTGTGGCCATGCCGCAAATGGGTGACCCGCGCTTTCATAAGGCTGTTATTTTCATTTGTGCCCATGACGTGAATGGCGCCATGGGGCTTGTGATCAACCATACATTGCCCGGCCTAGAACTTTCTGAATTACTGTCGCAGTTACATATCGAAGGCAACCAGACAAGCCCCGATATTCCTGTCATGAGTGGCGGCCCCGTCGAAACAGGCAGAGGCTTTATCCTTCATAAAGGTGATTTCCGCCAGATTGATAGCCTGAAGATCGAGAGCGATATCTATGTCACGGGCACGATTGATGCCTTGAAAGCGATTGCACAAGGCAAAGGTCCTGACGAGATGTTATTCATTCTGGGCTATGCAGGCTGGACAGCCGGCCAACTGGACCTGGAGATGCAGCAAAATGCGTGGCTGGTCGTTGATGCTGACCCCGCCTTGATATTCGATAGTAATCCTGATGAATGCTGGGACCTTGCCATCCGCAAAATTGGCATTGACCCGAATATGCTGTCGGGAGAAGCTGGCAGAGCTTAAAGTTCTTAGGCGAATATATCGCGCTTGCCCCATTCTTCGACGGGCAACCCATATAGAACATGATCACGCCATAAGCCATCAATCTGGATATAACGGGCGGCAAAACCCTCTTCTTTAAATCCCAGCTTTGTCAGCAATGAACGGCTGCGTACATTTTCAGGCAGGACGCCTGCCTGCAGCCTGTGGAGCTTTTGCTCTGTAAATGCATGCTTTATGAGCAGGCGTCCTGCCTCTGTCATATAGCCGCGGCCTTGCTGATCCTCGCTTATCCAGTAGCCCAGCGAGGCGAACTGCGCCGCACCCCGAGCGACATTATTGATATTAAGTGCGCCGATGATTTTATCGCTCTCATTCAGCGTGATCAGGAAAGGATATGTCTGGTCGTTCTTCCATTCCCGCACCTGGCGGCGGAAACGTCGTTCGTAATAAAGCTCAGTCAGGCAGTCTTCATCCCATGTGGGTTCCCATGGTTTCAAGAACCCGGCATTCCGGCTGCGGAGCATAGCCCATTCATGCCAGTCATGGCGTCGTGGCGGACGCAGAGATACACGTGTTCCTGTCAGCCGGATATCCGGCAGCACCATGTCAGCAGAGGGTGCGGAACCACGTAGAAACATTTAGCGCTTTAATCTGCCCGCAATAGAGTCATAAGATTCAAGCGCGCTGATAGGCCCGAGCGCCGCTACAGTTGGTTTTGTAGAGAAAATCTGACGTGCTATGCGTGCCACATCCTGAATTGTCAGTTCATTGATCTTTCTGATTTTCTGCTGCGTATCTAACACCTCGTTAAAGTGAATGAGATGCTTTGCCTGCTGGTTTGCACGACCCATCATGGATTCACGACCCATGAGAAGGTTGGCGCGCATTTGTGATTTTGCACGGTCAAGCTCTTTCTCTGTCAGAGTATCAGAAAACTTCATAATTTCTTCGCATACGACAGGTACGAGTTCAGGCAGATGTTCAGGCCCTGTACCCGCATAGACGGCAAATTGACCGTCATCCTGATAAGTCGTGTGGAAACTGAAGATGGAATAAACCAGGCCGCGTTTCTCACGGATTTCCTGAAACAGGCGCGACGACATACCGCCCCCCAGAATGGTTGCCAACGCCACAACAGCGAACATATTTTCATGCTGGCGCTCGATACCCTGGAAGCCGATCAGGATATGGCTTTGCTCCAGGTCCTTTTCCTCGCGGCGATCACCACCCTGATAGTTTGCGGGCCTGGGGTTGAAATCCAGATCCGGCGGCAAATCAACAAACAGATCGCTCACGCGCTTTACAAAATCCTGATGCTCTATATGTCCTGCCGCAGACACGACCAGACGTTTAGGCGTATAGAACCGACGCACATAATCCATCATGATTTCGCGCTGCATATTCTCGATGATTTTTGGATCACCCAGAATGGAAGCGCCGAGCGTTTGCCCGGGATAAGCAATTTCCTGATAATGATCGAACACCAGGTCATCCGGCTGATCGTTATTCATGCCAATTTCCTGCAGGATAACACCACGTTCACGTTCTATTTCGTGTTCCGGCATATTGGAGTGCTGGATAAAGTCGCTATAAATATCAAGTGCCAGCGGTACATCTTCTTTCAGAAGATGTACATGGTATGCCGTAATCTCACGGCCCGTGTAGGCGTTGATATTGGCACCCACATCTTCAAGCTGTTCGACGATTTGCGTTGTATCACGTGTGGGCGTTCCCTTGAACATCATATGTTCAACCATATGGGCAACGCCGTTATCTTTCATATCCTCATGACGGGTACCCACATCAACCCAAACCCCCAGCGCCACGCTGTCAACCTCTTTGACAGTGTCTGTCATCACACGCAGGCCGTTGGGAAGGGTTGTCAGTTCGATAGTCATGATCGTCACTCCTACAAAAATTCAATAGGATAAGATAGTGCGAAAAACCACGCCTGCAAAGACTCGGTTTTCAGAGAATTTTCGATTTTCCCTGCCCTAACAGTTACTTGGAAACGGTTTGGCGGATGTATTTTTGCACCCGGTCCACATCCCGTGGCAGCACTATTAAATGCTCAGCTTTCTTGCGAACAGCCGCCAGACTTTCCGGCATTACGGGATCAATACCGATAGCCTGTCTGACCGCATCCGGGAACTTGGCAGGATGGGCGCAGGCCAACATAACCATAGGCGTTGCCGGATCCCGTTCAATTTCTTGCTGCGCTGCATGGAAACCTACTGCCGTATGGGGATCTATAACGATACCCGTCGCCTGATGACACTGTTTCATCATGTCGAGTGTGCTTATATCGCTGCAACGGTAGGCATGGAAGTCGCTACGCGCCTTTTCCATCAACGCGGACGGCAAACGGAAAACTTTCTGATTTCTAAAACCTTCCATGAGTTTGGAGAGTCCCTGATAATCGCGGCCCATCAAATCACACAAGTAACGCTCGAAATTACTGGATATCTGAATGTCCATGCTGGGGCTTAGAGAGGGTACAACACCCTCAATCTTCATTTCCCCTGTCTCAAAGAAGCGGGTCAGAATGTCATTACGGTTGGATGCCACAACCAAATTCTTGATAGGCACCCCCATACGCCGGGCAACCCAGCCGGCATAAACATTACCGAAATTACCCGTAGGCACCGCGAAGGAAATGGGGCGCTGCCCTGCGCCGAGCGCCACCGCCGCTACGGCGTAGTAAACAATCTGGGCCATGATGCGAACCCAGTTAATCGAGTTTACAGCTGACAGATTGACGTCATTGCGAAATTTTTCATCAGCGAAAAGCGATTTTACCACGCCCTGGCAATCATCAAATGTGCCTTCCAGGGCGATATTAAAAACATTCGGGGCGCTGACGGTAGTCATCTGGCGGCGCTGGATCTCGGAGGTGCGCCCCTGAGGATGCAGGATGAAAATATCAATGTTCTTACAATAGCGGGTGGCTTCAATTGCTGCCGAACCGGTATCGCCCGATGTGGCGCCCACAATAGTGATGCGCTGGCCTTTCTGTGCCAGGACATGGTCAAACAGCCGCCCCAGGAATTGCAGTGCATAATCCTTGAACGAATATGTCGGGCCGTGGAACAGCTCCATGATCCAGGCATTCGGGCCTGCCTGAATAAGAGGCGTCAGCGCCGTGTGATCGAAGAATTGGTGGTTATATGTTTCATTCAGAAGCGTCTGGAGCGTTTCGTTCGCCAGGTCTTCCCCGACAAAGGGTTCAACCACATGCATGGCAATCTCGGCATAGCTCATACCCGAGAGGTGACTGAAAATCTCACGATCCAGTTCCGGCCAAATGTCAGGGAGATACAGGCCGCCATCAGGCGCCATGCCCGCCATCATGACGTCGATGAAGGAATGGGAAGGCCCGGGGCCGCGTGTAGAAACATATTTAACAGGTGTTCTGGTCATGGCCGTATTTCACCATAACCTGTAGCAAAAGTCACCGGATTTGGCAGAATTTGCCCTGTTTTTCAGAGCAGCTTGCGCATGATCATTTCACGGCAATCTTCGTCAAAGACATTATCATGCCATTCGTTCTGGGCCATGGTATTGGCCTGACGGTGTAGGCGGCCCTGATCGGACACAATTTCCCAGCACTCGGGATTTTCCAGCGCCATATTATCCAGCACATGCTTTATATTAAAGATGATGGGTTGCTGACCGCCGTGGAAATCAACCCGCGGCCCCAGCACGCGGTAAGAAAAACCAATGCGCTTCATCGTGCGGAAATGAGTAGTGTCCATGGCCGTGACCATATCCGGAATATTGAATTCCAACGCTGTTTCAAAAGCGGCCCTGAGGAGGCCTAAAGGGGCATAAGGGATGCGTCTGCGGAAATAACGGCCCAGGCCTTTTTCCCCGTCGCCTTGTTCCGTTTCATAATAGGAGGGCAGGATTTTTCCATCCAACGGACGGCGACGGAAACGTTTTGCCATGCACAGCCTTGATAACTCCGCCAGCCTGACAACCTTATTATCCAGTAATAGCAAGGGATGGTCGCAAACATCCTGCAGTGGGAAACTACGTTGTGGTTCGCCTTCGTTCGGCAAAAGTATCCTGACCGTCCCTGCATCTTCGCCGCTGTCGCTATGCACAAGAAGAAAATGTACGGCATGAGAATCAAAAGCATCATGCTCGATTTCACCGGCAGTGCAATCAGGCCCCCCGGGAATTTCGAAAGTATTTTCCTTGCAGAAAACATCATAGCGAAGGCGGAACACACGGTCTTTCAGTTCGTCTGTCTGCGCATGCACAAGTTCAAAAGCGCGCCAGTATGACTGATAAAATGTCTTTTGCTGAATGGCCTGCAGGGCCGCTGTGAAAATATTTTCCTGCGGGTTCATGTTAAATCCCCTTCAAAGTAAGCACGATCCTCCAGTATTAATTATAAAGATCTGGCTTTAATCTGTTGTTAATAATTCCGGACCTTTGAAGCTTATTTAGCCTAAATGCAAACAAGTGACATGAATGACCGTTCCCCCTTTGACATTATGAGCGGCGGCCTTTAGCTTGCTGTCATAAGAATAAATAAAGGGGTTTCCGGAATATGATATCGGTTGAGAATGAAACATCACGCGCCATCGCCCTCGCGGCTGTGGGACGCTTGCGCAGCAACTTCCATATTGTAGCACAGTTTCTGGAAGGACCAGAGAAAGCCATTGATGCCGCTGAAAGACTGCGTAAAGAAAATGAGAGAAATAAAATCAAAAGCGAGTCCGGCGCCATAGAACGTCATCAGGCTAAGATCACTTTATTACTGGGCGTGAACACGTCATTAGCATTAAACCAGTCGCTCATTGATCTCGCAGATCATGTCGCCCAGTTTAAATCGCTGGTGGCAGAGGAAGGCGATGCGTTACTCCAACGTGTGCTTGAGACCGGTCAAAAGACCGAAGCCTGGCAAGCCCATATCAGGAACTGCCTGAACGTGGTCAAAGGGACAGAGAAAAAAATTCTGCACCCCCATGGACCTTCCCTGTAAATCAGGGCCTCCACTACCGGGTGCAGAAGATCTTATCTTAAACGAAGCTTTTAGTGCTTATGATGACCGCCGCAGCAACCGCCGGAAGGCGCTGTATGGTCTTCTTCCTCTTCATGCGTATGCGCATGGTGATGATGGCCATGGCCACCGCAGCAACCGCCACCAGCTTTCTTGATTTCTTCGGCTTTGTGGGCGTGACCGCCGCAGCAACCGCCTTCAGCTTTCTTTTCGCCTTTTCCCAACAGGGATTTAATCATTTCCAGCATCTTGTTTCCTTTTGTTTCTGTCTGTGATGCCCCCATAACCCATTGGAGGTCTTATCAGTAATATTGTATACCAGATTGCAAAGAAAAGGATTAACGGTAAATATGGCAAAATATTCTGGCGATTTTGACGTCATTATTATTGGCGCAGGCGCTGCCGGGCTCATGTGTGCCATAGAAGCCGGAAAAAGGGGCCGCCGCGTACTGGCGCTCGACCATGCCGACAAGCTGGGTGAAAAAATTCGTATTTCCGGCGGCGGGCGCTGCAATTTTACCAATACAGGCACACACCCCAGCCGTTTCCTTTCGCAAAACCCGCATTTCTGCAAATCAGCCCTGTCACGTTACACCCCGCAGGATTTTATAGACCTGCTGGCCAGACATAATATCAAGTGGCACGAAAAGACCCTGGGTCAGCTGTTCTGTGATGAAAGCGCCAAGGATATCGTTTACATGCTGCTGAAAGAGACAGCTGCCGTGGGCGTCATCATCAAAACAAACACGAAGATTACTGACGTCAGGGCACTCGAGGATGGATTTGTCATTGAAACGGCGAATGGCGTTTTTACATCCGAGAAAGTCGTCGTCGCAACGGGCGGGCCGTCCATCCCCAAGATTGGCGCGAGCGGTTTTGGCTACCGGCTGGCACAACAATTTGGCCTGAATGTCATTACACCTTATCCGGCGCTGGTTCCGCTGACCTTCAGTGATGAACAGCTGGCGATGATGAAACCTTTGTCAGGTGTTTCCGTTGACCCGGCCGTTGTTACGTGCAACGGCACATCATTCCGCGAAGCTGTATTATTCACGCATCGCGGTCTTAGCGGCCCAGCCATTCTGCAGATATCTTCTTACTGGCGCGAAGGATTACCTGTGAGCGTCAATTTCTGCCCTGACCTTGATATTAGCACCCTTTTGAAAGAAGCGCGGCAGAAGCAGCCGCGTAAAATTCTGCATAACATTATGGCCGAATGGCTGCCCGCGCGTCTGGCAGAAGTCTTAGCCCAGCAGAGCAGGCACGATACTGTCATGGCGGATTTATCTGATAAAAAAATTACAGACGTTACGAAGATCATTACAGGATGGTCAGTAATACCGCAGGGTACCGAAGGTTATCGTACCGCCGAGGTCACGGCAGGCGGTATCGACACCGACGAATTGTCATCGAAAACCTTTGAAGCCAAAAAAGTGCCGGGTCTTTATTTCATTGGTGAAGTTGTCGACGTAACAGGATGGCTTGGCGGCTATAATTTCCAATGGGCGTGGGCTTCCGGATATTGCTGTGGTGAAGCGGTTTAGAGGCCGAAATAAGGATATCTGTTTCTGTTTTGTAAATCTCTGTTTCTGCTGAATTATGGCAGGAACCATGACTATTTTTGCCTTGTTAGCGAGTTACACTGAAGCTGTAACCCCAACAAGGAGGAGGACATGGCCAGTGCGACAAGCGTTACATCTGTAAGTCACGTTCCTTTCCGCCGGTTCTTACCGCATGAAAAGCAGAAAACGCCGTCAACATCCCGGCAGGATTATCATGAGCATAATGATGTCGGGGAAGATGACAGTGGAACGCTGCCAGGTCTGCCACAACCTTTATTAAGTGATGAAGATATTATCGTGCTTATGGAAGCCGGTCATCCGGAAGATGACTGGGGCCAGCCCCGTGAGCAAGCCGATACATTGTATCTGCCCTTCACATTCTCGCTGGCCGCTAATCAGTAAGAATAAATAAATGAGGGGAGTTATTTATGTTTATGACCACAATGCTCGTCATGTACATGATTGTCACCGCCATCATGATGATGGTGATGGCCATGATCATGTCCGCAACAAGACCCATCCGCCGCATGTTCATGGTGATGATGACCCATAACCGGAAACAGGTTTACCGGCGCGCCCGCCGCACCCATCGGTAAAGTGCTGGAGCCCATCAGGCCTGATTTCAGGGATCCAAATTTCTTGCTCATGATTTTATCCTTTGCTGGCTATGTTATATAGTTACAGGCGGGGAAGAAGTGAAGAAAAATTATCTCACTTCTCCAAAATCCTTTGCAGATGATGCGTTTCAATGCCGAAATATGCCTTGGTTTCATTAATCTTTTTCAGAATGGCAACGTCATTCCTGGCGGCCTTGGCGTTGCGCGTGGCCACGATCATGACGTTCTTAGGCGTATGCGCATCGGATATAAATTCAAAAACCTTGGTTGAATAACCCATATATTCCAGTATCAGCGCACGCAGCCCGTCTGTGACCATTTCAGCCTGGCGTTCCATGAACGTGCCATGCTTCAAAAGGAAGTCGAGCGGGCTCCTGGCATTATGCGATTCCATTTCACGCCGGATCTGCTTATGGCAGCAGGGCGCCACTACGATTAAATCAGCACCAGCTTTCACACCTTTGGCGATGGCATCATCGGTCGCGGTGTCGCATGCATGCAGGGCGATCAGCACATTGATATTCTTGCCGGTGTAATCTTCGATCGCGCCCTGCATAAAACGCAGGCCCTGGTAATTATTATCGGCCGCCACCTTGTTGCAGAGATCTACCAGGTCCTGGCGATACTCAACCCCGGTGACATCGACTTTGATATTCAGCTTTGTCGTCAGATATTCATACAGGGCAAAAGTGAGATAACCTTTGCCAGCGCCCATATCGACCACGCGCAGACCATCCTTGGTATTGATGTTTTTGAGCTGTGCTGACAGTGTTTCAATATATTTATCGATCTGGCGGAATTTATCCTGCGCATCTTTTTTCACATGACCTTCGATGTCAGTGATGCCAAGAGCATAGAGCCAGCCGCCCTTTCCATCCAGTGTTCGGGTCTTGGCGCGGTCATGATCCAGCGTCGGCGCTTCCTTATGAGTGGGCGGATTTTTCTTAAGGGTATTTTTCTGCCCTTCGTAAGCCAGGTCAAATTCCGTGGTGCACAGGGTGGCGGTCAGAAAATCCTTACCCAGCAGGGCCGCCAGCCTATCTTCGGCTTCGGCGAAGGGGTAGTTCTTAACAATATCGCGGGTTTTATAACGGTAGGTGAAACTTAGAACCGGCTGGCGTTTGACCAGAATAGAACGGGCATGGAGTTGCTTTAATCCCTCTTCCTGGCCCCGATAATGGCCGAGTTGCAGTTTTACAAAGCTGCCTGCTTCCAGGCTTTCATGTAAAAAAATGAGGAATTCTGCGGTTTTTGAGGTCTTTTTTGTACTGGAGGCCATGGCAGGGAAACTAGCATAATCCGGCCTCTGCCGTCACGGTTAAAAGGAACTGCTGAAGCAACTGGAATGTTTGTAAGGCATAGAAAAACAAGGAGACACGACTATGCCTATGAATAAAACACTCGCCCTGACAGCCGTAGCCCTGGCCGCGATCAGCCTGTCGGCCTGCAAGGATGAGGCGCGAACAAAGACAGAATCCAAGGAATCGGCTGTGATGTCTGACGGGACCAAGGTGGAAGCCCAGACAGAAACAGATGTGAAAGTGGATGAGCAAGGCAACCGCACGGGTACCGTTGAATCCACCACCACTGTGGACCCGGAAGGCATGATGAACAAGGAAACCACAACCGAACACCATGAGGAAGTCCGGTAATCCTTAGCTTCCTGACTTCTCATAGGAGGGTTTCGCAGAGATGCGAGACCCTCTCTTTATGGTTTCAGACTGGTGAGATAAGCGCGCAGCGATAAATATTGATCTTTTCATGATAACAAAAAAGAGGGCCCCAGTTACAGGGCCCTCCCGATTATTCTATCAGAGGCAGATCAGTTACCAACCGCCGAAAGCAGCGTTACGGCATCAATCACTTTCTTGGACGCCTCGCTGATCAGCAGGATGTCTTTATCCACCTGCACATATTGGTAACCCGGCACAGGCTTCAGGCGCACCAGCAGGTCGTCAGGAACGGGAACCCATACCACATCATCGGGCAGGCGTTCGCCGATGACGTATCTTTTTGCCAAGCCTGGCGGGGTGCAGTTCTTGTTCTTCTTAGCCAGACCCGGCGGACAGTGGCGGCGATAATCATCACCGATAAAATGAGTGATAACCGAGCGATCTTCGTCACCGATGGAGATCTTGACCAGAACGTCATCATCACCATCATGGCGTTCATGCCCGTCACTATGCGGAGATGTTTTCTCAGAATGTTCACTTTGAACGACACCTTTGCCCTTACCGCCTTTTTCAGCGTAAGCGCCACCGGCAAAACCGAGACAGAATACGGCAGCAGCCAGTAAAGCCAGGCCCGTCATTTTATAAATACGTGTATTCATGGGGGATATCCCTTTCCTGTTAACAACGACCTTAGATTACCACGGGCCTGCGCAGAAAAAAGGGCGGGATTGGGGCATAAATTCATGCCCGCCTGAAAAGGCCCGGATGTGAGCACGAAATCAACTTCCTGCGCTTCACTCAGATGGGCAAGTGCCTCGCCCCCATTTTTGAACCAGTGACCCTGCGCATCCCGGCGCAATAGTAATCTGCGATCACAATCATCATGAATCTGTATCTCACGAAATTGCCAGTCAGGCGTGCAAATGATTTTGTAATGACAGGTGAATGATGGATCAGTACCGCGAATGACGCTCTGCGCTGTAATTTGCGCATGATCTTCGA
>CAMLJM010000023.1 GCA_946480475.1 uncultured Alphaproteobacteria bacterium
TAATCAGCCCCTCTTCCGACAGGGCCTTCAGTTTACGGGAATCGAGGATCTCATCAATCGATTTTCCGGATTCTGACTCCAACCGGGCAAACGGCACGCCTTCGCGCAGGCGCATCCCCATCATCAGGGACTCCATCCAGCGTTGCTCCGGTGTCACTACTTCGTGGTCATGGCCGCCATGACCCGATTCCATAACCCGTTCCATCCAGATTTCCGGTGCACGGTGGCCACGGGTCGCTACCTTACCGCTATCGAGCGTCAAGCGACCATGCGCCCCCGGCCCGATACCGACATAGTCGGTATAGCGCCAATAGGTCAGGTTATGACGTGACTCCTGTCCGGGCTTTGCATGATTGGAAATCTCGTACGCAGGCAGCCCGGCACCCCCTAAAATCTCTTGTGTGATTTCATAGAATTCGCCACCAAGGTCTTCTGATGGCATCATAAAATCGCCGCGCGAAAATTGTGTGTGGAAGGGTGTGCCTTCCTCAATCGTCAATTGATAGAGCGAAAGGTGCCCAACAGATAAATTGACAGCATCTTCAAGCTCTTGCGCCCAGTCGCTGATTTTTTGCTGAGGCCGCGCATACATCAGGTCAAAACTAAACCGATCGAAATTTTCTTTTGCAAGTTCAATGGCTTTCATCGCTTCGCTGCGATTATGCTTGCGACCAAGGAAGCTAAGATCTTCATCACGCAGGGATTGCACGCCAATAGATACACGATTCACGCCCGCCTCACGGAAGCCTTTGAACTTTGCCGCCTCCACTGAAGTCGGGTTCGCCTCGAGCGTAATCTCCATATCTGGATCACAAGGCCACACCTTTTTGATCTGGTCGATCACGACCTTCACCGTCTCCGGCTCCATCAGCGAAGGGGTGCCGCCGCCGAAAAAGACCGAGGTGACAGTCCGCCCCGGCGTCAGCGCCGCATAGTGATTAATTTCCCGAATATAGGCATCCCGCCATGCAGCATGATCGATGCCATCCCGCACGTGAGAGTTAAAATCACAGTACGGACATTTTGCGGCACAAAACGGCCAATGGACATAAATCCCGAACATCAGCGGAAGCACTTCTCTATCAACGCGGCAAATGCGCGGCCCCGGTGGCTGATCTCACTTTTTTCGGCAAGGGTCATTTCAGCAAATGTCTTTTCCCGACCTTCGGACACGAACATCGGGTCATAACCATGCCCGCCCGCTCCGCGCGTCGGCCAGATCAATTCGCCATTCACCCGCCCCTCGACATGTTCGATATGCCCATCGGGCCACGCCAGCACCAGCACGCACACGAAATAGGCAGAACGATCAGGGTTATCACCCAATTCATCATGAACTCGGTTCATACCAACAAGCGGGTCCCTCTGCGGCCCCAGCCAGTCAGCGGTATAAACACCCGGCTGGCCGTTCAATCCGTTCACGCATAAACCGCTGTCATCCGCCAGCGCCGGAATACCCGTCGTCCGTGCCGCCGCCAGCGCCTTGATCGTCGCATTTTCCAGGAAAGTTGTGCCGGTCTCTTCCGGTTCCGGCAGGTTCAGATCACCCGCGCTCGGGAATTCATGCACATAATCGCCCAGCAGCGCTGCAATCTCCTGCACCTTGCCCTTGTTATGCGTGGCAATGATGAGTTTATCACCGGAGAATTTACGCACGTTAGCTTGGTCCATAATCATTCTTCAAAAATCTTTTTCAAGCGTTCGTATTCAATCTTATCAAACTCAAGAATTTCCTCTTCAGTAAATGGACTCTCTTTTCGTTCACGATCTGACCGGTAACGCTTAATCGGAGCATCCGCTTGATTGGATTCGATTATACGGACAGAAACTTCGTCACCAATTTTCAAGGGAACTTCGCCAAACCGCAAATGGTAGCAAACATTCTCTTCATCAGAATCTGTCATACCGCCCATACGAAGGTGTAAATCACCTAGGTCATCTGCACTCTTAAACCCGACTGAGTTCAATATCACATTAAGGACGCTGCAGTTCTCAGTACCGCAGCTTTTGATTTTTTGTCCATTAATAGTGACCTCGAAAACTATCATTTAAAGGCCCAGAACCTTTTTCTGCAGCGCCGTCAGTTCGGAACAGCCTTTGCGCGCCAGATTGAGCATCTCAAGGAACATCGCCTCATCAAACGGATCACGCTCGGCTGTCCCCTGAAGCTCGACAATTTTTCCAGCGCCCGTCAAAACAAAGTTCGCATCGGTTTCAGCTTCGGAATCTTCCGCGTAATCAAGGTCCAGCACTGGCATGCCTTGCCAGATACCGCAGGAAATCGCTGATACACTATCCTTGAACGGCAGCTCAACCATTAACCCCAGCGCCTTGACATGCTCAAGTGCCTGGTAAAGCGCCACATAAGCACCTGTAATTGATGCTGTGCGTGTACCGCCATCAGCCTGAATAACGTCACAGTCGATACGCACCTGGCGTTCGCCCATTTTCTCCATATCGACAACGGAACGTAATGCACGACCAATCAGACGCTGAATTTCCTGTGTGCGGCCCGATTGGCGGCCCTTCGCCGCTTCACGGTCAATACGCTGATGGGTGGAACGCGGCAGCATGCCATATTCAGCAGTGATCCAGCCCTTGCCGGTGTTTTTCATCCAGCCCGGCACTTTCTCTTCCACTGTTGCCGTGCAAAGAACATGGGTGTCACCAAACTTTACCAATGCTGAACCCTCCGCATGCTTAGCAACGCCCGTGGTAATTTCCACCAGACGTAATGAAGAAGGATCACGACCCGAAGGACGAGAGAACGGAACAAGCGCGGTTGCAGTATGGGTCAATTTAATATTCCTGTGATGAGATGAGTTTATGGTTGTGCCGGACGGTGAACGACCCGGACGCGTCCACTATTATACATACCCGTTTCCCCCGGCGTGTCCGTGGTAGTCACTACGCAGCAGCCGGCAATATCCAGTACTTCATAGCGTTGGCCGACTGTCAGGTTATAATGCTGCGAAGTATAGCCCGTGGGCTTCTCCTGCAACTCAACGGTATCACCGCGACGCGGTACCAAAATAGGCGCATTCATGGCTGATCCTTTGCCAAAATTGTTAAAGCGCCGCCACAGTGGCGGAATAGGCTGAAATTGTCAATTTATGCATATCCCGCTATATTCCTTCCATGACGAACGACCTTAACAACCGGGCGCAGGCGATTTTACGTTATGTCGTCGACAGCTACATGGAAACGGGCGAACCCGTGGGCTCGCGCACGATTGCGCGGCATTTTGAAAGCACATTATCGCTTTCCTCGTCGTCTATCCGCAATGTTATGTCCGATCTTGAGGCCAGCGGGCTTCTGTTCGCACCGCATACTTCGGCGGGCCGCTTACCCACACCACAGGGATTGCGCCTTTATGTCGATGGCCTGATGGAAATTGGCAATATAACCAATGAAGACCGCCATACCATCGAAGCACAATGCCGCACGGCAGGCAGCTCAATGAATATGGTCTTTGAACGTGCGACCAGCATGCTTTCAGGACTATCCTCGGCTGCCAGTTTGATTATAGCACCTAAGACAAACAAACCATTACGTCATATGCAATTTGTACGTCTGGATGGCGGTCGTATACTGACTGTCATGGTTTTGCAGGATAACACTGTCGAAAACCGCGTGATGGAAGTTCCCGCAGATGTTAGCGACATAGCGCTTACCAATGCTTCGAATTATATCAACGCCCACATTCAGGGTAAAACACTGGCGGAAGCAGAACGCGACATTCACCAGAATATTGCCGAGAACAAAGCGCAGCTGGACAAGGTGACCGCTGATCTGGTGAGGCGCGGTCTGTCCATGTCCCCCCTGCAGGATGGGCTGGGCGGCAATATCATCATTCGCGGGCAGTCACGTCTGCTGGAAGATGTCAAAGCGATTGAAGATCTTGAACACGCCCGTCAATTGCTCGCCTCGCTCGAGGAACAGGAAACCATGATGCGTCTGCTGGGTGCCGCCGGAAAAGCCGACGGTGTACAGATTTACATCGGGGCAGAAAACCCGATGTTTAACCATTCCGGCTGGTCGATGGTCATTTCCCCCTATAAGACACCCGAAAACCGGATTATTGGCGCAATCGGCGTTATCGGCCCCACAAGGCTGAACTATAAACGCATTGTCCCGCTGGTGGATTATACCTCCCGCGTCATGACCCGGCTTCTGGAAGGCTGAAAAATACCCCGGATAGACCCTAAATCCCCGGGATATTGGGTTTTTTAAGGATTTACCTGCCCCCCTCTTTCCCGCTAAACTGGCCAAGCCCCGGATTGGGGGGTTTATTCAGAATTAGGAAAATATGTCCATGAAAACCAGTTTCGTCAGTCTCGTTGCCGTCCTTCTTTGCACTGCTATGGCTCCTGCCGTCGTGTCACCTGCATGGGCACAAAATGCACCGGCAACGATGACAGATGCCGACACATTGCGCGATGCCGTTGCGGAAATGGAAAGTGAAGCAACGCTGGAAACAAAGACAGCCGCTGACACCGCGCCCGTACCAGGCACGGGTGACGACACGCCCAAGCCTTATAACGACAACAAGCCGAAATATTACGACGATTACGGCAACCCGTATAACACCTATGACTATTTTGAAGCACAACCCGGGATCGTGCAGGTAGCCCTGCAGCGCGATCCGCACCTGCCTGCCGGTCACTTTGTTCTGTCGATGATTGCTGGCAATTCATTTGTCAGCTGCCTGAAAGTGCAAAATCCAAAAGTCACGACAGAATTTGTTGGTGGCAGTATGAATATCAAGCTTGATAAATTCGCTGTCGATATGCGCGATATGCCGCAATATGCGCATTATGAATGCAATAATGCGCCGCAGCAGCCTATCGCCAATGTGAATTTGAGCCGCGAACAATTGCTGGACAACAACGTCAAGAAAATCAAATTCCGTACTGATAAAGCCACGGTTACCTATAACGTAAAAATGACGGACGAATATGTTCAGCTCATTTCAGAATCCCGTAACCCGCCAGATCGCCAGCGCTTTGTGCCGCTGTTTGTTGACGGTGTGTCAAACACGCTGAAATTCTGGTTCTACCCTGAAAATACAGTTATTCTCAGCATGGTCGGCGCCAGCAAGGACGTAGCACTTGAAAGCCGCCTGATGGAAATGGCGCGTAGCAAAGGCCTCACACCATTGAATGAAATTTTCCCTGATCATAAAAACTATCGTACGAAACCAGATCTCTACTATTTCGTTGATAAAGAAGGCCGCTACAAAAACGTCAATAACGAGCTATTTGACTATGTGCAAGCCGACGCCATGAAATTTGGCCTGGAAGCTGATGAACCGGTGAAGAAAGATGTAGCTGTATTCATCCGTAAACCCGGCCAATATGACTAAAGTACGATTAACAGACAGTAAGACACTATGAACCAGCCTGAGCATACAAACGACTCCACACCTGAAACGCCGGAAACTGAAAATCCTGCGCCACAGGATTCCGCCCCTGCCGCCGAAGGCCCGTCCCCCTTTGAACAGGCATTGCTGCAGATATCGGAATTGCAGCAACAACTGGCAGCCGTGAAAGATCAGGGCCTGCGCGCTTTGGCTGAAGCCGACAATGTGCGTAAGCGCGCTCTGAAGGATCGTGAAGATGCCACGAAGTACGCGATTTCAAACTTCGCCCGCGATCTGCTCGATTACACCGACAATTTTAAACGGGCGATTGATTCAATTCCTGAAGACCTGAAGAGCACTGGTGATGACCGCATCACTAACTTGTTGACGGGCCTTGAAGCGATGCAGCGCCAGTTGCTGCAAACATTTGAAAAGAATGGCATCAAGAAAATCGAACCGCGCGACGAACCTTTCAACCCGCACTTTCATGAAGTGATGTTTGAGATTCCGGGCACAGGCAAGCCTGCGGGAACCATCATTCAGCTCGTCGATGCCGGTTATGTTCTGCACGACCGTCTGCTCCGCCCCGCCCGCGTAGGGGTTGCCAAGGATGAAGGGCAAAGCCCCAGCCATCAGTTAGATACGCAAGCCTGATAAAAATGATCCCCGGCCATCAACTCCTCCCTGATCCAGAAATATTGCAAAAGCTGAAAGCAATCGACCCTTCAGCGCCGGATTTAATTATGGATATGGCCGAATCTATCGCCATGGATCGTCGGCAAAAAGAAACATCGGGTGCGACAAGAGCTTTTTTAAACCGCCCTTTTACAGAAAAATTGGCCAGCATTTTTGGAGGCACTGCTTATAGCGTACCGACAAGTGCTGATGAAACCATAAACCAGAGTTTTGCAACTGTTGGCGACGATCTGCGCCAAGCCATTCTTATATATATGCAGGATAAGGGACTTAGCCCGCGCGCAACGGGACTGACGGACCATGAATATCGCAGCCTGAGCTACGTATCCACATCTCGCTATGGCTATACGCGTCCTGCCGCACCTCCCCTCTAGAACTTCTCCGCCACAAAATTATTATCTTAATTAGGATTTTAAACCTAACAATCCTTGACCCCGAGCTTGAGCCTGCTATATTAAAATTCACACAGGCAAAAGATCGCCCAAAAGCCGGAAACGGTGGGGATTTTGACCCTGTGGCTCTGGCATTTGGGGCGCTCTGTGGTATATTCCAAACCATCTAAAAAGACCCCCGCATGCAAGGGAACCGCAACGGTGCCAATGGTGGGCCGTTAGTGGATTTGCCAAATTGAGAGAGGACTAAAATCATGAGTAAAGTCATTGGTATTGACCTGGGCACGACCAATTCCTGCGTCGCTGTCATGGAAGGTAAAGAACCCCGCGTTATTGAGAATGCCGAAGGCGCGCGCACGACGCCGTCGATGATCGCATTCACCAAAGACGGTGAACGTCTGGTCGGCCAGCCCGCCAAGCGTCAGGCCGTTACAAACCCCGACAACACCCTGTACGCTGTAAAGCGCCTGATTGGTCGTCGTTTCGATGACCCGGAAGTGCAGAAGATGATGAAAACCGCACCGTTCAAAATCGTGCGTGGCGATAATGGCGACGCCTGGGTCGAAGTGGACGGCGAGAAACAAGCCCCCGCACAGATCTCGGCCATGGTGCTGAAGAAGATGAAGGAAACCGCCGAGAGCTATCTCGGTGAAACCGTAACGCAAGCTGTTATTACGGTTCCTGCTTACTTCAATGACTCCCAGCGTCAGGCGACAAAAGATGCCGGCAAGATCGCGGGCCTTGAAGTCTTGCGTATCATCAACGAACCGACAGCAGCCGCACTGGCATATGGTCTCGACAAGAAGAAAAACGGCACGATTGCTGTTTACGATTTGGGTGGCGGAACGTTCGATATCTCGATCCTGGAAATCGGTGATGGCGTATTCGAAGTGAAATCGACGAACGGCGATACGTTCCTCGGTGGTGAAGACTTTGACGCCCGTATCATTGATTACCTGGCAGATGAGTTCAAGAAAGAGCAAGGCATCGACCTGCGTCAGGACAAGCTCGCGCTGCAGCGTCTGAAAGAAGCCGCTGAAAAAGCAAAGATCGAGCTGTCATCGACAATGCAGACCGAAGTCAACCTGCCCTTCATCACTGCTGACGCTTCGGGTCCTAAACACCTGAACATCAAACTCAGCCGCGCGAAGCTGGAAAGCCTCGTTGACGATCTGATTAAGAAAACCACAGGCCCGCTGAAAGCGGCGATGAAAGATGCCGGCGTGAAAGCATCTGACATTGATGAAGTAGTTCTGGTCGGTGGCATGACCCGTATGCCGAAAATCATCGAAACGGTGAAGGAATTCTTCGGCAAGGAACCGCATAAAGGCGTGAACCCTGATGAAGTTGTGGCCGATGGCGCCGCGATTCAGGGTGGCGTTCTGAAAGGCGATGTGAAGGACGTTCTGCTGCTCGATGTGACGCCATTGTCACTAGGCATCGAAACACTGGGCGGTATCTTCACACGACTGATCGACCGTAACACGACGATTCCAACCAAGAAGTCGCAAGTGTTCTCAACAGCTGAAGACAATCAGACAGCTGTGACCATCCGCGTCTTCCAGGGCGAACGTGAAATGGCTGCCGATAACAAAATCCTTGGCCAGTTCGATCTCGTTGGTATTCCTGGTGCGCCACGCGGTATCCCGCAGATCGAAGTCACATTCGACATCGATGCCAACGGTATCGTGCACGTAACAGCGAAAGACAAAGCCACAGGCAAGGAACAGCAAATCCGCATCCAGGCCTCTGGCGGTCTGTCTGATGCTGACATCAACCAGATGGTTCGTGATGCCGAAGAACACGCAGAAGAAGATAGAAAACTGCGTGAACTGGTAGACGTCAAGAACCAGGCTGAAGCGATGTTGCATCAGGTTGAGCGCTCCCTTACCGATCTTGGTGACAGTGTTCCTTCCGATGAAAAGGCAAAAGTCGAAGCAGCCGTTTCCGACCTCAAGGCCGTTATGGGCTCCGAGGACAAGGATCAGATCAAGACGAAGACAGATGCCCTGACACAAGCCAGCATGAAGTTGGGCGAGCTTGCTTACCGTAAGGCGCAGGAAGCCAGCGCAGGCGCTCAGGGTAATAGTGGTGCCGCAAACCCTTCTTCGTCGAATGATGGCGGGGATGTTGTGGACGCTGATTTCAGCGACCTGTCTCTCGAAGACGACGAAGACAAGAAATAATCAAATATAGCGGCGGGGCCATGATCTGGCCCCGTCCCTTTCATATCTATTTCGGGACAGGAAATGGCTAAGGATTATTACCAGACACTCGGTGTTGACCGCAAAGCAAGCGAGGATGACCTGAAAAAGGCGTTCCGCAAGCTGGCCATGCAATATCACCCAGACCGGAACAAGGACGACCCCACCGCAGAAGCCAAATTCAAGGAAGTGAACGAAGCTTATGACGTTCTGAAAGACCCGCAAAAGCGCGCAGCGTACGATCAGTATGGTGCCGAAGGGGTCAGTGGCATGGGCGGCATGGGTGGCGGCGGCGGTTTCGCCGGGGGCTTTGGTGGCGCCTTCAGCGACATATTCGAGGATATGTTCGGCGATATGATGAACCGTGGCGGCAACCGCACAGGTCCACAACGCGGTCCCGACATGCAATACACGATGGAAATCACCCTCGAGGAAGCATATAAGGGCGTTGAAACCACCATCAAAGTTCCTACAAACGAATCCTGTGACAAATGTAATGGCTCAGGTGCAGAGCCAGGCACATCGGAAGAGCAATGCCCGGCCTGTAATGGCCAGGGGCGCATGCGCATGCAGCAAGGATTCTTCACCATTGAACGCACCTGCCCTACCTGTAATGGTGCCGGCAAGATCATCCGTGATCCCTGCAAGAAATGCGCAGGTCAGGGCCGCGTAAAGAAAGAAAAAGCCCTTAAGGTTAAAATTCCTGCTGGCATCGAAAGCGGACGCCGTATTCGCCTGGCGGGTGAAGGTGAAGCCGGTTTCCGCGGCGGCCCTCCAGGTGATCTGTATGTATTGCTGTCCGTCAAAGCACATAAATTGTTCAAGCGTGATGGCGCTAATCTGCATTGCCGCGTTCCGATCCCTATGACAACAGCCGCCTTAGGAGGCGAGATCGAAGTGCCGATCGTTAGCGGCAGCCGCACAAAAGTCAAAATTCCAGAAGGAACGCAAACAGGCCAGCAACTGCGCCTGAAAGGCAAAGGCATGCCTATTCTGCGTTCCGAAGCTGTGGGCGATATGTTCATCGAAGTGCAGGTAGAAACGCCGATGAACCTGAACCGCAAGCAGCAGGATCTATTAAAAGAACTTGATAAATCTCTCGGCGGTACGGCACAGGGTAAACACAGCCCCGAAGCAACCGGCTTCTTCACAAAAATGAAAGAAGCCTGGAGCGACCTGAAGGATTAATCATGGAAATCGCAATCGCGGGATATAAGGGCCGCATGGGCCAGATGCTGGTCAGGGAGTTGGATTCCGGCATATGGCCAGGGCTTCACTACGCAGGTGGCACGACATCCGCAGATGATCCTGAGAAACTTTTCAGCGCCGATGCGGTTATAGATTTCACAAAACCCGAAGCCACACGTAAACATATCTGGCTTGCTGCCAAGCATCACAAACCCATCGTGATCGGCACCACGGGCCTGACAGCGGACGACATGAAGGAAATGCAGGATGCGGCGAAGGAATGCCCGCTGATTTTCTCTGCCAATATGAGCATTGGTGTTAATCTACTCGCTGCCTTGGTGGAACAGGCTTCTAAACGCTTGGGTAATGATTTTGATATAGAGATCAGCGAAATCCATCACCATAACAAGGTTGACGCCCCTTCTGGTACAGCCTTGATGCTGGGAAAAGCCACGGGCCGTCCCGCAGCCACCATGGACCGCACGGGCCGCCGCGAAGAAGGCACTGTTGGCTATGCTGTACAGCGCGGTGGTGACGTGATTGGGGAGCACACCGTGACTTTCTTTGGCCCTAGCGAACGCGTCGAACTCGGCCACCGCGCCCATGATCGCAGCCTGTTTGCCAAAGGCGCTCTGCGTGCAGCACAATGGCTCAAAGAAAAACCGCACGGTTTTTACACCATGCGGGATGTTTTATCTCTTTAGCCGCGCTTACTTACATGGCAGCAGCCGGTTCGTTTCTGAAACTGGCTTTCTTGCCGCATTCTATGGCGACGTGACGTGCAATCTCGGCGCTTAAAGCTTCAAAACGGCCAATAGAAATAGAGCCATCATCTTCGTAAAGTTTAAAGGCTGATAAAGACCCGTCGGCATTACCGGCAAGAACGATATTCTTGCCAAAACGCGGCTGCCCATCAGCATCAGAATCCATGCGCGGAATACACAATCTGAAGTTATGCGCATGGCCATCGCGTGCGACACTCAGCTGTAATTCCGGCCAATCTTCAGAGACTATATGCTGTGTCTCAAACCCGGCATCTTGTAACTGCACACGCGCCCAGGTCACACAGCTTTGAAGCTTGAAAGACATTTCTTCAAGGACATTAGATTGTTCAGTATCTGCCGCTAAAGCGCCCGAAGCGGCAGCATGATATAAATTTGCAAGATCGTTATTGTCCATTTTCCACCTATAGCCCTGCTTGATTGTAGGCAGATATCGTAACCAAAGGGTTAAACATCTGAAATATCATCCGATTCCAGGGCCAATATCAGCCTTTTACGCGGTGTGCCCCAGCCATAATTATCAATGATTCCAGAAGCCTGGATCACGCGGTGGCACGGGATCAAAAGCGATATGGGGTTAGCCCCCACGGCACCCCCAACAGCACGGCTGGCCGTAGGCTTACCCAAGTAATGAGCCACATCCTGATAGCTGACAGCACCGCCACAGGGAATTTTGAGCAAAGCCTGCCATACCTGTATTTGGAAGTTCGTGCCATAAAGATGGATATTGAGTTTGGATTTCTGTTCCCCGCGCCAGATCGTCAATAATTTCTGCGCAGAAAGGGCTGTGATCTGAGCATCCTCTATAAATTGCGCCTTAGGCCAATACTTCAGCAGGCGCTGCATCGGAATATCCCGGTCATTATCAATGACAAATCCCAGCCAGCAGATGCCACGCTCTGTCTGTGCAATCAGGATGTCCCCTACAGGTGTCGGATGGTAACCATAACGAATAGCCAGCCCCTGACCCTTTTTCTGTACCTCACCGGGTGTCGCTGCCTCGACATTCACAAACAAATCAAACAGGCGCCCATTTCCCGATAGGCCGGCAGCGTACGCAGCATCCAACGTAGAATAACCTTTCAGGAGAAACTCACGGGCATGGCGCGCATTCATATACTGCCCCAGTTTCTTGGGGCTTATACCTACCATTTTGGTGAATGTTTTCTGAAAATGTGTAGGATCGTACCCTGCGCGACGTGCCAAGGCGTCTAAGTCTGGCTGGTTCTGCCAGTTGGCAACGATATAATCAATCGCTTCCGATACAACTTGTATAGTCACGTCTGTCATATAAATAAAATAGCCGCGGCTCACGCCGCGGCCAATCCGATTCTTGTGATAATTTAAGGAACCGAAATGTCAGGTTTGCCCGCCAGATATTCTGCAATATAACCAGCCTGTTCCTGGCGCTGTGCGCGATAGACTGCTTCCTGGGCCAGAAACTCCACAAAGGTTTGTTCTGATGTCAACAGGTCAAACCACTCAGCTGATCCGCTGCTGCTGCTATCAACCAGAATACCGCTATTTCCCACGGCATCATCCTGCAGAGTGAAAGGCACTAAAACCAATGAATGCGCATCAGCAATCCCAATCGCCATATCAATACCACTGATCTCAATACTAAATTCACGCATGGTTGTTGTGAGTTCTTCAAGAATCTCCTCTAGCTTATCAATCTGCGCAGCTTGTTGCGCATAAAGGGGGATTGGCTGGGTCAAAGTACCCGCTTGCGCACTGGCATCTTTGTAAGCTTTTCTAAGTGCAGACATTTAAAACCTCGTTTATATGTATCAACAACCTGACAATATAACGCTCTCCGCAACATCACAACTAATGAATTTTCTATATTAATCAATAGTTTATACAGTGCTTTTCTAATCCGGAACTCTCCCTTATCCTCTTTTAAACCTTCATCGCCTACAACATGCCAAACACATGAAAAAAGAAAACATCGCCGCTTTCTTCAATATCCTGCAAACCCGGAACCCCGAACCCAAAGGGGAGCTTGAGTATGTGAATCCATACACCTTACTCGTGGCTGTCGTTCTATCCGCACAAGCCACGGATAAGGGCGTCAATAAGGCCACCAAGGCGCTTTTTGCTAAAATCGATACGCCGCAAAAAATGGTGAAGCTGGGTGAAGCTGGCTTAAAGGAATATATCAAGACGATCGGTCTTTATAACAGCAAAGCCAAGAACGTGATCGCCCTCTCGGAAATTCTGGTGCGCGATTACAAAGGTGAAATTCCCACCACACGCGATGAGCTTGTAAAATTACCCGGAGTGGGCCGTAAGACCGCAAATGTCGTGCTTAATATTGCCTTTGGCGAAGAAACCATGGCCGTAGATACGCATATATTTCGCGTCTGCAATCGCACTGGCATCGCCCCCGGCAATAATGTCGATAAGGTTGAAGCCAAACTGGAAGAAGTAGTCCCTAAGGAATTCCGCCGCCACGCACATCATTGGTTGATCTTACATGGCCGCTATATCTGCAAAGCCCGCACACCTTTATGCGCGGAATGTCCGGTTTATAAATTTTGCGAATATGAAGATAAAGAGAAGTTTCGTTTTGCGCAGGAAAATGCTTAAATTAGCGTGATGCAAAAATCATCGGCTTAACGCCATCATGGCCACTGAAAACCGACTTCACGCATTCGCGGCTCTGGGAATCATCAAAAGCCTCTGGTGCAGGAGCCCCCGATGCTTTCACGCGTGAACGCGCTTCATAATGCACAACCGGGCCAGCACCTTTATCAGCGACATAAACATCCAGCACGCATGACACTGTACGATATTGCCAAATTGACATATCACCTTCAGCGCGCATCAAACCCGGCCTGTCGAAGATCATTGTTACTTGCGGACCGTTGATATGCAGCAACGTATCTGGATTACCCTTTACTTGTGCTGCCACCTGACGTCCCGTACGATCCATATCATAAGAAGCGGCTGCTGACGGCGATGTGCTCGCGTAAGCATAAGCATTGTTCTTATGGATGGCTTTATTGATAGAAATGGAACTGACCATCACAAAGGGCAGCCCTGCAATCAGGATCAATGACAAGGCATCGCGGGAGGAAAAAGCCAGACGGCCCTTCCTCCTTGTATGCACGATCATATAACGCAGTAAATTTTCTGGAATTTTCATCATGGCTTTCGGGTCCCTTTTCACCCTTGTTTGCTATGCGCTTATAGGGACCCGTGAATGCCTTTTCTGATCCTTCGCTTAGGCAGCTTCGTTCGCATTGCCGAATGGCAGCTGAGAGCCATCGTTGTCGGCTTGGCGTGCTGCCTTAGACTTTCCCGGCTTTTCAGCTTTCGCAGCGCCTTTTGCTGACAGCGGTGTGATTTTGCCATCTACTGTAGCACCAGCTTCAACAGCCAGTTCTTTATAGGACATTGTGCCAGTGATGGAACCTGTGGAACGGATGCTCAGGCGGCCATTGACTGTAATGTCACCTTCGAAACGACCGGCAATTGTGCACTCGTCGATTTCTACTGTGCCGTAGAATGTACCGTTCTCGGAGATCTCGAGGATGCGAGCACCTTTCAGTGCAGCTTCTACTGTACCCTCAACAACCAGCGTATCGCAGGCTTCGATCTCACCGGAGATGCTGATGCCTTCACCGATAACCAGACGACGGCCATCAGAAGAAGATGGCGTGCGTGCTACACCGGAAGCGCTATAGCTGGAAGCGCCAGGATAAGCAGCAGCAGGTGCTGTTGCATAAGCAGACCCCGGAGGAACACGGCCAGGCTGTGCAGCGCCCGGGCGTTGGAAAGCGGCGGCGCCACCTGGGATGTCTACGCGTGCTTGGTTGTCCTGTTGTTCGCTTGTATTCGCGGTCATATTTTTTTCCTCGGGTTTGCTGTAAGTGTTTGTGTGCTCAGAAACTTGCGCTTCAGATACTGTCTGATCGCCGGGTTGCTGGTCTGTCTTGGGACGATGAAACATACGTTTCTTCCTTCTGGGTTTCGTGGCCTTTGGGTTTCGTCTTCGGATGCCACGACAGACCCTTTGCAGGGCCTTCATAACTTCCAAAATTCATAATCTGAATGTCCGGGAAAATACCAGCCCCCGGTAATGGCTGCAAGCAGAACTTTACCAAAAATTAACGGATTCAGATGGAACCAACTGATATTAAAGGAAATAGTTCCTACAGATTTTCGTGGAAATGATTGTAAATCTTCTCAGCGACAGCCCGGGATATCCCCTCGACCTGCTGCAGGTCCTGAATGCCCGCCCGGGCCACTTCCTGGGCCGAACCGAAATGGTGCAATAACGCTTTTTTGCGTTTGGCCCCAATACCCGGCACATCGTCCAACGGCGAAGCTGAAATCTGCTTTGATCGGCGTACACGATGCGACCCGATGGCAAAGCGATGAGCCTCATCCCGAAGACGCTGCAGGTAATGCAGAACAGGATCATCGATCGGCAATTGAAACATTTCACGATCTGGCAAGAAGAATTTCTCACGCCCTGCATTCCGGTCAGGCCCCTTAGCAATCGAAACCAGAGTAAAGCTATCTGCAATGCCTAAATCTTCAATGACTTCACGCACAGCATTCAACTGTCCAAGACCGCCATCAATTAAAACAAGATCAGGCCAGTCTTCCGTATCAGGACCCCGCCCTTCCTCTATAGCTTTACCAAAGCGACGCTGCATGACCTCACGCATCATACCGTAATCATCAGATTCATCAGCTTCACGTATGTTGAATTTGCGATAGGCATTCTTGCGGAAGCCTTCTGGACCCGCAACAACGAGACCACCAACCATATGGGTGCCAGCAATGTGCGAGTTATCATAGACCTCGATACGTTCGGGTGGTTCATCCATGCCAAACAACGTGGCGACACCCTCCAGTAATTTACCCGTGCCCGCAAGTTGCAGAGCCTCACGGGCCAATGCTTCCCGGGCATTCCTTGTCACCAGATCAACTAGGCGTTTCTTCTGCCCCTTTTCCGGCACACTCAAGCGCACTTTGTATTTGCCATTAACCCGCGCGGTTAACGCCTCTTCCAGCAAAGCAGACTCACTGACAGGATGACTGAGCAGTATCTCTTTTGGCACCGGTTTATTCTCGTAAAATTGGGCTAAAAACGCTGCCAGAATATCTTCAACCAGATCATCCGCACCATGACGGGGGAAATAAGCACGGTTACCAAAATTCTGACCGCCGCGGAAGAAGAACACCATCACGCAACTGCGCCCCTCTTCTTGCCACAGGCCGACGATATCAGCATCCCCCATGACACTGACATTCACATCCTGCGATGACTGGATCATAGTCAGCGCTTTAATACGGTCACGGTACTTAGCCGCCTCTTCATAATCCTGCCGGTTACTGGCTTGCTGCATTTTCTCAGCAAAGGCATCCTGCACCTCACGGCTTTTACCCGAAAGAAAGTCATGCGCCAACTGCACCTGCTCTCCATACTGTTCTTTCGTTACATAGCCAACGCAGGGCGCCGTGCACCGCTTGATATGATATTGCAGGCAAGGCCGCGAACGATGGGTAAAAACCGTGTCCGAACAATTGCGGAGCATGAAACCACGCTGCAAAATTGCCACTGTATGATTGACCGAGGTTGCCGAAGCAAAAGGCCCAAAATATTCAGCTTTCTGCTTTTGCGAGCCGCGATGCTTAGTCAACAAAGGAAAATCATGGTCGCGCGTAATCATGATATAAGGAAATGATTTATCATCCCGTAACAACACATTATAACGGGGCTTCAGCTTCTTAATCAGGTTCGATTCCAGTAGAAGCGCTTCCACTTCCGTATTCGTATGCACAAACAGCATATCCGTAGTTTGCGCGACCATGCGCTGCAAACGGATCGGCAGCTTCTCCGTTATTGAATAAGAGATCACCCGGCGCTTCAGCGCCTTGGCTTTACCGACATACAAAACATCGCCGTCAGCGTTCAACATGCGGTAAACGCCCGGCGTTTCCGGCAAAGATCTGGCAAAATTGCGTATCAAAGCCGCACCGCGCGCCAGCGCTGTCAATGTATCGGCAGAAGATGGGTCAGACTCACTCATGGGAATGATATTAATGTCTCCGGACCCGCATTTCCATACCGCGATGGTATGCAGCTTTCATGGAAACTTGACTTTGCACTGCAAATAACAACTATCAGTAGTGATTGTTAGTTCCGCAAGATGCGTAAATACTTGCAATCATGCAACTATCGAACAGGAGAGACGACTTTGAGTAAACTATCTATCAACCATTTCCGGACAGGCCGGGCACTCTTCAGCGGGTCATTTAAAACCATGAAAACCGCTGTTGAAGCTGCCATCAGTGATAACGTATCGCTGGCGTTTGCCGATTTGCGGCACGCCAATCTTATAAATGCACAAATGGATGGCGCCATATTGGATGGCGCTCAGCTTGATGAAGCCAACCTTATGGGCGCCAATATAACGGAAGCAAGCCTGCGTCGTACCTCACTGATGAATACAAATCTTCACAGCGTGACATTCTGCGACAGCATATTGGATGCTATCAATGCACGCGGGGCCCTTTTTGGGGGAACAGATATAACAGCCGCAATCATACAACGCTGCCTTTTCGATACACTATCTGCACTCGAATTGAATTATCGTGATGCCAAAAAAATTGGGCTGAATGGTTTCATGGCTGATAACGAGCAACTTTGTGAATTTTCACAAACACCGATTTTGATCAAAGGGTTTAATTACCCTATCTATTATCTGGACCGCGTCACGCTGATCGGCCATATAGCGTGGGAATTGACAGATAAGCATAATTTACCATCCGGCATGTTTAGCTTCATCCAAAGCCATAGGCAAACCCTGAATAATTTGCGGCAACTCCATACCGCAAACGAACCCTTTGAATACCAACATTTTGTTGCCTGATACAAGGGTATGTCCATGCTTGTGGAAAACTTGACAGATTTGATGAAGCTAAACTATGAATATTCACAATTCATGGTAGTAATGACATCGTCTGTATGGGGAACATGATGATGATCCATATCAGTCTGGGTGGCATAGTAACCATCCATATGGAAGGTGCATGGGCATATGGCTTTTATCCTTCATGGAAAATCTCGCGTTTCAGGCGGGAAATCGTGCTGGATATGCCGTTTAGCCGGGTCATTATAACCCCGGGGACAATCTATGCATCGCTACCAGAGAAAGAACCATGCTTTTGCGACCGGGTGGGCCGGATAGGATGGAACTGCGATGAAAGAAAAAGGCCTTGGGACATTGATCAACCTTCTGCAGGAGTTGCGGAGGATTGATCCAGAATTCCCCATACAATATGCGCTTTGCTTAGGTGAGATAGCACAGCACCAGGGGCAGAGTATTACAGAATTGGCGGAACAAACAGGAATCTCTTTATCTACGGTCTCCCGCATCGTGGCAGCACTGTCCGGCGGACGCGGGCGTTGCGCGGGGCTGGTCAGGGTACGGTTCTCCCCCTTGGAGGCACGACGAAAAGAGCTGTTTTTAACCCCCCGCGGCGCTTCTTTAATCGCTCACCTGATTACCGGCATTGAAAACGCCCCTCCTTCACGCAAAACAGCCTAATTCACCCTATAGCCTTGCCTAAAACACCAGTCTGGACATGCTGGCCAAGTCCCGCTAACCTGTGCCCGCTTTTATCATGGCCCCGTGGCGGAATTGGTAGACGCAAGCGACTTAAAATCGCTCGTTCGTAAGAGCATGCCGGTTCAACCCCGGCCGGGGCCACCATAAACTGTTAAGCAGCAATATCCTGAGCCTCGGTCCGCTCAAATATAGTCTTTACTGCTTTTCCGCACAGCAAAATGCATCGAACATCTCGCCCCACTCATAATCAGGCTGATTTGGTTTTCCCCGATACCTGCCTGCTCAGTTTCGTTAATGGTGAGTTCGGCAGCGATACGATTACGAAACGTGGCTGATACATTATTCATCATACTTTCCTTATAACTTCATATGGCAGTAAATGAACCGTGATCGTAATAGTTCCTTTCTCAAAATAGGGAACCGCGAGCAAAGACACACCGTTTGCAAAAGAACAACACGCCAAACGGAAGGATTAAATCATGTCAAACAACAATCTGTTTTACTGGCTTGGTGGCGGCTTGCTGGTCATCCTGGTGCTAGTGGCATTTTCTATGTGGACACCCATAGCAACCACACCTGAAGATATCTCGCCCGCCGCAGGGTCTGCTTACACGGATGATACAACCGCCGATGAAATGAATAATAGCGGCGCCTTGGGCGGCACTACATCCACAACGCCGTCCGGCGGATCAGCTAATGATAATAGAACAACCACAGAATAATAAATCATAGTCAATAAAGCCCTCTGAAATATGAGGGCTTTATTGTGCTAAAGCACAAACACCTTTTGAAGGCGAAACCGGTTAATCAAATAATTGGCTTCTATACGGGGGCGATTTAAGCAAACGAGTTCTGAATCTTCGAGAACATGATCGCTCTCCCCATGAAAGAAGCTCTCGGCAAATACAACAATCTCAGTATCAGGATTCACGTACACAACGGCAGGCTTGCCAGGAGAAGGATCATGGAGCTGATCATTTTGGAAATGGAGTTTCCGCATCAGTTGACCTGTCGCGGGATTAAATATCTGGACCGCTGCATGATCAGGCTGAAGATCCTGTAATTTATTATCTTTATAATAGGCATGAACCCGCGGACGATCTGTCCCGCTATCAATAACTTGTACAGCCGGAACAAAATCCCCTGCTTCACTTATAATATTATTTAATGCGGCCCCTAAGTTTATAAGCATAACGACAAGGTCTTCATCCCTGTGCTGAAGCAGATCCCTAGTACCGCTACTCTTCAGGTTGAATAACGCTTTGCTATCCAGGGTAAGCGTATAAATTCTGTATTCCCCCGAAGCAGGGTCAGTTGAGGTACGTATCTGAAGCACGGTGGGATTCATCAGAATGCCTTCTGTTCCTGCATATATATCACATATAGCATAATCATATGAGATGAAATTATGTCAACATGGATGTAATTTTTATTATAAATCAATGGCTTACACTATATGAATACAAATCCAGGAACCCATACGGACAAGCTTCCGTTTGCATTATTATAGGGGGCGCAGGAGGACACGCGAATGGACACTTCCAGAAAAAAATATAATGCTCAGAACACGAACAATAGAATTTTCTATTGGATGACCAGTTTTTTATTGATTGCGCTCATTCTGGTTGCTTTCTCTATCTGGGGACCTGTGACACCTCCGGAAGATATTATGCCGGCAGCCGGATCTCCTGCTTACATCGACGAAACCTCGCCAGCCGTAAACCCCGTACTGGATCGCGGCACATTAGGCGACGCGATTAAAGCGCCTACTTCCGAATAGGCAAGATTTAGGAAACTTTGACCGCGCTACCGGTATCCGGTCTTGATTTGATGCTGAGTGCGCGCGGTTCGTCGCCATGCGTGCGGATCAAATCAATGAGTTCCTGTGTAGCCTTATCAAGGCTCTCAGGATTCATACCGCGCAAGACCAGCGACAAGCCTAATACACCGCCACGATAATGCGGATAACTGCCGATCTGAATATCAGCATAACGATCAGCTAATGCGCTCAAATCTTCAGCAAGCACGCTTTCAGCAAGACCGCATGCCACAGTATTAGAAAGAATGGGCTTACCCGCCACGATCGTTCCCATGACATGATCCAGCATCGCCTGCATAATACGCGGCACACCTGCCATGACATAGACATTGCCAATATTAAAGCCAGGAGCCGCCGATACCGGGTTCGGGATCAGCTTGGAACCCTGCGGCACCAAACTCATCTTGGCGCGTGGGGGCGTCAATTGCTCGAGACCGTAATGTTCTTCCAGCATGCGGAAAGCCTGCTCATCACGCACAAGCGGCACATTAAACGCCTTGGCCACACATTCCGCCGTAATATCGTCGTGTGTGGGCCCGATACCGCCCGTTGTAAACACATAATCGTACAGGCTGCTCAATTCCTTGACGGTACGGATAATGACGTCTTCAACGTCCGGAATAACCCGTACTTCCGACAAAACAATACCGCGTTCCGTCAGTCGCTCGGCGACCCAGGGCGTATTGGTATCTTGTGTACGACCCGAAAGGATTTCGTTGCCGATAATCGTTAAAGCCGCTGAAAATGTATCAAAACCACCGGTTTTCGACATAATGCCCGTTCTTGAACTGCAGGAAGGTTGCAAAATTACTCTAGCAAAGCTATGTCATTCTACGGAATAACAAAACAGTAAACTAGTGTAGAATTAATTATATGCCAGACAATACCGCCGTCAAAGCACAGACTACCTACAACCGCGATGGGATCGAAATCCATCCGGCAAGCAGCTTTGAAGGGATGCGTAAGGCTGGGAAACTGGCAGCCGAACTGCTGGACTATATTACACCTTTTTGTATACCCGGCGTATCAACGGAAGAACTGGATCAGCTGATCCATAATTACACCATCGAGCATGGCGCCATCCCGGCAACGCTGGGTTACAAGGGCTATACAAAATCCTGCTGTATCTCCATCAATCATGTGGTTTGTCACGGCATTCCCGGCCCCAAGAAAGTTATGGACGGCGATATCGCCAATATCGACGTGACAGTGATTGTCGATGGCTGGTATGGCGACTCCAGCCGCATGTATATTTTCGGTGACAAGGCCCCCATCAAAGCCAGGAAACTGATTGATGTGACCTATGACGCCATGATGGCAGGTATAGAAGTCGTGAAGCCGGGCGCAACGCTGGGTGACATCGGTTATGCCATTCAGAATGTTGCCGAACGTAACCGCTTCTCTGTCGTGCGTGATTTTTGTGGCCATGGTATTGGACAGGTCTTCCATAGCGCACCAAGCGTCGTGCATTACGGCGAACCCAAAACGGGCCCTGTCCTTGAACCCGGCATGTTCTTCACCATCGAACCGATGATTAATGCCGGTGGCTGGCAAACCAAAGTTCTGAATGATGGCTGGACGGCCGTCACACGCGATAAATCCCTATCCGCCCAGTTTGAACATACAATCGGCGTCACCGAGACAGGATTTGAAATTTTCACCCTGTCGCCCAAAGGCTATAACCGCCCACCTTACGCCTAAAATAGTTAATTTTCGCTGGCACGTCTTTTGCAGCCCTTTCCTCAGAATTGCTGGTAAGAGGACGCGATTATGGATTTATCATCCCTGAAAAACATGTTTGCTGGCCGCCCAAGTTTGGCCAATTACCTGGGGGGAGACAAGTTTGACAGTTCGGCATTGGGGGCCGCCAATCAAGCCGTGCAAAGTAAGGTTTCTGCCCTGCTGGATACGGCAAATACTGCCACCGCCGGCGGCGACCAGGTAACTCTTTCCGCCGAGGCGCAGGCCCTGCTGGCTGAAAATGCTGAAACCAGTGATGGCGCCGCCGTCAATGGCGTGCAAAAAGGTGCCCAATCATTCTTCCTCAATTTCTTTGAGGATGCCGGCGTAGACTTCAGCCAACTCTCGGAAGACGCTCAAAACTTCATCCAGGGTTTTAATACTCTCATCAGTGACACTGGCGCCACGATGCGCGACACCACCACCGACCGCATGGAACAGGAATACAACAAAGGCAACCGCGATGTTTACACACTGCTGGGCACCAACTCCCGTCTGCGTATAGCGATCGACTATAAAGACGACAAGGCCCAGAAGATGACCATCACTGATATGAATGGCGGCAGCGTTTCAATAGCAGAGTTGACGATTAAGAATGCTGGTCAGGCCAGCGCCTCTATCGAAGTGGCACGCCAACAGCGTGAATATGTGAATGGCGCTCTTGCAGATTTCCAGACAGGCGAGCCGATATCCATGGCGCTTTACAACTAAAAGCCTTGAAATCATTGACTCTACGGACTTTGTCGCCTATTCCCTGAAGGCATGAGCGCCACTGTAAAACCTCAATCCAGCCAGACAGAAGAGCCGCACTATCACGGCCATCGTGACCGGCTGCGTGAACGATTTTTAACGGGTGGCCCGGATGCCTTGCCCGATTATGAACTTCTGGAGTTGGTTTTGTTTATGGCCATCCCGCGCCGCGATGTAAAACCTCTGGCCAAAGAGCTGATCAACAAATTCGGCAACCTCGCAGGCGTCCTGAACGCACCCATGGGCGAGCTTGAAAAAATTACCGGCCTCTCTGATAACACTATCATCGCATTGAAAGTTATTCAGGCATCGTCCTTCCGCATGCTGAAACAGGATGTGATGAAAAAACCGATCCTGAATTCATGGGCGCGCCTGATGGATTATTGTGCCGCCACTATGGCGCATGAAAAGAAAGAGCATTTCCGCATCTTGTTCCTGAATAAGAAAAACGAATTGATCGCTGATGAAATCCAGCAAAGCGGCACCGTCGATCACACACCCGTTTATCCGCGTGAGATCATGAAGCGGGCGCTGGAACTGAGCGCCACCGCCATTATCCTCTGTCACAATCACCCCAGCGGCGACCCCACCCCCAGCCGCATGGATATTGATATGACGCAGCAGATCATTGCCGCAGGTGAACCTTTCAGCATTATTATTCACGACCACATCATCGTGTCGAAAAACGGCACGGCCAGCTTCCGTAACTTAGGACTCTTGTAAATGATCCCACGCTATTCCCGCCCTGACATGACATCCATCTGGGATACGGACAATCGCTTCCGCATCATGCTGGAAATTGAAATTCTGGCCGCTGAACGCATGGCAGCGATGGGCACTATTCCTGAGCGCGTACCGGCAACACTGCGCAAGAAAGCCAAATTCAACGCCGCACGTATTACCGAGATCGAACGCGAAGTGAAGCATGACGTGATTGCTTTCCTCACTAACATCACCGAACACGCAGGCCCTGACGCACGCTTCATGCACCAGGGCATGACGTCATCAGACGTGCTGGATACCGCCTTCGCGGTACAGCTTCAGCAATCTGCTGACCTGCTGCTGAGGGACCTCGACGCCGTTCTGAAAGCGCTTAAGAAACAAGCGACCAAGCACAAGAAAACACTCTGCATCGGTCGCAGCCATGGCATTCACGCTGAACCGACAACATTCGGCATCAAGCTTGCAGGTCATTACGCGGCCTTCACCCGTGCTAAGGAACGCCTGAAAGCAGCCCGCGCCGATGTTTCCACCTGCACGATCTCGGGCGCTGTCGGCACCTATGCCACCGTTGACCCTTCCGTTGAATCATACGTCGCCAAGAAACTGGGCCTAAAACCTGAGACTGTCGCCACACAAGTCATTCCGCGCGACCGCCACGCCATGTTCTTTGCCACACTCGGCGTTATTGCATCATCCGTTGAAAACCTCGCCACTGAAATTCGTCACCTTCAGCGCAGTGAAGTGCGTGAAGCGGAAGAGTTTTTCAGCAAGGGCCAAAAGGGTTCATCGGCCATGCCGCATAAACGCAATCCGGTCCTCTCTGAAAATCTGACAGGCCTTGCCCGAATCGTGCGCTCTGCTGTTATCCCGGCCATGGAGAATGTGACACTGTGGCATGAACGCGATATCTCACACTCCTCCGTCGAGCGTATGATCGCACCAGACGCATGCGTGACGCTTGATTTCGCATTGATGCGCCTTGCTGGTTTGGTTGAAAACCTACTCGTCTATCCGGACAATATGATGGCAAACCTTGAGAAGCTCGGTGGTCTTGTTTTCTCACAGCGCACCATGTTGGCCCTGACGCAAAAAGGCGTCAGCCGCGAAGATGCATACAGGATCGTCCAACGCAATGCTATGAAAGTATGGGAAAGCAACGCCCAGAAAAAATTCTTCGACCTGCTCTCGGTAGATCCGGATGTAACCAAGGCCATGAAGCCCACTGATTTGAAAGCCATCTTCAAGTATGACGATTACATCAAACATACCGATGTTATTTTCAAACGTGCATTCGGCAAATAAAACTCATTCTCAATAACCCCTTGAGTTCCCTGCTATTTTTATAAAAAGCAGCAGAAATCCCCTTGTTTTTCGCAGACAGCGCTTTATCCTCAGATACGAAATTCATATCCGAAAAAGGAGGCCGCTATGAAAGGCGACAAAAAAGTCATTGATGCTCTGAACCTGTCACTGAAAGGTGAATTGACAGCAATCAACCAATATTTCCTGCATGCCCGCATTTTTGAAAATTGGGGCATGACTAAACTGGCCAAACATGAAAAGGCAGAATCCATCGAAGAGATGAACCACGCTGATCTGCTGATCCAGCGGATTCTACTGCTGGAAGGCCTGCCAAACCTGCAGGAACTCGACAAACTCCTGATCGGTGAAAATGTGAAAGAAGCGCTGGAAGCTGATCGTCAGTTGGAAATCACCGGAATTGAAAACTACCGTAAAGCGATTGCCGTTGCTGAAGCGGCCAACGACTATGTTACCCGCGATTTATTCGTAAAGATATTAACGGATGAGGAAGGCCACCTGGACCATCTCGACACCCAGTTGCAGATGATTAATGATATGGGGCTGCAGAATTATATTCAGTTGCAATCAGATTCAATTGACCAACAAGGCTAACCCACCATTTATTCGCAATTGCAGCAAAAATCGTAAACCGCCCCTTCAGGGCGGTTTTCATACTTAGGGGTAAATTCTAACTCTTGTGGATATGATCTTCGATTTTAATTGCGAATGATTATCAAGTGCACTAATGTAGTAATAATAGTACCACTTAACTCCGGATTTCATGCCATGAAGGCCTGTCTCTGCCGTAACGTCTCAGACCATACAGTTAAACAGGTTCTCGCTGATTTCTTTAAAGGAATCATCGTCATTACCAAACGCCGCGGCGATAATGAACATGAAACCCAACAGCCAAACAATCTTGACGACCTGCACGAAGCCTGCAGCGACGGCCAAGGATTCAACTGCGGCTCTTGCGCTTGCTATATAGCCGAACTGGCCACTGAACATAACCACAATGTGCGCCTGAATGAATTGAAGGAAAACCTTCCAGAACAATTATTACCGACGTCGGCCCAGACTCCGGAAAAGCCCGCCACCAAGCTTAAAACCGAGCCGGCCTGATCGTTCTGCCCGGTGTGTAAGCCCTGTTTATTCCCCTACCATGCCTTGAATTGGCCATACTGGTATGGCATTCCTTATATGAATCAAACACCCCCTGACTTTCTCAAGGACGTAAGGAACACGACTATGAAATTCTCGCATCTGATCTGGAGCCTCGCCGTTATGACGACTACTTCTTTCGCTGCTAACGCGGCTTCACCCGAAAATACACTGAACCTCGACCTGAAATCAGGCCGTGTCGTGATTGAGCTGCTGCCCGATGTTGCCCCTGGCCACGTTGAGCGTATCAAGACGCTGGTAAAAGAAGGCTTCTATGACGGTATCGTATTCCACCGTGTGATCGATGGTTTCATGGCGCAAACAGGCGACCCGACAGGAACAGGCCGTGGCGGTTCCAGCTATCCTGATCTGAAGGCCGAGTTCAGCAATACGCCATACAAACGCGGCACACTGGGTATGGCGCGCACAATGAATCCCGACTCGGCCAACAGCCAGTTCTTCATCTGCTTTACAGATGATGGCTGCAGCTTCCTGACAGGCCAGTACACCGTATTCGGCCAGGTCACAAGCGGTATGGAGTTTGTTGACGCCATTGCTAAAGGCGAGCCGCCTGCAAACCCCGATAAAATCGTAAAGGCATCACTGGGTGCTGACGCTGCTGCAGATGCTGCTCCGGCTGCCGATGCAGCAAAAACAGAACCAGCCGCTGCTGAAGAGCACAAAGAAGAAGTAAAATCAGAAGAAGCGCCAAAGGCCGCTGTTGAACCTGAAGCGGAAGCAGATCATAAAGAAGAAGCTGCTCACTAATCTTTTTCACATGAATAAGAGAAAGCCGCCTTATAGGCGGCTTTTTTATTACAGCAAATTTAACAATACTAAGCCTGTACGCGCGCCAACTCTTCCGCCGTCGGCTTTAACTTGTCCAATGATGATGTAATCTTCTGCACAATCTTCTCAAAACGGGCCGCATCACGAATAGGGTCTGTGGTTTCGATATGAAGAATTGAATTCTGCTCATCAAAGAAATAGAGCGTCGTAGAATTCTTTATATTCATCAAGCCATGCAACACGCTCAAGCGTTCTGTTGTCAGATAATCTTTCAAAACAGCTTTGTTGCGTGTGCGTATGATGCGGGTTTTATCCCAGTCGGGGAAATCAATATCCATGGTTTCAGTAAAGACAAGTCCTGCGATGAAGGTCGCAAAATTGGCAGAACCAATAACACCACCTGTCATGCCCCCGGTGCCCAGATCAAATTCCAGCACCGTTACAAAGCGCTGCCCGCGCTGATCTTGCGTGGCCTGCACATCTGGAAAGAAAACAACTTTATAGCCGAATAAAGCGCCACTCATGGCCGGGGCTTCCACCATCTTCCCCGGCACATAAGAAAGGCTATGCTTTTTAGCAAAAGCTGACCATGCCCGCTTCTGCTGATGCAAAATGACAAGAGACCAACCAAATACGCCCAGAATGAAGGACGAAGCGATGAACCATAGAAAAATCCACACGAGAAATCACCCCTTAGGAATAAGAACTATAGTGTAACCGCTTAAGGCGTTAGCGTCTAACCCATCTTTTGCATGCTGTGTCGTAACTCCATATCTAGGGCCTGCATCATATGATGCAAGGCCTCGGCAACATCATCCCCGGTTTCCTCACATACATGCAAGATAGCCTGCATATGGCTGATATAACCACGGCAACGTTCCAGAGAAAGACGATAGATAAATTGGCTGTTCTCACAGGCCAGCCGGGCCTGTTTGCTTTTACTCATTTGTACCCCCACGTACTTCAAGAGTCATGTTTTACATATGGTCGGACCTTAATTAATTATTATGAATAATGCAAACTTTTTATTCGTTGCACCTGCGAAATAAAAAAGGCCTGCGCAGACGCAGACCCTTTAAATTGATTTTTACAACCCCTTAGAAGTCTATGCCGCCTTCTGCATAATCTTCTGAGCGAAACCTTCACGACCCTGCGCATCAGCAACAACGGCTGTGTTTTTATCTTCGGCATCAGCACGCACAAAAATCTTCTCCAGTGTATGGCCAATCTCTGCCACACGCTCGGATAACAACTGATGGGTCGGGAATGAGTTTTCAGTGGGTTTCACCATCCATAGATATTGCATGCCCGCTGCAATCACACCCCCCGCATTCGCCACATAATCAGGCGCATACAAGATGCCAGCACGACGCAACTCATCAGCATGCTCTGGTGATTTCAACTGATTATTGGCGCAACCTGCCACAACCTTCACGCCTGATAAAACCAAATGCGGGATCGTGCCATCGTTGATGTCGCCACCCAATGCGCAAGGGACATATACATCAGCCTTCACCGACATAATCTCACGTCCCTCTGCCAGCAATGCTTCCGGACCGAAATCCTCCACAATCTGGCGACGCGATTGTTCGGTGATATCGCTGATTGTCAGTTTGGCCCCCTCATCGGCAAGATAACGGCACAATACCTGTGATACATGGCCATAGCCCTTTACGGTAATGGCTAGCCCCTTCAGGCTATCCATTTTCAGGCGATGATGAACAGCAGCCTTCACAGCCATATATGTACCATAAGCGGTGTACGGTGATGGATCGGGGTTAGGAACCGAAGCTTTGTCTAATCCCGCCGGAATATGCTCTTCACACAGTGCTGTTAGCGGCACACCGGCCACATAAGGTGTGCGGCCCCGTGCAATCAGGATATGCTGGACGCTGGTACCGACATCTTCGGCTGTCACATACATGCCACCCAGAGAATTCACAGCCATACCCAAAGCCTGCATAACTTCGGCAGAGGGTTGGCGTGTTCCTGGTTTGCCTATAATGACAGATTTACCGCCCCCCAGAGCCAGGCCTGCAACAGAATTCTTGTAAGTCATGCCGCGCGATAAGCGCAAAACATCAGAAATGGCTTCTTCATCATTATTATATCGGGACCAGTAACGGCACCCGCCAAGGGCTGGACCGCGTGTCGTATTGTGAACGGCAATGAACGCACGGAAACCAATGTCATGATCCTCGGCATAAATAATTTTTTCATGCCCGTCGTAATCCGCATGAGGGCGGAAGCGCAAATCAGAACGGCGGTTAGCGAGGCTGTCGGTTATATCTTCAATTTCAAGTGTCATTTAAAATCTCCCAGTTATTATCTCTGGAAGGATTCGTATCACTGTGTGCGGTGCATGAGGAAGATAGAGCTTACATAACAAAGTAAAAAGGCATGTAAATTGATATTTGCAGCGCAGCAACCAGAATAAAATTACAAACTTATGTGATTACTATTTTGTGCAGTTGCAATAACCATCAATGAATAATGTCACAACAGAGTCGATGATATGTTCACGTTGATCAGGCGTCATTTCACCATGAATGCCCAGCAGGCATTGCATATGATCCCCTTTAAGCATGCTGAAGAATAATTTGGCTGCCATTTGCGGATCTTTTATCTGTAAGACACCGCGTTCATTCTGCTGTACCAGATAATCTGATAATAACGTCAGGATTTTTACGGCGCCCTGCGCATAAAATGTTTCACCCAATGCAGGAAACTGCTTCAACTCGGAAACTATAATGCGATAAAGCCGGAGCGAATCTTCCGCATAGATTAGGTCAAAGAAACTATTGGCAATCGCCCGCAAAGCTGTCTCGACATCTTCCGATGAAGTATGCGCTTGCATGGTGGCCACCATGGCACAGCAACGGCCATTGATTACCGCCGCAAACAGATCGCCTTTGTCTTTAAAGTGACTATAAAGCGTGGGCTTAGATACGGGAGCAGCCTCGGCAATCGCATCCATGCTGGTGTCATTAAAGCCACGCTCTAAAAACAAACGGCCTGCCGCATCAAGAATCGCAAGGCGTTTCGGGTTTTCAGCAGCATAACACTCCGCCACAATCGTAGCGGTCTGAAGGGGATCTTTATTACTCATATCGGTATCTAAGAAAATTCATATTCATTAATATTTAGGATAGCGCCGACACGCGGCAGGGAAAAGCCCATTCTGGCCTTTATTAGACTTTAGATAGTGAAAAACAGTGAAAAAAGGCCGAATATTGCGCGTTCCCGGCTAGCAGGCACGTTTTCCATACACTAAATTACTATCTATGATGAAATTAAACCAAGCTTTACTGAGTTCTCTGGCCATCGCTTCCCTTATGGTCGTAGGCACATACCCTGCCCGCGCCGATAATAAGGCTGAGGCCGAAATCGCCGCCGAACTGGCTGAGGGTGATAAACTGAGCCATAACGATAGCGATATGACCTGCGAACAAATTGCGCATGAAGTTGTTGAGCTTGACCGCATCATTCGCACCGCCCGGGAAACACAGCAAAGCAGTAATAATGCTGGCACAGGCGTCACGGTTGCCAAAACCGTGGGATCTATACTGGTAGGCTCTCTGGGTGGTGTCGTAGGAATTGCTGCTGTCGGCGCCCTGGCTGGTGAGGCCGCAGAGGATTCAGGTGAAAAAGCCGCCGTGATTGAAGAAAATGCCGAAGAGCGTCAAAACCGCCTCGCCGGTGTGTTTGATGGTAAAGGTTGCGAGGGTGAATTGGCCCTGACAGGCGAAGAGGAAAATGAGCCTGAAGATCCATCCAAAGTGGAACCCTCATCAGGCACAGCCCTGTATAAACCTAAAAAACCAAACTACAACGAATAATCATCCCTACCATTCTTTGAAGATAAAAAAGGCTGCCGCGATAATCAGGCCAAACCCAACCAAGTGATTCCATTTCACAGGTTCATGCAGATATAAAATCGAGAAAATAACAAATACGACAAGCGTGATAATTTCCTGAATAGTCTTGAGCTGGGCCGCATTAAATACGCCATGCCCCATGCGATTGGCGGGTACCTGCAGGCAATACTCAAAGAAAGCAATGCCCCAGCTGATAAAAATAACCAGCAATATAGGCGCAGCCTTAAATTTCAGATGCCCATACCAGGCAAATGTCATGAATACATTTGAAGCAATCAGAAGACCAATCGTAAACAGGGGAATCAGGCTGGCAGGGATAATCATGGCGGTACCTCCATGCTCATCATGACGCAGATACCCGGAAACGACAACAGGGTCCCCACTCTAGAAGGAACCCTGTCATCGGGCGGTACTCCAACCTCTTTAGAGAACGAATGTTCTTACATAAGGGTTATCTGCCGCTTGTCATCCTTGCCCAGATCACCCCATTGCGATGTATAATGCGCCATGGTTGTCGGGAGGGATTCGCTTTTCACCGCAATCGTTGCCGGTGATTTTTCCTCTTCCACAGGTGTCGTAGCTTCTTCTTTCATGCCACGGGCCACATGGGTAAGTTCAGTTAAAAGATTTTCAGCATGTCTGACCAGTGACTCGGCCTTATCGGTATTGATACCGCCGGTTGCCAGTTTTACATCCTGTTCATCGACACGTTTTTCCAGCGTAAAGATTGCATCGCTGAAATAGCCGGTTTGCTTGCGTACGATTTCGAAACCGGCACGAAGTCGTTCAAAGCCGATCCCAAGCACAAGACTTGAACCGATCGCTGTGACGGCAGAGAACACGGCGAATGCCAGTGCCACTACCAGATACGTTTCTACGGATACATCCATGGTTTTGTTCCACCCTTTCAGCAGTTACTCATGATGTTGTGCAGTTGAATACGGTCACAGGATTGCGCGGGACATGGGATATAAGAGCACAAGACAGGCGCAATAATGCATGACCAATAATTACCATAATATATCAGTCAGAGTTAAAAGGCCATTATTTTTCAAAAGGATACGGATCAAAGTCCAATAAAAATCAGATAAAATTTGAGATGATTTTTTAGGCCGGGAATAACCATCGGAAGTGCAATTCTTGACGTCACATAAAGCGTTTGCTTCTATCTTATTATTAAAGCCACAGGAGATAGAAATGCCCGCAACATCGCAACACCAGTTTGCAAAAGCATCTACATTCAGTTCAGTGCGCGAATGGCAGCGGGCAGATCGCTATATTGTCCATGCCGTCAAAGTGCTAGCGAACAAAAATGACGATAGTCTTCTGAATCTTTTGCAAGACCTTCCTTCGGGAGAGAAGGCTGAAAGCACAGATGAACGCATACTGCGTCAACAATTAATCACAACCCGTATTCCGGCGTTTGTCGATGAAATCGCTAAAAATAGTGGCCTGTCTGCAGACCTGTTGCTTAAACCCGTGCTCCGCACTCTGCGTGCAGTGGCAAGTTTTGCAACCAGTGACAAGGATCCTCTGGAGCAAGGGTTAAAGGCTGTCATTCTCTACATCAGAGGCGGGAGAACAGGAATCTTTGAAGGTTCATCGCAACCGCCCGGATCGAACTGGCCAACGCCCAATCACTATTAAATAAGGACATGTTCACCGAATTTTTCATTCCTTTTGCGCTGGCCACAATCATATTGGGCCTGATCCCCGGCCCTAACGTAGCGCTAACTGTTGCAAACTCACTGGCGCATGGCACACGTTATGGCCTGCTCACTGTTGCCGGAACCAGCAGCGCCATGATCCCTCAATTAATACTGACTGTCTTAGGTATGAGCGCTTTTATCGCATTCCTAGCCGATTGGTTTGATATCGTTCGCTGGGCTGGTGTGATTTACCTGATCTATCTGGGTATCAATCAATTGCGCGCCCCAGCACAAGACCTCGCCCATGTGCGTGCCAAACCGCAATCAGTCAAAGAGATTTTTGGCCGCGGTTTCTTTGTTTCTCTGACAAACCCAAAAACCATTTTATTTTATGGCGCCTTCTTTCCGCAGTTTATCACACCGGCTGCTGATGCCACATCACAACTCATTGTGCTGGCTATAACGTTCCTCATTGTGATTACCATTGTCGATAGTTCATGGGCCTTGCTCGCAGGACTTGCCCGTCGTTACCTGTTAGGCAACAGTCAATGGACCAACCGCATCAGCGGCGGCTTCCTGATTGTGGCCGCCATTCTTCTCGCACTGATCCGCATAAAGTAAACGTGGATCCCGAGCAGGAGATCCACGTTCAACAGTCACTAGGGTGCAAATCGAATGATGAGAGTTACTTGCGCTGCATCTTGTTGAAGACCGGATCAGCAGGCTTCACCGGCTCCGGCTCGGGCTCAACAACAGGTTCAGGTGCTGGCGGTGGTGGTTCAACAACAGCAGGCTTCGGCGCCTCCAGTACAGGGCCTTTCGCAGGCATCATGCTGGCGCGGACATATTCAACGCCCGAACCGGCTGTGCGCTGGTTGCCATACGGGAATGTGGTGGTTGTCTTGCGCATCTCCCAACCTTCTCCACCGCAAGCTGTCAGGGCCAACGGGAGCAAAGTCAGAGTCATAAGACCAAAACGTTTTAAAGTCGGCATGTGTGCCTCACAGAAATCAGAACTGATTAAGTAAAATGACGAGCGTCAAATAAGGAATATGCGAACGCATACTGGCGAATCATAACCCGGATTCACCCGATTTGGCAACCGTTGATACATTTTCTCGCATTTTTGTATGAATAAACATGCCTTTTACCCATAAAGGTTGTAAGGTAACGGCATCTTGAACCCTTTGGTTGGAGATCGCTAACGCGCAAGACTGCACGCTCGCAGGGCGCACCTCGGACCATAAGGAGACTTCAAATGGCTACCGGTACAGTAAAATGGTTTAACGCAACAAAAGGCTTCGGCTTTATTCAGCCTGATACAGGCGGCGCCGATGTGTTCGTACACATCACAGCCGTGGAAAAAGCAGGACTTCGCGGCCTGAGAGATGGCCAGAAAATCAGCTACGAGCTGGCTACAGAAAAAGGCAAGACATCTGCCGTTAACCTGCAAGAAGCCGCTTAAGCCTTTAAGCGTCCTTGGAAAATACCGAAAAGCACGGAACGAAAGTCCCGTGCTTTTTATTTGTGGCATTCTGATCTTATAGGACTATCTTATTCAGAATGGAAACAGACCTCCTTCTTTATATAGCGGCCGGTTTTCTGGCGCAGATTGTCGATGGCAGCCTGAGCATGGCATACGGCCTCACGGCCTCCAGCATGCTACTGACCGCAGGTCTACCCGCCGCCACAGTCAGCGCCACAGTGCATGCGGCAGAATGCTTCACAACGGGAGCCTCCGCACTCTCTCACCGCGCCTTTGGTAATATCGATAAAGCCTTGTTCAAAAAATTGATCTTGCCCGCTGTCGCAGGCGCCATTATCGGCGCCTATATTCTATCCAGCCTTGCTGTGGGAATGCTGCGCCCGTTTATCGCCGCCTATCTCGTACTGATGGGCATCATTATTCTATATAAAGTCTGGCATGACTTTCCTTCACGTCGCGTCACAAGCTATACCCGCCTTCTGGGATTTTTTGGTGCCACGATTGATGCCATTGGCGGTGGTGGATGGGGCCCCATCGTAGCCAGCAATCTTGCCGCACGCGGCAATGACATCCGCACGACGGTTGGCACCGTGATCGCTGTTGAATTCTTCGTGACGCTGGCAGCATCTATCACATTCCTGCTGACAATGGGCCTCCAGCATCTTGATATTATCCTGGCGCTGGCAGGCGGCGGCATCCTCGCCGCACCACTCGGAGCACTCATCGTCAAGAAAATACCGATAAAACCATTTATGATCTTTGTCGGCCTCTTCATCATTGCGATGGGAACATATAACTTTGTGAAAGCGGTAGGTTGGGTACCAGCCTAAACAATCATAACGCCTGATCATTCGCCATGAACAGATCCATCTGCTCCAGACGCTTCACCTCATCACGCAGATGCGCCGCCTCTTCAAATTCCAGCTCTTCCGCCGCCTTGATCATTTTAGATTTCAGCTTATTAATATATTTGCGCAGCGCCTGCGGTGAACGCATGAACTCTTCGGTTTCACGATCCGCAAAGCCTGCTGCTTTAGCTACCACGACACGGTCACCCTGCTCGTAAACGCTTTCAAGAATATCGTTGATATTCTTCTTCACCGATTCAGGAGTAATGCCATGCGCAGCATTATATTCAAGCTGCTTCTCGCGTCGGCGCCCCGTTTCTTCCAGCGCCGCTTCCATGCTCTTGGTGCGCTTATCAGCGTATAGTATGGCCTTGCCATCCACGTTACGCGCAGCCCGTCCAATCGTCTGGATCAGTGACGTGCGGGAACGCAAATAACCTTCCTTATCCGCATCCAGAATCGCCACCAGCATGCATTCAGGAATATCCAGACCCTCACGCAGCAAGTTGATACCGATCAATACATCATAAGCCCCCAGACGCAGATCACGGATAATCTCGATCCGTTCCAGCGTATCCACATCACTGTGCAGGTAACGCACTTTCAGGCCATGTTCCGCCAGATATTCGGTCAGATCTTCGGCCATTTTCTTGGTCAGCGTCGTCACCAGAACACGCCCACCCTTTTCAACCACTTTGCGGCATTCACCCATTAGATCATCGACCTGATGCGCTGTCGGACGAATTTCCACAGGAGGATCGACAAGCCCCGTCGGACGCACGACCTGCTCAACAAAGACACCGCCTGTTTGCTCCAGTTCCCAATTACCGGGCGTTGCCGAAACAAACACGGTTTCCGGACGAATAGCCTCCCATTCCTCGAACTTCAAGGGGCGGTTATCAAGACAACTGGGCAAGCGGAAGCCATATTCAGATAATGTTGATTTACGCGCGCGGTCACCATGATACATGCCGTTTAACTGCGGCACCATCACGTGGCTTTCATCCAAAATCATCAACGCATCTTTAGGCAGGTATTCAATCAATGTCGGCGGTGGCTCACCGGGGGCGCGGCCCGTCAGGTAACGTGAGTAATTTTCAATCCCGGAACAGATACCTGTCGCCTGCAACATCTCTAGATCAAACATGGTGCGTTGTTCCAGTCGTTGTGCTTCCAGCAACTTGCCATTCGCACGGTAATATTCCAGTCGGTCTTTCAATTCGGCTTTAATACCCTGAATCGCCTGCTGCATAGTTGGACCCGGCGTAATATAGTGACTATTCGCATATACACGCACACCATCCATCTTGACGAATTTTTCACCCGTCAGCGGGTCAAATTCCGTAATTTCTTCCAATTCGTCCCCGAACAGGGAAAAACGCCACGCTTTATCTTCATAGTGAACCGGGAATAATTCCACCGTATCGCCACGCACGCGGAATGAACCGCGCTCGAACGCAATATCGTTACGTTTATATTGCAAGGTAATGAACTGGCGGATCAACTCTTCACGATCAATGCGCTGGCCCTTATGCAGGTCGATGACCATCGCTTGATAGTCTTCTTTCGAACCAATACCGTAAATGCACGATACGGACGCCACGATGATCACATCACGGCGCTCAAACAACGCTCGCGTCGCCGCGTGCCGCATCCGGTCAATCTGTTCGTTGATCGCAGAATCTTTTTCGATGAAAGTGTCTGTGCGCGGCACATAGGCTTCGGGCTGATAGTAATCGTAATAAGATACGAAATACTCCACAGCATTATCGGGAAAGAATGCTTTCATCTCGCCATACAATTGTGCGGCCAGCGTTTTATTGGGCGCCATGATCAGCGTCGGTTTCTGTGTCGCTTCGATCACATGCGCCATGGTGAAGGTCTTGCCGGAACCCGTAACCCCCAGCAGAACCTGATTTCGCTCCTGCGCCTTTATACCTTCCAGCAGCTGACGAATAGCCTCGGGCTGATCACCAGAAGGCTTAAAGTCAGACACCACTTTAAACGGGCGAGACTGATCGGGGGAAGCAATATAAATATCGGGTTTCTTAACGGACTCAGGCATGCCAAATATATAGAATTCGGCATGCCTGACAGCAAGAAAAATACAGCACGTTACTTATAAATTACTTGCGAATCCGTTCATTGAACACAGGTTCAGCATTACGTTCGGTTTGTACAGTTTCACGGGTTGATACGGTCGTATCTGAAACACGGGCGCAACGCCCGTCGTATATAGCCACGCCAGAGCCGGATGTACGATTGCCATAAGGGGTACGGTTATAATCATCTTCACGTGGACAGGATGCGCAGGCGCTTAAAGATATAACTCCACCAACAAGAATTACGCTTTTAAGAAATGCATTCATGATTTTACCTTTGTTTCTAAACGGTTATATTTCTTCCCACGCAAATGGCCCGAACGCTACAAAAGTTCCCTGTTTCGCCATAATCGACGTTCTATATATTAAGGAACCGCCAAGGAGACGCATATGCCTATACGTAACATCATCCTGAGCTTGATTACTTTACTCATGCTTGTACCGGCAAGTAGTAACGCTCAGACATTTGATCAACTGGCGACAGGCGGGGTTGGCGGCTGGCTGAATGTGAAACGTCCTTTGACAGTCAATGATATGAAAGGTCGTTTGGTATTGCTTGATTTCTGGACCTATGGCTGCATCAATTGCATGCAGATTGCCCCTGACCTTGAGAAGCTGGAAGAGATGTTCGGTGACCGCTTGCTGATCATCAGCGTACATTCTGCAAAGTTTAAAGGTGAGCAAGGCAGCGACCGCATTCTGGAAGCCGCCAAGCGCTTTGGCCTGAAGCACCCCGTAGCTAACGACTCGGATTATGCTATCTGGAAATCTCACAAAGTAAACGCATGGCCTACATTAATTCTGCTAGGTCCGGGCGGCACTGAGCTTAATCGTTATGTCGGCGAAGGCCACCTGGAGCAGATTAAGGCTGATATCGTTAAGAATATGCGGCAGGTGACAAATACATCATCTATTGCAGCATTGGTTGATGGCGAGAATGCTAAAGGCACCCTTTCCTTCCCCGCACGCTTGGCTGCTGGCCCGGAAGGGACCTTATTCGTTGCCGATACAGGTCACCACCGCATTCTTGAAATCGATCAGAACGGCAAGATCAAAACTACGATTGGCAACGGTGCGCGCGGCCTGAAAGATGGCAGCTATAACAATGCGCAGTTTAATCTGCCACGGGGATTAGTCGTACTGGATGACAAACTTTATATTGCCGATACGAACAATCACGCGATCCGCAAAATTGATCTTAAAAAACAAATCGTAACCACAATTGCTGGGCATGGCCAGAAAGGCAATATTGCATCACCTTGGGATTTGGAAGTTTTAGGGGATAACAATAATATCGCTGTCGCTATGGCTGGCCATCATCAGCTCTGGTCATTGAACACACGAAATGAGAAACTGTCACCTTTAGCAGGCAGCCAGTTGGAAGCATTAAAAGATGGCCGCGCAAATATTGCCGCCCTCGCCCAGCCTAGCGGACTTTCCTACATGCCCGATACGCTCTTTTTTGTAGATGCTGAAAGCTCGGCCTTACGAGTCCTTCAGGATGGCAACATCAAAACATTGATTGGCACAGGCCTGTTCGACTTCGGCAAGGAAGATGGCACATACCCCCATGCAAAATTACAGCATCCGCAAGGCTTAGCGGCTAATGCAGACAGCATTTATATTGCCGATACATATAACGACGCCATTCGTGTTTATGACCGCAAGACAAATACACTTTCAACGCTTGATCTGCCAGCGGACAGCTTGCGTGAGCCAGGGGATGTCCTGCTTCTTGATCGCAAACTCTGGATTGCCGATACCAATCATCATACGATCAAGGTTTATGATATTGATTCCAAAATATTGAATGAAGTGAGTATCAATCCATGACTGAACTGATTGCCGGCAAACACTCGCCTGAACTACTTGATTACCTTGCCCGCCGCCGTAGCATCCCCTTAAAAGATATGGGAGGGCCAGGCCCCGATGATGAACAGATCAGAACTATAATCGCCACCGCTTCACGCGTGCCCGATCACGGGAAACTCTTCCCCTGGCACTTTATCGTTTTCAAGGGCGATGCCCGTACGAAAATGGGCACAATCCTGAAAGAAGCCCTATTCAAAAAAGAACCCGGCGCCCCGGCAGAAAAGCTCGCACAGGAAGAGGCCCGTTTCATGCGCGCCCCTGTCGTGATCGCCGTTATTTCACGCATTCGCCCCGCCAAGCATCCGCGCTGGGAACAATATCTTTCCGCTGGTGCTGCCTGCCAGAATTTATGCCTGACAGCCAATGCCATGGGGTTTGCCACGAATTGGCTGACGGAATGGTGCTCCTTTGATCAAAACGTGCATCAGGCTCTGGGCCTCGATGACCGGGACCGCATCGCCGGATTCATCTATATCGGCACCCCCGCCAAAATGCCCGAAGAACGCCCGCGGCCAGATGCAGACCTGCTGACCACCTGGTGGGATGGTAAATCCCCCTTAAACCGTGGCGATTCCTACGATAAAACCGAATTTAAACTTCCGGATTAAGTAATATCCTTTCAAAAGCATCAGCAGGCTTCAAAAAAGTTTGCGCTTTCCATAGCGCAATTCTAGCATCGTCCCAAGCCAACAACAGGGACAGGATTATGAGCAAAATCGCAAAATGGGGCGCTGCCGCCCTCGTGACCATCACGGGACAAGCTTTCGCAAACAATTTCGATGATGAAGTCAAAACATTAGCCCTGAGCGCCAGCCAGATGGCACACAATGCTGTACGTGCCCGCCAGGCCCAAGGCGTATCAACTGACAATACGGAACGCTTCGCAGCCTTGGTCAAACTGGATCATACATTTATGTACGGCAACCATGCCTCATTAGCCGCTAGTGAAGGTGTAAAAATAAATGCTGCATTGGGTGATCATTCAGCACTGAATGACAGCGTCCAATCCTGCCGGAATGCTCTGGAAGAAAATCTGTCAACAGCAGCACGCCTGGATTTTGTAATCGCCTGTCAGGGCAAATTGCAGGATCTGAGCAACCACAAAATCCTGACCGTAGATACAGCCAGACTGGAACGGCAGAGGAAAGAAGCGGCGCAAATCAAGCAACAGTTAAATGGCTGATACCATTTCTTACTGACCAAGACTTGTCACATGCGTGGGTTTGCGGAAAGACTCTATCGCTGCTTTCAAAGCCTGCGGCGCCACCATTTCAACACCCTTAATCGTCATATTCATATAATGACGCGTTAAGGGCTTGAACTGAGCCGCATCAGCATCAAGGAAAGTTTTATAAGCCGCGCCGGTTGCCACAAAACAAGGCACGGCATTCATTTTATCCTTGCCCTGCGCGTCTCTGAAGGCCTTCAATAACGGCAATAATTCACCATACACAGGGCTCACTTCTTCCCAAGTCAGATTCTTGCCTTGGACAGCCTTGGCATCAAGAAACAAACCCGTACTGTGCGCTGTCGGCACAAACCCTGTGCGATTACACATGTCAGACATGGCTCTTACCAGCGCAAGTTTCGTTGCGGTGTCTGCCTGCATGGGCTTGTGCACCGGCAGCTCAGCCAGATGCTGATCGGCATCAACTTCTTTCATGGTTTTATGAGCATCGCCGTTACGTCTTGGGCAGTGCGAGGCTTCATGTCCTATCAAGGCTGCCGCCAGCTCATCATCTGAAAAAAGCGCCTGTTCAATCGTACCGGAGGGAGACTGCAACATCTGGCCCATAACGTCTTTAGCCGAGAACGGATCATCGGCCGTTTTCACCAGGCAATCAGCCTGCAGGAATTGACGCACAGCCGGATCTTCTAAGGGTATGGCATAAGGGCCATTAACTGAATCACGTTGTGTAAACATAACAGTACGCGCAGCCTCTGCAAAGGCAGGTCCTTTCTCTACCCCCGCCAGCCGCAAAGACATGATCACTTGTCCGATATTGTTGGAAGTCAGTATTCTGACCTGATCGCTATCAGAAGCAGCACGAACAAAGGAGCGAGCCGCCTCTTTGTTCATACCGCGCTGGACCAGATAATCTGCGGCATGTAGTAACTGCAGCGGCTCGACAGCTAGCGCACCCCCGGAAGCTGTCATGGCAGCCGTATAAGCCAAAGCCTGGAAATATTGTGAAATGCCCATTTTGTTTCCCTGTTAAAAACATCTAACAGCAAAACAAATGGAATTTACAGAAAAATCATGAGTCCGGCCTTAGCCCTGTTTATTAGCTAATCCTTCAAAGGTTTCAAAGTCGGGAAGGCAATGACCTCCCGAATATTATGGGAATTAGTCATCAGCATGACCAGACGGTCAATACCCATCCCCCAACCACCTGTCGGTGGCAAGCCAAACTCGAGCGCCGTCACGAAATCGTGATCGACCATCATGGCTTCTTCATCGCCGCTTTCACGTTGGGCAACCTGATCCATAAACCGGTCTAACTGGATTTGCGGATCATTCAACTCGGTAAAGGCATTCGCCAGTTCCCAACCGTTGATGTAGCTCTCGAAACGTTCAACAAGGCGCGGGTTATTACGGTGCACTTTGGAAAGCGGTGAAATATCAAGCGGATGATCGGTGACATGCGTAGGCTGGATTAAAGTATGCTCGACCTTTTCATCAAAAATCGCAGCCACGATCTGCCCCCAGTTGGCAGTAGGCTCAACAAAAACACCAATCTTTTTAGCAGCTTCCTGCGCCTGCTTCACGTCCATGCTCAGGAAATCAACGCCAGTGGCTTCTTTTACAAGGTCAACCATGCTTTTGCGCGCCCACGGGCTGGCCAGATTGATGATTTTATCTTCAAACGGAATCTCCAGCGTACCGTGCACAGCCATCGCCACGGTCTGGACCAGCTTCTCGATCAGGTCCATAACATCATTGTAATCCTTATAAGCATGATAGGATTCAATCATCGTGAATTCAGGGTTGTGTTTGTAAGAAATCCCCTCATTCCGGAAATTGCGGTTAATTTCAAATACGGCATCCGCAAGACCGCCCACAATCAGACGCTTTAAATAAAGCTCGGGCGCGATACGCAGGAAGAAGTCAGCATCCAGCGCATTATGATGTGTAACGAAAGGTTTTGCCGAAGCACCACCCAGGATCGGGTGCATCATCGGTGTTTCAACCTCGATTGCCCCTTCCGATTCCATAAATCTGCGGATTGTCGAAATGATCTTGGAACGCATCAGCAGTTTGCCGCGGCTTTCCTCGTTCATAATCAGATCGACATAACGTTGACGGTAACGTTGCTCAATATCCGTCAGGCCATGACGTTTCTCCGGCAGCACCTGCAGGGACTTCGTCAGCATATCGACTTCTTTAGCACGCACAGATAATTCACCGCGCGGTGTACGGCGAATTGTGCCGACAGCACCAACAATATCGCCAATATCCATAAAATCGAGTTTCTTGAGCTGATCTTCAGGCATAGAGTCTTTGTGACAGAAGACCTGAATCTTGCCGGTCGGGTCCTGCAGATCGAGGAACATACCATTGTTACGCATCGCCATAATACGGCCCGCCACAGCGACACGGTCTTCCGTCTCGACACCAGATTCCAGTTCTTTATATTTATCCTGCAACTCACCCGCTTTATGAGTGCGATCGAACTTGTGCGGATACGGATCGTGACCCGCTTCTTTCAGCAACGCGAGCTTATGCGCCTTAGCCTCATGCGGATCGGTGATCGCAGGGGCTGTGTTTTGTGTCGCTGTCGCTTTATCGCTCATAATAATCTCGTGAATTGAAAGTTGTCGTATTACCGAAACTATAAAATAAGAAAAAGGCAAGGAAATCAAGGCCCAAAGCACATAAAACCAGCCTTTTAGGCCCTAAAAGCAGAAGCCCCGCGGGCCAATGAGCACACGGGGCTTCGAAGCAAAAAAACAAAAAGAAGAAATTACTTCTTCTTAGCTACTTTTTTCTTTGCAGTTGTTTTCTTAGCAGCTGGCTTCTTAGCAGCTGTTTTACGAACTACTTTTTTAGCAGTCGTTTTTTTAGCAGCTACTTTTTTCTTTGCAGCTGGTTTTTTAGCAGCTGTTTTTTTCTTAGCAGCTGGTTTCTTTGCAGTCGTTTTCTTTTTTGCAACAGCCATTTTGTTTCTCCCACATTATGGCGTCGGGCCTTGCGGCCGACAAAATTTATGTATCACCATTGATACACTTAACAGATTATAGTCGTACAAAATGAAAACAAAAACAGAAAAATGCATTTTTTTGCATTTTTTTAAAAAAATGTCTGGACAGGGTATTCATTCAACAGTCGAATTTGAGTGTATAGACTCAAACATATGCAGTTAACCAACCATAAACTTTTTCTCAGGAAGACTCTCATGCGCACATCACCAGCACACCGTCATGAACAAGGCAGTGCCATATGGTTTATCCTTGTGGCTGTAGCATTACTTGCAGCACTGACTATGGCGATGACTCGTTCTTCCGATACTGTAGAGCAGAGTGGCGACGTTGAACGCGCCCGTATTTTATCCTCTGATCTGATGCGTTATACGGGGGGCATTAAGGCCGCTGTCGATAAAATGCTCATCCAGGGCATAAGTGAGAGTGATCTGTGTTTTCATGACTCAGGATGGGGTCATAACGACTATAATGGGGCATCTTGTGCAGAATCAGCGAATCAAGTGTTCGGTGCAGGGGGGGCTGGATTAACCCGCCGCGACTTCGATTTTGTCACAAGCTGGGATATATTCGGCTCACATGCTGTGCAGAATCTGGAAACATCAGAACCTGAACTCATCATCCAGGCGCAGGTCAGCGGAGCCCTATGCCGTGAAATCGATGTCATGCTCGATATCCCCCTCGATATTAATGATGATGCCCCCAGTGATATCATTCAGAACATCTCCCGTTTTACAGGATCATACATTCTGGCAGCGCCCGATAACACTATTGGCAACAACGCTGCAGATTTGGCAGGCAAGCAGGCCGGATGCCGTAAAGATGGCACTAACTATTACTTCTACCAAGTCCTGATTAAACGCTGATGAGATAGACGCCCGGTCATGCGGGTGCTATCTATTAGGAATGAACTCCCCCCTGCCCCAAGTCAGCAAAGCTTCAGACGAAGCCACAACAAAGGCCGAAATCATCCTGCCGGATGTGCCGGTCATTTGCGTCAACGCATCACGGGCTGCGATTCTGTCTACTGATGGTGAACTTGAAACCCTTTCTTTAGAACAGGCCCGCCTGCGCACACATAAACAAGCCGTGATGCTCTGTCATACGCCTTACACCCGCCAGCGTCTGGATGCACATGAGTTTCTGGCCTTTGACCTGCTCGAATTATTTGCATTCGTTCATCCGGCAACATTTTGCGTCCCTACACCCACCGGTTTGGCGCGTGCCTTAGGCATTTCAGCGCCGCAAAGCTTTGATGATTACCCCTTCACATTAATGCAAGCCGCACAGGCTTTATTAAACGACCTCAGCAATGAAAAGCGCACTGGTAACAAAGCAGACCCCGCCGAGATCGCTCGCGTCATGGGTCTGCATGGCAAAGGCTGGCCATGGACCCCTTACGTGATGAAAGCGCTGAGTGTTGATTATAACGCTGAGGAACCGATCATTGCCAAAACGGCCCTCAATATCTGGAAATACCTTCCCGAATGGTCGGAAGATGCGCCACCCCCGCCGCCCACGCATCAGGCCGTCACGGGTCAAGAAAGCCGTGACCGTTTAACGGATCTTCTGCATCGGGGTAAAAATCCGGCCGAGCCCCGTCCCCAGCAACAGGATTATACATCACATGTATCGGCTGCCTTTGTCCCTGCCGATGATCGCAATGAACCCCATCTGGTTATTGCCGAGGCAGGAACAGGCGTCGGCAAAACATTGGGTTATCTGGCCCCCGCCTCGGTATGGGCGGAAAAGAATAAGGGTGCTGTCTGGGTATCCACCTATACCAAGAACCTGCAACGGCAGATCAATCAGGAACTTGACCGCTTATATAGCCATGCGGATGTAAAATCTGCCCGGGTGGCCATCCGCAAGGGGCGTGAAAACTATCTCTGCCTTCTCAATCTGGATGAGACCGTTGCGGGAGCCGCGATTGCCAAACACCCCGATCAGGTGATTGCTGCGGGTCTGATGGCGCGTTGGGCCGAACGCACACAGGATGGCGATTTAAGTGGCGGGGATTTTCCAGGTTGGCTTCCCGGTTTAATCGGTACCAAATTCACTTACGGTCTGGCAGACCGTCGCGGCGAATGCATCTTCTCTGCCTGCGATCATTACCATCGTTGCTTCGTCGAACGTTCGGTGCGTCGTGCCCGCCGTGCAGACCTTGTTATCGCCAATCATGCCCTTGTGATGGCACAGGCAGCGATGGGGGACTATAGCGATCTGCCCTCACGTTATGTCTTCGATGAGGGGCACCATTTATTCGATGCTGCCGACTCTGCCTTTGCAGGTCACCTCACAGCCCGCGAAACCAGTGAACTGCGTCGCTGGCTGCGCGGGGCCGAAGGAGGACGTGGACGGGCCCGCGGGCTAAAACGCCGGGTCGATGACTTGATAGCGGGCGATGCTGATGCCGAGCGTGATCTGGAAGCCATATTGCACGAAGCATCATCGCTGGCCGCTGCCGGATGGTCCAAGAGAATGAAAGATGGTGGCCCGATTGGCGTCACCGAAATTTTCCTCTCGCATATATATAAGCAGGTCTTTGCCAGAGCTGATGGCCGTGAAGGTCCTTATTCTCTGGAAACGGATACGCGCCCCATAATCCCTGAGTTATCTGATTCAGCCCTTGATCTGAAAGAGCGTCTGACCGCCCTGCGTAAACCCATGCTGTCACTGGCGGCACGTCTCAAGAAAAAATTGGCCGATCAGGCTGATACCCTGGATAGCGATATGCGCCGCCGCCTGGAATCCGTCAGCAACCGGCTGAACTGGTGGGCCGACTCTGTTGTCGGTGGCTGGATTGGTATGCTGGATACGCTGGAGCAGGATCAAAGCCCGTCCGATGTCGTCGACTGGATGGAAATTGAACGCGTCGAAGGACAGGCTGTCGATATCGGCCTTTATCGTCACTGGATTGACCCGATGAAATCATTCGCGGAATCAATCAAACCTCACGCTCACGGTGTTGTGATTACATCAGCAACATTGCGCGATGGTACAGGCGACGATGCCGAAGACTGGCGTGTCGCCCGCGAACGCACAGGCACCGACTATATAAATCCTCAAGCCAACACTTTCACTGTCACATCACCCTTTGATTACCCTGAACGCACCAAAGTGCTGATTATCAATGACGTGCGCAAGGATGATATGGATCAGGTGGCTGCCGCATATCGCGTATTATTCGAAGCTGCGGGCGGTGGCGGCCTTGGTCTGTTCACGGCCATCAGTCGTCTGCGCGCAGTATACGACCGCATTGCCACGCCGCTGGAAGAAAAAGACATTGCCCTGTACGCCCAGCATGTCGATGATGTCGATACCGGCACTTTGGTGGATATTTTCCGTGAGGAAAAACACGCCTGCCTGCTGGGCACCGATGCCGTGCGCGATGGCATTGATGTGCCGGGCGATGCCTTGCGTGTGCTGGTATATGACCGCGTGCCGTGGCCACGCCCCACCATTTTGCACCGCGCCCGCCGTGAAGCTTTCGGTGGTCGCCGTTATGATGAATTGATGACACGTTTGAAATTACGTCAGGCTTTTGGCCGCCTCGTGCGCCGTGCCGATGACCGCGGTATTTTTGTCATGCTGGATTCCATGTTGCCCACGCGTTTATTAGGGGCCTTCCCGCCGGGCGTCACAGTTGAACGTATCGGCCTTGCGGAAGCGACTAAAATTATTTCAGAATTTTACAAATAAAAATCCCCCGTTTTTCAACGGGGGTTTTTATTTACTTATTTTGTCGATTACGGAGCAGATGGCCCTTGAGAATTTTTCAATGCCTTATCACGTATGGCTTGGTATCTCATTGTAATCATTGCACCAGTAGAGAGGCGCGCAATTACAGGAGCAGTAGATACAAACGATGCTGCCTTTGTTTCAACAACAGGCGCTTGCTCTTTCGCTACAATAATTTGCTGTGCAGCTTGTGTATGGATGTCTGTCAGCAGACAAACATAGGGGTGGCTGGATGTATCGCCATGATAAGGGTCCAACCCCAGATGCTGGGCGGAAACTTGCAGAAATTCTGAGAGAGCGGCTTTGCTCATGTTCATGTCCTTTATAAAGCGCCGGTCACAATTGGCCGGTGGATTTGCGCGATGAAATATCATGGTTCAAAGTCTGCTGAAAAGAAAATTCTTTCGCAAAATGTGTTTTTTGCTATTAAAACACATAAAAAAATTAAGTTTTGTGCATTTTAACCCCTCCTAAGGCCTCCTTCAACTTTTTCGGGCAAAGAAAAGCTTATCCAAAGATGACCATTTCATTGCACAACAGCATGAAACTGCCCTTGAAATTTCTTGCGCTGGCCAACATTTGACCTCATAAACCAAAGATAGTCGTACGCAGGGGGATTCTTCCGCCGTATAGCAAGATATTTAAGAGACATCGCAATGACCGCAGAAATAACAGCCAAAACAGTATACGCATATGCGCTGCCGGATATGTCGGCACCACTGGCTGTTTTCTCGTCCCTCTATCGCTTTCCTTACACCCAGTTTCTTGATAGCACTGCCCCGCAACAGCAAGGTGGACGTTACAGCACTATCGTATTCCAGCCTGTAGAAATTCTGGAAGTCTGGGGCGATAAAATTACTGTCACTAACCGTGATCAGCAATTAAGCCTGCGCGGGAAACTGGCTGACCTTCTGCCTGACCGCTTGAACGTCTGGGGCCAGGGCGATGTGATGTCCGACCCAACATTGCCACCGTTCCAAGGGGGGGCCGTTGGTTATTTTGGTTTTGGTTTCGGTCAATTAAAACAACGCGTCATGGATATTCCACAGGCTGCTTTTGGCATTTATGACCAATGCGTATCATTTGATCACCAGGAAAACCGCGCATGGTATGTGGTGATCAGTGATAATGCTGAACATGCGCGCACCAAATACAATCATTTCACGCGTCTGGCTTCCCGTAGTTTCCTGCCGCGTGAAGACAGCGAACAACCTCATTTATCATGGGCTCCGCGCACCTTACCCGGTCCGTTAAAAGAAAATGCGCGCCGCCTGACGGATTATATTCACGCCGGCAGCTTCGATCGCACATTCCTCTGCCAATACTATGAAAGCATTGTTCCCGCCGGTTACGATGTGCTGGCGCATTACCAATCCCTGCGTGCAAAAAACAGAACGCCGCTCGGCACCTGCCAGATGCTGGGTGGACTGAATGTCATAGTATCAGATGCTGAACCTTTATTGACCATCAATGACAAACAGGTGGAAGTACACCATATAAGTCATCGCACACCGCGTCCGGAAGGGGCTTTGCGCGATGACGTCGCCGCACGCACTTTGGCGCAAGATCAGAATATCATGAATGCCCATCGCAAGATGGCCAAGGATCAGGCAATCCGCCTGTCATCCCTGTGTCGTGCGAATGGCATTCTCGGCCCATCAAATCCGGAGGTCATTCAGGCCGGACATGAATATCAGGTGGGTTCTATCACACGCGGCGTCTTGAATGAGGATACATCCCTGTCAGACCTGCTGGATACTTTCACACCCGCACCGCAATATGCCGGTCAACCGCTGGAACGCTCTTTACGTGTTGTGGCAGACATGGAATCCAGCACACGCGGACCCGCTTACGGCCATACAGTTGTCATCAGCTTTACCGGCCACATGACGGTTAGTCTGAATACAGAAGTGACCGTGAATAATGGCCATGAACTTCGCTATACGGCAGGCCTGCCCATCAGTGCCAATACGGAACCAGACATCTGGTATGATGAATTGGTAAATAAGGCAGAAATAGCCCTGGCGCGTATCGGCAGCGATACAGAAGAAAGAAAATCAAACATCGCCTAAAGCAAAACCCCGAACCAAATTCGGGGTTTCATATTGATAAAGAGTATTTCACAATACGAGCCAGACTGGTGTGGCCCGTCTTCATACATAAATCCACAATCTCTGCTGAACGATCTTCTAATGCCACAGCCTTGGCAACAACATCTTCGCCAAACGCGCGAACCATAATGGGAATCGTCGTTTCCGCATGCAAAATTACTGCACGGTGATGCAGATAACTTTCCTTAAACTGCCCTGTCAGCCAATGCGCCGCATAACAGCCCATCAGCTTAACCTTATCTAAGCCAGAAGATGCCTTCTTAAATGAACTGGAAAATTTGTGGTAACTGTCGCGGTTAGCCGTATCAAAAACGTTACCAATGCCTAAGCCCAATCGTGCGGCGCAATCAGACAATTTTTTATAATCGCTGCCTGAAATGCTGGTCATGTTATCAGGCGGCAATCTTACCCGTCACGGCGGCAATTTTCGCCTGCACCAGATTGATTTTCTTGGTTACGCGTGCACGTTCCATATCATCCTTGGCCAGAGCGAGATCTTCCTTGAGATTGACCAGTGATTTCTCAAGTGTTTCGAGATTGAGGTCACTGATACTGATCGCCTCTTCCGCCAGAATGGTGCAGGACACCGGCGTCACATCGGCAAAACCACCAGCAATGAAAATGCGGCGTACTTCGCCACCTTCGGCGCTATGCACTTCTACAACACCCGGGCGAACGGTCGCCACCAGTGCTGAGTGACCGGGCAATACGCCAAAGTCGCCTTCTTCACCGGGAACGATGGCCATTTTCGCTGGCTCGGAGAGCAAACGGCGCTCCGGCGAGACCAGTTCAAAATTGAATGTCGTTTGTGTTGTATCAGCCATTTTCATATCCTATTCCCAAACAAGTGACGGGTATTACGTGTCACAAATTGCATATGCGATTCTTCCTGCGAAGAAAGAGAGCCATAGGGCCGCACCCCGCTTTGTGTCACGACCATAAAGTCGCCCAATGCTGAAGGCGATTCCTTTTTAAACAGTTGTGATCCTTCCACCGGACGATAGCCCTGATTGATCAGTATCTGTTTAACCTGTGGCAACAGGGGTGAAACCATACTATTCATTTGCCCACTTCAGCTGGAACTCGATCTCTTCCTCTTTGCCTTCGCGTTCATGCTCGATATTGAACTCCGCACGAACAGGTACATAAACGCGCTCACCGGCGATCTGGATTTCGAAAGGCTTTCCGCTCTCCAGAGAGTCAGCAAGACGACGAAGCTTGTCAGCAAATTCGCTGGCACTATAGGTAGCTTCGACGTCTCGCGCGCGTTTTACCGTCATTAAGCTGCCTCAGCGGCCATTTTCTGGGCCTTAGCTTCCGCTTCTTCAATGGTGCCCACCATGTAGAAGGCTGCTTCCGGCAGGTGGTCATACTTACCGTCAACAATCGCACGGAAGCCCTTGATGGTGTCTTCCAGAGCAACGAATTTACCAGGGCTGCCTGTGAACACTTCCGCCACGTGGAACGGCTGGGAGAGGAAACGCTGGATCTTACGGGCGCGTGCCACGACCAGTTTGTCTTCCTCTGACAGTTCATCCATACCCAGAATGGCGATGATGTCTTGCAGGGCTTTGTATGTCTGCAGTGTTTTCTGAACATCAGCTGCTGTCTGGTAATGATCTTCACCGACAACGCGCGGATCCAGAATACGTGACGTAGAGTCCAGTGGGTCAACCGCAGGATAAATACCAAGCTCGGCGATCTGACGGGACAGAACCGTTGTCGCATCCAAGTGCGAGAAGGTTGTCGCCGGTGCAGGGTCGGTCAAGTCATCGGCAGGAACGTAAACGGCCTGAACGGATGTAATTGAACCTTTGTTGGTTGATGTAATACGTTCTTGCAGTGCGCCCATGTCGGTTGACAATGTTGGCTGATAACCCACGGCAGAAGGAATACGGCCCAGCAGAGCGGACACTTCAGCGCCAGCCTGTGTAAAGCGGAACACGTTATCCATGAAGAACAGAACGTCCTGGCCTTCTTCGTCACGGAAATATTCAGCCATGGACAGACCTGTCAGCGCCACACGCGCACGGGCTCCTGGCGGTTCGTTCATCTGACCGAACACGAGGCCCACTTTGGACTCGCCATCCAGCTTGATAACGCCGGCATCGATCATTTCGTGATACAGGTCGTTACCTTCACGGGTACGCTCACCAACGCCAGCGAATACAGACACACCACCGTGGCCTTTCGCAATGTTGTTGATCAGTTCCTGAATGGTAACGGTCTTACCAACACCGGCGCCACCGAACAGACCGATTTTACCACCCTTCTGGTAGGGACAGAGCAGGTCAATAACTTTAATACCTGTAACCAGCTGTTCTTTCTCAGCAGACTGATCCACGAACGCAGGTGCCGGACGGTGAATCGGGTAACGCTTCTTGGAAGAAGGCGCCGGACGGTTATCAATCGGGTTACCGATAACGTCAAGAATACGACCCAGTGTTTCCGGACCGACCGGAACGGAAATCGCATCGCCTGTATCAGAAACTTCCTGACCGCGCACCAGACCGTCTGTCGTGTCCATGGCGATGCAGCGCACGGTGTTTTCACCAAGATGCTGCGCCACTTCCAGGACCAGTGTCTTGCCGTCGTTCTGCGTGGTCAGCGCGTTCAGAATGGCAGGTACATTGCCTTCTTCGAACTGCACGTCAACAACAGCACCGAGGATCTGCGCGATTTTACCAGTTGATTGAGTCATCTTACTTTCCTTTTCTTAAAAACCAAATTCAATGTCGTCTTGAGCACTACTTGCGTTCTTTCGCAAGCTGCACTTCAAATTCTTTCTTCGCCAGGGCCATACGTTCCTGGATCTCAGGTTTTTCCAACATGGCGGCCACAACCTGTGTAGCGATAGCGCGGCCAGCTTCGCCATCTGATGGATAGTGAACACCGGCAATCTCGCGACGATGGGCAATGTCGAAAGCCATCTGCTTGTACTTATCAGCATTCACAGGATCAACTTCGGACAGAATCAATGCAAATGCGTAAGCCTGACCACCATGGCCTGACGGATATGCGGAATGGCGCGGCACAGGGATGACTGTCGTTAACTCAGGCGCCAGTTGTGTCGGACGAGGACGCTGAAAAGCCTTTTTCTCGCGCAGGATAAAATACATCACTTCACGATCAACAGACGCCAGCAGGCTATTGGTAATCGGGTGCGTGTCAAAATCGTACAGACCTTCGTCAGCGAACACGCGATACAACGGCATCGTTATGTTTTCGCGATCCATTTTCTTGATTTGTTCAGGCGTGCGCTCTTCCGCTTCAAACTTCTTCAAAGCCGCAATTTCAGCAAGCGTTTCCGCACTGGTATTCGCGGCATAGGGCTTCACTTCCAGCTTCATATCACGTGGCAGAATACGTGGGCCGCGCTCAAGCTGGGCCAGCAGTTCCGGATGCCAGTCATTCAGATCATATTTGAAATCATCGCTGATCGGCGTCGGCGCAGGCTGCAACGCCGGGAAAACAGGCTGCTCTGCCACCACCATCACAGGTGATGCCAGAACGCTGCAAACCAGGGCTGTTGTCAAAAGCGCCTTTTTCATTATACGGCTTCCGCTCCCGAGATAATCTCGATCAGTTCCTTCGTGATGAAGGCCTGACGCGCACGGTTGTATTGAATGCTCAGTTTGTTGATCATATCACCAGCGTTACGTGTCGCGTTATCCATCGCGGTCATACGCGCGGCTTGTTCACCCGCGCCACTATCCAGCAGCGAACGATAAATCTGGATCGCCAGGTTCTTCGGCAGCAAAGCACCAAGGATCTGGTCTTCTTCCGGTTCGAAGCTATAAGGGCTGGTCACAGCCACAGGTACAGGCTCTTTATCCAGCTGGCGGTTATCGTTAGATGCATGGCCTTCCGATGCCTTGAATGGGATCAATTGCTGGAATGTTGGCTTCTGCGTCAGCACAGATACAAACTCGTTATAGGCCAATGTGCAGATATCAAAAGCACCGGCATTAAACTGTTCCAGAATCCATTGTGTCACTTCATCCGCTTCAGCAAAACTCAGGTCTGTACGACCGGCAAGGCCTGTGAAAGAATGGGCAATCAAACCACTGAATTCACGTTTAAGAACGTCGCGTCCCTTACGGCCTACGCACAGCAATTTTACTTGCTTGCTTTCGGCCTGCAGACGGCGCACTTCCTGGCGTACACGACGAACGAGGTTGCCGTTGAAACCACCGCAAAGGCCGCGATCAGATGTCACAACCACCAGCAGATGTGTTTGATCAGAACCCGTGCCGATCAGCAGTTTCGGGCTATTCGGGCCGACAACAACACCGGACGCCACACGCGCCATCATGCCCGCCATCGCGGATGCATAAGGCTGGCTGGCTTCAGCTTGTTCCTGGGCCTTCTTCAGTTTGGATGCCGCCACCATTTTCATCGCCGAAGTAATTTTCTTCGTCGATTTAACAGAGGCGATCCTTACGCGGTACTGCTTTAAACTCGGCATCTT
>CAMLJM010000024.1 GCA_946480475.1 uncultured Alphaproteobacteria bacterium
CCTATTCTTTGTACCGAATATATGGCGCGTGGAATGGGAAATAAGTTTAGTAATATTATTCCTCTGGCCAGATCCTTAAATGTCGCACTTTATAATTGGGGCTTCGTTGCAGGCAAGAGTCAGACATACGTGCCATGGGATTCCTGGCAAAATCCGTATGTAGGTGACCGGCAACCAGCCTTGTGGTTCCATGATATTTTCCACGCCGATGGAACGCCTTATGATCATACAGAGATTGATGTGTTCAAATCACTCCAGAAGGGGCAATAAGTCACATAACCCGGTTCTCTGATGTATGTTTTTCCAAAGAAGAAAAACTTCTAACGCCACTCACGATTAAGCTTGAAGCCTTTCTGCTGCAGGCAGAGGGCGGTTTCACGATCTTCGATGCTGCGTGGTGTATCAGGCGGGAAGCCTGCGGGACCCGGCATATAATTCGATTCGATAATGGGCATCTGGCGGCGTACTGATTCCTGTGCTTTGGCACGGCATTCCTGCTGGGCGATGTTCAAAGGTGTGCCATCTGTCGTACTGCGCTCACTCCATGTTTCGCTGCAGGCGCTTAAAAGGCAAAGGGATGCCAGAAGCAGGAATGGTTTTGTCATGGAGTTGTCCTTCTGTTTTGTTGTCTGAAAAGGATAAAAATTTCGGCAAGCCAGAATAGCAGAGCCCAGGCGCTTCCCGCCAGCCAACCTGCTAGAACATCGCTGGCCCAATGGGCACCCAGATAAATGCGGCTGATGCCCACCAATATGGTCATGGTGACGGCTATCGACAAAATGAAGACCTTCATGCGATGGCTGGTTTCGTTCTGCGCTAAAATAGCCCCTAATGTCAGGTATACAACCGCCGCCATCATCGAGTGACCACTGGGAAAGCTTGCCGTATAGGTATAGGTTTCATGGGCGACCAGATCAGGTCGGGGACGGTCGAATCCTGCCTTTAATATATTTGTCAGTGCAGTTCCTGAAGCCACCGCTGCAAATGTGAACCAGGCTTTAAAGGGTTTCTTCTTCACAAATAAATATGTCACGGCAGTCAGTGTAAGCAGGGTAAGGATGGCTATACCGCCGAGTGCGCTGAAATCGCGCATGACCTCCTGTAGCCATAGCGGGCCTAAGGGGTCTGATATATCAAGAGGGTTACGCAGGCTTTCCAGTATCTTTGTATCGATGGGAAGGGTGTCACCCTCCATGACATCATCGATAACTTCCTGTAAGGATGAGAGTAGCAGGAATAATAGAATCAATACGGGAAAAAGCCAGGGCTGCATTTTATGAAGGCCTGTGATCTGGCCTGCCATATACTCTGCGCCTTTCCTTGATGAGAGAAGGATTCTTTTCATGCCGATACACGTGCAAGATCGTGTGTGATTGTTTCCAGCGGATTGAACAGCCTATCTTTATAGGCAAAAATCTCGATTTTCAGCGTATTGTCCTCAAGCGTAATCACATTATAGCCGTTGGCCGACTGCCGGAGTCGTTTTGACAGGGCTGTCGAAGCGCTCAGGAATAAAGTGCGATGCCCATCATATTCCAGCGATGTTACAGAGGCGTGATGAACATGCCCGGTCAGAACCAGGTCTACCTTCATCTTCTTGAATTCATCCAGTGCCTTGTCACCGCCATAAACAATCGTATTGAATTCCAAGTCCTTTGCTTTATGGATCGGATGGTGCATCACGCAGATTTTGAAAGGCGCTTTAGAGGCGTCATATATCTGCTTAAGCTTTTCTGTTTGGGATTTGGCAATCGCGCCATGGGCCCAGTTCCAGTGGGGCAGAATGCGGCGGGCTGTGTTGATGCCGGCTATGCAGACCTGAGTATTCTCAAGTACAGGTTCCAGATTTTCGTTCATATAATGTTTGTATTTTTTATAGGGGTCCAGCATACGTTCAGCGAAATTATACCGGGGAATGTCATGATTGCCTGGTATACAGAATACCGGCAGGCCAAAAGAATTTATAAAGTTGCGCGCCAGAATAAATTCTTCTTCATTGGCCACTTGCGTGAAATCGCCACTGACGATGATAAGGTCAGCCGGTGTCGCCCGGATGTGCAGGTCCAGCGATTTCACGAGTTCAGGCATTTCCGTTCCGAAATGCAAATCGGATAAATGAAGAATGCGCATTATAATATAAGCCTGACTGTTTTTTATAAAATCTACAAGGCTTCAGCGGAAGCGCGCGGTAAAATGACCGGCAATGCTTGCCGCATCAGCGAAATGTTATACGGGCCTTTAAGTTTCATAGGCTCTCCGTCCAGAGAAATCAGATCTTCCTGTCGTCTTGTATCAACTTTGACGTGGCGCGCTTTGTATTCGTGAATAAAGGGGTCATTCTTCCATAATCCCATCTTCAAATTCATCAGCAGCCGGATTTTGTTAATCGGGCCGCGCGGGGAAATTTTATATACGCCCAGTAAGCCGTCCTGTAACGACCCTTTCTTGAAAGGAGCCGCAATTGAGGGTTTATCATAAAGGTTGTTGGATACGATCAGCATGGCTGTACGTATAGATCTTGTATGTCCGTCCATTGTCAGCTTGATCCGCTTTTTGAAGGCTTTGTCCATTTGCTTGAAGATATATGGGATGAGACGAGCAAACAGGATGGGGTGCGGCTGACCCCGATTTTCCTCACGGAATTTTGAGGCTTCAGGCATCGTTCCCCATGAAGCGCAGCATAAGAATAAACGGTCATTCAATATGCCGACATCAATCGCCACACTTTGCGTCTCTTTATAAGCCTTCAGGCATTCCAGAAAATCCAATGGCAGATGCAGATCACCTGCCAACAGGTTCATCGTTCCCATCGGAATAATGCCAAAAGGCTTTTTTCTTTCTATATGCAGGGCGCTGCTCATGGCGATGGTGCCATCGCCACCGCCGACTAATATCGTGTAAGGGCTATCCAGCAATGCATGAAGACGCATTTTGAATTCAGCAGCGGCCAGATAATCAAATGAGATAATATCTATCCCGCTTTCCTGGATAGCAGCTTCTATTTTCTCACGACCCAGGGCATGTGCGGTGGCAGAATCTGAATTGATCAGTAAATGGAATGCTGTTTCCGCCATTATGGCCCCCATAAAGAACACCATTCCTATAAATGAATGATAAGGGGGAGAGGTTCCGCATTCCCATTGCGGGACGGTGCTTCTCGATGCTTTTTAAAAAGGTTTTACATGCCTTCCGGCTTAGCAGGGCGGGGCTTGGCGCCAATTTTTTTCAAGGCCTCGGCAAAGTCACGATCTCGTGTGGCCTGAAAATCGACCTCGCCACGCTCATTGATGACAGGGCCGCCCTCATGATGTTTAGTGCCTACTTTCTCGACGGCGGTTTTTGCCTGTGCAAAGGTCGGTGTGATTTCAGCCGCTAATGCCCATGATTCCGGAACGCTGTCCGGTGCTTTTAAGGTAACAGGACTATTATCGCGCCTTAAGGTCGCTGGTTTTTGTACTGCCGGGGCAGAACCTTGCTTCTGCAGTTCGATGAATTGCTTGGCAGAGAATGTCTGTGCGCCTATACGAACCGAGTCCCATACGCGACCTGCCTGTACATGGGCATCATCATCGTAACCCATGCGGTTTTTCCAGGCCTCTTGCCCAGCCTCGACGATCGCTACCGGCAGGGGGTCGCCCATATGATATGAGCCACTGACATTTTCAGCGTTCAATTCCATACCGTCTTTAATAAAAGCAACTCTAGCCATAACACACCGCTCTTTCGTAAAATCATCCCCATTATATGAAAAAATCCTTAATGTTTTTTTAAGTTTGGCAATATCGTTACGCTACGTTCGCTTTTTTATATGATTTTTCTATGATATACGTGGAATCCAATAAATGATCTGCCACCCATCGAGGTTGCAGGCACACACTTAACAGGGAAACGTTTTTTAGGAAATGCCTCGCCAGAAGGCAGCTTGGAAGCGTCATAAAAAATGAAACCGGATCCTCGTCCACAAGCGGGGACTGACCAGTCCCCGGATGAATTGATGCGCATGGTGGCGCGCCGCCGTGAGACCGCGCTTGAGCCACAACGTATAGGTGCCAGCTTCTTTTTCGAGGTAAAGGGTGGATGGGAAGTACGCGCTCTGGTTGATGATCTGAATGTGCGCAAGGTGTATACGGTTTCCGGTCTTGAAGATGCCTTCTACGACCAGACGGTCAGGACCATTCTGATTCCTCATGATTCAAGCGTAGGCAGGACAGCGGCCATGCGTGTCTGTCGTCGTCATGGGCAGGGTAAAACCGTATTTTTTGAAACGCGTACCGAGCGTTAATCCGCAAGATCGAATTCTTTCAGGATTTTCTTCTGGCGTTTATCCAATGCTTTTGTATCAAAGTCATTAATCAGTTCGTTGAAAATCTTGAACCAGTTCACTTCAGCTTTCAAATGCAGGAAGACGGACCCTAGTCCCAGTGCGGCGCGGTCCATAAACACGAATTCACGCGGCACCGTCACGCCGCCATGATTTTTCAGACGCTGGTGGACTTCGTGTGCGGTTTCCCGCCCATACATGCCGCCTTTGACTTCGCCAATTGTACGCACCTTATCATCCAGCATCGGGCCGTAAAGGAAGCGCGCCCAGATCGTCAGTGTTTCTATCTGGTCTTTGTTCAGGTTTTTAAAGCCCCATGTTTCAAAGGCATGCACCGCGCGCTTTTGGTCGTCTTCCAATAAAGCATGATAAAGATCGATGACTCCGCCCACGAATTTAGCAGGGAAAACGCGTACACAGCCGAAATCCAGCAGATTGATGCTGTCATCTTTGCGAATTGTGTAGTTCCCCAGATGCGGGTCACCATGAATGATGCCGTAATAATAAAGCGGGGTGAACCAGGCACGAAACAGGTTCATGGCAATCCGATTACGCTGTTCCTGTGGCGCTGTCTTGTAATTCAGAATCTTTTCGCCATCCAGCCATGTGCTGGTCAGCAATCGTGCCGTCGATAAATCGTCTATTACTTCCGGTACATGGACGCCTTTTTCATCCTTCAGTATATGCGCGTACATTTTGGCGTGCCGTGCTTCGCGTTTATAATCCAGTTCCTCATATAAACGCGCTGCCAGTTCTTCATGGATATATTTGGTAGAAATGGCACTGTCATATTTCTCATACAGTGAGAAAATGATTTTCAACTGGCGTAGATCGGCATCGATAGCCGATTGCATGTCCGGATATTGCAGTTTGCAGGCCACATGTTTGCCATCAAGGGTCACCGCGCGATGCACCTGGCCCAGGCTGGCCGCTGCAGCAGCATTATGCTCAAACGACTTAAACCGCCTTTCCCAATCAGGCCCCAGTTCCGTTTTCATGCGACGTTTTACGAACGCCCATCCCATGGGCGGGGCGTTCGATTGCAGCTGTTGCAGGGCATCCGCATATTCAGGGGGCAGGGCTTCCGGTATGGTAGACAGGATTTGCCCGACCTTCATCAAGGGTCCCTTGAGATTACCCAGGGATTGCAGCAATTCCTGCGCATGGGAATCGCGCTCGATTTTTAGTCCCAGATAACGCTCACCTGCCACCTTAACGGCAAGACCGGCTACGGTCGCCGATACTTTGCCATAACGAGCAACGCGACTGCCTAAGGCGCTGGCTTCGGCATCAGCAGCGTCCTTTTTCTTCCGGGTCGGCTTTTTTCTTTCCGTTGCCATAGTTTTAGTTCTCGGGCCCCCTTGAAAAGTCATAATCCTGATTGCAATATCAGACAATATATATAGGCAAAGGACAACATGCGCGCCAGCACTTCTGATCCATTTTCTTTTCAAACGCCTACGCAAGATATCCGCGACAATATTGTTGAGGCCGTCCTGCCCGAGGTGCCGTTTGACGGCTGGACATGGGAAGCTGTTGAAAAGGCAGCTGTAAAAGCCGGGTATGAAAAATCGATGGCGCAATCTGTCTTTGCCGGCGGCATGCCTGATGTTCTGGACCATTTCGCCGATCTGGCAGACCGCTGGATGCTGGAACGCCTTCAGGATATCGACCCTGAATCCTTACGTATACGTGACCGTATCAAAACGGCGGTGCTGATGCGTTTCCGCGCGCTTTATCAATATCGGGATGCGACACGTCAATCGAACAGCTTTTGGATCGTGCCGACACGCGCCCGCCGCGCCAGCAAGATTACCTGGCGTACTGCGGATCGCATCTGGAACTGGGCGGGTGATACAGCGACCGATTATAATCACTACACTAAACGCGCTTTGCTGTGCAGTGTGCTGGCCTCGACGGCGCTGGCTTGGGTCAATGACGACAGTGCCGGTATGGCCGATACCGAAGGGTTCCTTGATCGTCGTATCGAGGGCATTATGAGTGTTGGCAAAATTGTAGGTAAGGTCAAATCGTTTTCGTTTCTTAAAAAGAACAGGAAGAATAATGTCTGATTTTAAAAAGATGGCTGTCGTTATGGCGATGGCGGCTATGATGGGCTCCTATGCTGCGCCCGTGCAAGCCAAAAGCTTTCTGGAAGAATGGTTTCCGTTCCTGTTTGCCGAAGATGAAGAGCCTGACTCCAAGCCGGTCGGCGATGGCGCGCAGATGCCGTTGCAGGCCCCTTTTATTGAAAGAGGTGCAGTAAATACCCAGGAATCAAAACAATTGGGTGTTGATTATAAACCTCATAATGCTCTCGAAAGCGGTGTTGCCCTTGATCAACCTCACCGCCAGCCAGCACAGGCTGAGGCCTGGGCATCACGCATTGTTTCCAGTGCACTTGATTTTGATTCAGCGCGCTATGAAAGCCAACTGACCGATATCAGTGTTTATATGACGCCTTATGCCATTGAATCTTTCAAAGCCTTCATGGCTAAGGATAACCTGCTGGCGGCATTACAGAGCAATAACCTGGTTATGCGGGCTTTTGTAACCGAGCCTTCACGCCTGCTTAATCAGGGCGCCGTACAGAACCGTTATCGCTGGCTGGTGGAAACGCCCGTCACGATTTCTTTCCTGCCGCGTGGTACCAGTGACTATGCCGGTATTCAGCCCAAAAGCCAGCGTATCAATGTACGCCTGCAGATTGGCCGTGTTGAGCAGGGTGGCGACGATGGCATGATGATCGAAACGCTCGAATTCCTGCCGGTGGCTGCTGCGCAATGACGGACATATCAGCGCTTCTCGAAGCTGATGAGTTGCCTGCCTATGATATTCTGAATGCGGGCGGGGATCCCCGCATCATATTGACATGTGAGCATGCTGGCGATGTTGTTCCCCGCAAACTCAATTTGCTGGGTATGATGCCGGACGATTATAAATGTCATTATGCGGTTGATATAGGTGTACGGGATGTCACTCGCTATTTATCCGGTATGCTGAATGCGCCTGCCATTCTTGGTAATTATTCGCGCCTGGTCGTGGATCTTAACCGCGCTGTCGATCATCCGACGACTTTTGCGCCTGTAGGTGAAGGTAAACCGGTTCCCGGTAACATTGATATCAGTGATGCTGATAAAGCACGGCGTATCCGTGAAATATACGAGCCTTATCATCAGACATTGACCGGGATTATTGATCGCGTCATTTCGACGGGCATCATCCCTGTCATCATTTCTGTTCACAGCTATACGCCCAAGTTTTTTGCTTTTGCGCGTCCCTGGGAAATCGGATTTCTACACTCAGACGACAGCCGTCTTTCTGATGCCCTGATTGGCTATTTCCGCAGGCTGGGCTACACGGTCGGTGATAACGAACCGTATGACCACCGGATCGTGCGCGGCAGTTCCATTAATCGTCATGCAGGTTTAAGACGGCTGCCCCATACAATGGTTGAATTTCGTAACAATATGATTTCAAACGATAAAGACGCTTTTTTCTGGGCAAAACTTTTTGCGGATGGTTTACAGGAAGTTCTGGAAGATACGGCCATGAGAACGTATTATGAGGGCCTTCAGTTACCTTATGATCCGGAAAAGGAACGCACGTATTTTGCGGATCTTGTAGAACGTGCCAAAAAAGGTGAGCCATGACAGCCGCAGCCCGCATCAATGAATCTATCGCTAACAGCAACGGTGAAAGCGTCGATAAAGCGACAGCATCCCGTCTGAAATCCATTATTGAGCGCGTTGAGCGCCTTGAAGAAGAGAAGTCGGCCTTGGCTGAAGATATCAAGGAAATATTCGGCGAAGCCAAGGCGACCGGTTTTGACGTTAAGATCATTCGCCAGATTATCCGTCTGCGTAAGATTGAGCTGGATAAACGTCGTGAGGCCGAGATCCTTCTGGAAACCTACAAAGCCGCTATTGGCATGGAATAGGGATTCATATTTGAGTCCCAAGTTGATACAATGACCTCTGTGCTGCAAATCTGCGCACGGAGGTCATTATTTTTATCCTTTCTTTTATCAGAAATAATATAGAAGGCTGCCTGTTTACCCTGTTACTCGCTGCGGGGTTGGTCGCTGGCGTTTTTACGTATGGCACGGATGACATGAAGTATGGCACCTCTGTCATCGCGCCATTCGCCGCTTGCCTTATTCTCGTGGCGCAGGGTTATCGTCATGGCGCTTTATCACTACCGATTACCGCTACGTTTGTTTCCTTATGCGGATTTTTCGGTTATTTGCTGCTGTCTACAACCTGGGCCAGCGTTGCTTATACAGGCACATATTTTGTCCTGATCTTCCTGCTGATACCGACGATCTTCTGCGCCGTGGTTTGCTCAGGTAATCCTGAGAAGATTCTGCCATTTGCCCTGGCGGCTGGCGGGGTTGTGATTGGCGGCGTTATGTTATGGGCGTTGTATCAATTTATTTTCATGTTTGGCGGAGATTTTGGCACCCGCGTCAAACATCCGTTCCTTGATCCGAACAATCTGGCGGCATTCCTGAACATGGGTTTATTGCCGTTACTGGCACTGGCCTTTCGTCATCAGCAGCGCCGAGACCAGCTTGCTTTTGGCGCTCTGGCACTTCTGTTCTTTATCGCTCTGCTATCCACGAACAGCCGCATGGCGCTTTTGTCCATGATCGCAGGATTTTTGGTGATGATGCCCGTGGTGATACGTCAGACGCGCTATCCCACAGTAACTGCGATTTCCCTGATTGCCGCCGCGGCCATTGTCATTCTCATTATGAACCAAGTCATGGACGGACAACTGTTTTTCTATATGCGTGAGATTTTCAGTTTCGAGAAATCCGCCAGCATGACCGATCGTCTGGCTTTGTGGATGTCGTCGCTCCGCATTTTTGAAGATCATTTCTGGCTGGGTACGGGGTTGGCCTCATTTTACTACTACTATCCGCAGTATCGCCAGCCTACCGATTCCAGCGATGGCTACTTTGTGCATATGGATCCGCTACAGATCGGCCTTGAGACAGGGATCGCTGGCTTTGCCCTGATCTATATTTTCCTGATTTGTGTGCTTTGCCGTACCATTCGTGTTATGCGCCTGCCTGATCTTAAAGGCTCTGACCGTTTGCTGGTGCTGGCGCCTTTCACGGGTCTTCTGACTGTCTGTATCCATATGCATATGACGTTCTGTCTGTACCTTCCGGCGATCGCCATTCCTGCAGGTATTTTGCTGGCCTGGTGGTATGTAATGACGCAGCGCTATTTGACAGACACTGAGATATCATTGTCTGCTGGCGCGGGATCGATTGCCAGTATGACCGCCATGGCCATGATGTTCTGGGGCATCGTCTGGGCCGCACAGGCAAATGCCGGCATCTATCTTAATAATAAAGTTGCAACAGCCACATTTGAAAATAGACCGCAGGAGGCGGCTGATCTCCTCAAGTGGCAATATGCGCTGTCACCATATAGCTCTTATCGTCCTTATGAGCGTGCTGCTGATATATCACTGAACGAACTGAAGGCGCTACGTTATGGTCCTGTTGATCAGCGCCGGGCGGCGCTGGAAAAGGGATTGGAAAATATTGATGCGGCAATCTCCCGCCAGCCTCGTCACGGGTCTTTACGGAATGTCAAAGCGATGATGCTTTACCTTGCAGGTGACGATGCGCGTCCGGGTGCGCAGGATGAAGCGATTGCTATTTTGCGCGGTGTTTTGCGCACGGACCCTATGATGATTGATGCGCGTCTCGGGCTTGCCAATATCCTGCGCGAACGTGGCCAGTTTGGTGCTGCGGTACGGCTTTTGAATGACGGTATGATATGGCCAAGGCCTAAGGGTGTTCCCGATGTGAATTATATTACAACTACGGCGCAGTTTAATTTGCTTGCGGGTGATCGTGCCAAGTATAACCAGTTGATGGCATTTGCTGCTGAGCGCGCGCGCCTGTATGGCTTTACTGTTGCCAATATGCCTTAGTTAAGGGTGCTTGATGGCGTCTTCCGGCTCAAGATTTCACGCGCCCTATTACGGTTGAATTTGATCTGAGGGTCATTATCGGACCACTCATCCCAATTTTCCCCTGAAACCTTACCATTAATGCGCTCATATGCATTCAGACGCGCGAGCGCCATGCTGATTTTAGGCAGCTTGTCTTCGGGCATACCTTCTGTACGCAGTAAATCAATGGTCAGTTCCTGTTCAGCCAAATCCTGCATCATCAATTCACGGATCTCGGGGCTTTCCTCGCGGTTAAAATCAGTTTTGCCCAGGCATTCAAGAATAAGCTTACGATCCTCAGCCCTGTCCGCGCGCAAGGCAAAGGCAGCAGCTTCGAATTGGCTGATAATATCTTCATCGGTGGCGGTAAAAAGCGCCTTTCTTTGCAGATAACGTCTGTTAAGGTCGGCAATCGCAGCGTTACCGCGGTTTTCGCTGAAGGCTTTTCGTAGCAGGGCCTGTTTCAGGCGACGGCTGGTTTCATCAACTGTCTCATCCGATGACATGAAAACTCCTTTTTCATCCTGTTCGTCGTATGCTTTTATTATTTTTATAAATTAATTGTCTCATTAACGGCTGTCGTTACGCAAACTTTTTTATGCCCGGAAAGCCGCAGAAAGCCTCATATTTTTACTTAATTTTCAATAATTAACCCGATCTTTACCGGCCATACCCTATCATGCTGCCATGCACAGTCACGGAAAGGGGCTGTTTGGGCTTAAAAATGAAGAACAGGGACCTACAAAGCATAATCAGGGATATGGCGACACGGCTGGATGTGCATCATCAGCCTGATTCGGATGCCGCCGCTGCCGGTTTCTATGGAGAGATCGAAGCGTATATGGCCGTCGATGCCACGCTGGCCCGTTTGTATAAAGAATTTCTGGATGCACGCCGTACACGCATACGCGCGCTGGAACAGCAGGGCGAAGGCTCTGCCATGGCCGAAATTGCACGCGATCTTGAAGAAAGCGCGCAGAGTGCCATGGAAACACGCATGATCGAACTCCGTGAAGATAAGATCAAAAGCGTGATGGTCGAACGTATGATGGCGCATGCCCATATGGAAGAAATGGATGCTTACCGTTCGGAACGTGCGCAATGGCATGCTGACCGTCAGGCAGCTTACTTTGCCGAAGAGAAGCGTACAGAGGCAGTGGCGGCCCAACGTCACCAAGAGGGCGAAGACTCATTCATGACCCTGATGATGATGTGGTGGATGATGCGCCAAATGGTACGCCGGACACAGGTTCGCTTATCGCTCGCGAAGAGCTTTGCGCGCGCCCTGGATACCGAGCACGAATATGCTGCTACAGCGGCATAAGCATTAGTCCCTATTGTTTGCCTTTGATCAGTTCCTGCACGATGGCGGGATCGGCCAGAGTCGATGTATCGCCCAGCGAATCAATTTCACCGGCGGCGATTTTGCGCAGGATACGGCGCATGATTTTGCCCGAGCGTGTTTTGGGAAGGCCCGGGGTGAAATGGATCACATCAGGTGAGGCAATCGGGCCAATAATCCGGCGTACGGTCTGTATGATATCTTTTTTGATCGCATCGCTTGGTGCTTCGTCTGCATTGAGGATGACATAAGCGTAAATGCCTTGACCTTTCAGATCATGCGGGTAACCAACGACAGCGGATTCAGCAACAGCCTCACTTTCGTTGATAGCGCTTTCGATTTCGGCGGTGCCGAAACGGTGGCCGGATACGTTGATCACGTCATCGACGCGCCCTGTGATCCAGTAATAACCATCTTCATCCAGGCGGCAGCCATCGCCTGTGAAATACATGCCCTTGAAGGTGCTGAAATATGTCTGCTCGAAACGTTCGTGGTCGCGGAAAACGGTACGCATCATGCCGGGCCACGCGTCAGCAATGCAGAGATTACCTTCGCAAGGTCCTTCCATCGCTTTACCTTCGCCATCTACGATTACGGGTTTCACGCCCATAAATGGTTTTGTGGCCGATCCAGGTTTGGTTGGTATGGCGCCGGGAATGGGGGTGATCATATGGCCGCCGGTTTCTGTCTGCCACCATGTATCGACGATGGGGCAGCGCTTATCGCCGACAACTTCGTGGTACCACATCCACGCTTCGTGGTTGATCGGCTCTCCCACGCTGCCGAGAATCCGCAGCGATGAGCGGTCAGTTTTTTTGACCCATTGATCTCCCTCCCGCAGCAACGATCGAATGGCTGTAGGGGCGGTGTAGAAAATATTGACCTTATGTTTATCGATCACCTGCCAGAAACGGCTGACGTCAGGATAAGTGGGAATGCCTTCGAATAGCAGCGATGTGGCGCCATTCGCCAGCGGGCCGTAAACGATATAGGAGTGTCCGGTAACCCAGCCCACATCGGCGGTACACCAATATATTTCACCTTCATGATAATCAAATACGACCTCGTGGGTCAGGCTGGTCCATACCATATAGCCGCCCGTGGTATGCAGGACGCCTTTCGGTTTACCTGTGGAGCCTGATGTGTAGAGAATAAACAGCGGATCTTCCGCATTCATATGCTCGCAGGGGCAATCGCTGCTTTGTGCGGCCACAATATCATGCCACCAGAAGTCACGGCCTTCGTTCCATGCAATCTGGCCTCCTGTACGCTTGAGTACCAACACGCTGGAAACGTTCGGGCATGATTTCAATGCTTCATCGGTATTCTTTTTCAGCGGCACGGTTTTACCGCCACGCATACCTTCATCTGCTGTAATGACGATCTTGGAATCGCAATCCAGAATGCGATCACGCAGGGAGTCGGGTGAAAACCCACCAAAGACTACTGAATGTACGGCACCTATACGCGCGCATGCCAGCATGGCATAGACGGCTTCCGGTACCATGGGCATATAAATCGTGACGCGATCGCCCTTCTGCACGCCGCGGTTCTTTAGAGCATTGGCTAACTGACAGACTTCATCCTTCAGATGGCTATAGGTTATCTTTTGTGATTGTTCGGGATTATCACCCTCCCATATCAGAGCAACCTGGTCGGCGCGTGCCGGTAAATGGCGGTCGATGCAGTTATAGGCAGCATTCAAAACCCCATCTTCGTACCATTTAATGGATATGGGAGAGTTGAAACGGGTATCCTTGATCTTTGTGGGTTCTTTGAACCAGCTGATGCGTTTGCCCATATCGCGCCAGAAACCTTCCGGATCTTTCAGGGAATGGGCGTAAGCCTGCTCGTACTCTGCAGCATCCATATGCGCGTTTTTTACGATGTCATGTGACGGCGGGAAAGTGAGAGCCGCAGTCTCAGTTTTACGAACGGATGATGTCATCGGCAATCTCCTGGCAATTTTCGGGTCACATCGGGAATCCTTAATTTTACCACGATCTCAATGGGTTGCACCCGCCTGCTGTTGTGCGACGCAGCACTTAGATTATTATTTACATAATTTTAAAGAGGATGATATATTTGCGGCCATGAAAAAGAACCCTTCAGTGCTGCCGCCGCGCCTGATTACAGCCGATGATCCTGATCTGCCGGCTGAATTCTTTGCCTTCGAGATGGAAAGAGACGACCTCCTGAGCGGTTATGATGTCTATGATCTTATGGACACCGTGCGCGAGGCTTTTTTTGATCCGAGCATAACGCTGGTTGTGTGCAGTAATGCCGCCGATTTCATTCCTGAAAGTTTAAAGCAATCCGTTTCAGCACTTTCTCAACGTGTAGCGGTTTCTCATCGTGAGATTGACACAAAGCTTAATCCCGGCTTCTGGCGATCCATTACAAGTGCTGAAGATCATTTTGAATTAGCTATCCAACAGCATTTTGCAAAGATAGGTGATTTCACAGAAGCCGACATAGAGACGATCAAGGCCTGGCAGCAGAACACAATGGATCTGGCTGATGGCATGGATGATTCCCTCAATAGCAGTGCCTTATCACTGAAGACGCGCTTCCAGAATGCCGCGCGCGGTGTTTATGATGGCGTTCATACAGATATAGGATTGCGGTCGAATTCATTACGTGGCCTGCGTACAGTTGATGGTGACACAACGCGTTTCTATGGCCAGCACGATGTGGTACAGCTCAGATATAACAGGGGGCATGTCAGTATATCTTTGAAAGACGGTGCGCAGCCCTGGACAGTGCGGCCATGGGATCTTGCTTTCGTCAGCCAAAATACTGTGCATGAAGTGCCATCGCCTTTAACGGGTGCAGATCCGCATGCTCGACGCGTAATAGAGGTTTTCCAGCTTCATAGCCGCGAAGAATTTATTGCCAGTGCACAACGCCCTTTCTTCAGGCAGCTGTTCAGGCTCCAAGGCCCACAGGTGGACCCGTATTAACTGACAGGGTCGACCTGTACGGGCAGCTTCTTCTGAATTTTCCGCATCGTGATAATGCCAACACCTATGATGGTCAGCAACGCACCCCATAGCAGTGACATGTGCATGGCTTCACCCAGAATGGTAACGGATAGCGCAATCGTGACAATCGGCAGCAACAGGATAAAGCATGTGACCTTGGTCACAGAATTGCGTGCCAGCAATGTTTGCCACAGGAAGTGCGACAGGCTGACCAGCAAAGCTTGATACGTCAGAACACCTGCGAGCACATGCCAGTTGGCATCTTTTACCATGGCCCAGCCTTCGGGGGCGAGGATCAGACTGCCGAGGAAAACAAACGGTAATGATGCGCCATTGATGATGGCGATGAATGTCATCGGATGCACGTCTTTCAACTGACGCATGCGGATATAGCTGACGGCGATAGCCAGCGCAGACAGCAATGTAATGAAGCAGCCCCATAAATTCTGACTGTCCGGACCACCCAGCACCAGCAGCAAACCGGAGAAGCCGATCAACAAGCCGGCACCCGTGCGCCAGTGAATGGTTTCTTTCAGGATCAGCCAGCCCAGTAGCGCGGCGAACATCACTTGCGATTGCAGCAATACGACAACAGTTGATGCATCCAGCTTGCCCATAGCGATAAACAGCAGGCTCTGGTGGACAGCGCCCATCCATAAGCCTACTTCGGCAATCTTCCAGAAGCGGTCTTTACCGGGCCATTTGATAAACGGGGCAAATAGCAGGGCGGTGGTTAGGAAGCGCAGGGTGATCATCACCATCGGCGGCAATTCCATGACGCCATACTTGATTGCGATGAAGTTCCCGCCCCAGATTAGGATACAAAGGAGGGTCAGGGCTATATCGCGCAGGGGCATGGCAGAGCCTTAAATCAAATCAGGAACACATAGTGTTCCTGATGTAGAGCGCGTTTATGTCGATTTTAAGTCCCTGATGGGGATTTATTTCATCAGAAAAAGGGTTGCTGGGATGGCGCTATAATCCTTTTTGCTTTCGGGGTGTATCCCTGCGGAATAGAAGCGCTGAGTTCTGCTTTAAAAACCTGCAGATCCAGAACGCCTGACAGACGATTGCTCAGGCGCTCGCTTTTGTCCTGCGGCATAGCGTCCAATGCGGCCACTCCTTCAGCCGGATATTGCTTTGCCAGTTTGCAGAATGTGCTGACAGCCGTATCGCGGGCCTGTAAGCCATGTTTCTTTTGCTGATCAATCGCTTCTGATAATGCGGCATCAGGATTAGAAACGCCCCTGGCTACATATAGATTTTTTTCTGCTTCGAACATCGACATTTTTACAGCTTCGTCGCTGTTGCCTATATAACGCCAGGTTTGGTAATCCCAGTCAAAATCCAAAGCTTCTTTGTATTCACGCGTCCAGTCTGACAAGGCCTCGACAGATGTTTCAAGCGCTGCCGCAGGGTCTTCCAGCCTGGTGGCAAGTTTCTCGATAATATTTGTCCAACGTTCAAGTTGTGTAGGAAAAACATGAGGCATGTATGTCACATCAGTCGGATCATAAGTGCGTACGAATTCCATGATGCGAAGGCTGATTTCATCTACCATGTGTTGGCTGACAATCGACAGGTCCAGATCGGGCTGGCTGTTATAAAGCTGGCTTATGCGGTTTGCATGGGACATGGGCTGCCTCCGAAAATGTATAAATTATGGAAGTAGGTTAAGCGCAAGCCAATATTCTGTCAAATAAACGCCAATTATTTAGTTAAATCAAATAATTAAAGACCACCCATTTTGCAGATGGTTCTCCATTCGGCGGCGGTGACGGGGGATACGGACAGGCGGGATTGACGCAGCATGGCCATATCTTCAAGGGCGGGATGGGCCTTGAGGTCAGCCAGTTTCACGGGTGTCTTAAAAGCTTCTTTGGCCTTTACATCGACCAGCACAAAACGCGGGTCTTTGGGGTCGGGATAATGTTCTTTCACAATTTCCATGATCCCGACAATTTCCAGTCCTTTGGTCGAGTGATAGAAAAAGGAAAGATCGCCCTTCTTCATCGCCTTCATATTGTTACGGGCCTGATAATTGCGGACGTCAGTCCATGGCGCGGTTTTCTTTTCCACCTGCTGGTCCCATGACCAGACAAAAGGTTCCGATTTCATCAACCAGTAAGCCATGGTCTAAGCACCTTCTTTAACGAGGGGGCGGTCAAGCAACTGCCTGGTGGCTTCCTCGACATTCATCTTTCCTTGCAGCACGGCATGTACTGCCATGACTAACGGCATCTCGATCTTGAAATTTGTAGCAAGCTTCGCTACGGCCTGCGTCGTGGGGACGCCTTCGGTTACACCTTGACGGCTGCCCATAATGCTATCCAGGCTTTTACCTTGACCCAGGGCATGACCCAGCGAGAAATTGCGTGATTGCATGGAGGAGCAGGTGAGCAACAGATCGCCGATCCCGGAGAGACCCATGAGTGTCTCGCGTTTGCCACCCATGGCTTCGGCCAGGCGCGCCATTTCATGCAGGCCGCGCGTGACAACAGCCGCACGGGCATTTTCGCCCAGGCCCTTACCCGCCACAATGCCGCATATGATCGCAATCACGTTCTTTACAGCGCCGCCTACTTCCACACCGACGACATCATTACTGGAATAGATGCGGAATGTTTTGCTGGCCAGGGCATCACGTGCCGGATCCATCATGGTTTTGTAAATGCTGGCCATTGTCGCCGCGGCAGGAAGGCCGCGTGCGACTTCGTGTGCAAAATTGGGTCCGCTCAACACGCCGATCATGGCGGCGGGCAGTAAGTCACCGGCTATGTCCGACATCAATTTACCTGTTTCAATTTCGATGCCTTTAGCGCAAACCACGACAGGTTTGTCGTTGCTGATATGGGCTTTGGCAATTTGCAGGACGCTGCGCAGATGCTGCGCCGGAACTACGGGTACCACAACGTCGCATTTGCATATAGCAGACAGATCAGTCGAGGCCTTTACATCCGGATGCAGATCAATCCCCGCCAGGTATTTGCGGTTCTGGTGCGTGATGTTGATGTCATCTGCCAAGGCGGCATCACGGGCCCACAACATGACTTGTTTGCCGTTACGGGCAAATGATTGCGCCAGCGCTGTTCCCCATGCTCCTGCACCGATCACACCAATTGTCGTCATGTTCCAAGCTTCTCCATATCAGCGGCCATTTCGGTCAATGGCCATCGCGGCCTTGCGGCGACGTTTAGTTCATGTGTATGGCCCCGACGCAGATGTTCAATGCCTGCCCATGCGATCATGGCTGCATTATCAGAGCATAACTTCACCGGCGGCGCAACGAAGCGGAAACCTTCGCGCGCTGCCAAAGATGTCAACGCTTCACGGATGCGTAAGTTCGCGGCGACACCGCCAGCCAGGACCAAGGCAGGATTTTCCACTTTATATGTGGCCCTAAATTTGGCAACAGCGCGGTCCAGCCGGTCCCGCAACACATCGCAAATGGCTTCCTGGAAACTGTAGGACAAGTCTGCCACATCATCTTTCTTCAAGGCACCGGGTGGCATCTTATCGACGTAGGAACGCACAGCCGTTTTCAGTCCGGAGAAGGAGAAATCCAGTTCCGGGCGTCCTTTCATAGGGCGTGGCAGATCAAAGCGTATCAGCGCCTTTGCCGGATCCTTGCAGCCTTGTGCGGCTTTTTCGAGATTAGGACCGCCAGGATAGGGGAGTCCCATCAGCTTGGCTGATTTATCAAAGCATTCGCCCAGCGCATCATCCATGGTGCCGCCCCAGTGGCGATAGATGCCCACATCTTCAGCGACCAATATCTGGCTGTGGCCGCCCGATACCAGCAAAAGCAAATAAGGAAAGGGCAGGTTATCAGTCAGGCGCGGGGTTAGCGCATGCGCTTCCAGGTGGTTTACGGCGACAAACGGTAATTTGTGAGCAGCGGCAATCGCCTTACCTGCCATCATGCCGACCATGACACCACCGATCAGACCGGGGCCACAAGTGACCGCTACGCCATCCAGTTCATTAAAGCCGATACCCGCATCACTGAGGGCACCTTTAATAAGTGTATCGAGATGGTCGAGGTGGGCGCGGGCGGCGACTTCCGGAACCACGCCGCCAAAAACGCGATGCTCATCCAGTTGGCTTAGGACTAAATTAGACATAATCTTTCGATCGTCACTGATCACAGCGGCGGCGGTTTCATCACAACTGGTTTCGATACCCAGAACCTTCACGGTAAATATATTCCTTAATTCGTGCCCAGACTGTATAGTCTGCCTCATAAGCGTAAAACAATAAATATAACTGATAATGGCGCAAACGCCTGAACAGACAGGGAATTCAACGGATTTGGGTCTACGGCTGAAAAAAGCCGTTGTTGCCCGACATATTTATTTTACTTTCTCACATGCTAAGAATATCAAGCTGCTGACCGTGTTTGGCGCTGTTGCAGTATTGGTGCCGCCCCCTTTTGGACTGATGACTGCCGGTGTTGTGGCGGGGATGTATGGTGCGGGCTCTTTCATAGGGCGTAATTTATCGCGCAGTTTCCGTCAGGCCATGGGTTATGCGCAACCGGGTGACTTTGACGTCCTGGCGGAATTTAACCGTATTCAACGTCAGGGGCATAAGCAGGTCGTACCGCTTTCGATGGTCCAGAAAACGGTTTTCCCGGGCTTTGAAATGCGCTAATCCTGTGGCGTTCTTCAGCGACTTCTAGAGTAGCATTATGACAGATATCATTCGCATCGGCACACGGGGCTCGAAACTGGCCATGGTTCAGACCCATATGGTTGTCGATGCCCTTAAAAAGGCGCACCCTGATTTGCAGGTGGAGGTTAAGGAAATCCTGACCTCGGGTGACTGGAAACCTGAGCATGGTGAAACGCGTCTGGCCGAGGCAGCGGGTGGCAAGGGTCTCTTCGCCAAGGAGATCGAGCGTGCGCTTCTGGATGGTCAGATTGATCTCGGCGTGCATTCCCTGAAGGATATGCCATCGTTCCTGCCTGAAGGATTGGAGATTCCGTTTGTGCTGGAGCGTGAAGATCCACGCGATGCCTTCCTGTCGCACAAATACGACTCGCTTGAATCGATGCCTGCCGGGTCAGTGGTTGGCACGTCGGCGCTGCGTCGTCAGGCTTTCGTCCTGCAAAGACGTCCCGATCTGAAAGTGGTTCCTTTGCGCGGGAATGTTCCGACTCGTATCGAAAAGATGAAAAGCGGGCAGGTAGACGCTTTGATACTTGCAAGCGCCGGTTTAAGAAGACTGGGTTTGGAATCTGAAATCAAACAACATTTTTCTGCCGATGAATTTTTGCCGGGTGCGGCGCAAGGTGTCATCGGGTTAGAAGTCCGTTGTAACGATACGGCCACGAAGAAAATCATTTCTGTGCTCGATCATTTGAATACGAATCTGATCGTAACGGCTGAAAGGGCGGCTTTGCAGACACTTGATGGGTCATGCCGCACGCCCGTTGGCTCTTATGCCACATGGTCAGGTGACCGAATGCACCTGAAAGTGGAAGTGGCATCTCCGGATGGCAAAGACAATTATAAGGATGAAATCGAGGGTACTGTCGTGACTCATGATGACGCTGAGCGTCTGGGTCAGGTTGTGGGTCTGCGTCTGAAGGCCCGTGTACCCGCTGAACTGCTGACTGATGATTATAAAGAGATGACTCGGAAATGAGCCGCCCATGATTCGTACTGTTCTGATCACGCGCCCGGAAGAAGAGTATGCTGATACAGCCTCCATGGTCACGGCGCTGGGGTATCAGCCGGTTGCTTGCCCGATGCTGAAAGTGGAAACTATCACAGCTGATTTTTCTGATATTCAAAAATTTCAGGCCCTGATTTTTACCAGCGCAGGGGCATTACCACCATTCTGTGCGCAATGTGATGTGCGTGACATCGCGGTTTATACGGTGGGTGATGTGACGGCCGAACGGGCGCGTCAGGCGGGGTTTACAAAAGTTACGTCTGCAGGGGCTGATCTTGCGGCTCTTGAAGTACTGCTGCGGTCTGAAAATCTCTCCGGTGAAGAACCCGTCCTGCATGTCAGCGGTGTCGATATTGTCCGTGCCATTGATGTGCCGAATCTGACGGTTGAACGCCGGGTGGTTTACCGGGCTGGCATACTGGATCATTTGCCTGAAAGTGCGCAGATGGAAATACGTTCTGCCAGCCCTGCGTTCGTACTCTTCTATTCAGCCCGGACGGCGCAGGCCTTTGCGGAAGCCATCAAAAAAGACCGTCTGGCACACCAGCTTATGTCAACAAAGGCCTTGTGCCTGTCTGATTCAATGGTAGAGTCTCTGCGTGATCTGCCATGGCGCGGCATTCGTGTGTCTTCACGTCCTGACCGCGCTGGCATGCAAGAGCTTCTCGCCGAAGAAAAAGGAATGGATACCCTTATGAACACGTCTTCTGAAAATACAATGCCTGAAGATCAAAATGCGATTGAACCTGCCGAGCAGGTGATCGAGCGTTTCGGCGGTATTCGTCCGATGGCCAGCAAAATGAGCGTGCCGGTGACAACAGTGCAGGGCTGGAAAAAGCGTAATGTCATCCCCGGCAATCGCCGTGAAGATGTCATCCGCGCTGCACGCCAGAACAATATTGAGATTTCTGATATACTGAATAAATCAGTGGCTAACGATACCAGCTTCAGTGCGGTTATGAATGCTGCCAAAACGGCAGAGTCAGCGGCATATACCCCGCGTGTCACCGAACCATCTGCGCCCGTTCGTGAGGGCATCGATCTGGAGGCGCTCATGAGCAAAATCAAACAATCCGAAGGTCGTGCTGTGAAGAAAAGCGCTGCCATCACTGTGACTGTTGTATCAGCTGTCGCGATTGCCGCGGCCATACTGCTGGGCCCTGGCACCCAGGGTACATTTGATAAGACTGATGTGGCCACGGGTACCGAAGTACAGGCCTTGCGCGAAGATGTTGAACGTATTGACGCCGATGTAAACAGCGTCAAAGAAGATCAGTTTGCGCTGAAAAACCTGATCCCTGAAAATCTGGGCCAGACCATGGATGAACTGAAAGGTTCTGTCAGCACATTGGGTGCGCAGGTTGGCACGCTCGCTGAGTCTGCCAAGGGCGCAGCTGCCGTGATCGCCACGGATGTCATGGGACCCCATGCCGGTGACGTGACGCAACGTATGGCGGCCCTGCAAACACAGGTACAAGCTGTCACGGGCTCAACTGATATTGCGGGCCTGTTGGCACGCTTTGCTGAATTGAAGAAAACAGCATCTGGTGAACAATTGATGGATAAATCATCTGACCAGTTGATGGAACTGCTCAGAGGCCTCAATGGTGATATGACACAGCTTGAACCGAAGTTACAGGAAGCTCAAGCACAGAACACTGAATTGGGCCAGACGCTGGCAGGCGTACCGCCCACAGATCTGAAAGCGGCGGCGGCTCTGATGGCGCTGACGCAGTTCCGTACATCACTGCATCGCTCTGCGCCGTTTGAAGAAGATCTCGTCCTGCTGCAACAGATGGTGGGCAAGGATGATCCTGAATTGCAGGAAGCGATTGCGCGTCTGGCGCCGCAGGCCAGTAAAGGTGTCTTAAGCCCCAAGGGTGTTTCCGATCAGCTCAAGGGTCTGACCGGCGATATCGTCGTATCTTCGCTGAAAGGTGAAGACGTTTCGATCCGTGAAAAAGCGGCTGCCCGTATGAATGAGGTGCTACAGGTTCAGAAAGATGGTGAACTTGTTACAGGAACCGATACGCAGGCCACAATCGCACGTGCGCAGAAACTTCTGGATGAAGGCAATATTGATGATGCTGTTATCGAACTGCAATCGCTGCAGGGTCCGGCACGTGAAACCGCACAGCCCGTTATTGATCAGGCTATGATGACAGCACTGGCGCAGCAGGTGTCCACAATGATGACAGGTAAAGTGTCCGCGCAACTGCCAGCACCCGCGTCAGGTGTCGATATTGGTGATGCTTTCAGCCAATTAATGGGCGGCATTTCCGGTATGTCCCCTGAAAACATTGGTACAAGCCTCGGTCAGGCGGTAAAAGGTGCTGGCGGTAAAAGTGCGCCTTATACAACAGGTGGTGGCGGTCTTGAGGGCGTCATGAAAACCATGGAGGGTTTAGGGGCACCGGGAACAGGGGTTAACGAGCCTATCCATTTCCCGCAGCAGTAACTTAATGATAAGTTCTTGAGAAATAGAACTTTTCTTTATTTATGGCGATGATTTCCGGATTATGTCATGATCCGGCTATGAGTTTTCTAAAGGGACATTGGTCAGTTTCTACCGTGGCGTCTGTTCCAGACGAGTTTCATGCCAAGCAGTGTGTTTGCCTGGATACATATCTGGCCTATCCCCAAATTAGTCGTGATACCGTCCAGGAGGAAGCCTTAAATCTCAGGCGTGCATTGGCGCATCTGATTGACGTCCATGAAGTCAGTCTGGCAGAAGGGCGGCCAGGCGTTTTGATACAGCTTAAAGAAACGCGCTCGCTGGGATGGATTAATTTTATTTTGCCGCCTGACTGGATTATGAAGAAAATCCCCGAGCAGGTTCCTGAAGTATCCGTACGTGCTTCTGTTCTAAAGACATAATTATTTCATGATAGCGTGCTGGCAGTTTTATGCGTGGCACTGTATGATGCGCGCAACAGTCCTAAGACAGGAAAAGGGCGAAGCTCATGTTTTTCCAGACACTCTGGTTCATGATCAAAACAGCAGCGTTGGTGGCGCTGGGCGTTTGGCTTTCTATGCGTCCGGGTTTCACCGATCTTAGTTTCCCGGAATATAAAGTCGATGTTCATATGAAGACCGGCGCGGCTTTATTAGGCACCTATGTGGCCCTGCTGATCATCCTGTTTTTACATCGCATCTATATTGCGCTCTCCGATATTCCCAAAGCCTGGCGGCGCTATCATGAGCGCAAACGTCATGTAAAAGGATTGCAGGCTATTTCTCTGGGTTTGTCCGCTGTAGCGGCTGGTGATGCCAAAATCGCTTCTTATCAGGCGCATCGTGCGCGGCATCTTCTGCCCGAGGATAAGGGCATGGCCTTGTTTCTGGATGCCCAGGCTGCCCGTCTGCGTGGTGATGCCGATACTGCGCGTGGTCATTTTCAGCAGCTGGTTGACAATCGTGATACAGCATTCCTCGGTCTGCGAGGTCTGATGTTGACCGCTATGGAAGGCGGCGATGTAGAAAAGGCGCTGGCGCTTTCCCGTGATGCGTTGAAACTTCATCCGAAACAGCCTTGGGTACTGATGCTGGTATATCAGTTGAATGTCCGCACGCACAACTGGGTCGAAGCGGAGAAAATGCTGAAGCAGGCACAGAAAACAAAAGCAATCGATTATGATCGTGCGCAATCAGATCAGGTGGCTATCTATCTCCAGCAGTCCGATGAAGCACATGAACGCGGTGAGCAGCAGAACGCCATTCGTTTTGCCAAGAAAGCGCAGATGATAGCGCCCCATTTTGTTCCGGCGGCTCTGCGTCTGGCCAAGCTTTATCGTGAGGATGGTCATCGCCGCGCTGCTGTCAAAGTGGTTGAGGCTTGCTGGCGCGTTACGCCGCATCAGGAACTGGTGCCTATATGGGATTCGCTGATCCCTGCAAAGAAATCCGGGGATAGTGCTGCACGCCTGCGCTGGTTTGAGCGTCTGGTGGCGCTGAAGCCTGATAGTATTGAAAGTCAACTGGCAGCTGCACGGGTGGCGATGGAAGATGGCATGTGGGGCGAAGCGCGTCAGTATCTGGCGATGGCTGAAAAACTGCAACCGAATGCACGCCTCTATCGCTTGTGGGCCAAGTTTGCAGAGCGCCAGCACCAGCCGGAAGAATCACGCCACTGGTTGGAAAAAGCTACAGAGGCGCGCCCGGATAAAGTGTGGGTATGTCGTGAAACAGGCCGCATTTATGATCATTGGCGTGCTCTGGCTCATCCGCATGACAGTTTCAACACAATCGTCTGGGAAGATCCGCAAGTTCTGGCCGGGGCGGGCCGTCTTCTGCTGCCGGATAGCCCCTTCCTGATTGATACGCCTCAGAAAGCAATTGCTTAATTCAGTAACTTTGAACGCATCAGTGGTTTGTAGATAACGAAACCTGCGAGGAAGCCGCCAATATGTGCCGCCCATGCGACATTGGTATCGCCCGGTCCGCCCATCATGCCAAATACAATCGAGATGACGATCCATAAGCAGATAAAGGGAAAAATGCCATGGCGGTTACCGCTTCCCAAGCCATCCTGTTGCTGCATCATTAACAATACGGCTGCAAACAACCCGCTTAGGCCACCGGATGCACCAATCACAGGGGCTGTTGAGAAGGGACTGAATGCAAATTGAGCCAGAGCTGCAAAGATATTGCAGAACATAAAGAATACCAGCAGCCGTTTGCCGCCCATCCAGCGTTCAGTCCCTGTGCCAAACGCCATCATCATAAAGCCGTTCAAAATGATGTGCGTCCAACTGCCATGTAGGAATGTGAATGTTACAGGCCCCACGATGGCGGCCCAGCCGAAGGGAATGACGCCGGTGTAATATCCAGGTACAAAACCAAAATGCATGAATGTCCAGAATTGCTGTTCCTGATTCAGAATCACATCGGTAAGAATATGAATGGTCAGAAAAATACCGATCATGAATTTCGTGACGGGTGGCAGGCTCAGCAAAGGCCCTGATTTAAAGAAGGGTTCAGGCGTAATGTGTGCAGCTTGCGTCTTCTCTTTTTCGGCCTGCAGGCGTGCGCGTTCTTTTCCTATAGGCAGGGGTACGACATTATCAGCGCCAGGCTGATGATCTTCAGGAGGTTGGTCTTTGGGAGAGGTCATCAGAAATTTCCATACATGCGAACGCAGGATGCGAGATTACACCAAAACTTGGAAAAAAAGAAGGTTACGATTTGTTTTGGTGCGCCTGCAAAACGGGTGGGTTTCTTATATTTTTAGGCTCTGCTAAGGTTCTGGTCGCCCGTAATACTAAACAAAGACGGAGTTCCTTTTATGGCTTACGATTTCACTACAGCAGCAAATTCAGTTGAAGAATTCTGGATGCCTTTTACGCCGCAACGCCTGTTCAAAAAGGCGCCGCGCATGGTCGTGCGCGCCAGCGGCATGCATTATTATGATGAGAATAATAAGCCGATCCTTGACGCGGCGGCTGGCATGTGGTGCGTAAACGCTGGTCATGATCAGCCGAAAGTGAAAGAAGCCATCAATGCGCAACTGGAACTGCTCGATTTTGCACCAGCATTCCAGTTTGGCCATCCGACCGTTTTTAAGGCCGCCTCGCGCTTAATTGCGGGTATGCCCAAGGCATATACGCATGTGTTTTTTAGCAACTCAGGCTCCGAGGCTGTCGACACCGCACTCAAGATTGCGCTTGCTTACCAGCGCATGAAGGGACAGGGCACACGCCGTACATTAATTGGCCGCGAACGTGCTTATCATGGTGTAAACTTCGGCGGCATTTCCGTCGGTGGCTTGCCTTATAACCGTGCCGTGTTTGGCCAGTTGCTGCCGAATATTGATCATCTGCCACATACACATGATTTAACACGCAATGCGTTTGCCAAGGGTCAGCCGGATCATGGTATCGAATATGCTGATGCGCTGGAACGTTTGGTATATCTGCATGATCCTTCCAATATTGCAGCGGTGATTGTCGAACCTGTATCGGGTTCAACCGGTGTTCTGCCGCCGCCTAAGGGTTACCTGAAACGTATCCGCGAAATCTGCGATAAATACGGCATCCTGATGATCATGGATGAAGTGATTACCGGCTTTGGCCGTTTTGGCGCGATGTCATCCGCTGATTACTTTGGCGTCACGCCGGACATCATTACCATGGCTAAGGGACTGACCAACGGTACAGTGCCGATGGGCGCTACGTTCGTGAAGAAGGAGATCTATGATGCCTTCATGACAGGCCCTGAGCAGTTCATTGAACTGATGCATGGCTATACCTATTCAGGTCATCCGCTGGCTGCTGCTGCTGTCATTGGTACTCTGGATGCCATCAGCGATCAGAAGATTTTTGAAAACGCCAAGAAGATGGAAAAGCCGTTCGAGAATGCGATGCACTCCCTGAAGGGTGCACCGCGCGTTGTCGATATCCGCAACTGCGGTATTCTGGGCGGTATCCAGATTGAGGACCATCCTGATAAAGATGACCCGGGCCGCTGGTGCCGTGAGGCTGCTTATGAACTGTTCCGTCAGGGCATCATGGTTCGTTACACAGGCCCGAATATCTGTGTGTCGCCGCCGCTGGTGTGCAATGATAATCACCTTGATGAAATTGTGACCAAGATCGGCAGTGTTCTTAAGGGGCTTAAATAATGTAAAAGGCGGCTGTTCAAGCCGCCTTTTTTTGTTCCCCCTGATCAACTCGCCTGATTTTGAACCGTCATCCCATCAAAGGCCGGCCAAACATCGCTTCGTTTTTCTCGCGATCATACTTATAGACTTTATCTTCGCCGCCTGTTGGTGCCATAAAGGCTGGTGGTGTGTATTTGGTAATGAACTTACCGGCTTCCGCCAGCAGGTCCGTCGCAATGATTTTTGTTTGCTTGATCTGCTCTGCCAGTTTTTCCATGACTTGTGCATAAGATTCCTTGGCGATCTCCTTACCCATGACGACCATTTTTTTGATATCGCCCAGTTCAGGAATTTTACCTTCCATCACAGTCGAGAAGGCTGATACCATTTCGCCCTGCAATGATTTTTTCAATTTCTTACCGCCACCGCCGCCACTGGCGCGGCCACTGCGACCTTCTTTTTCCTCGTCGCGCTCATCATCATTTGCCTTGGTAGCGATGTCGATATATGTCGGCGCCTGGAAGCAGACGGGATATTTCTTAAGATCGGCATTTGGCAGAGTGCGGCCTGAAAGGCCTGCTTTCACTTCAATATGCAGCATATCTGAGTGGTGCCAGTCGAGAATGACGCAATGGCTTTTGAATTCGCCCGGCTGACGCAATTTTCTGACCAGGCGTTTGCCTGGGAAAACTTTCTCATCGGTGATCCCACAATGATCAAGGAATTCCTGAATATTTATTTTCATCACACCGTCTCCGTCTTGGCTCTGGTACAGCGGTTTTCCGCCTTTAAGTTCCATAATTGATTTTACGGAATTGTACCCATACTGCGCCCAATTCATTAATTAATGTTTAATCGGGCATGACATTTTCAAGGCCGCATTTCTGGCGGATTTCCGGGTGATTGTTAGGGGTATGACAGGGTACGAAAACGTATTAAAATCGGGCGGTCTTCCCTTTTTTGCTATAGAATAAGGGAAGACTATAAATGTGCGCTGCGATATCAGGATGAGAGATAGCATGATCCGGACATTCCTTTTTATGACACTTCTGGCTTTAACTGTGGTGAGCGCCAGCACGCCGACAGCACCGGCTTATGCCAGTGGCGAGAAGAAAGGCATTCTGGGTTTCTTCAACCGGGCGGATAATGACGGCAGCAAAACGGGCCAGCCCATTCATATGCAGTCCGGCATTGACGGATCTTCAGGCAGCGATGGCGGCAAGCCTATGAGCCTTGGTCGTCGTGAGAAGGCGGCGCGTTACGAAGATTCTCCTGTCAATGCTGAGCGTGAACGTCAGGCGAAAGCATTTGATGACTGGAACAAGAATGAAGTTGCCAAAGCAGATGCCAGCACGGCGGCTCTTATGGAGCAGGTCATGGCTCAGCAGGCCTATAACCTTGAGATGGGCAGGCAACAACAGGCGCAAATCATGGCGCAGGGTGGCACCAAGATTAGTGCCGGTACGCCTCCTCCTGCTAATCCTGCCGCTATGGCTGCCATGCAAGCGGCACAGCAGCGTGCGCAAATATCAGGTATACCAACGAATGCTTCCCCTTCATCAGCGCCGCAAGCAAGCGCACCTGAAGAAGAAGCGCCTGCTGCTACCAAACGCGAGCGTAAACCTCGTAACTTCTTCAATCGTATAACTGAATAAAATACCTTCCGGTTTTAATCATCATGGACGTACTTACCCCTGCAGGCTGGGGCCTGCTTATGGCGTTCCTTCTTTCATTGGGGGCGCTTGCTGGTTTTCTGGCGGGCTTGCTCGGAATCGGTGGTGGTCTTGTGCTCGTTCCCGGCCTTTATTTTGGATTGAAGGCTGTGGGGTTCGAGTCAGGCGCTCTCATGCATGTGGCCGTGGGCACTTCACTGGCTGTGATTATTCCCACAGGTCTTTCTTCAGCACGCGCACACTGGAAACGCGGGGTCGTGCGCATGGATCTGGTGAAGAAAATCGGCCCCGGCATTTTGCTGGGTGTGGCTGTGGGAACACTGATTGCCTATCACATCGAAGAGCAGGGTATGACCATGTTCTTCGCCTGTGCGCTCAGTGCGCTTGCTATTCTTATGCTGATTAATCCTTCGCGTTTCTCACCGTTGCAGACAACGCCGCCACAGCCGTGGATGGGCTTATCAGGTGTTGTCATCGGTGTCTTTTCGAGTCTGATGGGAATTGGTGGGGCTACGATCAGTGTGCCCTGGATGGCGGTATGCCGGGTGCCGATGCACTCAGCCGTAGGGACGGCATCGGCATTGGGGCTTGTGATTGCCATTCCAGCAGCTATCGGTTTTATTGTGATTGGCTGGAATGCAGATGGCTTACCACCATATTCACTGGGTTATATCAATTTCCTGGCTTGGCCACTGATCATCCCTGCCAGCGTTCTTGCGGCACCCTGGGGCGCCAAACTGGCACACAGCGTTTCTGTTGATCGTTTACGCAAATTCTTTGCCTACTTCTTAGTGCTGGTTGCCGGAAAAATGCTGTGGGAGGCCTTGCATGGCTAGGCAGGGCCTTTTTCTGCTGGCTCTGCTTACCTACGCCCTGTTTAGCACGCCCACGCCTGATCATATCAGCCTTACTGAAATTCTTGTGCTGGCTGGAATATTGCTGGCGGTCAATGCCAGCGGCATCATGCAGGCTGCGGGTATGTATCCGCATAATCCGCGACCCTTATGGCTATTCCCGGCAAGGTTGTTACTGTTATTTGGCTTTACTGTGCCGTTGCTGGTAGGACTGGCGCAAGGTCATCCAGTCTCCCTGATTCTTCGTGATCTGGTTCCTTTCCTGTTTCTGCTGTTGCCTTTATTTTTGTCGGCTTCCTTTATGGACCGCGCGCCTCTGTCACGTCTGTTTCCCTATACCCTGTGTGTGATGGGTATTGTATTTGTCCTGCGGGTGATCATTGCGTTCTTCATTCCTGATGGTTCCCAGAATTTCCAAATCGGTTACATGCCAGATCCTCACAATCTGGTGAATGCCCCGACAGTTTTGTTTGCCGCCCTGTTTATGACGGGGCTGGGTGGAATATCTCTGATAAAGGCGCGTTCATGGAAAGATATGCTGATTGCCTTTATCTGTTTTGCCCTCACATTGATTCTGCTGGTCGGTATGGCGGGCATCGGACAGCGGGCGCATATAGGTGTCTGGGCATGCGGTACTTTGTGCGGCCTTGGGTTACTGGCTTGGTGGCGTCCCTTGGGGCTGTGGCGGGTAGGGGCGATGGCCCTGCTGGCGGGTATTCTGTTCTGGCCGTTTGCCTCTGATCTGCTGACGGGATTGGCCCAGAAAAATGCGGTGGTGGGTCTTAATAACCGGCTAGAGGAAGCTCAGGTGGTCTGGGAGAGTTTCCGGGGCCAGCCCGCTTCCTTGCTCCTGGGTCATGGATGGGGGGCCACAATTATTTCCCCGGCTGTTGGGCCTGACCCGGTTAACTATACCCATAACCTGTTTACGACTTATCTCCTGAAAGGGGGGGTATTGGGCATGGCCCTAGTGGCCCTGTATCTGCTCACATTGGGCGCAGGAATCTGGCGGATTCTCTGGGTTTATCCGGTGGGTGCCTTGGCTGTAGCCGGGCCTTTTTTGATCGATATTACCCTTTATGCCAGCTTCAAGTCCCTGGATTTCGGGCTTTTACTGGCCTTGATTGCCCTATGGACAAGATGCCCCCCGCAGGGTCGTTAAAGTTGCCAGAACCGCTTCGGCTGGTGTATGCAAGAGGGTAACCCATTTACAGGTAAAACAGGGCCTTAGCCTCCTTCGTTTAAGTAACGATGGTCGTAAGGGGGCCCGGATGAATTTTTTATGCAAAAACCATCCGTGGTATTCTTCAATCGTGTCTACCCGCCCGCGCGCGGGGCCACAGGTCGTCTTTTGCGCGATCTGGCGCGTGGCTTTGTCCGTGATGGATGGGCCGTGACGATCATCACCACAGGTGCCGAAGACAGCCGCGAGAAAGATGGTCCTATCCGCGTCATCCGTGTCAAAGCGCCGGTCAGGAAGAAAGCTCTGGGGGCTTACTTCAATGTCTGGGTACGCATGTGGTGGGCCGGTATGGGGTTGCCGCAACGCCCTGACCTGATTGTCACTATGACGGATCCGCCCTTGATGGTGGTGGCTGGCGACCTGATGGCGCGTGCGCATAAGTGCAAACATATTCACTGGTGTCAGGATTTATATCCTGATGTTCTGCCTTCACTGGGCTTCAAGGTTTCTGACGGTGTCATGAACTTCCTGAAAACACGCTCACGCAGGGCAATGAAACGGGCTGATCGTCTGGTGGTGATTGGTCGCTGCATGGCGCGCCATCTGGTCCGCACAGGACTTGAAGCCCGTAAGATCACATTGATACCAAACTGGCCTGACTATGAATTGCTGGCCCCCGATCCGCGCACGCGTCGCCCTTTAAGCGGCAAGGCAGCTTTCCGCGCAGCGAATGACGGCATCAATGTTCATGAAATCGTCAAACCGTTCGAAGCCTTGTTCCAGGATAATGAGCCCAAATTCCGTGTGCTTTATTCCGGTACCCTGGGGCGTGCGCATCCGATCCAGTCTATTCTCGAAGCGGCGCAGATCCTCAGCAAGGATCACCCCGAGATTGAGTTCGTATTTGTGGGGGATGGCCCTAATTTTGAACGTCTGGGGCAGGAGCGCGCGCGCCGCAGTCTCGAGAATATCCGCCTGATGCCGTATCAGCCCGCGGCGCGTCTGCGTGAGTTGATGGAAAGCGGTGATGTCCATTTGATTTCCATGCGCGAAGATGCCGCAGGGTTTATTGTGCCTTCCAAGGTTTATTCAGCGATTGCGGTCGCACGCCCTTCCATCCTGATTGGCCCGAACCATTCCGAAGTTGCGCGCATGCTTGATGATTTCCAGGCTGGTGTCGTTGTGCCTCAAGGCGATGCGCACAGACTGGCGCAAGCCATCCTGCGTTACCGTCTTGATGGCGATGAATGGTTTGCCGCCCATGAAGGTGCACGCCGTGCCAGCCGCATATTTGTGCCGCATGAGGCCATAGGCGCCTGGATCACCCGTGCGCGGGATGTATGTGGCATTCCTCAACGCATTAAAGCAGTATGCCGGCAGGCCGCTGCTAATTCCCTCAATCGTAGGCCCATGCTTTCAAAAATGAGAAAGTCTGCATGATGCCTTATCAGACGGAACCTACATTACGCGATCTGGTCAGGGCGCTCTGGGCGGCCCGGCTTTTTATTGCGGGTGGTTTGTTGGTTGGTATTGTCGTAGCGCTTTTATGGCTGGCATGCGCCGTACCCCAATATCGCGTCACCATGCTGGTGGGGCCGACCACGCGTACGGGCACGCCTGATATATCAGCATTGTTCCCTGAAAATGCCAGTTATGCGCTTGAATATGTATTGCGTAGTTTTGGTCCTGGCGATTCATCCGACTTCATGCGTTTTGAAACCATCCTGCGGGGGCCAACAGTGTCTGCGCGTTTGTTGAATGACCCGGCTTTAAACCCAGGTCTTGCGTCAGATCGCCGCTGGTCGTTTGCGCGATCAGGCATCCCTGATAACGCTGAGAAGCTCTCCGCGTACCTGCAAAAGAAAGTGCGTATCGAACCGGTGGGCCATACGCCGATACGCAAGGTTACCTATTTTCATGCCGATCCTGATTTTGGCCGTCGTCTGCTGCTCACATTATACGGTACGACCGACAGTCTGATCCGTCAGGAAATCCGAGAGAAGGCCGCAACGCGTATTGTCTGGCTCAACGATACCTTGCGTACAACAAATGACCCTGAACATCGCCGCATGCTGACAAACTTGCTGATGGAGCAGGAGCAGGTGAAAATGATATTGGCACTAAATGAGCCTTTTGCCGCCATGCTGGCCGAGCCGCCGTCTGTATCTGCCAAACCCGTATGGCCTGATAAAAAGACGCTATTTCCCCTGTTAGGATTTGTGGGGGCCTTTCTGGGATTCATGATTTTCCTGTCTACAGGTCGCGGGCGTGAAAGTTTCTCGGCACGCTTCCAAGCCACATGATTTCCATTCCTGTTTCCGTTCTGGTGACAACACGCAACGAAGGTCAACGGATAGCGTCTTGTCTTGCGGCTTTATCTCCTTTCAATGAAGTTGTGGTTATTGACTCACATAGTACGGATGATACGACTCTGATCGCACAGTCCTTTGGCGCAAAAGTTGTACCTTATACATGGAACGGGCAATATCCCAAGAAACGCCAGTGGTGTCTGGATCATCTGACATTGACGCATGACTGGGTTCTTTTTGTAGACGCTGATGAAGTTGTCACACCTGATCTGGTTGAAGAACTTAGGGCGGTTGTGGCCAGCCCTCAGCATGATGGTTATTTTGTTGATGGTTTGTATGTCATGAATGGCCGTGTTCTGCGCTATGGTTTGCAGAATTCCAAAATCACTCTATTTCATCGCTATAAATTCCGCTTTCCCGTGGTTAATGATCTTGATCTTCCCGGCATGGGCGAAATGGAGGGGCATTACCAACCTATGCCTATGGCAGATGCTACGATTGGCCATATCCATCACCCCTTATTGCATTATGCTTATGAAGGGGGGGAAGGCTGGATGTCCCGGCATCAACGTTATGCGCAATGGGAAGCGGGCATGAACATGCGTAACGCCTGGCCTGTTGATCCCGTACCGTTACGTCAGGTCATGAAAGAAATTTTCCGCAGCTTACCCTGTCGCGGCGCTATTGCGTTTGCGCATAGTTATATATGGAAGCGTGGTTTTCTGGATGGCTATGAAGGATTTGCGCTGGCACGTGACCGTTACCGTTATTACACGCTGCTGGCGCGCAATCGCCAGTAGAGCCCTGGAGCTATACGACGCAGGGTATAAGCAATCGTTTGCCTGGCGACGATGAACACTTCTTCCATAGGCCTGGTCATCTGCAATTCATACCGTATCAATGATTGCTGCATACGGCCTTTAAATGCTTTCTTCTGTGATATGCCGCCAGCCTCGAATGTGCAAACCGGGCGAGGCCAGTAGAGGACATCTTTACACGTGCGCAGGAATTGCGCTGTGAATTTATAATCAGCGGCGATATTATATTTCTGATCATAGCGCAGATTATTGATGACCTCACGACGATAAAAAATCGATTGGTGATGGGTAAAAAGGCCCTGATTGATATTCTGATGGGTGTGCGCGGTTTTGATGACACGACCTTCAGATGCTTCTTCGAAAGCGTCACCATATATTAGGTCTGGGTGCATGGGTCGTGCTTTCAGCAATTCAGCCAATGTTTCCAATGTACGTGGCAGGGCCAGCATATCACCCGCATTTAGAAATAATACATAATCGCCTTTGGCGCGTTCAATACCTTTATTCATGGCGTCATAAATGCCCTGATCGGGTTCTGATATCCAATCCGCGTTTGTGGTTTTCAGATATTCAGCGGTGCCGTCGGTCGATGCACCATCAATCACAATCCATTCAAAGAGGTTCGGGTTTTCATTTGCCAATGATAGGGCTGTATCTTTCAGACCGTTCAGATGATGGCGTGTGATGGTGATGATGCTGAAGAACATAACGCCTTATAATCCATAGCGGTAATGGCCGGTTATTTTGTAATCAAAAATCATGTCTTCAAGTTTGGGGCCTTGGCCTATGTTATGCACGATGAGTGGGCGTTTCCCATCGTGCGACATCTGATCCGTCACAATGCCAATATGAGGCAGGCTCCCGCCATCGCTACGTAAATTCCACGTCACAAGATCGCCTGGTTTATAGTCAGAGCCTTGGTTTGTAACAGAAAGGCTTTTGCCATGGCGTTTAAAGAACACTTGTAAGTTGGGTACGCGGCGATGATCGATATTGGTATCGGTTCCCTTCATCTGCCATAGCTTTGGGTACAGACGGAAGTGCGCTTTCATGTCCTCGTGAACAAGCTCCTGAAGGTCTATACCCTGCGTCCGGTAAGCGCGAATGACAACATCTGTGCAAACGCCCAGATGCGCGGGTATATCCCCATCCGGATAAGGGATTTTGAAATATCGGCCGTCATATGTTACGCCGGATTTTGTTTGCGCCATGGCGCTTGAAACAAATTTTTCAGCACTAACTTGCGCATACACATCTGTTGAGAGGCCGTTTAAGCACAATGCAAGCAGGCACAAAATAAATATATGTACTGTTATCCTAATCATCGTCGCGAATATCATCAAGGAAGATGCCTGTCACGGCCAGGTTTGAAAGTATCTGGCTGATATCTTTTGCTGACTGGATGAAATCAAAAGGTTTCGGGTCACGGGGCACGACAATGGTTGATCCCGGTGGAATGAACGCGGCCTTATGGTTCCAGTTGCTGACTTGCAATGGTTGCGCACTGCCATCCGGATATAATACGAAGGCGCGATCATCGTCTGCATTATAAGTAAAGCCACCGGCCTCCATGATGTAATCACGAGGCTCCTTATTTTTGCGGAATTGCAAATTGGCAGGGGACAACACCTCGCCATTCACGCGCACGGTTAGCGGGCGTTTGGGGATATAAATGCGGTCGCCTTTCTCCAGCAGAATGTTGAGCTCCGGCTCTACGCTTAATATGCCAGGATCAGCTTCCACCGTAATGCGGCCTACGGCTTCCACATTCTTGAGTTCGGCGGCTAGGTCACGCGCCATCGCAATCTGCGTGGCGTCTGGCGGCGTCTCTTTATCCATGGCCACGGCCAGGGAACGTTCAAGGTCACGCGCAGCGGCACGGAAACGGGCCTCCTCTGCCTTGCGTTCGCTTTCACGGCTGAAGATCGCGCCTTCCGGGTATGCCTGTTCTGTCAGGCCGCCGGCACGCTGCATCAGGTCATACATAGTATCGCCGGGGCCTAAATCATAGCGGCCAGGGTTTTTGACTTCGCCGATGATCAGGACGCTGGTGTCGGTAACACGGTTGAATTTCTGGTTTACGCGCACGGTATCGCCGGGGCCAATCATGATGCTGGCAGGATCAGTCTCTTGCGTGTTCACGGCAAAACGCTGTTTGGTGCCGTGGCCTTCGGGTTGGTGCACCGATGATACTTCGATGTCACTGCTGCTGGCCTCTAATGTCATGCCGCCTGCCGATGATATAATGGCTTCCAGGCTGGCACCTTCTGATACAGGCCAAGGACCCGGGTCACGCACGGCACCGCGTACATATACTGAGCGTTCTTCAAGGAACGATCTGACGGCCGGGCTTATCGGTTCTTTTTCATCGGTGGTGGAGCCGACTTCAATAATGCCGCTTGGTGCCTTGCCATTCTGCAGATCATGAATTTCCTGACGCGAAAATAAATGCACGACATCGCCATCTTCCAGCTTGCGGTCAAATTCGCCTTTGGCCACCAGTAGCGGTGAGAAATCGACCAGTTGTGTGGTCATGGTGTTGGGGTCCTGGCGTTCGATCACCCCGATCAGGGGATAGATGTTCTTGCCCAGCATTTTCTCGGATGGGATCAATGCAGACAGGGTTTTATTCTCTTCCAGATCATGCAGGCCCGGCTGACGTGTCTGGCCCAACATCTCGACAGTGCCAGAGCGTACCTCGCGGCTTGATGAAACCATCAGGATGCTGCCGTCTCCAATTATAGGGGCGTAAACGTTCTTGCCCACTTCCTGTGTCTTTTCCTGGCCATCAGGTGTGAGTGACAGCTTGATCAGGCGGTTCTGGCCTGGCGCCAAATAACCGCCTGCCAGATCCAATGCTTCTTCTACAGAAAGCTTCTGGCTGTTATCGCCCTTGGTGTGCATGCCTTTTACACTCGGCAGTATCTCATAAATGCCGGGACGTTTGACGCCGCCCGCAATTGCCACTGTGGGGCCAATTGGCGGCACAATCAAACGATCACCATCGCGCAGCTGCAAGTCCATATTGGTGCTGGCGTGAACCAGCAGGCCATATAGATCGATAAAGGTGCTGCGACCATCACGTACCAGCTTTACCTGGCGCAGTGTGCCTGTTTTCTCGATGCCGCCTGCTTCGATCAACGCATCCAGTACTGTGTGAAACACTGATAATGTCTGGCGGCCTGGATCTTTCACATGCCCTACAACCAGAATATCAATCTGGCGCACGGCATCCAGGCTCACAAAGATCTGTGTGTTGTGGCGCAGCTCTGCCTCTGCTTCCAGTATCTCGCGCACCTGGCCCAATGTCAGGCCTGCTGCCGGGATGGGTGTAATATCCTCGACAATCAGGAAACCCTGATTATCGACGATGTATGGTTTTTGGCTGCTCTGCTGTCCGCGCAGCGTTACCATCAGGCGGTCCCCGCTGCTTAAAACAAAGTCATCCTGCGCGGCGCCGCCCGGCAAGCCTTCGCGTGAGGTTATTGTGTCATGCGCTTTATCCTTATCGCGGGACAAATCCTTATGATCAAACAGATCATAACCAAACTGTGTCAGTTCATCGACAATCCTCATGGAGTAAGCTTGTTCCAGTAATGAAGCGGCGCGCGCTTTTTCTTGCGCTTCCAGTTGTCTCAGGATGGCCTGTGTATGCTGCGGCGTCATGATGGCGCGCGTATTATCAGCATGCGGTGAAGAGGCGTCGTCGCTTGAGGTTGTTTCTTCGCGCGTGTCATAGGGTGCTGCGATCAGGGCGAACTCATCTGTGGGCTTCTCAATGTTTTCCTGCGCACTGGCCTGTTGCAACAGCCAGGGTGCGTAATTGTTGTGCGGCCATGATTGTGCGCCTGCCTGTGTACTCAGGCATATCAGCAGGGTTGTCGATAAAGCGATGTGTCGCAACGATTGGCGCATATAAATTGGTAGATATGAAAGAGGGGTAAAAAGGGCGGAAAAGGCGGCTGGGCGATAGTGGTTAAAATTATAAACTGGATAAATTTTTTCGTGAATCCCTTATTAAGCTGTTATTAAGGATTTTCCGGCATTCTGGTATCCCTGAGCGCGGTTCTTACGTTCTGGAAATAGGTGAAAAATAGCGGATTTCTGCGATTTTTTGGGAAAAACTAAAAAAATCTTAAAAACTTTGAAAATCTGTTTGACACCACCCGGAACTTTTTTATATAAGGGCCGCCTTGGCAACGACATCGCCTGTCGATGCCCTCTAAAAAAGCCAGTTTTTCTTTGAAAAAACTTCTAATTTAGAGCTTGACGCTGAAAGTTATACTGAGTATATACCTCTCATCGTCAGACAAGCGGTCGGGTTTCCCCGGCCTTTTTTTAGCGGTGCAGCAGCGACATGCGCATGTACCGCCGGGATCGAAGACTCGATCATTGGTCCCGGGCGAAAGTTCTTGAACATCGTGAAGGAAAGAAGATGATACGCAGGCAGCAGCGTTGTGACGTGTTGAACACACGAAACAAGAATGCGCTGATTGTTTGTTGTATCACTTACGTGACGCAATTTTATAGTCAGTAAGTTCTTGTCAATTATACTGTATCGAAAGTCTCTTATGAGAATCTTGTCGATACTGGAATCAAACTTGAGAGTTTGATCCTGGCTCAGAACGAACGCTGGCGGCAGGCTTAACACATGCAAGTCGAACGCCCCGCAAGGGGAGTGGCGCACGGGTGAGTAACACGTGGGAATATGCCCTTTAGTACGGAACAACGTCGGGAAACTGACGCTAATACCGTATAATGTCTACGGACCAAAGATTTATCGCTAAAGGAGTAGCCCGCGTCTGATTAGGTAGTTGGTGAGGTAATGGCTCACCAAGCCTACGATCAGTAGCTGGTCTGAGAGGATGATCAGCCACACTGGGACTGAGACACGGCCCAGACTCCTACGGGAGGCAGCAGTGAGGAATATTGGACAATGGAGGAAACTCTGATCCAGCCATGCCGCGTGAGTGATGAAGGCCTTCGGGTTGTAAAGCTCTTTCGGGTGTGACGATGATGACGGTAACACCAGAAGAAGCCCCGGCTAACTCCGTGCCAGCAGCCGCGGTAATACGGAGGGGGCGAGCGTTGTTCGGAATCACTGGGCGTAAAGCGTGCGTAGGCGGTTATACAAGTCAGGAGTGAAATCCCAGGGCTCAACCTTGGAATTGCTTTTGAGACTGTATGACTAGAGATCTAGAGAGGTTGGGGGAATTCCGAGTGTAGAGGTGAAATTCGCAGATATTCGGAGGAACACCAGTGGCGTAGGCGCCCAACTGGCTAGATACTGACGCTGAGGCACGAAAGCGTGGGGAGCAAACAGGATTAGATACCCTGGTAGTCCACGCCGTAAACGATGTGTGCTAGTTGCTGGATTGCTTAGCATTTCAGTGACGCAGCTAACGCATTAAGCACACCGCCTGGGGAGTACGGTCGCAAGATTAA